>DASTLY010000144.1:0-5124 GCA_035714445.1 Mycobacteriales bacterium
CCCCCGCTGGTGTCCGTGGACGTCGTTGACGGCCTTGAAGTGGTCGAGGTCCAGGACGACCACGCCGACCCGGACCGGCTCCACCGTCGACAGGTGCGTGAGCTCGGCGACCCGGTGCGCCAGGCCGGTGCGGTTCAGCAGACCGGTCAGCACGTCGAGGACGGCGGACTGGTGGTGGTCGACGCTGGCCCGCCGGATGCCGGTCACGATCAGCGCGCTCGACACGATCGACACCAGCGGGTACACCAGGACCATCGGCTCGGCGGCCACCTCGGCAGGGTGGAGCCCGGCGGTCACCGCGCTGACGAGCACCGCGACGTAGAGGCAGTAGGCGGTCACCACCCGCGCGGGGAGCCCACCGCAGGCGCCGATGACGGTGAAGACCGAGAGCATCAGGTCGCCCTCGAGCTCGCGGCCGTTCAGCACCGTCGCGCTGACCGACAACGTCACGACGACCGGCAGGAGCAGGACCATCGGCTCGATGCGGCGGAACCGGTCCACCAGCGCGCTCGCGACGGCGAACGTCACCGAGCTCAGCACGACCGCTACGTAGGACCAGGGGTTCAGCCAGGGGAACATGGCGACCACCGCGGCGACGACGATGAGCGCCGCCGTCCTGGAGACCGGCCGGATCCGCTCGTGCATGTCGAGCGTCCATGCGCGTTCCTCCGCGTCGCGGCAGATGAAGCCCGACCACCCGGACGCGGCGTCGGCGGTCTGGGTCACACCATCGAGTCGACCACCGTGCCCCGGCACTTGAGCGGCCCCACCGCTGCCCGCGCGTGGGTGGGTCCGTCGGATCCCGCGGTTACCCTCGACGACGTGAGCAGTGCACCCGGGCCGGCGGCCGCAGACGGGCCCTCGGCCGTCGCGGGCCCGCTCGACGAGGCGCCGGCGCACGACGTCCGGGCGGTGCTGCGCATCACGGCGTTCCGGCGGCTGTGGCTGTCGCTGGGGCTGTCGAGCTTCGGCGACTGGCTGGGCCTGCTGGCGACCACAGCGATGGCCGCCAGCCTGGGGCGAGAGTCCTCCTACGCCGCCGCCAACCTGGCCGTCTCCGGTGTGCTGATCCTGCGCCTCGCCCCGGCGATCGTCTTCGGGCCGCTCGCCGGCGTGCTGGCCGACCGGTTCGACCGCAAGGTCACGATGGTCGTGGGCGACATCCTGCGAGCCGTCCTCTTCGTGTCCATCCCGGTGGTGGGCACCCTGTGGTGGCTGTTCGTGGCGACCGTCCTGGTCGAGGTGGTGGGGCTGTTCTGGCTGCCGGCCAAGGACGCGACGGTCCCCAACCTCGTGCCGCGCGAGCGGCTGGAGGCGGCCAACCAGCTGAGCCTGGCCACGACGTACGGGTCGGCACCGCTCGCCGCCCTCCTCTTCACCGGCCTGGCGCTGGTCTCGGGCGCCCTCGACAACGTCCTGTCGGTGCTCGGCGGCACGAACGACCTCGCCCTGTACGTCAACGCGCTGACCTACGCGGTGGCTGCCGCGGTCATCTGGCGGCTGGAGCTGCCGCCCGGTCCGGCCGCCCGCCGCGAGGGCGTCGCCCCCGAGCCGGTCTGGCGCACCGTGCTGGACGGCTGGCGCTTCATCGGCACGACCCCGCTGGTGCGCGGCCTGGTCGTCGGCATGCTCGGGGCGTTCGGTGCGGGCGGCTTCGTCATCGGGGTGGCGCCCACCTTCGTGCGCGACCTCGGCGCCGGCGAGCCGGGCTACGGGGTGCTGTTCGCGGCGGTGTTCACGGGGCTCGCCTCGGGCATGTGGGCCGGCCCGCGGGTCCTGGCCGAGCTGACCCGGTGGCGCCTGTTCGCCCTCGCGGTGATCGCCGCGGGGGTGCTGCTCGCGCTGCTCGCGCTCATCCCGAACATCGTGCTGGCGACGGGGTTCGCGGGCCTGCTGGGTGCCGCCGCGGGAGTGGCCTGGGTGACGGGCTACACGCTGCTCGGGCTGGAGGTGGCCGACGAGCTGCGCGGCCGCACCTTCGCCTTCGTCCAGTCGGCGGCGCGGGTCGTGCTGGTGGCGGTGATGGCCTTCGCCCCCGCCCTCGCGGCGCTCATCGGAACCCACCGGGCGGAGTTCAGCGACACCCTGTCGATCACCTACAACGGCGCCGCGCTGACGCTGCTGGTCGCTGCCGGCCTGGCCATCGGCATCGGCGTGCTGTCGTACCGCACCATGGACGACTCCCGCGACCTGCCGCTCGTCGACGACGTCGTGCGTGCCTTCCGGCGCCGGCACGTCGCGCAGCCGTGGCAGCCCGGCCCCCGGCCGCGGGGCGCCGGCTTCCTCGTGGCGCTGGAGGGCGGGGACGGCGCCGGCAAGTCCAGCCAGGCGGCCGCGCTCGAGCGCTGGCTGCGCGACGACCTGGGCCATGACGTCGTTCGCACCCGCGAGCCGGGGGCCACGCCGCTGGGCGAGGGCATCCGGGCGCTGCTGCTGCACGGGGACCACGTGTCGCCGCGCGCCGAGGCGCTGCTCTTCGCCGCCGACCGCGCCCACCACGTCGAGACGGTGCTCCGGCCGGCGCTGCAGCGAGGCGCGGTCGTCGTGACCGACCGGTACGTGGACAGCTCCATCGCCTACCAGGGGGCCGGGCGCCACCTGGACGCCGACGAGGTCGCGTACCTGTCCCGGTGGGCGACCCAGGGACTGGTCCCCGACCTGACCGTCCTGCTCGACATCGACCCAGCGGCCGCCCGGACGCGTCGCGCGGGGGCGCCTGACCGCCTGGAGCGGGAGGCGGCGCACTTCCACGCTGCCGTGCGCGAGGGGTTCCTCGCCCTGGCCCGCCGGGAGCCCCGCCGCTACGCCGTGATCGACGCCTCCCAGTCCCCCGACGCGGTGGCGGAGGAGGTCCGTGCGCGGCTGGCGTCCGTGCTGCCGCCGTCGCCGCGCGCCGTCGCCGCGGCCGAGGCGGCGCGGGCCAAGCAGGCGCGGGCCGAGCAGGCGCGGGCGGAGCAGGCGCGGGCGGAGCAGGCGCGGGCGGAGCAGGCGCGGGCCGAGCAGGAACGGGCCGACCGCGAACGGGAACTGGCCACGGCCGAGCGCGAACGGGAGCTGACCCGGTCGCGGGCGGCGGACCTGCAGCGGGCGCAGGCGGTGCGGGCGGAGCAGGCGCGGGCCGAGCAGGCGCGGGTCGAGGCGGCGCGGGCGGAGCATGCGCGGGCGGAGGCGGCGTGGGCAGACGCGGCGAGGGCGGAGGCGGCCAGGGCGGAGGCGGCCAGGGCAGAGGCGGCGAGGGCGGAGGCCGCACGGGCGGAGGCGGCCGGAGTCGAGCGGGCGCGGGTGGAGGCGGCGCGCGCGGAACGGACGCAACGGCTCGAGGAGCCGCGCGTCGAGCAGCAGCGGGTCGAGCACCAGCAGGACGTCGAGCACCAGCGGCGGGTGGAGCGGCACCGGGTCGAGCAGCAGCGCCCGGCTCCGGCGCACGGGTCCTGGTTCGACGACGTCCCACGCGACGAGCCCGAGCTCGCCGACGAGCTGTTCGGGCCGAGCCCCGGCGACCCGCGGGGCGGCGTCCCGGACGGACGCCGGTGACGGTCTGGGACGACCTGGTCGGGCAGGCGGGACCCGTGGAGGTCCTGCAGGCCGCGGTGCGGGGAGCGGCCCGGGTGCTGGCGGGGGAGCGGGTGGCGGGGACGGCGCACGCCTGGCTCTTCACGGGGCCACCCGGCTCGGGGCGCTCGACCGCCGCCCGGGCCTTCGCCGCGGCGCTGCAGTGCGAGCAGGGCGGGTGCGGCCGGTGCCACGGGTGCACCACGGTGCTGGCGGGGTCGCACCCCGACCTGACGGTCGTGGCGACGGAGGCGACGATCATCAAGGTGAGCGAGGCCCGTGCGCTGATCGAGGTGGCCCAGCGCCGTCCGAGCCTGCGCCGGTGGCGGGTGGTGCTGGTCGAGGACGCCGACCGCCTGAACGACCAGGGCGCCAACGCCCTGCTCAAGGCGATCGAGGAGCCGCCACCGCGGACCGTGTGGATGCTGTGCGCTCCGAGCCCGCAGGACGTCCTGATCACGATCCGGTCGAGGTGCCGGTCCGTGCAGCTGAGGCTGCCTCCGGTGGACGCGGTGGCCGAGCTGCTCGTCCGCCGCAACGGCGTCGACCCCGCGATGGCGGCGTACGCGGCCCGCGCGGCGCAGAGCCACATCGGCCGCGCGCTGCGGCTGGCGCGCGACGAGGGCGCGCGGATGCGCCGCCGGGAGGTCCTCGACCTGGCCTTCGCGGTCCGGGGGGTGGGCGATGCCGTCCTGCGCGCCGGTCAGCTCGTGGAGGTCGCCAACGAGGAGTCGGCGGCGGCGTCGCTCGACCGGGACGCAGGGGAGCGGTCCGCCCTGCTGCGGGCGCTGGGGTTCGAGGGGGAGTCCCGGCTCCCACCGTCGGTCCGGTCGCAGGTGAAGGACCTCGAGGACGACCAGCGGCGGCGGGGGCAGCGCCTCAAGCGCGACGTGATCGACCAGGCGCTGCTCGACCTGCTGTCGGTGTACCGCGACGTCCTCGTCCTGCACCTGGGAGCGGACGTCGACCTCGTCAACGGCTCCGAGCGCACGCGGCTGGCCGCGCTGGTGCGCAGCACGACGCCCGAGGAGGTGCTGCGGCGGATGGATGCCATCGGGGTCACGCGGGAGCGGCTGACGACCAACGCGAACCCGCTGCTGGTCGTCGAGGCGATGGCGCTGCAGCTGGTGCCCGCAGACGCCTGAGACGATGCGCCGGTGACGCGCCCCACCCCGCTCCGCCTGGTCCCGCCACGCCCCGCCCTGCTCGCGCTGGTGGGGTGCGCGGTGCTGGTCGTCGGCGCCTGCACCGCCGATCCGGAGGCGACGGCTCCCCGCGGGGGCCCCCCGACGTCCCTGAGCGAACCGGGCCCGCCCGCGTCGAGCGCCGCGGACCCGGCCGCCGACCCCGCCCTCGCGGCCTTCTACGGGCAGGCACCGGCGTGGCGCGACTGCGGCGACGACGGCCTGCAGTGCACCGAGGTGACGGTGCCGGTCGACTGGGACGCGCCCGCGGCGGGCAGCATCGAGCTGGCAGTCGTCCGGGCGCCGGCCACCGACACCGATGCGCGCCGCGGCTCGCTGCTCGTCAACCCGGGCGGTCCGGGAGGCTCCGGTGTCGAGTACGTGACGG
>DASTLY010000145.1:0-54112 GCA_035714445.1 Mycobacteriales bacterium
CGCTCCCGTGCCGTAGTGCATGAGGTGGTTCCACACCAGCGGCCGGTCGTGCTGCGCGGGACGGTGCCCCAGCAGGGTGAGCAGCGTGCGGGCCGGCACGTACGAGTCGGGGCGGTGGGTGAGCGCCTGCTCCGCCTTCTCCCCCACCGTCATGACGGCGACGCCGGCGAGCCCCAACGCCGCGCCCTGGGCCGCGGCCCGGCGCAGCTGGGCGCCCCGCGAGTTGGCCCCGGCCGCCGCTGCCGACGCCAGGTGCCGGCGCCGCCCCGTCCTGCCCATGTGCGCTCCCGCCCGCTCCCGGACCGACACCCGACCCGACGTGCGGCCTGTGCCCCCTGGCCGGTCACCTGCACCTGACGGATGCTCCCCCGGCCCGGCGCCTCGGGCCGACCGTCAGGCCGAGACAGACCCCGTGCCCTGCTCGGCCAGCACCAGCGCGATGCCGGCAGCGGCGACGCCGTACAACGCCGCCGCGGTGGCCACCTGCTCGTCCAGCGGGGTGTTGCCGGCGGCTGCGGCGTCCTGCTCGAGCTGCTCGAGAACGACCGCGAGCTCGTCCACGCCCAGCAGCTGGCTGCTCGACCGCATGGTGTGGGCGACCCGGCGTACGGCCGCTCGGTCCCCGTCGGCCTGGCCCTGCACCATCTCGGCGATCCGCACGTCGCCCTCGTCGACGTAGCTGGTCAGCAGGTCGACGCGCAGCGCACCGCCGCGCTCGCCGAGCTGCGCCACCAGCTCGTCCAGCGTCGTGGTGTCGAAGCGGGCGGCCGGCGGCGGCCGCCCTGGCTCCTGGTCGCGGAGCGCGTCGTACCGGGTCGTCTGCTCGGACATGTGGGGCTCCTGCTCCTCCGACGTCACGGGTCAGCCTCGGCAGGTACGTCCCGCGACTGAACCCGCTCGGCCCAGCCGATGCCCGGCGCCCTGCCCTGGCTCAGCCGACGCCGGACAGCTGCCGGCCGTCGGCCGGCGTGACCGGCCGGCCCGAGGCGGCGCGCGGCAGGCGCAGCGCGCAGGTGTCCGCGCGGTCGTCCGGCCAGGGACTCCGGAAGCCGTCCGGGTCGTCGTACGACCGGTTCCAGCGGTCGGGCAGCCAGGTCGTGCCGCCGGACGCCCTGGCCCGCCCGCCGAGGCATGCGGCGACGGCGGCACCCACCGACCCGTCCGACCCGGGCCGCAGGACCGCGGCCTCGACGGCCTGCAGGAAGGCGAGCGCGGCCGGGCAGGAGCGCAGCACCCAGACGCCCGCGTCGGGGTAGCCGTCGCAGCCCTGCCCACGCGGCACCAGCCCCTGGAACGAGCGGGGGCGCAGCAGGCCGGCCACGTCCTCGTCGCGCCGCAGCAGCAGCATGTCCGGGTCCAGCCACACCACCAGGCGGTGCTCACTCAGCGCCCGGCGGAGCAGCCGGACCGTGCCGCGCCCGGAGGTCGGCCCGGTCGGGAGGTCGACGGCCTGCAGGTCGTAGTCCCACCGGTCGGCGTACCGCCGGAAGGTCGGCAGCGCGAGGCCGTGCAGGGCGTCGCGCCGCCGGGGCTCGGCCGCGGTCACCAGCACGCCCCGGCGGCGGCCGTCGTCCTCGCCGGCCGCACCCAGAACTCCCATTGCGCCTCCCGCCCAGCCCGGCCCGGCAGCCGGGCAGTGCGCCGAGCCTGGACGGGCAGCACGGCCACGAGGCGACGTGTCGCGGACGGCGGGGTGAACGCCGGACGCACACGTCGCCTCCAGCGTGGTCAACAGGAGTAGACGGCGCAGCGCCGTGGGTCCACATCTTGTGGACATGTCACATCCGCCCTCTAGGTTTCGGACCCGGCGCACCCCGAGATGGCGCCGCACTTCTCACCGTGGAGGACGTCAGCATGAAGATCCGGCTCCTACTCAGCGTCACCGCTGGGCTGTCCGCGCTGCTCTGCAGCGCGACGGCGCCGACCGCGAACGCGGCCGGCCCGGTCACCACGGTGGTGTCCGGCCTCACCGGCCCGCTGAACGTCTCGACGTACGGCGGCAAGCTGTACATCGCCGACGCCTTCGCCGGGCAGGTCGTCCGCGCCGACCCGGCCACCGGCAGCAAGACCGTGCTCGCGACGAAGATCAACGCGAACGGGGTCTCGGTGGGCCTGGGTGGTCGGGTCGTCGCCGCGATCGGTGAGGGTGGCGGCGCGACGCCCGGCCTGGCACGGATCGCCCCGGGCGGCACACCGGTGCAGATCGCCGACCTGCTCGCGTTCGAGAAGCGGCAGAACCCGGATGGGCAGCGGCAGGGCACCGGCCCACGGGCGGACGCGCTCTCCAACCCGTACGACGTGCTCGTCCAGCCCAACCGCACTCTGGTGGCCGACGCGGCCGGCAACGACATCCTGTCGGTGGCCAGGGACGGCTCCGTGCGGGCGCTGACCGTGCTGCCGGTCAGCAAGAAGGGCTCCTGCGCCACGACGCCGAACAACGGCGTGCCGAACGGCGGCTGCGACTCGGTGCCGACCGGCATGGCCGTGGGCGCCGACGGCTACCTGTACGTGAGCGGGCTGGGCGGCGAGGTCGAGGGCCACGTCTGGAAGATCGAGCAGAGCAGCGGGCGCATCGTGCAGGAGTTCGCCGGGCTGCCGCCGCTGACGGGCATCGCGGCGGGCCCGGGGGGCAACCTGTTCGTGAGCTCGCTGTTCACCAACACCATCTACCGGCTCGGGCCTGACGGGAAGGTGACCGGCACGGTGTCGGTGCCCGGCCCGACCGGGCTGGAGGTGCTGAGCGGCAAGCTGTACGCGGGCAGCGTGGTGATGGCCGACGGCGGCCCGCCGGTCGGCAGCATCGTCCGCGTGTCAACGTCGGCGTTCTCGGCCGGCTGACGCTCAGGCCGACCCTGACCCGGGCGCCGGTCCGCTGCCCCCGCCGCGTCGCCGCAGCCAGCCCCTGCGGCGGCGCGGCGGCGCGGCGGGAGGGGGCGGCTCCGGTGCCGGGGGTGCAGCCGTCTCCCGCCAGCCGGCGAGCAGGGCCTCGACGTCGAGCAGGCCGGTGCGCACCGGCGGGCCGACCTGCGGGCCGCGGCGGGCAGCGTCGATCCGCGCGTTCAGGTCCTCCAGCAGGCGGCGTGCCCGGGGCTCGGAGCGCTCGCGGGCCAGCCGTTCCGGCAGGTCCTCGACCTCCTTGGCCAGGGCGAGCGCGGGCGGCAGCAGGGCGAGCACCGGCAGGTCCTCGCGCCGGGCTTTCTCCCGCACCCACGCCAGCTCGTCGGCGGCGGCGCGGGGCAGCGGCTTGCCGGCGCCCGGCAGGTCGTCGAAGCTGCCGCGCTCGCGGGCCTCCCGCAGCTGCCGCTCGGTCCACGACTCGAAGCTGACACCGGCCGGCTTGCGCTGCGTCATGCCCGGCAGGGTTCCCGCCCGCCCCGGCCCGTACGCGCAGAGCAGCTGCGTGGCCTCAGGAGGCGGCGCGCAGCCAGCGCCGCAGGGACCGGTCGGACGCCCGCGCGTGCACCTCCCGCCAGCGCGCCGCCGCCTGCTCGGCCCGGGCCTGCTCGAGGCCGTGCAGCCGGCCGTAGGTGAACGCGCTCTCTCCGGCCTCGTCGGCAGCGCTCGCCAGCTCGCGCAGGGCCTCGCGGGTGACGACGCCGTCCTGGTGCTCGCCGAGCACCTCCTGCAGCCTGGTCACCTCCTTGGCGTAGGCCGTGGCCGGGCGCCCGTAGTAGCCCGCGACGGCCTCGGCCGCGTACCGCGCGCGCTTGGCGTCCTTGCGGGCCTCGTGCAGCAGCAGGTCCTGCTCCTGCCCGGTGGCCTGCTCCGCCTCGGTCATGGCCCGGTCCAGCCGCTTCCAGGTCTTGCGTACCGGCCCGGCCAGGACCTGCGCGGCGCGCCGTCGCGCGTCGGGCAGCAGGGGCGGGTCGTCGACGAGCGCGTCGAGGTCGTCGAGCAGCCGCAGGTAGCGCGCGCCCTCGAGCTCGGCCAGCACGACGTCGTGCGCCTGCCGGTAGCGGGCCGACAGGACGGTGTCGATCCGCGCCGCGACCGGTCCCACCACCAGCTCGGGGTCCTGCTCGGCGACGAGGGCGCGCAGCCGGGCGTGCATGACCTCGGTGTCGCGCACCGCCCCGAGCACGCCGGCCAGCCACTGCAGCTCCGCCCGCAGCGGGTCCACCTCGGCCCGGTCGAGCAGCGGGCGGAAGGACTGCAGGGCGCTGCGCAGCCGTCGGGTCGCCACCCGCATCTTGTGCAGCGCGTCCGGCTGGTCGCGCCGCACCTGCGGGTCGCGGGCCAGCAGCTCCTCGACCTGCTCGCGCAGGTGCGCGACCACGACGCCTCCCGCCGTCACCTTGCGGGAGGTCACCGGCTTGCGCTGCCACCAGGGCGGGCGGCCGTCGGGCTGGGGGCGGGCGCCGAGGACCCGGCCGACCTTGGACCCGGAACCGGACGGAACCGCACCTGCGCCGAGCAGGCTCTGCTCCGCGGCGTCGAGCAGGACCCGCGGGCCCGCGCCGAGCTCCACCTCCCACTCCCGCCAGCGAAGCTCGGGCGTCTCTCCCGGGGTCGCGCCCCCCAGCGTCTGCCCGCGGACGACGTCGTCGGCCAGCTCGGCCAGCACCGCCCCGTCCTGGTCCAGCAGCCGGTGGACCCCCCGAGTGGTGGCGAGCCGGGCGACCGGGACCAGCTCCTGCTGCCGGCTGCGTGCCCGCACCAACGCCTGCAGCTCCGCGGGGACCACGTCGGAGTCGTCGCCGAGGTCCAGGTGGATCTCCTCGCGGTCCACGCCGTACGGGAGCTTGAGGTGCCAGCCGGCGTCGCCGCCGCCGGTGCGCCGCCGCAGCGTCATCCCCGCGGCCCGCAGGGCCAGGTCGTCGGTGTCGAAGTAGGTCGCGTCGAGCTCGTACCCCTCGGAGACCAGCGCGGCGACCCCGGGCAGCGCGGACAGGTCCGGCACGGCCAGGCCGGCCGGCACGTCGTACTTGCGCTCGATCTCCACGGCCGACGTCGCCACGTCCACATCCTCCTCGTCCAGGAAGGCACCCTGCCCCAGTCCCTGCGCCGTACCCCGAAGACCCCGTTTCACGGGCTTGTGTCGCCCAGGCATTGACAGCAGGGCGACCTAGGTTAGGTTTCCCTTACACGTCGCGGAGTCGCGGCACCACCCCGCCGGCCCGCAGCCTCGCGCTCGAGGGCCGGCCTCCCGAGAGGTCCCGCCCGTGCTGGTGTGTCACTGCCACCGCGTCAACGACGCCGTCGTGGAGCAGGTTCTCGCCGCCGGGGCCGACAGCGTGCGGGGCGTCGTGCGCGCCACCCGTGCCGGGACCGACTGCGGCGGCTGCCTCCCGATGCTGCGCGAGATCTGCCGGCGCACCGCTGCCGCCGCCGTGGCCGCCTGCCCTTCCCACGAGAATGCCGCCCTTGCGGGCTAACGTGGCGCTTCCGCTCACCAAGGGGGAAGTATGCGTGGCGACGAACGCGTCATCCAGGTTCTGAACGAGGTTCTGACCAACGAGCTGACGGCGACCAACCAGTACTACCTGCACTTCGCCATGCAGCGGAACTGGGGCTTCACGCGGCTGGCGCAGCACACCTACGACGAGTCGATCGACGAGATGAAGCACGCCGACCAGCTGATCCACCGGATCCTGTTCCTGGAGGGGCACCCCAACCTGCAGCGGCTGGGGTCGGTGCGCGTCGGCGAGCAGGTCCGCGAGCAGTTCGAGGCCGACATGGCCGTCGAGGTGCACGCCATCGAGACCCTGCGCCGCGGGCTCGAGGTCTGCCGGGAGGCCGGCGACACCGTCACCCGGCTGCTGTTCGAGAGCATCCTGTCCAGCGAGGAGGAGCACATCGACTACCTCGAGACGCAGCTCTCGCTCATGCAGAGCCTGGGCGAGCAGGAGTACCTGTCCCTGCAGGTCGGCGTCCCCGGCTAGGTGACGGTGCGTACGGCCGGGGCGACCTCGCGACCGAGCAGCTCGATGCTCCGCAGCAGGTTGTCGTGGGCCAGCCGGACGTTGGTCATCTGCAGCGACAGCCGCGCGAGGCCGCCCAGGTCGTCGTGCACGCGCTTGGCCTTGGTCGCCACCGTCGCCGGGTCGCCGATCAGGAACGCGCCGTCGGGCTCGCACATCGCGTCGAACTGCGCGCGGGAAGGCGCCGCGAAGCCGCGCTCGCGGCCGATCCTGGTGAACATCTGCGCCCAGCCGGGGTAGAAGTCGTCGCGCGCCCGCCGGTCCGACTGTCCCACGAAGCCGAAGGCGTGCACGCCGACCTTCAAGGTGTCCGGAGCGTGCCCGGCCTGCTGACCGGCCTCCCGGTAGAGGTCGACCAGCTGCCGGAACCGGGCGGGCGGGCCGCCGATGATGGCCACCATGAGCGGCAGCCCGAGCAGCCCGGCCCGTACGAAGGACTCGGGCGTGCCTCCGACGCCGACCCAGACCGGCAGCGGGTCCTGCAGCGGACGGGGGTAGACGCCCTGGCCGGTCAGCGCGGGGCGGTGCCGGCCGGACCAGGTCACCTGCGCGCTGTCCCGCAGCTGCAGCAGCAGCTCGAGCTTCTCCGCGAACAGGTCGCCGTAGTCGGTCAGGGCCAGCCCGAACAGCGGGAACGCCTCGGTGAACGACCCGCGACCCACCACGAGGTCGACCCGGCCCCGGGAGATCAGGTCGAGCGTCGCGAACTCCTGGAAGACCCGGACGGGGTCGGCCGCGCTCAGCACCGCCACCGCGCTGTTGAGCCGGATCCTCGACGTCCGCGCGGCGGCGGCGGCCAGCAGCACCGCAGGCGCGGAGTCCAGGTACTCGGGACGGTGGTGCTCCCCGATCCCGTACGTGTCCAGCCCGACCTCGTCGGCGCGCTCCACCTCCTCGAGCAGGTGCTGCACCCGCTCGACCGGGCTGACGTCCCGGCCGGTGTCCGGGTCGGTGACGGTGGACACGAAGCTGTCGATCCCGATCTGCACGGCAAAGGTCCCTCCTGCGCCGGCGGCTCGCCGGTGCGCCCTGATCGTTGCAGGCGCAAGCGCTCGAAGGTGGGTGGAGGCCGTGTGGCCCCCTCCGGGCGGCGCGCTGCGCGAGCTCTGCAGCCGGGCACGGCCGCGTGCGAGCATCCCGACACCCCGGACGACATCCCCGACGACAGGAGGTGGGCGATGACCGCGGCCGACGACGGCACACCGGCGCAGAGCGTCCTGGCGCGCGAGGCGCGACTGCCCCGGGTCCCGCTCCCGGCCCTGGAGGACAGTGCCGCACGCTTCCTGGAGTGGTCCGCGCCGCTGCTCACCCCCGAGGAGCTCGCCGTCACCGAGGCGGCCGTGCAGGAGCTGCTGGCCCCCGGGGGCCCGGGCCGCCGGCTCCAGGCGGCGTTGGAGGAGTACGACGCCCGCCCCGACGTCGCGAGCTGGCTCGACGACTTCTGGCGGCAGCGCTATCTGGGGCGACGCGACCGGATCGCCCTGAACGCCAACTTCTTCTTCCTGTTCGAGGATGCTTCCGAGGGCCAGGTGGAGCGGGCCGCCGCGCTCATGGCAGGCGCGCTGGACTACAGGGCGCAGCTGGACCAGGAGCGCCTCCCGCCGGTGCTGCAGCGGGGGCGACCGCTGTCGATGGAGCAGACCCGCTACGTGTTCTCCACGACCCGGATCCCCGGTCACGGGCAGGACACCGTGCGCTGGCCCGGCAGCGACGGGGCCGGCGCTGCCGCTGCGGCCCGGCACGTGCTGGTGCTGCACCGCGGTCACGCCTACAGCCTCGACGTGGTTCGCGCGGACGGTCGGCGCTGCACGCTCGAGGAGCTGAAAGCCGGCCTTCGCGCGGTGCTGGCCCGGACGACGTCGGACGCGGCCCCCGGCACCTCCGTGGGACACCTGACCACCCAGGCCCGCGAGGACTGGGCGACCACCCGGCACGCGCTGCTCGAGGCCGCCCCGGACAACCGCGAGGCGCTCGACGTCGTGGAGTCCGCACTGTTCTGCGTGTGCCTGGAGGACCTCGTCCCCGAGAACGTGCACTCCGCCTGCGACCTGCTGCTGCACGGCAACAGCGCGAACCGGTGGTTCGACAAAGCCCTGTCCTTCATCGTCTTCGCCGACGGACGGGCGGGGCTCAACGCCGAGCACTCCAAGCTCGACGGCACGACCATCCTCGACGTCGTCGACGCCGTGCTGAGGGGGGACGGCTCCCCGCCGTCGGCGGGACACCAGCAGGAGATCCCGGCCGTACGTCCCGTCCGCTTCGTCCTCGACGCGGCCCTGCAAACCGCCGTCGAGGACGCCGCGTCCTCCTTCGCCGACTTCGCCGCCGGCACCGCCACCGCGGTGCTGTCGTTCCCCGACGTCGGCACCGAGCGGATCAAGGCGCTGGGGACGTCCCCGGACGCGTTCGTGCAGCTGGCCTACCAGCTCGCCCACCATCGGGCCAAGGGGCTCGTGGGGGCCACCTACGAGTCCATCGCAACCCGGCAGTACCGGCACGGGCGCACCGAGGCCATGCGCGTCGTCACACCCGAGGTGCTGACGTTCGTCGCGGCCATGAACGACATCGGCAGCAGCGCGGACGCCCGCCGGGACGCGTTCCGGGCAGCAGCCACCCGGCACAGCGACCGGGCCCGGCAGTGCCAGGCCGGCCAGGCCCCGGAGCAGCACCTGTGGGAGCTGCAGCTGCTGCAGCAGCGCCTGGGGGGCGGGGAGCCGCTCGCCCTGTACGACAGCCCGGGCTGGGTCACCATGCGCGAGGACTACCTCAGCACCAGCTCCGCACCGTCCCGGCACATCCAGCACTTCGGGTTCGGGTCGACCAGCCCCCGGTGCATCGGCGTCGCCTACGTGCTCCTGCCCGAACGCTTCAACGTCTACCTCAGCACTCCGCGGGCGGTGGCGGCACAGCTCGAGGTCTTCGCCCGGGAGCTGCGCCGCGCGCTGCTCGAGCTGGGCGCGCTGCTGCGCGACGCGCCGGCGCCCGCCTGACGGCGCACTGTCAGTCCAGCAGCGCGTCGCCCCGGACCCCACGACCCTCGGCGGCGAGGTGCACCGGCAGCACCCGGCCGAACAGCTGCCGGGTCCGCTCGACGGAGCCGACCACACCGGATCGCCGGCTGTACGCGAGGATCGCCGAGTGCCTGGCGGTGCCGCCCTCGACAGCACTGACGCGGTGCAGGGCGTAGCGCCCCCGGAACAGCTGCAGGGCTCCGGGGCGCACCTCGACCCGGCCCACCAGGTCCGGTCGCCGGCCGGCCAGGACACCGGCGACGTCCTCGAAGCACTCCGACTGCGCCGACCGGATGTCCGGGCAGTACTCGAACCGGCCGCCGGCCTCCGGAGCCTGCGTGAGCAGGCTGACCGCGAACTCGTTGGTGTCGAAGTGCCAGGGGTGTTCCCGACCGGGTGTGAGGACGTTGAGGCACAGCCCGGCGAGCGGGTCGGCGAGCTCGTGCACCTCGGGCAGGTCGAAGCACGCCGCCACGAAGGCCTGCACCTGGGGGTCGGTGTACAGCCGCGAGATCACCAGGTCCGGCCCGAGGGCGTCGCGCGGCACGAAGGCGTTGCCGCGCTCCATCGTCGTCCGGACCGGGTGCCCCGCCGGCAGGGACGGGTCCGGCGTCGTGTTATAGACGTTGACCGTCTCGACGTCGTGGTAGGCCGCCGGGGCCACCGACGCGCACTCCTCGCGCAACGCGTCGAGCCGGCGGGACCGCACGAAACCGGGCAGGACGCAGCAGCCTCGGCTCGACAGCTCGTGGCGGGCCCGGGCCACCGCTGCGGTCCAACCGCTGCTGCCCGGCGACGACAGTGGGTAGCGAGCGGTGTCGACGACGTCGTCGATGGGTGGCGCTGAGGTGGTCACGAGAGAGCTCCTCCGGCGGATGGCTGCGGACGTTACGCCCCGCGAGGCCCTCGGGCATGGGTCGGCGCAGCCGTGGTGGCAGCGCCGTCGCACGCCGACGCGCGGCGTCTGCGCGGTGGAGCAGCAGGAGGGGCCCACCTGCGACTCAAGCCCTTCGACCGTCGGGCCGAGGCGATGTGCACCTGCGGCCCCTTGACCCCCAGCTCCGCGGCGTCCCGCCGGGTATCGGGCCGGCATCTCGCACCGCCCGTGAGCGTGTCCAGCAGGAGGGGAACGGGCTACTGATTGACGGCTGTCACAGGAACCTGGCCAGCAGCGCCCGCTCGACCAGCGTCCAGGTCGTCGTGCTGAGCAGGTAGATGGTCACCGCCACCGGGGCGATCACGGCAAAGGCCACGGTCGTGAAGGGCAGCAGGACCGCAACCCGCTCTGCCGTCGGCCCGGTCAAGGGAGCGTCGGCTCCTGCCGCGCGCAGCCGCGCCACCTGCTGGCGCCCGGTCCACAGCGCCACGATCGTCAGCGCAGTCATCAGAGCGGCGAACAGGGTTGCCGGCGGGCTGAGCAGACCCGCCGCGCCGAGCACCCCCGGCCAGTGCCCGCTGAGAGGGGCGCCGAGGACGGCTGCGCCGAACAGCACGTTCGGCGACCCGGCGACGTGGGCTGTGGCCACCGCCCGGTACAGCGTCGTGAGCACCGGAATCTGGAGCAGGGCGGCGCCGACCCCGGCGAGCGGACCGGCCCCTGCCTCGCGCTGCAGGCGCAGGGTCTCCTGCGCCAACCGCTGTCGGTCACCGGCGAAGCGGCGGCGGAGGGCGGCGAGCTCCGGGGCAAGCGCGGTGCGGGCCCGGGTCGCGAGCTCGCCCCGCACCGCCAGCGGGAGCAGCAGTAACCGGATGAGCACCGTCACCACGAGAATGGCGACGGCCAGCGCTGCACCGCCGCTCACGGCAGGCAGCAGGTCCGCAACGCGCAGGAGCAGGTCGTTCGTCACCTGAACAGCAGGGTCGAGCAGGGCGATCACAGACATGAGGACTCCAGGACCAGGACGAAGGGGGCAAGGCGCCCTGATCCCGGCTCCCGGGCCCCACCGGGGACCGGTACGTCAGATCAGCGCGAGACCGTCCCGCCAGGAGCCCTGGGAAGCGCGCGTCCGGGTGCGTCCGGCTCGCACTGGCGCGGCAGCGGCACCAACGCGCCGAGCGCGCGCGCCGCGCCACCGCCCGGTTGACACGCGCACGCCGGAACCAGCACCGAGCCCAGGACCGAACCCGCCACCACAGCGGTCGCCACCAGCACCAGGGCCGCCGTGACGCTCACCGTCCCGACCAGGCCCGACTGCCCGCCAGCAAGAACGACGGCCAGGAGGGCGGCTGCAGCGAGCGCACGCGCAGCGAGGTGTCCGAACCGGATCACGCCCGCCTCCCCGCACGCTCGACCAGGCCACAAGTACCCACCAGCAGACGCCGTAGACACAGGCCTGCGGAGGTCTGTCGTGATTGTGTATGTCCCCGGCCTCGAGCGCCTCGCGTTCGAAGGGGGATCGACCCTCAGTCCCAGGTGTCAGACCGGAGCAGCTGAGCCCGCCGACGCAGACGCCTCGGCAGGTACACGGTCTGGTCGACGAGCAAGCCGCCCACCACGGCCGCCCCGAGGAGGAGCCACGGCGTCTTCGTCACGGCCAGCCCGAGAGAGAGCACAGTGCCCGTCGTCAGCAGGACCACGGCGGCGCCGTGCGCGTCGCGCAGCTCCGACAGGCGGTGAGTCACCACACGGCGGGCAGCGGCGCGTACGTGCTCGTCCCCGGGCACCGGGCCGCGGGCGGCCGCTCGCAGCACCTCTGCCTGCCGACCCACCGGTACCGGGGCGGCAGCCCGGCGCAGGCGGCCGTGCCGGGCGTGCGCTCGAAGGCCGTTGATCGTGCCGATGGCCAGCCCCAGCACGGCCAGCGCAATCGTGTGCGTGCTCAACCGGACCCACCCGATCGCGGCGACGCCGAGCGCATACGACACCGCAGCGAGCGCGCACCAGACCCACCGCGGGGCGTTCCACAGCAGGGCCTGCACCGGCTGACCCTGCCCGACGCCGGGCTCGACCACCAGCGGACAAGGGCCCGTCACCCGTACGGCCCAGCGCGGTCGCTGTGCCCCTTCTGCCCGGGAAGACATTCGTGACGACTGGCCCCGGCTCGGTCATCGCCCAGCACGACATGGCCCGTGCCGGGGTGGAAGGGTTGCCGAGTGATCAACCCTGCGCTGCTGGAGGGCGAGGTGGATCTCGTCGGCGTGTCACCGGCCGAGCTCGCCCGGTTGGCCTCGGTGGCCCACCTGGTCCGGTTGCGTCCCGGTGAGCTGCTGTTTCGGCCCGGGGACAGTCCCAAGCACCTGTACTGGGTGGTCAGCGGCTACCTCAACGGGGCCTACCAGGGGCCGCGCACGTCGTTCGTCTGCGCCTACGGCGGTCGCGGAGAGGGCAGCTGGGGCGCGACCAGCGCCCTGCTCGATCATCCTCGAACCCACTTCGTGTGGGGCACAGATCACACCGAGCTCCTCGCCGTGCCAGGAGCGGAGTTCGAACTCCTGCTGGCCGAGATCCCCTCGCTGCGCCGGGCGCAGACGACCTGGCTCGCCGGCCGGTTGCGGACCATTGGACTGATCGTCGGCTGGCATGTCGACCTGGACCTGCCGCGGCGACTGTGTCAGGTGTTGCTGAGCAGCTTCTCGAGGGACGACTACGTCGACCTGCCGCTGCGCTGGGAGGAGCTCGCAAGCCTGGTGGGCGCGTCCCGCCAGGAGCAGAGCGCCGCTGTGGCACGGCTGGTGCGCCGTGGCCTGTTCGAACGGACCGGCGGAAGGTCCCTGCGTGTCCTGGACCGCGCAGCCGTCGAGCGCTTCGCCCGCCCGGCGACGCTGCCGCCCGCCCCCCTCACGGACCTGGGCGCCGGCGAGCCTGCGAGCCCGCAGGAGCTCACCTCGGTGCCCGCCCTGCGCGGCGTCGACGCGACCGTCGTGGTGCGGCGGCGGCTGCCGCCCGGCGCCGTCCTCGGGCATCGCGACGCACCGGTCAGCGAGGTCCATGCGGTGCTCGACGGAACCGTGGCCCTGCACACCCCGACGAGCATCGGCGGCTTCCGCCTCACCGACGCCCGGCCGCGGCTGGACCTGCTCGGCGTGGACGGTGCCTTGAGTGGCACCGGCTGGTGCACCGATGTGGTTACGGTGAGCACCAGCACAGTGGTGTCCGTGCCCGTCTCCCAGCTCCGGTCGACACTCGACGAGGCCGGTCGGCAGCGCGCCCTGCTGGCCCAGGTAGCCGCTCAGCAGCACCGCGCCTTCTCCAGCTGGACGGCGCTGCGCACTGTGCCGGTGGCAAGCCGACTGGTGACACTGCTGCTCGAGCGCTCCGAACCTGACGGAGCGGTGCGCCTGGCCTGCACGCAGCAGTCCCTGGCCGCCGAGCTAGGCACCAGCCGGAAGTCGGTGAGCGCCGCCCTGGGCAGTCTGCTCCACGCGGGAGCCCTGTCGGGCAGCACCCGCGTCGGCCTACGCATTGTCGAACCCGACCTGCTGCGACGCGTCGCAGGCGGCCCGAGCGCGGCGCCGTGCCGACTGTCACCTACCTGACACGCCCGCGCCGACCGGCCTGCCTGTCCCGTACGTTGCCGCATGATCGCGGGCGGCCGGCACGGCCATCTGAGTCGTCTTTCCCCTCCAGGAGCCCCTGTGAACCGTCGCATCGCCCGCACGCTCGCGGTACTGGCCCTCCCGCCCGCACTGCTGCTGTCGGCCGCAACCGCGTCCGCCGCCACCGGCCCTGCCGCGGCCCAGCCGAAGAAGGACCCGAGCGCGGGTAAAGCCAAGCTCGACCTCTCCGCAGGCAAGGCCAGGCACACCGTCGCGGCCTGGTACGTCGACCAGTCCACGGGGACCGTGGTCGTCGAGGCGACCGACGTCGACGACGCGCGCAGCTTCGTGCGCGCGAGCGGCGCCGGCGCCGACCCCGTCCGCATCGTGAAGGTGGACGAGCTGCCACGGCCCTTCTACGACGTCCGAGGTGGTGATGCCTTCTACATCGGCAGCCCCCGGTGCTCGGTCGGCTTCAGCGTGCGGCGAGGGACGAGCCCGGGCTTCGTCACGGCCGGTCACTGCGGCCGAAGGGGCGCCGCGACAGCCGGCTACAACCGGGTCACTCAGGGGACCTTCGCAGGCAGCTCGTTCCCCGGGAACGACCACGCCTGGGTGCAGACGAACTCGTCCTGGCAGCCGACCCCCCGGGTCAACAGGTACAACGGCGCGTACGTCACCGTGACCGGCTCGACGCCCGCGCCCATCGGGGCGGCGGTGTGCCGGTCCGGCTCCACCACCGGCTGGCGCTGCGGGACCGTCCAAGCCGTCAACGCGACCGTCAACTATCCCCAAGGCACGGTGAGTGGCCTCACGAGGACGAACGCGTGCGCAGAGCCAGGAGACTCCGGGGGGTCGTTCCTGTCCGGCAGCCAGGCTCAGGGCGTCGTGTCCGGCGGCAGCGGCAACTGCAGCAGCGGCGGGACCACCTACTTCCAGCCGCTCGGCGAGATCCTCAGCACGTACGGCCTGACGCTGGTCGTCGGCTGACGGCTGCTTCGGCGGGCGGAGCATGGACCTCAACGTTGTCGACCTGGACAGCCGCCGGGGCTCAGGCAGGTCTACCCGCAGGGCACGTCAGAGCTCTGGGGACGGCCGAGGCTGGGGACCGGGCCGGGCGGGGTCGTCAGCCGTCGTGATCGTCAGGCTGCTGCTGTAGGCCCCACCCGAGTCCGGTCGGTCGAGCCCGTCCACGGGAGGCCGGTCGGCGGGCCAGGTGCGGAGGCCGCGGTACCGGTAGCCGTCCTGAGCAGCCTCCTCCCACTCAAGGCGCACCTGCTCGCCGGGTGCAAGCGTCTTGTACCCCGCAACAGCAACCGCGCTGAAGTGCACCCAACACCCACCGGGTGTGTCTGGCGAGTCGATGACCCCGTAGCCCTTGTCCTCGAGCCAGAAGCGAACCCCACAAGCAGCATCTTGCGCGCGATCGTCGCCGGCTGCCCACAGCCGCGCGCCGTTTGATTGGGGAAGGTCGCCTGCTACCGGTAGCAACCGGTAGCAGACGAACCTCGGCGAATTCCGGTCGGAGTCACTGCTTCTCCGGCCTGACCTGCCCTTTCCCTGTCGGGCTGACAGGATTTGAACCTGCGGCCCCTTGACCCCCAGTCAAGTGCGCTACCAAGCTGCGCCACAGCCCGCCGTGCGTCAGCACCTTACCGGATCGGGCGGCGCCGCCGCCCCCGTCAGCCCGCCGGGTCGACGATCAGCTGCCCGCCGGGCACCGACAGGTAGCCGCCCTCGCGGGTCAGCTGGGTCAGCCCCTCGGCCGGGTCAACGCCGCCCACCACGGCCGGCTCCAGCGCCCGTACGGTGCCGGTGAAACTGACCCGGTCGCCGGGGCGTACCGCCTGCGGTGACTCGACGCCTTCCGGCAGGTGCACGAACAGCTGGGTGGCGTCGTCGGGGCCGACCCAGAACCCCTCGTCGGCGGGCACGCTGCGGACGAGGACGCCGCGGGCGGCGACCGGGCGACCCAGCAGGTCGGGCAGCGCGATGTCGAAGCCCTGTCCGGCGTCGAGCGTCAGCCCAGGGGGCGGGGCGGGCGCGGCGGGCGCGGGCGCTGCCGGCGCGGCTGCCGGGAGAGCGGATGGCGACGTCGTACCGGCCGGCCACAGCGCCACGACCAACCCTGCTACCACTACCGCGACGGCGGCGGCGGTCGCCGCCGACACGGTGCGCGGAGCCCGGGCGAACGTGCGCCGCAGCGGCTCCAGCAGGATCAGCAGCGGCAGCGCGACGAAGCCGAACATCCGGCGTTCGCGGGCCAGCAGTGCCGGGGCGCAGCCGGCGCACACCGGGCAGCCCAGCAGGTGCCGCGCAACCCCGGTGCGCTCCTGCTGGCGGCGGTCCCCCGCCGACAGCGCCTCGAGCACCGGCCGGCAGCGCGAGGTGGGCAGGACGAGCCGGCGCAGGTGCAGCAGGTAGTCGACCCGGGCCTTGGCGCGCGCCCTCGCCAGCCGGGAGCGGCGCCGGGCGGTGCGCTCCTGCGGGGAGGCAGCCCCCGCGGCGGCCGGCGACAGCAGCGCGAGGTCGTCGTCGTCGAGCGTACGGGCCACCTGCGCGGCCGCCATCCGCTCCTCGCGCCGCAGGGCGTCGACCTCGGGGCCGTCGACGAAGTCCGGCTCGTGCAGGCGGTGGGCGTGCCGGGCGTGCAGCTGCCGGGCGCGCTCCCGGTTCTGCACCAGGTTGCGGGCGGTCGCGACGGCGTACGCCGCGGCGGCCGCGCGACCCACCCGGCCGCGCACCTCCCAGACCCGAAGGAGGGTCTCCTGGACCAGGTCGTCGAGTTCCTGCTCGTCGGAGACGGTGCGGCTGAGGTAGCGCCGCACCGGCTCGCGCAGCCGCAGCAGGTCGGTCTCCTGCACGGCGTCCTCGACCGCTGTCCTTGCCACCGTGTCCCCCTCCGCGTCGGCGATCCCCCGCGAGGCGGCTGCGACACGTCCAGCACTCCAACTCGTCGCTCGGCTGCGTCGTTCCGGGGGAGATTGTCCGGGTACTGCCGCGCCGAACACCGCGGGCCGGGACCTCCCGGCGCGCCAGGCCCCGGACCCGCAGGAGAACACACCCCATGACCCAGCCGCTCGCCGCCGTGGACTTCGGCAGCACCGTGACGGATGGCCTCCGTACCGTCACGACGTTCGTCCCCAAGCTCGTCGGCTTCCTGGTGATCCTGATCGTCGGCTACTTCATCGCGAAGGCGATCGCCAAGATCGTGGACAAGGTCCTGGAGCGGCTGCACTTCGACGAGGCCGTCGAGAAGGGGCCGGTCAAGAAGGCCCTGTCCAGCAGCCAGTACGACGCCAGCGACATCGTCAGCAAGCTGGTCTTCTACGCCATCTTCATCCCGGTGCTCTCCGCCGCGATCGGGACGCTGGGCATCCAGGCGCTCCAGGCTCCGCTCGCGGCCTTCATCGCCCTGATCCCCAGGATCATCGTCGCGGTCATCCTCGTGGTGCTCGGCGGCGTCGTGGCCGGTGCCGTGAAGAAGCTGCTCGAGAACGCGCTCGGCGGGTTGTCGTACGGCAAGATCCTCGGCGACGTCGTCGGCGCGCTGGTCCTGCTCGGCTTCCTCAAGGCCGCCCTCGACCAGGTCGGGATCGCCACCTCCGTCACCGGCCCGGTGCTCATCACCATCCTCGCGACCGTCGGCGGCATCCTCGTCGTCGGCGTCGGCGGCGGGCTGATCCGGCCCATGCAGAGCCGGCTCGAGGCGGCGCTCACCAAGGCCAGCGACGAGGCGCAGTACGCGCGGCAGCAGGCCGCCACCGCCAGCGCGCCCACCAGCGCCTACCCGACCGACCCGACCGGGCCCACCGCCGGCTCGACCCGCGCGCCCCTGCGCTGACCGTCCCGTCCACCCCTACCGAGAGGAACTCCCGTGATCTCCGAGCATGACCTCACGTCCCTGCCCGGCACGCCGGTCGTCGGTGCCGACGGCCACAAGATCGGCAAGGTCGCCGACGTGTACGAGTCGACCGACGGCGAGACCGGCACCTTCGTCACCGTGTCGACCGGGCTGTTCGGCTCGCACGCCAGCTTCGTCCCCCTCGACGAGGCGACCCTCCAGGGCAACTCGCTCGTGGTGCCCTACGACAAGGACCTCGTGAAGGACGCGCCGAGGGTCGCCGCCGACGAGGAGCTGTCCTCGCAGGAGGAGGACCGGCTGTACGCGCACTACCGCCTGTCCGGCAGCCGCTCAGGTGACGGCTACGAGCGGAGCTACGACGAGAGCGCGACCGGCACCACGACCGTGGGCCGGGGCCAGGTCGGGCACGACACCTCCGGTCCCACCACGGACGAGGCGATGACCCGGTCGGAGGAGCGGCTGCAGGTCGGCACGCAGCGGGTCGAGACCGGGCGCGCCCGGCTGCGCAAGCGGATCGTCACCGAGAACGTCACGCAGACGGTGCCGGTCACCTCCGAGCAGGTCCGCGTCGTCCGCGAGCCGGTCACCGAGGCGAACGTCGGCTCGGCGCTGTCCGGGCCGGACCTGTCGGAGGAGGAGCACGAGGTCGTGCTGCACGCCGAGAAGGCGGTCGTCACCAAGGAGACCGTCCCGGTCGAGCGGGTGCGGCTCGACACCGACGTCGTGCGCGACGAGGTCCGGGTCGACGAGACCGTACGCAGCGAGCAGATCGAGCTCGACGAGGACGTGCCCACCCGGCAGCGCTAGTCCTCCCGAATCCGTCAGCCCCCGGCGTTCTGCTGCGCCGGGGGCTGACCCCTGTCCGGGCTACTTCCCGCGCTTCTCGCGAACCTTGACGCTGACCTCGATCGGCGTGCCGGCGAAGCCGAAGTCCTCCCGCAGCTTGCGCTCGAGGAAGCGACGGTAGCCGGCCTCGAGGAAGCCGCTGGTGAACAGCACGAACCGCGGCGGGCGGGTGCCGGCCTGTGTCGCGAACAGCACCTTGGGCTGCTTGCCGCTGCGCACCGGCGGCGGCGTCTCGGCCACCACGTCGGCGATCCAGGTGTTGAGCCGGCCGGTCGGCACGCGCGTCTCCCAGCCGGCCAGCGCCGTACGCATGGCCGGGGCGAGCTTGTCGACGGCCCGGCCGGTCAGGGCGCTGACGTTGACCTGCGGCGCCCAGGCGATCCGGGCGAGGTCGCGGTCGATCTCCTTCTTCAGCGACTCCCGCCGGTCCTCGTCGACGAGGTCCCACTTGTTGAACGCGACCACCAGGGCGCGCCCGGCCTCGACGGCCATCGCGATGATCCGCTGGTCCTGCTCGGAGAGCACCTCGGAGGCGTCGATCAGCACGACCGCCACCTCGGCCGCCTCGAGGGCGCCCTGCGTACGCAGGGAGGAGTAGTACTCCGAGCCCGAGGCGTGCGACACGCGCCGCCGCAGCCCGGCTGTGTCGACGAACTTCCAGATCTCGCCGCCGACCTCGACCAGCGAGTCGACCGGGTCGCGCGTCGTCCCGGCGACGCTGTCGACCAGCACCCGCTCCTCGCCGGACAGCCGGTTGAGCAGGCTGGACTTGCCGACGTTGGGCCGGCCCAGCAGGGCCACCCGGCGCGGGCCGCCCTCACCGGCGTCGACGTCCGCGGGCGCCTCCGGCAGCGCGTCGAGGATGGCGTCGAGCAGGTCACCGCTGCCGCGCCCGTGCAGCGCGCTCACGACGTACGGCTCGCCGAGGCCGAGCGACCACAGCATCGCGGCGTCGGACTCGGCCCGCTCGTCGTCGACCTTGTTCGCGGCCAGCACGACGGGCTTCTTCGCGCGCCGCAGCACCTTGACGACCGCCTCGTCGGCGTCGGTCGCGCCGACCAGCGTGTCCACCACGAACAGCACCGCGTCGGCGGCCGAGATCGCCACCTCGGCCTGCGCGCTGACGGCCAGCGCCAGTCCCTCCGCGTCCGCGTCCCAGCCGCCGGTGTCGACGACGGTGAACCGGCGGCCGCGCCACTGGGCGTCGTACGTCACCCGGTCGCGGGTCACGCCCGGCACGTCCTCGACCACCGCCTCCCGACGGCCGATCAACCGGTTGACCAGGGTCGACTTGCCCACATTGGGCCGGCCGACGACGGCCAGCACCGGCTGGGGGGCCGGCGCCCCACCCTCGCTGCCGAGGTCCTGCTCACTCACGACGACTCCGCTCACGGATACTCGGCTCCTGGGCCTGCTGCTGTGCAGCGGCGGCCAACAGATGGGTCACGAGCGCGACCCGCAGCTGCTCGGCCGCTGCAGCAACGGTACGTCGCGACCGCGGGTCGCCCTCGACGTCGACGGTCACCGGCGCTCCGAACACCACCTGCACCCGGGTCCTGGTCCGCGGTACGAGCGGTCCCCGCGGCCAGGCGTCGCGGGTGCCCAGGACCGCGACCGGCACGACCCGGGCGCCCGAGCGCAGGGCGAGGTAGGCCAGCCCGTCGTTGACCTTCTCCAGCTGACCGGTCCCGCGGGTGCCCTCCGGGAACACCGCGAGCGCTCCCCCGCTGGCCAGCACCGCGAGCCCGGCGCGCAGCGCATCCCGGTCGGCGGCGCCACGGTGCACCGGGATCAGGCCCAGCCAGCCGAACGCCCGCTGCCCACCGCGTACGAAGATCTCGGACTTCGCGAGCAGGGCGGTCGGCCGGGGCGCCACGAGGAACACCAGCGGGCCGTCGACGAAGCCGGTGTGGTTGCCGGCCAGCAGCACCGCGCCGGTACGCGGGACGTGCTCCGCCCCGAGGACCTCCAGCCGGAACAGCGCGCCCGCGACCCGACGGCCGAGCCACCGGCTGCCGGCGACGACATGCGGCCGGCGCTGACCGGTCGCGCGGCGGCGCGGCGGCGTCACTGGGGCAGCACCGTCACTGGGGAAGCACCGTCACCCGGGGGCGCCGACGAGCCCGGCGTCGGCCGCGAGCCGGAGCACCGCGGCGACGACCTGCTCGGCCGTCAGCGCGGTCGCGTCGAGGTGCACGGCGCCGTCCGCGGCCGCCAGCGGACTCGCCGCCCGGCCGCTGTCGAGGGCGTCCCGGCGGGCGAGGTCGGCTGCGACGGCGGCCACCAGGTCGGGGGCGTCCGCCCGTACGCCGGCGTCGGCGTCGGCCGCCCGGCGACTCGCGCGTACGGCCGGGTCGGCGTCGAGATAGACCTTGACCGCCGCGTCCGGCGCGACCACCGACGCGACGTCGCGGCCCTCCGCGACCGCGCCGTCGCTGCCCATCAGCTCGCGCTGCAGGCCGACCAGCAGGGTGCGCACCTCCGGTACGGCGCTGACCGCGCTGACGGCTGCCGTCACCTCGGGGGTGCGTACGGCGGCGGACACGTCCTCGCCGTCGAGCAGCACGCCCGGCACCCCGGGGTCGGTGGACAGCGCGATGACGACCTCCCGGACGTGCCGGGTCACGGCCGCCCGGTCGCCGGGCTCGATCCCGGCCCGCAGCACCGCCAGCGTGGCCGCCCGGTAGGTCGCGCCGGTGTCGACGTAGCGCCAGCCCAGCGCCTGCGCCACGGCCCGCGCGACCGTGCTCTTGCCCGAGCCCGACGGCCCGTCCAGGGCCACGACCAGAGGGCCTGGAGCTGCGGAGGTCATTGGGCGAGCCTAGGGCCCGGTCGAGGGCCGCCGGGACGGCGGCAACGGCGTGCGACACGGACGGCCCACCAAATCGTCGGCGTCCCGGTCGCCCCCTTTGCGGTGGTCCGGGGCGTCGGTCGCGCGGAGCCGGGCATCCGACCGGCGACCACGCGGGACGGCCCGGCCGGGCAGCGGGGGGTCGGGGTCCGGGTCCATCGAGCCCGCAGACGGACCGGCCCGCCGTCGCCAGCCAGCCCACCGGGTGCCCGCACGCTCTTCAACAGACAAGGACGTCCACGCCATGACCACGCCCTCCGACGGCTCGTTCCGCATCGGCGACGCCACCTCCACGACGCCCCGCTCGGGCGCACCAGAGCAGACGTTCCAGCGCACCGAGAAGACCGTCCACCACCAGCCGGCCCCACGCCCGGCGCCGGCCCCCGGCCCGGCCGGGCTCGGCGTCGAGACCCGCCCGGCTCGCCCCGCCAAGACCAGTGCCGCCGCGGCCTTCGCGCTGGTGTTCGGGATCTCCGCGCTGTTCTGCGCGCTGACGGCGCTGCTGTCCCCGGTCGCCGTCGTGCTCGGCCTGATCGGGCTGGTCCTGGCCTTCGTGGGCCTGAAGATGGCCAAGCGCCCCGGCGTGACGGGCAAGGGCGTCGCGATCGGCGGTCTCGTCACGGCGCTGCTCGGCGTCCTGCTCGGCGGCGTGATCCTCGGCGGGGCGACGGCCGTGGTCAACAACAAGAGCCAGCTCGACAGGGTGCAGAGCTACCTGGACAAGGCGCGGGCCGAGCTGCCGAGCACCGACCAGGTGCGCGACCAGCTGCCTGGCCAGTAGCCCGGCCGCACGACCTTACGAGCCGACGACGTCCCAGCCGGCGGCCCGCAGCGCGCCCTCCAGCGTCTCGCGGGCCGGCGCGCGGACGGCGAGCTCGATCACGCCGCGGGGGCTGCCGGGCACGTGGTCGACGCGCACGTCCTCGACGTTCACCCCCGCCTCCCCCGCCGCGATGAACAGCGCCGCGAGCCGGCCGGGGGTGTCGGGCACCGAGACGGCGACGGCGGTGAAGGCCGCGTCGCGCTCGCCGCGCTTGACCGGCACCAGCGACCGGCCCTGCGCACCCCGACCGAGCAGCCCGACCACCGGCTCGACCAGGCCGGCGTCGAGCGCCGCGGCGACGGCCAGCAGGTCTTCGGCCAGGGCGCGTACCAGCGGCGCGACGTCGCCGGCGTTGAGCGCGAGCACGTCGCGCCACAGGGCGGGGTCGCTCGCGGCGATGCGGGTGCTGTCCTGCAGGCCCGGCCCGGCGAGCGCGGCCGCGTCGGGGGTGCCGCGCAGCAGCTGGGCCGCCAGCGCGCTGGCGGCGACCTGCGGCAGGTGGCTGACCAGCGCGACGGCGGCGTCGTGGCGCTCCGGCGCCAGCTCGACCGGCACGGCTCCGGTCAGCTCGACGAGCGCCCGGACGTCCGCCAGCGCCTGCCCGGACGTCCGGGGCGACGGGCACAGCACCCACGGCCGACCGGCGAACAGCGACGCCAGCGCCGACTCCGGCCCACCGCGCTCCCGGCCGGCCATCGGGTGGCTGCCGCAGACGACGGCGGGGTCGCAGCCGGCGGCCTCGAGCGCGGCCTGCACCGGCGCCTGCACGGAGCAGACGTGCGTCGCCGTACGCACCGAGGCAGCGACCCGGAGCAGCTGCGCGGCCACCACGGCCGGCGGCGTGCACACCACCGCGACTGCGGCCGGCTCGGCGCCGTCCCACACCCGGCCCGCACCCCGCGCGACCGCCGTCGCCAGCGCGGCCGGCTGCACGTCGGTGAGCAGCACGTCCGCGCGGCCGTGCAGCGCCAGCCCCAGCGAGGTGCCGATCAGGCCGGTGCCGACGACCAGGACGTCAGCGGGCACCTACAGGCCGACGAGCTCGTACAGCGCGCCCAGCTCCTGCCGGGTCAACGGGCGGAGCCGGCCGGACTTCTGCGAGCCGAGCTGCACCGGCCCGACCGCGGTCCGCACCAGCCGCTGCACCGGAAAGCCGACCTGCTCGAGCATCCGCCGCACGATGTGCTTGCGGCCCTCGTGCAGGACGATCTCGACCAGCACCCGGTTGGCGGCCGAGTCCACGAGCTTGAAGCTGTCGACCTTGGCCATGCCGTCCTCGAGCTCGACGCCGGCCCGGAGCTGGCGGCCGACGTCGCGCGGCAGCGGCCCGATCAGCTCGGCCAGGTAGGTCTTCGGCACCTCGTACGACGGGTGCGTGAGCCGCTGCGCCAGCTCGCCGTCATTGGTGAGCAGCAGCAGCCCCTCGGTGTCGGCGTCCAGCCGGCCGACGTGGAACAGCCGCTCCTTGCGTCCCTCGACGAGGTCGCCGACGTTGGGGCGGCCCTCAGGGTCGGTCATCGCGCTGACCATGCCCTTGGGCTTGTTGAGCGCCAGGTAGACCGAGCTGCTGGAGGTCGTGATGCGCATGCCGTCGACCCGGATGACGGCGGTCTCGGGGTCGACGCGGCGGCCCTGCTCCTTGACTGTCTCGCCGTCGATGGACACCCGGCCCTCGCCGATCAGCACCTCGCAGGCCCGCCGCGACCCGAGGCCGGCGCCGGCGAGCACCTTCTGCAGGCGGATGCCCTCGTCGGACGGGTCGGACGTGGACACGGAACGGCACCTCAGGGTTCGGGATCGAGCTCGCCCAGATCGGGGAGGTAGGGGGCCAGCGACGGCAGCTCGTCGAGCGATCTCAGCCCGAGCCGCTCCAGAAGCAGGTCGGTCGTACGGTACAGCGTCGCGGAGCTGTCCGGATCCGGTCCGGCCTCGACCACGAGCCCGCGGGCGATCAGCGTGCGGACCACGCCGTCGACGTTGACCCCGCGCACGGCGCTCACCCGGGCCCGGGTCACCGGCTGCCGGTAGGCGATCACGGCGAGGGTCTCGAGCGCCGCCTGGGTCAGCCGGGCAGATTGCCCGTCGAGGACGAACCGCTCGACGTACGGCGCGCAGTCGCTGCGGGTGTAGAGCCGCCAGCCGCCGGCGACCTCGAGCAGCTCGAAGCCGCGGCCCTGCTCGGCGTAGTCGGTGGCGAGCCGGTGCAGCACCTCCAGCACCTCGGCCGTCGGGCGCTCGGCGACCTGCGCGAGCAGCACCGCCGACAGCGGCACGTCCGACACCAGCAGCACCGCCTCGAGCACGGCCGGCAGCGACGGGGAGCTCATGGGTCGACCCTCGACAGGTCGACCCGGCCGGTCGCGGCGCCCGTCCACCGCACCCGCAGCTCCCCCAGCGCCTCCGCCTGGTCGAAGGCGACCAGGCCCTCCCGGTAGAGCTCGAGCAGCCCCAGGAAGCGCGCGACGACCTCCAGCGTGCCGTCGCAGTCGGCGGTCAGCGAGCGGAACGAGCCACCGCCGGTGCGCTGCAGCCGCTCGGCCAGCAGCGCCGTCTGCTCGCGGACGCTCACCGTGCCGCCGTGGGCGTGGTCCACCGCGACCACCGGGTCGGGCCGGGGGGCCAGCGCCCGGGCGGCCAGCGCCGCGAACTCGTGCGGCCCGAGCCCGAGCAGCACCTCGGGCAGCAGCCCGGCGAAGCGCGGCTCGAGCGAGACCGACCGCGCGAAGCGGGTCGACTGCCGCTCCAGCAGCCCGGCCAGGTGCGCCGCCGCCTGCTTGTACGCGCGGTACTGCAGCAGCCGGGCGAACAGCAGGTCGCGGGCCTCGAGCAGGGCGAGGTCCTCGGGGTCCTCGACGTCGGGGCCGGGCAGCAGCCGGGCGACCTTGAGGTCGAGCAGGGTCGCCGCCACGACGAGGAACTCGGTCGCCATCCCGAGGTCCCACTCCGGCCCCGCCGCCCGGATGTGCGCGATGAACTCGTCGGTGACCTGCGACAGGGCGACCTCGGTGACGTCGAGCTGGTGCTTGGCGATCAGGCCGAGCAGCAGGTCGAACGGCCCCTCGAACACGCCGTCGAGGTGCACCGAGAACGCGCTCACGAGCCCCCCGACACCGCCCGCACCAGCGGGTCCAGGAAGCTGTCGAGCACGCGCGGCAGCAGCGCGACCGAGCTGCCGAGCGGGATCAGCAGCAGGGCGAGCAGCACCGCGGTGCCGATGTTGCGCTCCACGAGCTGGAAGTGCGCCTTCTGCCAGCCCGACGTGTGGGGCGCGAGGGCGAACATCGCGAAGCCGCCGGGCAGCGGCGGCAGCGGAACCAGCGACAGGGCGCCGACGTAGGTCGCCATGAGGCCGCCGAGGAACCACGCCCGCTCCGCGAACGGCAGGCCGGGCACGCCGTTCTGCAGCAGGGTCGCCGCCGCGGGCACCGGCCCGTACGCCGCCCCGAAGCCGGCCAGCGCCGCGAGGCCGAACAGCAGGACGACGACCGGTCCGGTGAGCACGGCCAGCGCGACGCCGGCGCCGCGGCGCTGCTGCGGCACCTCGATCGGCCGGGCCCAGCCGATGCCGGCGATGGCCGCGCCGACCGAGCCGAACGGGTCCAGCTGCCGGCGGGGGTCGGGGGCGCGGCGGCCGGGCTCGCGCAGCCCCAGCCGGGAGCAGGCCAGCGCGCTCAGCCAGCCGGCGACCGTGCCGCTGGCCACGAAGGCGAGCACCAGCAGGACGAACGACTGCGGGTCGCCGAGGGCGTAGAGCACCTCAGCGCACGGTGCTGCGCGCGAGGAGCTCGCGGGCCAGGTCGCGGTAGGCGGCGGCGCCGGCCGAGCTCGAGGCGTACGTCGTGATGGGCTCGCCGGCGACCGTCGTCTCGGGGAAGCGGACGGTGCGGTTGATGACCGTGTGGAACAGCTTGTCCCCGAACGCCTGCGCCACGGTGCCGAGCACCTCGCGGCCGTGCAGCGTGCGGGCGTCGTACATCGTGGCCAGAATGCCCTCGAGCTCCAGCTCCGGGTTGAGCCGCTCCTGGACCTTCTCGATCGTCTGCAGCAGCAGGGCGGTGCCGCGCAGCGCGAAGTACTCGCACTCCAGCGGCACCACCACGCCGTGCGCGGCGGTCAGCGCGTTCACGGTGAGCAGGCCGAGGCTCGGCTGGCAGTCGATGAGGACGACGTCGTAGTCGGCAAGGACCGGGCGGAGCACCCGGCGCAGGGTCTGCTCGCGGGCGACCTCGTTGACCAGCTGCACCTCGGCGGCCGACAGGTCGATGTTGCTGGGCATCAGGTCGAGGTTCTCGACGTCGGTGCGCAGCAGGACCTCGTCGACCGGGGCGCCCTCCATCATCAGGTTGAACACGGTCTTGTCGAGCTGCAGCGGGTTGACGCCGAGGCCGACCGACAGCGCGCCCTGGGGGTCGAGGTCCACGAGCAGGACCCGCCGGCCGCACTCGGCGAGCGCGGCGCCCAGGTTGATCGTCGTCGTGGTCTTGCCGACGCCGCCCTTCTGGTTGCACAGCGCCAGCACCCGCGCCGGGCCGTGCCGGTCGATCAGCTCGGGCTCGGGGAACACCGGCCGCGGCCGGCCGGTCGGGCCGACGCCGGCGGCCTCCCCGGCGAGCAGGCTGATGGGGATGCCCGCAGACCCGAGGGCTCCACTGCTCGACATGCTTGCGCGCTCCGTCCGGTCCGGCGTGGGCGCTGCGGCCGCCCCGCGCTCCGACCCGGATCCTAGGGCGCAGCCCGGCCCGGGTGGCTACAGCGCGCGGGGGTGGGCGGTGGCGTAGACCTCGCGCAGCCGGTCGATGGTCACCAGCGTGTACACCTGCGTCGTCGTCACCGAGGCGTGGCCGAGCAGCTCCTGCACGACCCGGACGTCCGCGCCGCCGTCGAGCAGGTGGGTCGCGAAGCTGTGCCGCAGGGTGTGCGGCGAGACCTGCCCGGACAGCCCGGCCCGGCCGGCGGCGGCCCGCAGCACCGCCCAGGCGCTCTGCCGGGACAGCCGCCCGCCCCGCCGGTTCAGGAACAGCGCCGGGTCGCCGCGCCCGGCCGCGGCCAGCTCGGGGCGGCCGCGTACGAGGTAGGCCTCCACCGCCCGCGCCGCGTACGACCCCACGGGAACGACCCGCTGCTTGCCGCCCTTGCCGTCGAGCCGGACCAGCCCGGCGCCGCGCTCGAGGTCGTCGACGGCCAGCCCGACGGCCTCGGAGATCCTGGCCCCGGTGCCGTACAGCAGCTCGAGCAGCGCCCGGTCGCGCAGCGCCCAGGCGGTGTCGGGCGGGCCGGCGCCCTCCAGCAGCCGCTCGACCTGGTCGACGGGCAGCGCCTTGGGCAGCCGCCGCGCCGGGGCCGGCGGCTTGACCTGGTGCGCCGGGTCGCCGGCGGTCAGCCCCTCCCGGTGCGCGAAGCGGTGCAGGCCGCGGACCGCGACCACGCCGCGGCCGGCGGAGGCGGCGGACAGCGCGGGGTGCTCGCCGTCGCCCTCGCGCAGCGCGGCCAGGAAGTCCGTGACGTCGTTCTCGGTGACGGCGGCGAGGTCGTCGATCCCGCGCCCGCCGAGGTGCTCGAGATAGCGGCGCAGGTCCCGGCGGTAGCTCAGCAGCGTGTTCGCGGCCAGCCCGCGCTCCACGGCGAGGTGGTCCAGGTACGAGGACATCGCGCGGCCCGCCCGGGTACGGCCGGGCTCCGCGGGCGCACCTGTGCCTGGCACGCGTGCAGCGTAGGCCGTTCGGGGGAGGCGAGCAGTCCGCTGTCCGGGAGCTGTATCAGACCTGCGGCCGGGCGCTCTTCCTGGCCGAGGGCCGCTTGCAGGGGCCGCCCCGCTTCGGAAGGACACGTCCATGAACCTCAACAGCACCGCCCGCCGGCTCGCTCTGGGCGCCGCGGCGGCCACCGCACTGACCGGCGCCGTCACGGCGTTCCCCGCCACCGCCAGCGCCGCCGCCCTGGCACCGGACGCGCTCGTCTCCTCCACTGGACGCGTGCTGCAGCCGGCCGACCTCGCCCGGGCGGTGCCCGAGGCGTCCCGGCGCGGCGTGTCCGGGTCGGTCGGCACCGCACCGCAGCCCGCCGAGGCGGAGTCCATCCTCGGCGCCGACGACCGCAAGCGGGTCTTCAAGACCCGGACCTACCCGGCCCGGGCGACCGTGCTCATCAACCGCGACGGCCGGCTGCACTGCACCGGCTGGATGGTCAGCCCCGACACGCTGGTGACGGCGGGCCACTGCGTGCACACCGGCGGCTCGAACGGCTCCTGGTACAGCGGCCTGACCTACACGCCCGGCAGCAACGGCGGCACCGCGCCGTTCGGCACCTGCCGGCCCGCCCGCACCTTCGCCTTCAGCGCGTGGGTCAACAACGCCGACTGGAACTTCGACGGCGCCATCGTCAAGCTGGACTGCCGGGTCGGCAACACCGTCGGCTGGTACGGCATGTTCTGGCAGACCGCCAGCCTGGACTGGCAGCAGTCGATCGTGCGCGGCTACCCCGGCGACAAGCCCTCGACGCAGTGGCGGTCGACGGACGTGATCCGGGCCAGCGAGACCGAGAAGCTCTACTACCAGAACGACACCGTCGGCGGCATGAGCGGGTCCCCGCACCACCAGGTCCGGCCGTCCGGCTCGCCGTTCTGCGTCGGGGTCTGCTCCATGGGCATCCACGCGTACGGCGTCGGCGGCAGCGGTCACGCGGCCACTAACAACAGCTCGACCCGTCTCACCGAGGGCAAGTTCAACGCGATCGTCGGGATCATCAACCTCCCGTAGCCGTAGGCCGCTGCCGGGCGACCGCCTCGTGCGGTCGCCCGGCACCGGCGTCTCCAGGGGAAAGGATCGTCGCCGTGACCCGGACCAGCCCGACAGCCCGGACCCGCCCCCCGTCCGTCCTGCTCGCCGTCGGCCTGCTGCTCGTCGCCGTGGCCGGCTGCGGCAGCGACGGCACGGCGTCACCGGGTACGCCCGGCGTGCCGGTGGTGACAGCCCCGTCCCCGCTTCCCGCGACCGCGCCGGCCTCGGCCGCCTCCGGGGTGGTCCGCGACGCCGCCGGCCGACCGGTCGCCGGCGTGCTGGTGGCGGCCGTCGGCGACGCGGGCCCGGTGCCCGACCTGGCCGTGGTCACCGATGCCGAGGGCCGCTACACCTGGCCGGCCGTCCTGGCACCGGGCTCGTACGAGCTGCGCGCCCAGACCGCGGACGGCCCGGCCACCGGCACCGCGGTGGTGGCGCCCGGGGCCTCGGCGCAGGTCGACCTCGAGGTGCGCTGAGCCGTCTAGCCGTCTAGCCGCCGGCGGCCGGCCGGGCCCGCCACGGCGCGTCGGCCGGCCGCAGCCCGGCGAACCCGCGGCGCTGCGCCTCGGCGGCGGCCAGGATGCCGATGCAGGCCATCGCGTTCTCGATCTCGCCGGCGAGCACCCGGTCGACGGCGTCGGCCAGCGGCAGCCACGTGGAGGTCATCTCGAGCTCCTCGTGCTCCTGCACGTCGCGCTCGACCTCGTGCACCCCGCGGGCCAGGTAGAGGCGGATCGACTCGTCGGTCATGCCCGGGCTGGTCAGCGCGTCGACCAGCACGTCCCAGGTGTCGGCGCCCATCCCGGCCTCCTCGCCGAGCTCACGGGCCGCCGCCAGGCTCCCCGGCTCGTCGTGCTTGTCGAGCAGCCCGGCCGGCAGCTCGAGCAGGCGCCGGGTGACCGGGTGCCGGTACTGCTCGACGAGCAGCACCCGGCCGCCCTCGTCGAGCGCGACCACGCCGACGGCCCCGGGGTGCACGACGACGTCGCGCTGGCTGGTCGTACCGCCCGGCATGGTGACCTGGTCCTTGCGCACCGAGATCACCCGCCCCGCGAACACCGTCTCGGTGGACTCGACCTCGTACGCGTGCGGCTCCGTCACGCGGCCACCCTAGGCCGCGGGCGGCCCCGGGACCCGTCGCCGCGGGCGACCGCGGCACCCTTCGCCGCGGGCGGCCCCGGCACCCTCGCCGCGGGCGACCGCGACCGCGAGCCCGGCGGCGCGACACGCCGGCGTGTCGCGCCGCCCACCTCGCTCTCGGTGCGGGACCTGGCCCGTCCGCTACGACCCGGCGGCGAGCCGCTCGGTCGTCATCGTGAAGCCGGCGGCGCGCAGCCGGTCGACCAGGGGCAGGCCGATCCCCGTCGCCGGGGTCAGCACCCCGGCGGCGGGAGGCAGGTCGTCGAGGGCGAGGGCGAGCCCCGCCTCGCCGAGCATGACCGCGGTCGCCGCGTAGCCCGGGTCGCCCTTCGCCGCCACGGTGGTGCGGTAGCGCGCGCCGCTGGTGGTCGAGGCGGTCACCCGGATCCGGAAGTACCCGTTCTCGCGGGCCTTCTCGCTGGGGCCCTGGCCCGGCTTGGGCAGCACCCGGTCGAGCACGAACCGGGTCGGCGGCAGCGCCATCCCGGCCAGCAGCCCTCCGACGCCGGCGGCGACCGCGCCGGCCAGCAGCGGCGCGGCCGGGCTACGGCCCACGCCCATCACCTCGCGGTAGCGGAACCCGCGGCCGTACCGCCAGCCGGTCAGCGCGTTGCTGCGCCGCACGATGCGGGTGTTGAAGGACGCCATCACGAACGGCGCCGTCCAGCGGCCGTCCGCACGCGTGACCGCCAGGCTGTCGCGCTCGCTGCCGAGGTCGGGCTCGGCGGCCCGGTCAGGGCTGAGGGAGTACGGGTCGAGCAGCAGCCGGCGCGCCGCCGGGCTGGTCCGCGCCTCGTCGATCATCCCGCGGACCGAGTCGATGGTGCCGCCGCTGGCGCCGCCGCGCATCGACAGCACCAGCAGCGTGGTGTCGGTGAGCTCGCCGGCGCCGTCGGCCCGGGCCTGCTCGGCGGCCATCAGCACGCCGAGGTCGGACGGGATCGAGTCGAAGCCGCACGCGTGCACGATCCGCGCCCCGGTCCCGCGAGCGGTAACCTCCGCCGCGTCGATGCTCTGCCGGACGAACAGCACCTCGCCGGTCAGGTCGGCGTAGTGCGTGCCCGCCTCCGCGCAGGCCCGGACCAGCGGCAGGCCGTACCTGGCGTACGGCCCGACGGTCGTCGCCAAGGCCGTGGTCGACTCCGCGAGTGTCCGCAGGGCCTCGGGGTCGCCGGTGTCCGCGACGAGCAGCGGCCAGTCGGCGGCCCGGGGCCCGAGGCCGGCGCGGACGGCCTCCAGCCGGTCGCGGGACCGGCCGGCCAGGCCGATCCGGGCCTGCGGCGGCGCCGCCCGCGCGAGGTACTCCGCGGTGAGGCGGCCGACGAAGCCGGTCGCACCGAACACCACCAGGTCGAGGTCGCGTGCCATGCCGCGCGACGGTAGCGGCTACGCCGGCAGCGGCAGCATCCGCCCCTCGGCGCGCTCGACGGCGGCCGCGACGAAGCTGCGGAACAGCGGGTGCGCGCGGGTGGGCCGCGAGCGGAACTCGGGGTGGGCCTGGGTGCCCAGGAAGAACGGGTGCACCTCGCGCGGCAGCTCGGCGATCTCGACCAGCGCGCCGTCCGGGGAGGTGCCGGAGAAGACCAGCCCGGCGGCCTCGAGCGCCGGCCGGTAGGCGTTGTTGACCTCGTAGCGGTGCCGGTGCCGCTCGTTCGCCGGCTCGTCGCCGTACGCCCGGGCGGCGACCGAGCCCTGGACGAGCGCGGTCGGCCACAGCCCGAGCCGCATCGTGCCGCCCATGTCGCGCTCGCCGGCCACGACGTCCTGCTGGTCGGCCATCGTGGCGATCACCGGGTCGGGGGTCGCCGGGTCGAACTCGGAGCTGTCCGCCTTGACGATGCCGGCGAGGTTGCGGGCGGTCTCGATGACCATGCACTGCAGCCCCAGGCACAGCCCGAGGACCGGGATGTGCTCCACCCGGGCGTACGTGATCGCGCCGACCTTGCCCTCGATGCCGCGCACCCCGAACCCGCCGGGGATGAGCACCCCGTCGACGCCCGCCAGCGCGACCCGGGCGCCCTGCGGGCTCTCGCAGTCGTCGCTCGGCACCCAGCGGATCGTGACCTTGGCGTCGTTGGCGAACCCGCCGGCGCGCAGCGCCTCACCCACCGAGAGGTAGGCGTCGGGCAGGTCGACGTACTTCCCGACCAGGGCGATCGTCACGGCCTTCGCCGGCCGGTGCACGCGCTGCAGCAGCCGGTCCCAGTCCGACCAGTCGACGTCGCGGAAGGCCAGTCCGAGCCGGCGTACGACGTAGGCGTCCAGGCCCTCGCTGTGCAGCACCTTCGGGATGTCGTAGATGGAGGCCGCGTCGACGGCGCTGACGACGGCCTCCTCGTCGACGTCGCACATGTTGGCGATCTTGCGCTTGATGCCGTCGGTGAGCTGCCGGTCGGAGCGGCAGACGATCGCGTCCGGCGTGATGCCGATGGTGCGCAGCGCCTGGACCGAGTGCTGGGTCGGCTTGGTCTTGAGCTCGCCGCTGGGCCCGATGTAGGGGATGAGGCTGACGTGCAGGAAGAAGCACCGGTCGCGGCCGACCTCCTGGCGGACCTGGCGGGCGGCCTCGAGGAACGGCAGCGACTCGATGTCGCCGACCGTGCCGCCGACCTCGGTGATCACCACGTCGACGTCCGGGCCGCCGAGCCCGAGGACCCGGCTCTTGATCTCGTCGGTGATGTGCGGGATGACTTGCACGGTGTCGCCGAGGTACTCCCCGCGGCGCTCCTTGGCGATCACCGAGGAGTACACCTGGCCGGTGGTGACGTTGTTGTCGCCCGCCAGGTCCTCGTCGAGGAAGCGCTCGTAGTGGCCGACGTCGAGGTCGGTCTCCGCACCGTCGTCGGTGACGAACACCTCGCCGTGCTGGAACGGGTTCATCGTGCCGGGGTCGACGTTGAGGTAGGGGTCGAGCTTCTGCATCGTGACCCGCAGGCCGCGGGCCTTGAGCAACCGACCCAGGCTGCTGGCCGTCAGTCCCTTGCCCAGCGAGCTGGCGACACCGCCGGTGACGAACAGGTGGCAGGTCGCCTGCGCCCGAAGGCTCGCACGTGCCACTGGAGCTCCCCGCGTCGGAGCGGGACCGGCGCCCGCTGCACGGAAGTCCATGCTAACGGGACTCCTGCCCCGCCTCGGCGCGCCCGTCGGGCGACACGCCACACACCGCTGCCACCACCGCGGGCACGGCGACGGCGAGCGCCAGGGCGGGTACGGCGGCGCCGCTGTCGTTGACGGCGAAGCCGATCGCCGAGGCGACGCCCAGCGCGGCCAGCCCGGCGCGGAGCCCCGGCACCCCGGTGAGCGCCCGGGCCAGCGGCCGCGGTGGGCGAAGGACGAGAAGCACGGCGCCGCCGACGACCAGCGGGAGCAGCGCCGTGACCGGGCTGTGGAACAGCAGGGCGAACACCGCCTCGGCCTTGCGGCCGAGCACGTCGCCGGCGGTGCCGTCGCGCACCTGCCCCACGAAGCGCCCCAGGTGGGTGCGGTCCCGCGCGGGCCGGGCGGCGTCGGCCAGCGCGAAGGCGGTGACGACCAGGGCCGCCGCGACGACGGCCAGCGCGAGGCGTACGACCGACACCCGGGTGCCGGTCAGCAGCAGGGCGAGCACGACGAACGCGGGCACCAGCGCGAGCACCCCGCCGACGTCGCTGCCCCACATCGGTGCGCCGTCGGCGGCGACCGCGACCAGGCCGGCGACGGGCACGACCAGCAGCGCCCGGCGGCCCCCGGCGAGCAGGGCCGTGCCGAGCAGGGCGGCGGCGGCGTACACGCCGAAGGCGACGTTGCCGATGCCGCTGAACCGGCCGGCGACCAGGCTGGAGTAGCCGGCGACGCTGTCCAGCTGCAGGTGGGCGCCGGTCACCAGGTCTCCGGCGACCACCGCGGCGACGCCGGCGCACACCCAGCCCTCGGGGTGGCGGGTGCGCAGGGCCAGCGCGGCTGCCACGGCCGCCAGGGCGAGCGTGACGGCGAGCAGGGCGAACAGCGGGACGCTGCTGCGCCACCACGGCACCAGGTTGGCCAGGTAGGACGCCCCGAGCACGGCGACGCCCGCCAGCGCCACGACGCGGGCCCGCCGCGGCGAGCGGGCCAACAGGAGCAGCAGCCCCAGCTCGAGCACCAGGACGGTGACGAACCACCAGACCGTGGCGTGCTTGACCGCGAAGGCCCGGTCGTCGAGGTCCTCGAGGGCGGCGGGCGCGGGCGCCGCGCCGCTCACCTGCCACGGCTGGCCGTCCATGGTGTCCGGCACCGGGACGCCCATCAGGGTGAGCACCGTCGGCGCGACGTCGATGAGCTGGACGTACGGGCTGCGCCCCGTGCTCGGGCTGCTCAGCGCCCCGCGGGGGAAGGACGGCCCGAAGCCGGCCACGTAGTGCAGGTGCGCGTCGTCCTCGCCGGGTCCCTCGGACAGCCCGACCACGATCAGGTCGACGTCGGCCGGTAGCCGCTCGAGCGCCTGCCCGACCACCGCGTCCGCGGCCCGCACGCCCACGCCGTCGTCGCGCAGCCGGACCTCGCCGCCGTCGACCAGGACCACCGGCTGCCCGGCGCCGGCCGGGGCGGCGCCGCCGAGGGCCAGCACCGCCCCGGGGCCGGCCGCCTGCACCCGGCCGCCCAGCGCCTCGGCGAGCGCCCCGAGCCGGGCGCCGTCGCGGCTCGCGGCGTTCCGCTCGGCGTCCCGCGGGTCGGCGGTGGTGGCGCTGTCGCAGGGCGCGTGCCGCACGCCGTACGCCTGCGCGCGGGCGCCCGCGCCGAGGGTCAGCCAGCCGTCGGCCCGGCAGGTCACGTCCGGCAGGCCCTTGACCGACAGCACGCCCACCGCGCCGATCTCGGCCAGCCGCGACAGGTGCGGCGTGCCGCGGCCGACGTCGCTCCAGGTCAGCCCGGCCACCCCGATGACGAGGACGCCCTCCAGCCGGGGGGCGGGCTCGGCCGCCCGGGCGGGGGCGGCCAGCCAGCCGGTCAGCAGCAGGACGAGCAGTGCGGCTGCGGCCCGGGCCCTCATCGGCGGCGCAGCAGGTCGTCGTACACCGCGGCGACCTGGCGGGCGGTGTCGTCCTCGGTGGGCCAGGTCGCGGCCCGTGCGGCGCCGCGGGCGGCCAGCTCCGCGGCGGCGGCCGGGTCGTCCAGCAGCCGGCGGACGGCGGCGGCGAGCGCGGCCGCGTCGCCCGGCGGCACCAGCAGCGCCCCGTCGCCGACCAGCTCGGGCAGGCCGCCGACCGCCGTGGCGACGAGCGGCCGGCCGGCCCGCAGGGCCTCCTGCGCGGTGAGCGAGCGCGCCTCCCACCGCGAGGGCAGCACCACCACGTCCGCGGCGGCGAGCAGGTCGGCGACGTCGGTGCGCCGGCCGAGCCAGCGCACGCCGGGGGCGCGGGCGCGCAGCTCCGCCTCGAGCGGGCCGTCGCCGGCGACGGCGACGACGACGTCCCCCAGCTGCGCGACGGCGTCGAGCAGGACGTCGTAGCCCTTCTGGGGGTGCAGCCGGCCGACGGCGAGGACCAGCGGGGAGCCCAGATCCGGGTCGCGGCCGGTGCGGACCAGTGCCGGAGCCGCGACCGGCGCCAGCCGTACGTCGGTGGCTCCCAGGGCGCGCGCCCGTGCGGCGAGGTCGTCGCTCGCGGCCAGGGTGACGTCCGCGCGCCGGGCGACGAGCCGCTCGAGCAGCGCGCCGGCCCTGCCGCCGGTGAGCTGGGCGTTGTGCCAGGTCACCACGAGCGGCCGGCGGCCGGCCCGCCGCCCTCGAGACAAGGGCAGGCCGGCCAGCGCGGCGAGGGCGCCGGCGCGCAGCCCGTGCGCGTGCACCACGTCGGCCCGCTGCCGGCGCAGGGCCCGCACCGCGCGGGCGTCCCGGACCGGGCTCGGGCGGGAGCCGACCTCCAGCGGGACGTGCCGCGCGAAGCCGAACACCGCCTGCGTGGACGGGGGGCAGGCCACCCGAACGTCGACGCCGGCCGCGCGGAGCCGGGCCTCCAGGCCGTGGACGTGCTGCCCGACCCCGCCGGTCGCGGTGCCCAGCACCAGCAGCACCCGCAGCCCCGGTCGGGGGTCGGCGCTAGCCACGGCGCAGGCCCCGGAGAGCGGCGGGGTCGGCCACCCGGAGCAGACCCGCGTAGAGCAGCGTGGCGGCGCCGGCCAGGCCCGCGCCGAGCAGCACGGTGGCGGGCACCGCGGGGTCGGCGGGCAGCGGCAGCGCCGTCAGCGCTCCCCCGGCGACGAGCGCGGCGACCGTCGCCGTCGCCGCCGTCCGGCCGGAGCCCTGCAGTGCGCCGGGCGAGCGGCGCCGGACCGCGCGCACCAGCAGCAGGGCGGCGACGGTCATGCCGACGGTGTTGCCCAGCCCGAGGGCGGTGACCGGCGCCAGGTCGGTGCCGAGGACGAGGACCACGTCGGCGGCGGCCACCGCGAGCCAGCCGGCGACCGTCGCGGTCCCGGCCGCGCGGCCCTGCCCCCGGGCGTACAGCGCGCGGGTCAGCAGGGCCAGCAGCCCGTAGCCGAGCAGGCCGGGGGCGAAGGCGCGTACGGCGCCGGCGAGGGCGGCGGCCTGGTCCGGGTCGAGCAGCCGGGCGGCCGGCACGGCGACCGCGGCCAGGGCGGCGGCCCCGGCCAGGCTGAGCACCACGACGGCGCGCACCGCCCGGCCGGTCACGTCCGCGTAGCCGGCGTCGTCGGCCGCCGCCATCCGCGGGAACGCGCTGGTCGCGATCGGCACCGCCAGCACCGCCCAGGGCAGCAGGAACAGTGCGGTCGCCACCGTGAAGCGGGCGGGCCCACCGCGCGCGCTGTCGGCGGCCAGCCGCAGCGCGACGACCAGCGCGACCTGCTGCGCGGCGAGCCCGGCGACCCCGGCAGCCGCCAGCCGGCGTACGCGGCCGGCCACCCCGGGCGGGAAGGTGAGGGTCGGCCGCAGGCGCAGCCCGGTGCCGCGCAGCGGGACGACCAGCACCAGGGCAAGGACGGCCACCCCCGCGGTCGTCCCGACCGAGAGCACCAGCTCCTGGCTGCGGCTGAGCGTGTCCAGGTCCTGCCGGCCGCGCAGCGCGTACAGCAGGTAGCTGCCGGCCACCACCACGCTGGACAGCAGGGGCGCGAGGGCCGGCCCCAGGAAGCGCCGGTGCGCCTGCAGCACACCGGTGAGGACGACCGCGACGCCGTACAGCACGATCTGCGGGCTGAACACGCGCAGCATCGCGGTGCCGACGGTCTGCGCGGCCGGGCCGCACTCGGAGCTGCCGAGCAGGCCGCGCACGAGCAGCGGCGCGGTCGCCAGCCCGACCAGCGCGACCGGCGTGAGGACCAGCAGCGTCCAACTCAACAGGGCCGACACGGTGCGGGACGCGGCCGCCCGGTCCCCGGCCTCGACCGCCGGGGCGAGGACCGGCACCACGAGCGAGGCGAGCGCCCCGCCGGCCACGATCTCGAACACCACGTTGGGCACGGCGTTCGCGACGGTGTACGTGTCGCCCAGGCACGTCAGCTCCACCGTCCGGCTGAACACCGCCGTACGCCCGAAGCCCACCGCCCGGGCCGCGACGGTCACGAGCGCGATGCCCGCCGCCGCCCCGAGCAGGGTGCGGGCGGCTCTCACGGCAGGCGCCCCAGCCGGTCGAGCCAGCGCAGCGGCGGCGTCGCGTCGATCACCCAGCTGTACGACACCACCTCCGACGCGGCCGTCAGGGTGCCGAGCACCGCGAGGGCGGTCGCCACCGCCCGCCGGCCGGGCAGCCGGTCGACCAGCGCCAGGCCCAGCACCGCACCGAGCGCGTTGGCGCCGGTGTCCCCGAGCATGGTGCGCTCGGCCAGGTCCTCGGGCAGCAGGACGGCGGCGGCCCCGGCGACCCCGGGCTGGCCGAGGGCGAGGGCCAGGGCGATCCCGCACTTGAGGGCCCGGCCCGCGCGCAGGTCCAGCAGGTTGACCAGGTTGGCGGTGCCGGCGACGATCGCGCCCCCGAGGACCAGGTCCACGGCCGGTGCCGGTCGCGGCAGCAGCGCGACCCCGGCCAGCCCGGCGAGCCCGATCCCGACCACCTTGACCGTGCCCGCGGTGATCCGCCCGCCGCGCAGGGCGGCGAGGTGGCCGCGGAAGCCCTTCGCGCCGGCCTCGGCCGGGCGGGCGCCGGCCGTGTCGTCGTAGGCGCCGACGGCGCCCGCGACCAGCCCGGCCGTCGCCACCGCGGGCAGCGGCAGCGTGGCGGCGGTGACGGCGCCGAGCGCCAGCGCCGGTCCGCTGGCCAGCGACACGACCGCGCCCCGGTGGTTGGTCCGCTGCAGAGCCGGGCTGCGCCGCAGCGGGCCGGCGGTGCTCACCCCGGCGGCCAGCGCCGCCCCGAGCAGCGCGCGGGCGCCCGGGGAGGCCGGCCCCCGGCTCATCCGGCCGCGGGCAGCGACGGCACGGCGGCCTGCGCGCCCGGGCCGGCGCCGTAGCGGCCGCTGCCGCCCTCGGCCTGCTCCCGCAGCGCGAACACCACCACGAGGCGGCCCTGCGGCTGGTCCGCGCCGTCCACCGAGCTGACCCGCTGGGAGAGGGCCCCGTCGTCGCGCAGCGCCCGGACCACCCCGCCCTCCTCCGCGGCGGCCGACGGACCGGCCACGACCGCGCCCTCGCCGGCGGCGTCGAACGCCGCCGCGAACGACAGCAGCGCCCGGGCCCGGGCGGCGCGCACCGTCGCGTCGTCGGAGGTGACCGGGTCGCCGGCCACCAGCACCGCGAGCTCCGCGCGCGCCCCGAGGTCGTCGTCGGCCTCGATGAGGTTGCCGTCGCGGAAGCCGGCGAGCACCTCGTCGGCCGCTGAGCTCGAGATGGAGCTGCCGGCGGACGAGGACACCAGCGCGGCGGCCAGCTCCGCGGATGCCCGCTGCACCGTCTCCGTGCCGGCCCCGTCCAGCCCGCCCGGCGACACCTGGGTGATCACCGCGTCCACCGCGGCTGCCCGCTCCGGGTCGATGAGATCGCCGCGCAGCTGCACGTTGCCCGTGACGGTCGCGCCCGCTGCCTGCAGCAGCGGGACCAGCGCGTCGGCCGCGGCCGCCGAGCCGTTCGGCAGGGTGACCAGGACCACCCGCCGGCCCTGCAGCTGCCCGGCTACCGCGGCCGGCCCGATCCGGTCGGCGAGCTGCTGGTCGGTCGCGGTCTGCTGGCGCAGCTCGGTGACGCTGCCCTCGAGGTTGCGCTTCTCCGCGGTCAGGGTGCCGATCGAGCTCTTGAGCGAGTCCAGGATCTCCCCGTTGAGCGCCGTCGTACCGATCACGATGCCCAGGGCCAGTGCCAGGAACACAGCGATGATCGACACGAGGTGATAGCGGAAGTCGACCATGAAGCTCCGTGCTCGTGGCGGTCGCGGCACGGAGCCGGACCCGCCGGTGGGATCGTGTCGTTCGCGGACCGGGCCCCTCGACTGTGCCGCACGACGGCGCCGGGGCAGGGACCGACAGGCGGTGGCCCTGCCCGCAGCAGGCGACCTCAGGCTACTGAACGGTCCCAGGCCTGCGAACGTCCCAGGAGCGCGCGTCCGGGCGGCTCAGAACAGCTCGGACAGCCAGAACAGGAAGTCGTGCCACTGGTCGCCGAGCAGCACCGAGTAGGCCTGGCCGGCCGTCGAGACGTACAGCGCAGCGATGATGGCGATCAGCGTCGCCAGCACCAGCAGCACGAGGGACAGCGAGGAGATCCGGCTGCGGTAGAGCCGGCTCACGCCCTTCGCGTCGACCAGCTTGCCGCCCACCCGCAGCCGGGTGAGGAAGGTGCTGGACATCCCGGCCCGCCCCTTGTCGAGGAACTCGACGAGGGTCGCGTGGGTGCCCACCGCCACGATCAGCGTCGCGCCCTTCTCGTCGGCGAGCAGCATCGCGACGTCCTCGCTGGTGCCGGCGGCCGGGAAGGTCACGGCCTCGAGCCCGAGCGCCTGCACCCGCTCCAGCCCCGGCGCGCGACCGTCGGAGTAGGCGTGGACGACCACCTCCGCACCGCAGCGCAACGTCGCGTCGGACACCGAGTCCATATCGCCGACGATCATGTGCGGGCGGTAACCGGCCTCGATCAGCGCGTCGGCGCCGCCGTCGACGCCGATCAGGACCGGCTTGTACTCCCGGATGTAGGGCCGGAGCACCGCGAGGTCCTGCTTGTAGTCGTAGCCCCGCACGACGATCAGGACGTGCCGGCCCTGCAGGTCGGTACGCACCTCGGGCACGCCGACGCCGTCCAGGAGCAGGTCGCGCTCCTTGAGCATGTACTCCATGGTGTTGGCGGCGAACGCCTCGAGCTGGGTCGCGAGGCCCAGCCGCGCGTCGGCCATCGCCGCCTCGACGCTCTCCACGGTCTGCGCGGTCCCGGTCGCCACCGCGGTGTCGCCGCTGAGCAGGCTGTCGCCCTCCAGGCGGACCTCGTCGCCCTCGGACACGCTGTCGAACACGCCCGGCCCGACGCCGTCCAGCAGCGGGATGCCGGCGGCGAGCAGGATCTCGGGCCCGAGGTTGGGGTAGCGGCCGCTGATGCTGTCCGCGACGTTCACGACCGCCGAGACGCGGCAGCCGACCAGCGCGTCGGCGCTGACCCGGTCCAGGTCCGTGTGGTCGATGATCGCGATGTCGCCCGGCCGCAGCCGCTTGGTCAGGGTCTTGGTACGCCGGTCCAGCCGCGCGACTCCCCCGGGCCCGGGCAGCCGGTCCCCCGCTCGGTTGCGGCGCGGGGCCAGTCTCACCGGGTCGAGTCTGCCAGAGCGGGAGCGACGCGGCCGCCCGGCGCGCCTGCCCCGGGCAGCAGGCTCAGAAGTAGTCGAGCAGCACGGGCGCCGGCCCGGCACAGGCGTCCAGGCCGGGTACGGGCGCCTCCAGCAGCCCGGCCCGCAGCAGCCGGCCGGGCCCGGCGCCGGCGTAGAGCAGGGCCAGCCCGCGGACGTCGAGCCGCGGCGAGCCCGCCGGGGCCCGGTCCAGGCGCCCGACGCCGTCCTGCACCGTGAGCAGCCACGGCCCCTCGTGGTCCGGCACCTCGGGGTCCACCAGGGTGAACGCGGCCTGCGCGCGCACGCTGCTGCGCCAGCCCCGGGCGGCGACCGCGGCGGGCGCGTCGGCGATGCGCAGCATCCAGGGCCGGCCGACGCCGGGGGTCGGCAGCGTGCTGCCCAGCGCGAGGGCGACCTCGTCGAGCGGCCCCGTCCAGCGCACCGAGCCGGCGACGGCGTCCCACGAGGCCAGGCTCGCGAGCAGCGCGGACAGCGCCGCCGGGTCCTGCGCGACCAGCTCGGCGACCAGGAGCTCGGCGGCAGCGCCGTAGCCGCGGCCCCGGTCGTACGCCAGGTAGCCCGTCGCCCGGCCGTCCTGCTCCGCGAGCGCGACGACGTCGTGGGCGAGCAGCTTCTCGAGCCCCCGCGGCGAGCTCGGCCCGTCGCGGGTGAGCGCTCCGTCGGTCGCCCGGCCGTGCTCGTGCCAGAGCCGGGTGAGTGTCGGCACGTCCGCCAGCCCGGCCGTGCGGACCCGGGCCGCACCGGAGGGCCGGACCGTCCGCAGGGCCGCGGTCGGCAGGACCGTCTCGTCGAGCCGGCCGACGAGCTCCCAGCCGAGCGGCCGGTAGATGCCCGGCGCGGTCGGGAACAGCACGCTGATCGGCTGCCCCGCGCCGCGCAGCTGCCCGAGCAGCACGCGCACCAGCCGGGTCGCCGCCCCCTGCCCGCGCCCGTCCGGGTGCACGGCGACCCCGGCCACGCCACCCATCGGCACCGGCCGGCCGCCCCACCACTGGGCGTACGACCGCCAGGTCGCCGTCGCGAGCAGCCGGTCGCCCTCGAGGATGCCCCACGTCCGGGAGCCGGCCGGCTCGGGCGTGACGGGACCGCCGGGCTCGCCGCCGAAGGCCAGCACGGACAGGGCGAGGGCCTGCTCCCGCTCGTCCCCGGTCAGCTCCCGCAGCTGCTGGCCCGACCCGTCCCCGCCCACCAGGGGCGCCGGGTCGGTCATCCGGTGTCCTGGGCCACCAGGGCCTTGGAGCTGGCCAGCAGCTCCTCGGCGTGTCCGCGGGCCAGGCCGCTGTCGAGCCCGGCGAGCATCCGGGACAGCTCGGCGACCCGGCCGGCGTCGTCGAGCCGCACGACGCCGCTGCGCGTGATGCTGCCGTCGTTGCTCTTGACCACCTGCAGGTGGCTGTCGGCGAACGCGGCGACCTGCGGCAGGTGGGTGACGACGAGCACCTGGTGGTCGCGGGCCAGCCTGGCGAGCCGCCGGCCGACCTCGACCGCCGCGCGCCCACCCACGCCCGCGTCGACCTCGTCGAAGACCATCACCGGCACCGGGTCCGCACCGGCGAACACCACCTCGACGGCGAGCATCACCCGGGACAGCTCGCCGCCGGAGGCGCCGCGGTGCAGGGCCCGGGCCGGGGCGCCAGGGTGCGGCGCGAGCAGCAGCTCGACGTCGTCGACGCCGTGCGGCCCGGCGGCGAGGAGCCGGTCACCGACGGGCAGCCCGGCGGGGTCGTCCCGGCAGGACACGGCCGCGCTGACCTGGGCGTGCGGCATCGCGAGCTCGGCCAGCTCGGCCGTCACCGCGGCGCCGAACCGGTCGGCGGCCGCGGTGCGGGTAGCGGTGAGCTCGCCCGCGAGCGCCCCCAGCTCCGCGGTCAGCGCCGCGTCCTCCGCGGCGAGGGCCGCCAGCCGGTCGTCGGTGCCGTCGAGCTCGAGCAGGCGCAGCGAGGCCGCCTGCGCCCAGGCGAGCACCGCCTCGACGTCGTCGCCGTGCCGGCGCACGAGACCGGTGAGCACGGCCAGTCGCTCCTGGGCCGCGGCCAGCTGGGCGGGGTCGACGTCGACGGAGGCGGCGTAGGAGGCGACATCACCTGCGACGTCGGCGACCAGGTAGGCGGCCTCGGCGACCCGGGCGGCCAGCCCCGCGATCTCGGGGTCGGCGTCGGCGGCCTGCTCCAGGGCCCGCCGCGCGCTGGTGAGCAGGCCCAGCGCGTCGCCGGCCCCGGGCTCGTCCGTACCCGTCAGCGCCTCCGAGGCGAGGGTCGCGGCCGCGCGCAGCTCGTCGGCCGCGTCCAGCCGGCGGATCGCCGCGCGCAGGGCCTCGTCCTCGCCGGGCAGCGGCGCGGCCGCCTCGACCTCGGCCAGGCCCAGCCGCAGCAGCTCGGCCTCGCGCCGGCGCTCCGCGGCCTCGGCCCGCAGCCGCTCGGTCGTCGTACGGATCTCGCGCCACCTCGCCCAGCGCTCCGAGAACGCCCGGCGCACGCCCAGCAGCGGCTCGCCGCCGAACCGGTCGAGGGACGCCCGCTGGCGGGCCGGCTGCAGCAGGCGCTGCTGGTCGCTCTGGCCGTGCACCGCGATTAGCGACTCGGACAGCTCGCCGAGCACGCCGACCGGCACCCCGCGCCCGCCCAGGTGGGCCCGGGACCGGCCGTCGGCGGAGACCGTCCGCGACACCAGCAGCACGCCGTCGTCGAGCTCGCCGCCGGCGTCGAGCGTGCGCTCCACAGCCGGGTGCGCCGCCGGCAGCGCCAGTCGACCCTCGACGACGGCCCGCGACGCGCCGGGCCGGACCCGCCCGGCGTCGGCCCGGCCGCCGAACAGCAGGCTCAGGCCCTGCACGACCATCGTCTTGCCCGCGCCGGTCTCGCCGGTGACCACCGTGAGGCCCGCGGACAGCTCGAGCACGGCGTCGTCGATGACGCCGAGCCCCCGGATCCGCATCTCCTCGAGCACGCCGCGACACTACGGCCGGGCACTGACAGTCCCGGGGACCTCGCCCGCCGGGGGCCGGGCGGCGCGGGTCACCCGGTCCGGCGCTCGGCGCTGCCGCGCCACCCCCCGACCGGCAGCTCGAACTTGCGGACCAGCGTGTCGGTGAAGGGCGTCCGGTGCGTGCGGGCGAGCAGCACGGGCACCTGGCCGCGGCGGATCTCGATGCGGGTGCCGTGGGTGAGCGGCATGGTGCGGCGGCCGTCGGCGGACAGAAAGGCCTCGGCGCCGCTGGGCAGAACCTCGATCGCGATCACCGAGGTCGGGGCCACCACGATCGGCCGGGCGAACAGCGCGTGCGCGCTGATCGGGACCAGCGTCAGGGCCTCCACGCCCGGCCAGACGACCGGGCCCCCGCCGGAGAACGCGTACGCCGTCGAGCCGGTCGGTGTCGCCGCCACGACCCCGTCGCAGCCCCAGCGCGAGAGCGGCCGCCCGTCCACCTCGACGACCAGCTCGAGCATCCGCTCGCGGGCGGCCTTCTCCACGGACACCTCGTTGAGCGCCCACCCCGTACGCCCCTCGGCACCCTCCTGCAGCACCGAGAGATCGAGGGTCATCCGCTCCTCGACGTCGAACGCCCGCTCCAGCACCAGCTCGACGGTCGCGTCCAGGTCCTCGGACTCGGCCGCCGCCAGGAAGCCGACCCGCCCCAGGTTGACCCCGAGCAGCGGGACGTGCGCCTCGCGGGCGAGCTCGGCGGAGCGCAGGATCGAGCCGTCGCCGCCGAGCACCAGGACGACCTCGGTCCCGGCGGCGGCGGTCCGGTCGTACGCGCAGACCCGGACGCCGGTCAGCCCGATGTCCTCCGCCTCGTCGGCCAGCACGCGCACCTCCACGCCGGCGACCTGCAGGCGGCGGACGACCCGGCGGGCGGCCTCAGCCGTGGCCGCACGTCCGGTGTGGGCGACGAGGAGCACCGATCGGGTCACGGCGTCACCCTCTCATCGCGGTCCGTCGCGCACCGCGCGCAGCAGGTCGTCATCGTCCAGGGCAGGCGCGCCGGCCCGCAGCCACAGGAAGAACTCGACGTTGCCGCTTGGGCCCGGCAGCGGGCTGGCGACCACCCCGCGTACGCCAAGCCCCAGCTCCGCGGCCTGCCCGGCCACCGTGCGCACCGTCTCCGCCCGCAGCTCCGGGTCGCGGACGACCCCGCCCGGGGGCAGTCGCTCGCGCCCCACCTCGAACTGCGGCTTGACCATCGGCATCAGGTCGGCGTACGGGCGGGCGCACCGCACCAGCGCGGGCAGCACGAGGCCGAGCGGGATGAACGACAGGTCGGCCACCACCAGGTCCACCGGCTCACCGACCTGCGCCGGCTCCAGGGCCCGGACGTTCGTCCGGTCGAGCACCGTCACCCGCGGGTCGCTCTGCAGCGACCAGGCCAGCTGCCCGTACCCGACGTCCACGGCGGTCACGTGCGCCGCCCCCCGGCGCAGCAGCAGGTCGGTGAACCCGCCCGTCGACGCCCCGGCGTCCAGCACCCGCGTGCCCGCGGGGTCGTAGCCGAACGCGTCCAGCGCCCCGGCCAGCTTGTGCGCTCCCCGCGAGACGTACGACTCCCCGGGAGCCTGGTCGACCAGCAGCGCCGCGCCCGGCTCGACCGCGGTCGCCGGCTTGGTAGCCACCGCGCCGCCGACGCGGACCAGCCCATCGGTGATCAGAGCGGCGGCGTGCTCCCGGCTGCGGGCGAGCCCGCGCCGTACCAGCTCGGCATCGAGGCGGGCCCGGCGGGCCAGCGCTCAGCCCTCGTCGAGACGGTCGAGGGCGTCCTGCAGCATCCGGTGCACCTCGTCGTACGCGACCACGTGCTCGCCGACCGGGGTCCCCGGCAGCTCCGCGAGCCGGGCGGCCACCCGGTCGCTGACCGGGTCGTCCGCGCCGCCGTCAGCCACGGGCGTCGCTGCCGGTCGCTGCTGCCTTCTTCGCCGGCCCGTCGGCCGCTGCCTTTTTCTTCGCGGCTGCCTTCTTCGCCGGCTTGTCCGTCGCTGGCTGCTCCGTCGCCGGCTGCTCCGTCGCTGCCCTCTTGGCGGGTGCCTTTTTCGCGGGCGCCTTTTTCGCGGGCGCCCTCGTTGCCGGCGCCGGCGTCGGCGCGGCGGACGGCGCGGTGGACGGCGGCTCCAGCGCTGCCGTCGCGCCGCGGCTACCGGCGCCGCTCCCGCTGCCGACCGTGGACCGCAGCGTCCGCAGCTCGGTCTCGAGCACCCTGACGCGCGCGGCCAGCTCGCCCACCTCGTCCGCCGAGGCGAGCCCGACCCGGCCGAGGGCCCGGTCGACCTCGAACCTCGTCAGGGCGGTGACGGCCTCCCGGTTGGCCCGGCTCTGCGCGACGAGGTCCTCGGCCAGCGCCGTGACCTGCTCGGCGGTCGCCTCTCCCTGCGACACGAGCGCCCGGGCTGCGGCGAGGGCCCGCTGGCGGGTCACCTCGGTGAGGCTGCTGGCCAGGGACAGGTATGCCTTGAGCGCGTCGCGCACGTCATCCTCCGGTCACGGTGCACCCGGGCCGGGTGCGGGCCGGACGCTACAACCTGTCGGATAGCGTCCGCTGGTCCTGCCCCGCGTGGGAGGAAGGGTGTCGTGGCAACCGCTGAGCAGGTCGAGGACGCCGTGCGCTCCCTGGTGCAGCGGCTGGCCGAGGTGGAGCCCGAGCTCCGCCGTCGCTACAGCGCCGACCGCACCGTCTCGTGCGAGGTCCACGACCTCGACGTGACGTGGTCGGCGCGGCTGTGCGACGACGGGCTGTGCGAACTCACCGACACCGGCGCCGACCGCGCGCAGGTGCGGCTGCGCGTCAGCAGCGACGACCTGCTGGCCCTGGCCGAGGGGCGCCTCGCAGTTCCCGCGGCCTGGGCCAGCGGGCGGTTGCGGGTCCAGGCCGGCCCGCTGGACCTGCTTCGCCTGCGCGCCGTCCTGTAGCCGGCACGCTCGCAGCCCGGGCCCCGGCAGTCAGGGGGCCGGTCCCGCGGCCAGGCGCCCCGTCGACGGCGGGCGGAGCTGTCAGCCGGCACCCCGCGCCGGCCGGGTCGCCCGCTCGAAGTGCCAGGCCTGCGCGTCGGCGGCCGCCCGCACCTCGGCGAGGTAGTCGGCCTCGCGGGACGCGCGCTCCGGACCGGCGAACAGCCACGCCGCCATCGCCGGCGACAGACCGAGCAGCTGCTGTACGGCGGTGTCGGTCGCCCGGTCGAGCTGCTCGGCAGCGACCAGGTGGTCCACGGCGCCGAGCGCGGCGAGCTCGCCAGCGCCGGTCGGCCCACCGGTGGCCAGGAGCCGGCGCGCCGTCCGGGCCGGCACGTACCGGGCCGGCACGTACCGGGCGAGCAGGGACAGCCCGACCGGCATGCCGTACCCGGCCTCCGGAAAGCTCAGCCAGGCGCCGTCGGCCATGACGACGACGTCGGCGAGCGCCACGAGCAGGGCGCCGGTCCCCACCGCCGGGCCGCCGACGGCCGTGACCAGCGGCAGCGGCGACCACGCCGCCGCGGCCACGGCGCTGCCGGCCAGCAGCAGATGCGGGTCGATCTGCGCCGGCGTCAGCGACCGGGCCTCGGCCAGGTCCTGCCCGGCACAGAAGCTGGCCCCGTCACCGCGCAGCACGACGACCCGTACGCCGTCGGAGGGCGCAATGAACGTCTCCCGCAGCGCGGTGTACTCCACGGCGGTGAGCGCGTTCGCCGGCGGCCGCCGCAGCGTGACCGTCCGGACCGGACCGTCGTCGGGCACCTCCACGGTCACGTCAGTACGACTTCGGCAGGCCGAGCTCGTGCTGGGCGATGTGGTTGAGCACCATCTCGGTGGTCAGCGGCGCGATGCGGAACAGCCGGACGAGGCCGGTCAGCGTCGAGAGCCCGTACTCGGTGGACATCCCGTTGCCGCCGTGGGTCTGGATGGCCGCGTCCAGCGCGTGCGCCGCCGCGTCGGCGGTCATCAGCTTGGCGACGTTGGCGGCCGAGCCGCCCGGCAGGCCGGCGTCGTGCAGCGCCGCCGCGCGGGCGGTCACCAGCAGCGACGCCTCGAGCTCGAGCCACGCCTTCGCCAGCGGGTGCGCAACCCCCTGGTGGGTGCCGATCGGGACGCCCCACACCTCGCGCTCGCGGGCGTACCGGGCGGCCTTGTCCAGGGCGTACCGGGCGACGCCGTTGAGCAGCGCCGCGCACCCGACCCGCTCCGGGTTGAGCCCGGGGAACAGCCCGGCCAGCCCGGCGTCGACCGTGCCCACCAGCGCGTCGTCCCCGACGGCGACGCCGTCGGGGACGACGGTCAGCGTGAACTGGCGGTCGGGCTCCAGCGTCTCGACCGGGATCTCGCTGCGGTCAGCCCGGGGGCGTCGACGTCGACGATGAACAGCGACAGCGCGCCGCGGCCGCGGGCGTCGCGCTCGCTGGTCCTGGGCGTTGACCAGGATCGCGTCGGAGTTGTCCACGTGGGACGTAGTACTTCTCGCCGTCGATCCGCCAGCCGCCCTCGCGCCGCACCCCGCGGGTGCGCAGGGCGTGGGTGTTCAGACCTGCGTCGGGCTCGGTGATCGCGAAGCACATGACCTTCTCCCCGGAGGCGAGCCCGGGCAGCCAGGCGGCCTTCTGCTCCGGTGTGCCGCTGCCGGCGAGCACGGTGGCGCAGACCGACGGCGAGATGACCAGCAGGGGCAGCGGGAGACCGCCCGCGGCGAGCTCCTCCGTCACGGTCACCAGGTCGGTGAAGGTGCCCCCACCGCCGCCGTGCTCCTCCGGCACGGCCACGCCCAGCAGGCCGCCTGCCCCAGGTCGCGCCCGAGCTCCGTGGGGTTGCCGCCGGACGCCGAGTCGGAGACCCAGTACTGGTGCCCGTACTTCGCGGCGATCGCCCGTACGGTGCTCCGCAGCTCACGCTCCTCGTCCGCGGGCACGAGCGACAGGCACGGGTGGTCGACCGACATCGGGCTCCTCGGCAGGTGCGACGCACGTCCACGGCGATGGACGAAGATAAGTCTGATGTATACAGTAGAACGGGTCAAGCGGACCAGGGGCACGCCGGCGACACCGCAAGCTCGTGAGCGACGGGAGGGACCAGCCGTGACCGGCGCGACGACCAAACGTACGACAGCGACTGTCACCTGGCCGGTGACGTCGGCCGAGCAGCTGCTCACCGCCGAGCTGGTCGACAGCCTGATCACCCTCGGGGGCTACCCGCACCCGCTGTTCCACCCGTCACCGGAGCAGCGCGCGCAGGGCACCCTCCCGCCCCTGATGGGCCAGGGCGTGCTGCTGCTGGCCGGTGGGATGGCGGAGCGGACGGGCGCTCTGGACGACGTGATCGCGATGGTGGGCCTCAGCGATGTCCGGTTCCAGACGATGGTCCATGCCGGCAGCCGGATCCGGTTGGTGATGGACCTCGTCTCCACGCAGACCACCCGTAGCGGCAAGCGGCGCAACGCGTTGTCCTGGCTCGTGCTGGACGAGCAGGACCGCGCCGTGCTGAAGGCCACCGCGCACATGCTGCTGCACCCGGCCCAGGAGCCCGGATGACCCGTGGCCTGAGCATGGCCGGCGGCGTCCGCGAGTTCGGCCGCAGCCGCCCGCACGCACCGGCCGTCCGCGACCAGGGCCGGACGCTGACGTTCGCGCAGCTCGACGACCGGTCCAACCGGCTGGCCCAGGCACTGCTCACCTCGGGCCTGCAGCCCGGGGAGCCGGTCGCGGTCCTGTCCGGCAACCGGGCGGAGTACGTCGAGGTGATCACCGCTCTGGCGAAGGCCGGGCTGCCTATGGTGCCGCTGAACAGCCGCAACGCCGTCGCCGACAACGCCTACGCCCTCGAGCACTCGGGCGCCCGGGGGCTGCTGCTCGACGGCGCCCTCGCCGGGCAGGTCGACGGGCTCGCCGACACCCTGACGACGGTGCTCGAGTTCGGGACCGCCTCCGGCGCCGGCGTCGGCTACGAGCAGGTGCTGGCGACCGCCAGGGGAGCCGACCCGCGGGTTGCCGTCGCCGAGGATGACGCCTTCTGCATCACCTACACGTCGGGCACTACCGGTCGCCCGAAGGGCGTCGTCCTGACCCACCGCGCGCGCGTGCTCACCGCGATGGCGGCCGGGTTGGAGTACGGCCTGGGCCCGGGCCGCCGGACGCTGGCGGTGGCGCCGATGTACCACGGGGCCGGCATGTCCTTCGCCTTCGCCGGCCCCCAGCTCGGCGGCTGCACCACGATCCTGCGGTCCTGGGACCCCGAGCTGTTCCTCCGGCTGGTGGTCGACGAGCGCATCGAGACGACGTTCCTGGTACCCACCCACGCCCAGCAGATCCGCCGCCTCGTCGAGGAACCGGCCGCCGACCACGACCTGTCCGCGTTGCACACGCTGTACTTCAACGCCGCCGCCCTGCCGGTGGCCCTCAAGCAGTGGGTGCTCGAGGCGTTCCCCGGCGTCGGCGTGCACGAGCTGTACGGCTCCACCGAGTGCGGCATCGTCACCGACCTGCGGCCGGAGGACGCGCTGCGCAAGGCCGGCAGCGTCGGCCATCCCTGGTTCGGCACGCAGGTGCGGCTGCTCGACCTCGACGGGCAGCCGGTCGGTCCCGGGCAGCCCGGGGAGCTCTGGGCCAGCTCGCCGATGCTGATGAAGGGCTACCTGCGCGATCCCGACGCCACGGCCGCCGCGACGTCGCCGGACGGCTTCATCACCGTGGGGGACGTCGCCGTGGCCGACGAGGAGGGGTTCCTCTCCATCGTCGACCGCACCAAGGACATGATCATCTCCGGCGGCGTCAACATCTACCCGCGCGAGATCGAGGAGGTCCTCGCGCAGTTCCCGGATGTGCACGAGGCGGCCGTGGTGGGGCTGCCGGACGAGACCTACGGCGAACGGGTCGTGGCCTTCGTCGTCACCCGGTCCGGGGAGCCCCTGGACGTGCCGGCTCTGGAGGAGCACGTGCGCGCCCGTGTCGCGCGCTACAAGGTGCCGAGGGAGTGGCGGATCGCCGGATCGCTCCCCCGCAACCCCAGCGGCAAGATCCTCAAGCGCGAGCTGCGCCAGGCTGCCGCGGGCCGGTAGGGCGCCCCCGGCAGGCCGTCAGCCCGGCAGGCCGTCAGCCCGGCAGGTCGGCGCGAGCCCAGGACAACGCGCAGGCAGCGCGCAGGGCCTCGTCGTCGGTCCCGTCGACCTGCAGGCCGCCCGCCACCCACCGGGCAGTCGCTGCGCCGCAGGTGGCCCGGTCGCCGTCGATGGTCACCGGTGCCTGCGGGCGCAGCAGGGCGCGCAGGTCGGCGCTGACGTACGTGGGCCGCCTGCCGGTCGGGGCGGCCAGCAGGTCGTCGCGGCTGGTGACCCCGGTGAGCACCAGCAGGCTGTCGGCGCCGCCGTTCACCGCGCCGAGCACGTCCGTGTCGAGCCGGTCGCCGACCACCAGCGGGTGGCGGGCGCCGACCCGCTCGACCGACTCGCGGTGCAGCTCGGGCTCGGGCTTGCCGACCACCACCGGCTGCAGCCCGGTCGCCGCGACGAGGGCCGCGACCATGGCCCCGTTGCCGGGCAGCGGCCCCCGCGGGCTCGGGTAGGTCGCGTCGGCGTTGCCCGCGACCCACAGCGCGCCCGCGCGTAGTGCGACCGCGGCCTCCGACAGCTCCCGCCAGCCTGTCTCCGGCCCCAGGCCCTGCACGACCGCCGCCGGGCCGTGGTCCGCGGAGCGCACCGGTCGCAGCCCGCCGGCTGTGACCTCCTCAGCCAGGTCGTCCGTGCCGACCACGAGCACCGCACTGCCGGCGGGCAGCCTGGCGGCGAGCCAGCGGACCGCGGCCTGGGCGCTGGTGACCACGTCCCGCGGCGCCGCCGGTATCCCGAGCTCGGTGAGGTGCGCGGCGACCTTGGCCGGTTGTCGGGACGCGTTGTTCGTGACGAACGCCGCACGCAGCCCGGCCCCCCGGGCCGCGGCAACGCTGTCGGCCGCGTGCGGCACCGGGTCCCCGGACAGGTAGAGGACGCCGTCCAGGTCGTACAACCCGGCGTCGTACGCCTTGGCGAGCGGCCTGTCACACGCCCCCAGCTCCCGGCCCCGCGTCAGCGGCGTGACGCGGTCAACGCCGCCCGGGCGCCGCGCAGGGCGGTGCCGTAGTAGTTGATGTCCGGCCGCATCGCTGCCGCCAGCGCGAGGTGCTCGACCGCGGCGGGCAGGTCACCCAGCTTGGTGGCGGCCAGCCCGAGCCCGAACTGGGAGTAGTCGTCCGCCGGGTTTATGGCCACGATCCACTCGAAGTTGGCGCGCGCCTCCTCGTACATGCCCACGTCGAACTGGGCCCGCGCCAGCGCCTCGCGCACCATCCGCGACTCCGGCTCGGCACCCGAGGTGTGCGTGAGCAGCTGTACCGCGGCGTTGGCGTCCCCGCTGGCGAGCAGATCCAGGCCACGGATGTACCAGTCGTAGAGCTCGCCGCCGGGGGTGACGTCGGGTGGCGGCGGCGGCAGGTCCGAGAACGGCCGCGGCTTCTCCTCCTCCGGCGCGCGCGGGTCGTATCGCGGGTCGTACCGGGGGTCATAACGGCTGTCTGCCACGCGTACTCCTCCTCGTCGTCCTCGGCCGGGCCGATCGGTGCGGGCCACCTAGCATGCGCACATGCCAGCCGGTGCCTCGTCCGATCTCGATCCCGTCGTTGCTGCCTCGCGGCCCGCCGCGACTCCTTCCGCTCCTCCCCGTCCGACGAGCCTGGTGCTGTCGCCGTTCCGGGCCCTGCGCTTCGCCGCCCGCGACCTCGGCCCGGTGACCTCCCCGCCGTACGACGTGATCGATGCGGGCGGGGTGGTCGAGCGCGAAGCGGCGAGCGAGCACAACATCGTTCGACTGATCCTCCCACGCGCCGACCCGGATGCCGGCCAGGATCGTTACGCACGCGCCGCGACGCTGCTGCAGGCCTGGCGCCGGAACGGCATCCTCGTCCCGGACGCGGAGCCGGCGCTGTACGTCTACGAGCAGGCCGCCCCGGACGGGCACGTGCAGCGGGGGCTGCTCGGCGCGCTGGCACTCACGCCGCCCGAGGACGCGATCGTGCTTCCGCACGAGAACACCATGGCCGGCCCGGTCAGCGACCGACTCGCGCTCTACACCGCCGTCGACGCCGACCTCGAGCCGATCTTCCTGCTGTACGACGGCGGCGGCGCCGCGACCCGGGCGGTCGCCGACGCCGACCGGCAGGAGCCGCTCGTCGACCAGGTGCTGCCCGACGGCCTTCGGCACCGGCTCTGGGCTCTCACCGACTCCCAGGTGCTGGCCGCCGTGGCGGCCGACCTCGCCACCCGCCGGGCGGTGATCGCGGACGGCCATCACCGCTACGCCACCTATCTCCAGCGGCAGGCGTTGCGTCACGAGGCCGGCGACGGCCCCGGGCCCTGGGACAGCGGCCTGACCTTCCTCGTCGACGCTCAGGCCTTCGGACCGCAGGTGCACCCCATCCACCGGGTGGTCCCCGCCCATGACGCCACCGAGCTTGCCGGGCGAGCCGCACGCGGGGCACGCGTACACGACCTGGACGGCAACGACATCGCCGACGCGCTGACCGCCCTCGCCCAGGCCGGCGCCGACGGGCCGGCGTTCCTGCTGGCCAGCGGCGACGGCGGGACGCTGCGCCTGGTCACCGACCTCGACCGCAGCCAGCTCGAGCGCAGCCTGCCCGCAGAGCGCTCGGCCGCCTGGCGGGCGCTGGACGTCAGCATCCTGCACGCCTTTGTCGTCGCCGACCTCTGGGGAATCGAGGACACGGTCACCACGGTGGCCTACGAGCACGACGTCCACGACGCGCTTGCCACCGCCGCCCGGACAGCGGGGACCGCGGTGCTGCTCAACCCGACGCCCGTCGACGGCGTCGTGCAGGTCGCGGCCGGCGGCGAACGGATGCCCCGCAAGTCGACGCTGTTCACCCCCAAGCCCCGTACCGGCCTGGTCCTCCGGGACCACCGGGACGCCTGACCGGCAGCCGCGGGCCTCGAGGACCGGTCCACCCGCGGGCGGTCGCACGTCACCGCGGGGCGCGGGCCAGGCGCTTGACGGCGTCGACCTCGACCTCGCAGCGGCTGACCGCGCCGGCGCCCGCCCGCCAGAAGCGCCGCCGCAGGGCACCGGAGACCCGCACGACGTCGCCGGCAGCGAGTCCGCGGGCCGTGCGTCGCGGCCCGGCGGCCCACGTCACGCAGTTGAGCGTGTCAACCGTGCTCGGCCGCACCCCCTCCGGCACGGCCCGGCCGCCGCGGGGGCGGTCGACCACCAGCCGCCACGTCGTAATGACGTCCCCGCTCGGCAGCGTCCGCTCCTCCGCCGGGGCGGCGACCCGACCCACCAGGACCACCTCGTTCTGGGTCTCCAGCTCGACCCCGGCCACCGGCGTCCCGGCGTCCGTGTCGTCCAGGGCTTTCGCTGCCCGGCTCCGCTTACCAGCGCCCACGGTGTCCTCCTCGCTCCGCACCCGCGAGGTGCGGGGACGCGGCCAGGCTGTCCCGCGGCGGCCTCCGACGCCCGCGATGGAGCGACAGCTGTGGACACCGGCTCCGGCTGTGGACGACGGCCTCGAACTGTCCGGCTCCAGCGCCTGTCCGGCTTCGCCGCCCGTCCGGTCCCAGCTCGTCCGGCTACCGCTCGTCCGGCTCCGCGCCGGTCCAGCTACCGCGCCGGTCCAGCTACCGCGCCGGTCCAGCTACCGCGCCGGTCCAGCTACCGCGCCGGTCCAGC
>DASTLY010000146.1:0-96162 GCA_035714445.1 Mycobacteriales bacterium
GACACCATCGCGTCCTGGACCTGCGGGCGCGCGGCGGCGACGAGTGCCGCGAAGCCCTCCGCGTCGCGCGGCACAGAGGTGATCAGGCTGTCGGCGGCGGCGACCGCGCAGTCCTCGAGCAGCGCGGCCGCTGACGGGTAGGGGCTGCGGGCGAACGCCAGCTTCTGGGCGTTGGTGAGCCGGCCCTGCACCGCCTTGACCGGCGAGGGCACCGACAGCAGGAGCAGCCGGCGCACGCCGGCCCGGTGCGCGACGGCGGCCGCGGACGCCGACTCGAGGACGCGCAGCGAGACGGTGTCGCCGCCGTCCACCAGCGCCGGATAGCCACGCAGCGCGCCGTGACCTGTCGAGGGCTCGACGACGTCGGCCAGCGTGCCGACCTCCCAGGTCCGCAGGCCGGTGCGCTCCAGGCCGGCCGCCACCCGGGACAGCTCCCGCTGCACCTGCGGCGCCAGCCGGGCCTTCAGGGCCGCGAGGTCCTTGCCGTCGGCCAGGGTCCTGGTGCCGGAGAACACCCGGAAGGTGATGCGCAGGTGATCCGGGACCTTCGCCAGGTCCACGTCCTCGGGCCGCACGTCGACGCCGCGCAGCCGCAGCAGCCCGTGGGTGAAGGCGTCGAGGAACGGGCCGGACCGCGGCTCGAGCTGGGCCAGGACGGCGCGGGCGGTGTCCGGCGCCGGCACCAGGCGCACCCGCAGCGACTTGGGCAGCGCCTTCACCACCGCGGTCGCCAGGTCCGCCCGCAGCCCCGGCACCTGCCAGTCGAAGCCCTCCGGGGTGACCCGGTTGAGCAGCGGCAGCGGGATGTGGCAGGTGACGCCGTCCGCCGCGGAGCCGGGACTGAACTGGTAGGTCAGCGCCAGGCGCAGGTCGCCCTGCACCCACACGTCGGGGTAGTCGCCGGGATCGACGTCCGCCGAGGCGACGAGCATCGCCATCGAGAACGTCAGCAGGTCGGGCTGGGTCTGGCGGGTCTGCTTCCACCAGGCGTCGAAGTGCCGCCCGGACACCACGTCCGCGGGGATCCGGGCGTCGTAGAAGTCGTACAGCGTCTGGTCGTCGACGACGATGTCGCGCCGGCGGGCCCGGTGCTCGAGCTCGGCGACGTCCTCGAGCAGCCGGCGGTTGTCGGCAAAGAAGGCGTGGTAGGTGTCCCAGTCGCCCTCGACCAGCGCCGAGCGCAGGAACATGTCCCGCGACGCCTCCGGGTCGATCCGGCCGTAGTTGACCTGGCGCCGGGTGACCAGCGGCAGGCCGTACAGGGTGACCCGCTCGTACGCGATGACCGCCGCCTGGCCGCGGTCCCAGTGCGGCTCGGCGTACGTCTTGACGGTCAGGTGGCCGGCCAGCGCCTCGACCCACTCCGGCTGGACGCGGGCACACACCCTGCCCCACAGGCGGTTGGTCTCGACCAGCTCCGCGGCGACCACCCAGCGCGGGGTCTTCTTGAACAGCGCCGAGCCGGGGACGACGTGAAAGCGCGCGCCGCGGGCGCCGACGTAGTCGCGCTTGTCGGCGTCGCGCATGCCGACCTGCGACAGCAGCCCGGCGAGCAGGCTCTGGTGCACCTTGTCGGCATCGACCACGTCGTCAGGGTGCGGGGTCTCGTTCGTCAGCCCCAGCTGGCGGCAGACCTGGCGCAGCTGGTTGTGGACGTCCTGCCACTCCCGGATCCGCAGGTGGTTGAGGAACTCCTCCTTGCACAGCCGGCGGAACGCCGACGACCCCAGCTCGCGCTGCCGACCCCGCAGGTAGTTCCAGAGGTTGAGGTAGGCCAGGAAGTCCGACGTCTCGTCGGCGAACCGGGCGTGCTTCTCGGCGGCGGCCTGCTGCCTGTCCTGCGGGCGCTCGCGCGGGTCCTGGATCGACAGCGCGGCGGCCAGCACCAGCACCTCGTGCAGCACGCCGTTGCGGTCGGCCTCGACCACCATCCGCCCGAGCCGCGGGTCGACGGGCAGCTGCGCGAGCTGGCGACCGACCGGGGTGAGCTTGCCGTCCAACAGCGCGCCCAGCTCGCCGAGCAGCTGCACGCCGTCGCGGATGCTGCGGGTCTCCGGCGGCTCGACGAACGGGAACGCCGCGATCTCCCCGAGCCCGAGGGCCGTCATCTGCAGGATCACGCTGGCCAGGTTGGTGCGCAGGATCTCCGGGTCGGTGAACTCCGGGCGCCCCTCGTAGTCCTCCTGGCTGTACAGCCGGATGCAGACGCCGGCCTCGACCCGGCCGCAGCGGCCGGCCCGCTGGGTCGCGGACGCCTGGCTGATCGCCTCGATCGGCAGTCGCTGCACCTTGGTGCGCTGGCTGTAGCGGGAGATCCGCGCGGTGCCGGGGTCCACGACGTAGCGGATGCCGGGGACGGTCAGCGAGGTCTCGGCGACGTTGGTGGCGAGCACGACCCGACGACGGCCCTTGCGCGGCTCGAAGACGCGGTGCTGCTCGGCGGCGGACAGCCGGGCGTACAGCGGCAGCACCTCGGTGTCCTCGGCGACCACGGCGCGCAGCGCGTCCGCGGCGTCGCGGATCTCGCGCTCGCCGGACAGGAACACCAGCACGTCGCCCGGGCCCACCCCGGCCAGCTCCTCGACGGCGGCGCAGATCGCCGACTCCTGGTCGCCGTCCTCGTCCTCGGTCTGCGGCCGGTAGCGCACCTCGACGGGGTAGGTGCGGCCGCTGACCTCGATCACCGGTGCGTCGTCGAAGTGCGCGGCGAACCGCTGCGGGTCGATGGTCGCGCTGGTGATGATGATCTTCAGGTCGGGGCGGCGCGGCAGCAGCTGCTTGAGGTAGCCGAGCAGGAAGTCGATGTTGAGCGAGCGCTCGTGCGCCTCGTCGATGATCAGCGTGTCGTAGCGGCTGAGCAGCCGGTCGCTCTGGATCTCCGCGAGCAGGATGCCGTCGGTCATCACCTTGACGTACGACGCGTCGCTGATCTGGTCGTGGAAGCGCACGACGTAGCCGACGTCCTCGCCGAGCGGGCTGCCGACCTCCTCCGCGATCCGCTCGGCCACCGCCCGCGCGGCGATCCGGCGCGGCTGGGTGTGCCCGATCAGGCCGGCCACGCCGCGGCCGAGCTCGAGGCACATCTTGGGCAGCTGGGTGGTCTTGCCCGAGCCGGTCTCGCCGGCGACGACGACCACCTGGTGCTCGCGGATCAGCGCCATGATCTCGTCGCGGCGCTGGCTGATCGGCAGCTGCTCCGGGTAGCGGACCTGCGGCACGCCCGCGGCCCGGGCCGCCAGGCGCTGCTCGGCGCGGTCCACGTCGGCGGCGACCCGGGCCAGCTGCTCGCCGCGCGCCCTGTCCAGCCGGCGGCCGAGCCGCCGCCGGTCGTGCAGGCCCAGGGCCTCGACCCGGTCGCGCAGCTCGGCCGGGGTGCTCATCTCGCCCCTGAGTCTAGGAGACGCTGTCCACGCGCTTCTCGCCCTCTGCCGGGCACGGCCGGACGGGGACAGCCGGGCACGCCCGGACGGGGACCACCAGCGGGGTGCCGGTGACGGGGTCACCCACGACGACGGCCTCGACGTCGTACAGCTGCGCGATCAGCTCGGGCGTGACGAGGTCGCGGGGGGCGCCCTGGCCGATGATGCGGCCGTCGCGCAGGGCCACGATCTCGTCGGCGTAGCGGCAGGCGGACGTGAGGTCGTGAACCACGACCACCACGGTGCGGCCCTCGTCGGCCAGGCGCCGCAGCAGCGCGAAGACCTCGAGCGCGTGCCCGAGGTCGAGGGAGGCGGTCGGCTCGTCGAGCAGCAGCACGGGGGTGTCCTGGGCGACGGCCATCGCGATCCAGGCGCGCTGGCGCTGCCCGCCGGACAGGGTGTCGACCGGCCGCTCGGCCAGGTGCGCGAGGTCGGCCTCGGCCAGCGCGTCCTCCACCGCGACCTGGTCGGCGGCCGACCACTGCCGCAGCAGCCCCTGGTGGGGCGTGCGCCCGAAGCGCACCAGGTCGCCGACGGTCAGCCCGTCCGGGGCCTGCGCGCTCTGCGGGAGCAGGCCGACCGCGCGGGCCGCCTCCTTGGCCGGCAGCCGGTCCAGGCGGCGGCCGTCCAGCAGCACGGCGCCGGACCGCGGCCGGTGCAGCCGGGCCAGCGCGCCGAGCAGGGTGCTCTTGCCGCAGCCGTTGGGGCCGACGACGGCGGTCAGCCGGCCGGGCCGCAGCTCGACGCTGAGGCCGTGCAGGACGACCTCGTCGCCGTGGCCGAAGACCACCTGGTCGGCGCGCAGCCGGCTGGGGGCAGGCACGGTCGGAGCGGTCGTCGTCATTCAGGTCCTCGTCGTCACGGCGTCTTGAGGGAGCGGGGGCTGAGCAGCAGCCAGATCAGGTAGGGGCTGCCGACCAGCGCCGTGACCAGGCCGACGGGCACCTCGACCGGCGCGGCGACGGTGCGGCCGGCGAGGTCGGCCGCGACCACGAGCAGCGCGCCGGCCAGCGCCGCGCCGACCACGGGCACGCCGCGGGGACCGGCGAGCCGGCGGGCGGCCGCGGGCGCGACCAGCGCGACGGTGCCGAGCGGTCCGCCGACGGCGACCGCCAGCCCGGCGCAGACGACGGCGACGGCCAGCGCGGCCAGCCGCACCCGCGGCACCCGGGCGCCGAGCGAGGTGGCCACGCCGTCGGGCAACCGGAGCAGGGCCAGCCGGCGCCCGACGAGCACGGCCGCGGGCAGGGCGAGGGCCAGGCCGATCGCGAGCAGGCGCACGGGGCCGGGTGGGCGCGCGGACAGGCTGCCGACCGACCAGGGGAAGGCCGCGTTGGCGGCGTCGATCGGGGCGCGGACCAGCAGCAGGCTCGTGATCGCGCCGAGCACGGCGCCCACGCCGAGGCCGACGACGAGGAACCGGTAGCCGGAGCTGCCGGCGCCACCGGCCAGCCCCAGGGCGAGCGCGCACGCGGTGGCGGCGCCCGCCAGCGCCATGCCCGAGGGCGCGTACGCGGCCGTGACGCCGACCACCGAGGCGACGGCGAACGCGGTCGCGCCGTCGTCGATGCCGACGTTGCCGGGGGTCGCCAGCCGGTTGCGGGCGACCACCTGCAGCAGCAGGCCGGCGACGCCGAGGGCGGCGCCGACGAGCAGGCCCGCCTGCAGGCGCGGCAGGCGCAGCCGCTGGACGAGGACGACCTCGATGCCCTGCCCCTGCCCGAACGCCGCCGCCAGGGCCCGCGCCGGCCGCAGGCCCGCCGACCCGACCGCGAGCGACACGGCGCAGACCGCGACCAGCAGGGCGACGAGCACGACGACGGCGAGCGCGGGGCGTACGGGCAGCAGCAGCGACCGGCCGCGGGCGGCGAGCCGTGCGGTGCCGGGCGGCGGGACCGGCGCGACGGCCGCGGTCAGGCTGGTCACAGGGCGGGCACCCGGCGGCGGCGGACGACCGCGACCAGCACGGGCGCGCCGATCAGCGCCGTGATGACGCCCAGCGGCATCTCGTACGGCCGGACCAGCAGCCGGGAGACGACGTCGGCGAGCACGACGACGAGCGGGCCGAGCAGCACCGACGGCGGGAGCACCCGCCGCAGGTCCGGGCCGACCAGCGCGCGGGCGGCGAACGGCACGACCAGCCCCACGAAGGCGATCGGGCCGGCGACGGCGGTCGCGCTGCCGACCAGCAGCGCCACGGCGGCGACCGCGCCGCCCCGGGCCCGCCGCGGACGGTGGCCCAGGCCGCGCGCCACGTCGTCGCCCAGCGACAGGGCGGCCAGCGGGCGGGCCACGAGCGCGACCAGCAGGCCGCCGACCAGCAGGCCGGGCGCGCTGCCGAGCAGGCTGCCGGCGTCGCGGCCGGCGACCGCGCCGACCACCCAGAACCGCACCTCGTCGGCGGTGCGCTGGTCGACGAGCAGCAGCACAGAGGTGAGCGCGCCCAGCAGCCCGCTGACCGCGGCGCCCGCGAGCACCAGGCGCACCGGGTCGTCGCCGACCCCGCGCAGCCGGGCCATCGCGAACGCCGCCGCGCAGCCGGCCAGGGCGCCGAGGACGGCGGCGGCCGGGCCGAGCGTGGCCACGCTGCCGCCGAGCACGAGAACCAGGACGACGGCGGCCGACGCCCCGGCGCTGACGCCGAGCAGGCCGGGCTCGGCAAGGGGGTTGCGGGCCGCGGCCTGCAGGACCGCTCCGGCGACCCCGAGCGCGGCCCCCACCACGACGCCCACCAGGGTCCGCGGCCAGCGCAGCTCCCAGACCGTGAACGCGGCCTCCGCGTCCCCGCCGCCCGCGACCGCCGCCAGGGCGCGTACGGGGCCTACGTCACCCGCCCCGAGCAGCAGGCTGGCGAGCCCGACCGCGAGCAGCGCGACGGCCGGCAGCAGCAGGCCGTACGTCCGTCCGGTGTGCACCTGGACTCCCTCCACCTGGTTAGGTGAGGTAGACCTTAGTCGGCATCCCGTTCGTCCCGTCCCGTCCTTGGAGTGACTCTTGTCCAGCGCCCTCGCCTCCCGTCCCGCCCGCCGCGTCGCTGCCGCCGCCGGCGCCCTGGTCCTGGGGACTGCCCTGACCGCCTGCGGCTCGTCGTCCGAGAGCGCGTCGTCGAGCGGTGCGCCCGCGTCGTCCACGGCCACCCGCACCGTCGCCAGCGCCTTCGGCCAGGTGAGCGTGCCGGCCCAGCCGCAGCGCGTGGTGGCCCTCGGCGAGTCCGCGCTGGACGCAGCGCTCGCCCTCGGCGTGCGCCCGGTCGGCGCCCTCGCGGCCCGGGGCGGCACGGGCGTCCCCGCGTACCTCACCGAGCTCGCGGGCCCGGTGCCGATCGTCGGCACCGTCCGGGAGACCAACCTGGAGGAGGTCGTCAAGGCCCGCCCCGACCTGATCCTCACCAGCGCCGGCACCACCCGGCAGCAGTACGACGCCCTCGCCGCGCTCGCCCCGACTGTGGTGCCGGTGTCGACGGGCACCGGGGAGTGGCAGGCCGAGACGCGGGCGCACGCCGAGGCCCTGGGGCGGACCGCGCAGGCCGACGCGGTGCTGCGCGAGCTGGACGGGCGGGCCGCGGCGCTTGCCGCGCAGCCCGGCCTGGGCACGGCGACGGTGGTGCGCTGGATGCCCAACGGGCCGCTGGTGATGAGCGGGTCGCTGATGGCCGGCCGGCTGGTCGCGGCCAGCGGGGAGAAGCTGACGGCGGTCAGCGCGTTCAGCGACAAGCCGCACACCGACCCGCTGAGCCTGGAGGCTCTCGGGCAGATCGACGCCGACCGCCTCTACCTGGCCACGCTGAACGCGGACGGCGCCAAGGCGCTGGAGGAGGCGAAGGCCTCCCCCGCCTTTGCCCGGCTCACCGCGGTGCAGCGCAACCGCGTCGTGACCGTCGACGGCGGGTTCTGGAGCAGCTCCTCGGGGCCGGTGGCTGCCGACCGGGTGCTCGACGACATCGAGCGCAGTCGCACCTGATGCGGGGTCCTCGCGTGGGAGGCTGGCAGCCGACACCGAGGAGACGTACGTGCTGGGACTGCCCGAGGGTGTGACCGCCTGCCTGTTCGATCTCGACGGGGTCCTCACCGACACCGCCGCGGTGCACAACAAGGCCTGGACGACGACGTTCGACGAGTTCCTGCGGGCCCGCGACGGGGACGGGTTCACCCCGTTCGACCCGGGCGCCGACTACAACTCCTACGTCGACGGCAAGCGGCGCGAGGACGGCGTGCGCTCGTTCCTCGCCAGCCGCGGCATCGAGCTGCCCGAGGGCACGCCCGACGACGCGCCGGACACCCCGACGGTGCACGGCGTCGGCAACCGCAAGAACGAGCTGCTGCTGGCGACCATCGAGAAGGACGGGGTCGAGGTCTACGAGGGCAGCCGCCGCTACCTGGCAGCCGCGCGCGAGGCCGGCCTGCGCCGGGCGGTGGTGTCCAGCAGCGCCAACACCGCGCAGGTGCTCGAGGTCACCGGCCTCGCGGAGTACGTCGAGCTGCGGGTCGACGGGGTGACGGCGCGGGAGCAGTCGCTGCCCGGCAAGCCGGCGCCGGACACGTTCTGGAAGGCCGCGGAGCTGCTCGGGGTCGCGCCCGGGCAGGCCGCGGTCTACGAGGACGCGCTCGCCGGCGTCGAGGCCGGGCGGGCCGGCGCCTTCGGGCACGTGATCGGCGTCGACCGGGTCGGGCAGGCCGACGGGCTCAGGGCCCGCGGCGCCGACGTCGTCGTGCAGGACCTCGCCGAGCTGCTCCCATGAGTCGAGCCCGCGGGCCGCTCGTGGAGCGAGCCCCAAGGAGGTGGCCGTGATCGAGCAGTCGGCGTTCCCGGTCGAGCCGTGGTGCATCCGCGAGACCCGCCTCGACATGGGCCTGCTGGCCCAGAGCGAGTCGGTGTTCGCGCTGTCCAACGGCCACATCGGCCTTCGCGGCAACCTCGACGAGGGCGAGCCGTACGGCATCCCCGGCACCTACCTCAACTCCTTCTACGAGGAGCGGCCGCTGCCCTACGCGGAGTCCGGGTTCGGCTATCCGGAGGAGGGCCAGACGGTCGTCAACGTCACCAACGGCAAGCTCATCCGGCTGCTGGTGGAGGACGAGCCCTTCGACGTGCGCTACGGCGAGCTGCACGCGCACGAGCGCGTCCTCGACCTGCGGGCCGGCACCCTGACCCGCACCGCGGACTGGACCTCGCCGGCCGGTAAGCGGGTGCTGGTGCGCTCGACCAGGCTGGTGTCCTTCCAGCACCGCAGCATCGTCGCCATCGCCTACGAGGTCGAGGCGATCGAGCGCACCCGCGTCATCGTGCAGTCGGAGCTCGTGACCAACGAGGAGCAGCCGACGCAGTCCAAGGACCCGCGGGTCGCCGCGGCGCTGCTCGACCCGCTCAAGCCGCTGCTGCAGGACGTGGAGCGCAACGGCGTGCTGCTCGTGCACCGCACCCGGGAGAGCGGGCTGACCATGGCCTGCGGCATGGACCACGAGGTGCTCGTGCCCGGCCGCGTCGCCGAGGAGACCGAGGCCCGCAAGAACTGGGCGCGTACGACGGTCACCTGCATCCTCAAGCCCGGCGAGGTCCTGCGGGTCGTGAAGTTCCTGTCGTACGGCTGGAGCTCGCAGCGCTCCAAGGAGGCGGTCCGCGACCAGGCCGCCGCCGCCCTGACCGGCGCCCGCTACCAGGGCTGGGACGGGATGGTCAAGGGGCAGCGCGCCTATCTCGACGAGTTCTGGGCCAACGCCGACGTGGAGGTCGACGGCGACCCCGTGCTTCAGCAGGCCGTGCGGTTCGGGCTGTTCCATGTGCTGCAGTCCGGCGCGCGGGCCGAGCGGCGCGCGCTGCCGGCGAAGGGGCTGACCGGCCCCGGCTACGACGGGCACGCCTTCTGGGACACCGAGGGCTACGTCCTGCCGCTGCTGACCTACACGCTGCCGGGGGCGGCGGCGGACGCCCTGCGCTGGCGGCACTCCATCCTCGACATGGCCAAGCAGCGCGCCGAGACCCTGGGGCTCAAGGGCGCGGCCTACCCCTGGCGCACGATTCGTGGCCAGGAGTGCTCGGCCTACTGGCCGGCCGGGACGGCGGCCTTCCACCTCAACGGGGACATCGCGCGCGCCTTCGAGCGCTACCGGGTGGCCACCGGCGACGACCGGCTCGAGCGCGAGTGCGGCCTGGAGGTGCTCGTGGAGACCGCCCGGCTGTGGTGCTCGCTGGGCCACCACAGCGCCGACGGCGCCTGGCACGTCGACGGGGTCACCGGCCCCGACGAGTACTCCGCGGTGGCCGACGACAACGTGTTCACCAACCTGATCGCCGCCGACAACCTGCGGATCGCCGCCGCCGCCTGCCGACGGCATCCGGACCTCGCCACCCGCTTCGGGGTGACCGACGAGGAGAGCGCGCTCTGGCTGCTGCACGCCGACGCGGTCCACCTGCCTTACGACGAGGCGCTGGGGGTGCACGCCCAGTCCGACCTGTTCACCCGCTACGACATGTGGGACTTCGAGGCGTTCCGGGGCCGCTACCCCCTGATGCTGCACGCGCCGTACGTCCAGCTCTACCGCAAGCAGGTCTGCAAGCAGGCCGACGTCGTCCTGGCGATGCAGTGGTTCCCGGACGCGTTCACGCCCGAGCAGAAGGCCCGCAACGTCGACTACTACGAGCGGATCACCGTCCGGGACTCCTCCCTGTCGGCCTGCACCCAGTCGGTGATGTGCGCGGAGGTCGGCCACCTCGAGCTGGCGCACGACTACGCCCACGAGGCGGCGCTGGTCGACCTGCGCGACCTGCACCACAACAGCCGCGACGGGCTGCACATGGCCTCGCTGGCCGGCGCCTGGTCGACCCTGGTCGAGGGCTTCGGCGGGCTCCGCGAGCACGGCACCCTGCTCGGCATCGACCCGCAGCTGCCGGCCGACATCGACCGGGTCTGCTTCCGGGTGCGCCGGCAGGGGATGCGCCTGGTGGTCGACGTACGCCGGGACGAGGTGCGCTGCAGCCTCGAGGACGGTGCCAGCGGCCGGCTGCGGCTGCTGCTGTGCGGCGAGGAGGTCGAGGTGACGACCACGCACCCCGTCTCACGCCCGGTGGAGAAGCGGCAGCCGCTGCTGCCGCGCCCGACGCAGCCGCCCGGCCGGGAGCCGGAGGCCCGGGCGACCGCGTGAGCCGGCGCAGCGCCGGGATCCTGCTCTGGCGCCGCGCCCCGGCCGGTCCCGAGGTGCTGCTCGGGCACCCCGGCGGCCCGCTGTTCGCCCGCAAGGACGACGGCGTGTGGAGCATCCCGAAGGGCGAGTACGGCGACGACGAGCAGCCGCTCGCGGCCGCCTACCGGGAGTTCGCCGAGGAGGTCGGCGTGGCGCCCCCCGACGGCGACCCGCTGCCGCTCGGCGAGACGCGTCTGCGCAGCGGGAAGCTGGTGACGGCCTGGGCCCTCGAAGGCGATCTCGACGTCGGTGCGCTGGTCAGCAACCTGTTCTCGATGCAGTGGCCGCCCGGCTCCGGACGTTTCCAGGAGTTTCCGGAACTCGACCGGGCCGCGTGGTTCGACGTCGTCACCGCTCGGCAGAAGATCGGGCCGGGCCAGGTGCCGCTGCTCGACCGGTTCGCCGAGCTGGTCCAGTGAGGCGCACGTCGCTGCACTGACCCGGCGCTGCCGAGGTCCGCGTCGGTCAGGTCGGCAGGCCGGTGGCGTCGGTGGTCTCGGGCGCCTCGGTGCCCTCCTGCGGCAGCGGGGCACCGCCACCGAAGCCGCCGCCCCCGCCGCTGCGCACCAGGATCTGCTCGGCGACGTCGCCGGAGCCGACGCTCAGGATCACCGTGTCGCCCGCCGACAGGTCGCCGAGCTCGACCAGCCGGCCGTTCTTGGCGATCTGGGTGTCGCTGTCGACCCCGAAGGTCGCGGTGCTGCCGTCGATGCCCTCCAGGGTCACGCTGCTGCTGGTGACCCCGCTCAACAGGCCGGCGACGCGGCTCTGCGCGGGCACCACGCCCTGGGTGGTGCCCGGGGCGGCCGCGGCGGAGGTGGTGGCGGGAGCCGCGGTAGTCGCGGTGGCGCTGCCGTCCAGCGCCGTGGTGGCGAGGACCCCGACGAGCAGCCCGGCGACGACCAGGCCGGCGGCCTTGGCCAGGCCCGCCCGGTCCCGCCGGGGCGGAGCGGGCGCCGGCGTGGCCGGGACCTCGGCGAACGGGCTGTACGGCGTGCCGGTGGAGCTGCTGTACGCCGGGGCGGCGGGGCCGTCCGCCGGCCCGGAGGCGGTCCCGTACGACGGGGCGGCGGGCGTCCCGGACGGCGCAGCTGCGGGCGTGCCCCCGGTCGGCGCGGCGCCGCCGCCGCGGTCCGGGCCGTCGCCGGTCGAGATCTCTGCCATGCCGTCCTCCGGTCTGCGGCCGCCGGGTGTCGGGGCCCTGCAGTGACCGTGCCGCCGCCGGGTGTGCCGTCGCTGCGAGCAACCTGGGAGTCGGCTGGGAGGGCGGGTCAGAGGGCGTAGACGCGGGTGGCCCGTACGGTCACGCCCTCGAGGTCGCGGGTGGTGGGCACGTCGAGGGCGGCCAGCTGGCGCAGCCCCTGCTGCGGCAGGTAGTGCCGACCGGGGTCGCCGAGCAGCACGCGGGTGCCCCGGGCCGCGGCGGCGCGCAGCCAGGGCACCACCCGGTCGGTCATCTCGCGGTCGTAGCAGACGTCGCCGGCCAGCAGCACGTCGACGTCCGGCAGGTCCCCTGCCGTCAGGTCCGCACAGCGGAAGGCCACCTGGAGGTCGTTCGCCGCCGCGTTCGCCGCGACCGCGGCGCCCGCCACCGGGTCGACGTCGACACCGGTCACCTCCGCGGCGCCGGCCCGCCTGGCCGCCAGCGCCACCAGGCCCGAGCCCGTGCACAGGTCCAGCACGCGACGGCCGGCGACCTCGGCGGGGTGGTCCAGGACGTACCGGGCAAGGGCCTGTCCGCCGACCCAGGCGAAGGCCCAGAACGGCGGCGGCAGCGCCCCGAGCGCGAGCTCGCGCTCCAGGTCCTCCCACGCCTCGGTCAGGTCGTCGGCGAGGTGCAGGCGCAGCTCGGGGACGGCCGGTGGCGACTGCAGGCGGGTCCGGCGCAGCACCAGCTCAGCGGGGTCCACTCCTCAGCGGTCGATGCTGGCCATGTCCGGGTAGCGCTCGCCGGCGGCGGCGCCGACCGGGGCGAGCTCGTCCAGCCGCCGCAGGTCGTCGGGGGTCAGCACGACGTCGAGCGCGCCCACGTTCTCCTCGAGCCGGGTCACCTTCCGGGTGCCCGGGATCGGCGCCACGTCGTCGCCCTGCGCCAGCAGCCACGCGAGGGCCAGCTGGGCGGGGCTGCAGCCCTTCTCGTCCGCCACCTGCCGCACCCGGTCGACCAGCTCGAGGTTGCGCGCGAAGTTCTCCCCCTGGAAGCGCGGGTTGCCCCGGCGGAAGTCGCCCTCCTCGAAGTCGTCCGGCGAGCTGAACTGCCCGGTGAGGAAGCCCCGGCCGAGCGGGCTGTAGGGCACGAACCCGATCCCCAGCTCGCGGGTCGTCGGCAGCACGTCGGCCTCGGGGCTGCGCTCCCACAGGCTCCACTCGGTCTGCAGCGCGGAGACGGGGTGCACCGCGTGCGCCCGGCGGACGGTGTCCGCCGACGCCTCGGACAGCCCCAGGAAGCGCACCTTGCCGGCCTCGACGAGCTCGGCCATCGCCCCGACGGTGTCCTCGATGGGCACGGTCCGGTCGACGCGGTGCTGGTAGTACAGGTCGATCGTGTCGACGCCGAGCCGGCCCAGGCTGGCGTCGCAGGCGGCCCGGACGTACTCAGGGCGACCGTTGACGCCGACCCGCGACCCGTCGGCCCGCCGCTCGTTGCCGAACTTCGTCGCCAGCACCACCTCGTCGCGGCGGTCGGCGATCGCCCGGCCGACCAGCTGCTCGTTGGTGAACGGGCCGTACATGTCGGCGGTGTCCAGCAGCGTCACGCCGAGGTCGAGCGCGCGGGCAATCGTGGCCAGCGACTCCTGCTCGTCGCCGGCGCCGTAGAACTCGCTCATGCCCATGCAGCCGAGGCCGAGGGCGGAGACGGACAGGGAGCCCAGGGTGGAGGTCTTCATGCCACTGCCCCTGCCCCGCGGGTGCCGACGGCAACAGTCCGGCCAGCAGCGGTCGCCGGCCGGCAGCGCTCGTCAGCCCTGCTCGGCGCCGGGCACGGACGGCCCGCCGACCTGGTCGGCGAACACGATGGTGTTGGAGCGGTAGCGGCCGGTGTCGGGGTCGTAGCGGCCGCCGCAGGTGATGATGCGCAGGGCAGGGGTCCCGGTGCCCGCGTAGACCCTGGCGGTGGGGAACGCGCGCTTGGCGTAGGTCTGCACGTCGTTGACCGCGAACTGCACGGTCGTTCCGTCTGCCCGTCGGATCGCGATCCGGTCGCCGGGCGCCAGGGCGTCGAGGCCGGCGAACACGCCCGGGCCCGTCGGGCTGTCGAGGTGACCGGCCAGGACCGCGGGGCCGAGGTCTCCCGGTGCGGGACCGTCGGCGTACCAGCCCGCGCGGGTGGGGTCGGCGTCGACCTGCAGCTCCCCGTCGCGGCCGGTGTGCAGGCCGACCAGCCGGGTGTCGAGGCCGAGCGCCGGGACGACCAGTGCGACCGGCGGTGCCGAGGTGAGGGCGACCTGCGGCACGGCGACGACCGGGCCGGCCCCGCGATCGGCGGCGAGGTCGGCCGAGCGCGCCGACCCGGTCACCAGGCCGACGCCGAGCAGCACGGCTCCCGCGACGGCGACCGCGGTGAGCAGCCACAGCGCCGGGGAGCGCAGCCCTCCCCCGGGCACGCGCACGCCCCGGGAGCCCGCCGCCGAAGCGACGGACTCCCGGGGCGCGAGACGCACGGGGGGTGCGGGTGGTGTGGCGGTGCGGTCAGACGGTGCGACGACGGAGCACGACGGCTCCGCCGAGCACGGCCAGGCCGAGCAGCCCGAGGCCGGCCGGGACGACCGGCAGGCTCGAGCCGTTGCCGCCGGCACCGGCAGCGACGGCACCCGTGGGTGCGGTGGCCGACGCGTCCGAGGCGGTCGTGGCGCTGTTGGCGCCGCTGTCGACCGTCGTGCCGCGCGCCTTCGTGCTGGAGCCGGAGGTCGGCAGGGCGAGGTACGGGAAGGTCTTCCCGAACGGCCGGTCGTTCTGGTCGACCTTGTCGGTCAGCGCCGGGTTGAGCTTGCCGGTGCGGATGGCACCCTCGAGCGCCTGCAGCTCGATGTCGACGACGTCGTCGGCGAGCCGGCGGCCGTTGGGGAAGCCGGCGTTGTCACCGGCGAGCACGCCGAGGCGGTTGGGGTTGGCGCTGGGCTTGATGCCGGTGTTGAGGCGCAGCATCTCGGCCGGAGCACTCTGCGGCGGCTTGTTGAGGCCCTCGATACCGGTGAGGAAGGCCGCGAACAGGTCGTCGCGGGGGGTCTTCGGCGCCGGGATCCCGTAGATCGCCTCGATGAGCTTGGGCACCTCGGGGTCGTTGACCTTGGCGACGACGGCCGGGATGTTCTTGTCCTGCTCGGGACGCAGCGAGTTGAAGGCGTCCTTGAGGCCGGCCGGGACCACGACCTCGTTCACCAGCGGCGCGCCGAGCCGCGACACCTGGACGAAGGGTCCGGTCGGTGTCGCGGTGCCCTTGCCGAGCTCCATCGTCTGCTGGTCGGTGGTGCTCCAGACGCCGACGATGCCGCTGCCGTCGCCGCCGGCGGTCAGCTCCGCCGTGGGCACCTGCAGGGCGATGCTGTTGACGTTGTACTTCGCCAGCGTGTCGCTGCCGGTCTCCTGGAGCTTCGTCCCGTACAGCAGGTCGAAGACCCGCAGGTCGAGGAAGAACGGGTCCTCGGCCTGGCCGGCGTAGCTCTTGCCGCCGCCGGGCACTGAGGTGATGGCCTCGTCGCGCAGGCCGGCGTAGCTGGGGATGGACACGTTGCCGACGTGGGACGGCGCCACCGGCGCGTTGTCGACGAGGACCGTGCGCACGTTGCCCGGCATGGTGATCTTAGCCAGGGTGTACGTCTGGCGGAACAGCAGGTTGGCGTCCTTCAGCGTGGTCACCGGCCCGTTGTTGTAGAGGAAGGTGTTGGTGCCGCGCTTGTCGATGCTCTGGAACGTCCACTGGTAGGTGGTGTCCGAGATGTTGTCGCCGTTGGCGTCGACCTTGATGTTGTAGCGGTAGCCGTCCGTCCCGAAGGGATAGAAGTTGGGCCCGCCCGCCGGCTCCTGGAAGGGGACCCAGTTCGCGATCAGCGTGGTCATCATCGGCTTGTCCGGGCTGACGAACGCGTAGACGTCCGTGTTGTCGGCAAGCGGGTTGGCACTGGTGAGCGGAGCCTCGCGGTGGCTGGACGCGGACGACGTACCCGGAGCAAGCAGGGCAACGCCGCTGGCAGCCAGGGTTGCCGCGGCCACCCCGGCGACAGCCCTTCGTCGTGCGGAGGTCGGACGGGTCATGGAGAGCTCGTCTTCTGTGCGGCCGGCGGTGCACCGGCTACCCGGGGCTCGCCGGGTGGCGGACCCCCCACGCTCCCGGCCAGGTGCGGCCGGAACACGGGCGTGGTGTCGCTCGTTCGCACGCCGAGCCATGGCGGTTTGCCCACTCACGATCAGCCTTCCGCAGCAGTCGTTCGTCGGGGTGGTCGAGGGTGTGCCAGCCTGCACGCATGCTCGAAGTCGCCCAGCTCTCGGTCCTGCCGGAATCCGCCGACACCTTCGCCGCGGCGTACGCGCGCGGCGTGCCGTTCCTGTCGGCCAGCCCCGGCTTCCGGTCGGCCCGGCTGGTGCGCGGCGTGGAGTCGCCCTCCTCGTTCATGCTGTTCGTGGAGTGGGACTCGCTCGCGGCGCACGAGGCCTTCCGTGCGGGCGAGGGCTTCGGCGGCTGGCGCGGGGAGGTGGGGCCGCACTTCGCGACCCCCCCGCACGTGGAGCACTTCACCGACGTGGGGTGAGCGCCCGGGTCCGGTCCGGCTATTGTCATCAGGCGATGACAACTGGCCGAGCAGCGGATCCGTGGCGTACCCGCGCGCTGGTGCCCGTCCTGGTGTTCCTGGGTATGGTCGTGGCGGTCATCGGCAGCCTCGGCGCGCCGCTGGTCCCCACCATCGCCGCCACCGACGGCGTCTCGCTGGCGACGGCGCAGTGGTCGCTGACGATCACCTTCCTCGTCGGTGCGGTGGCCACCCCGACCATGGGCCGGCTCGCCGACGGCCCCCGGCGACGCCCCGTGGTGCTCGGGGCGCTCGCGCTGGTCGTGCTCGGCAGCGTCCTGGCCGCGCTCCCCCTGGGCTTCCACGCGCTGCTGCTCGGCCGCGCGCTGCAGGGCATCGGCCTCGGGCTCACGTCGCTGGCCATCGCCATCGCCCGCGACCACGTCAGCGGCGAGGCCGGCCGCTCGGCGGTCGCGATGCTGTCGGTCACCACCGTCGCGGGCGTCGGCCTCGGCTACCCGCTGACCGGGCTGATCGCGCAGCAGTGGGGGGTGCACGCCGGCTTCTGGTTCGGCGCCACCGTCGGCGCCGTCGCCCTGGTCCTCGCCGTCCTGGTGATCCCGAGCAGTCGCGGCCGGGAAGGGCACCCGCTGGACGTGACCGGCGCGGTCCTGCTCGGAAGCGCGCTCGTGGCGCTGCTCCTTGTGCTGTCGGAGGCGGCCGCCTGGGGCTGGAACAGCCCCCTGCTGCTCGCTGTCGCGGCGGGCTCGCTGCTGCTGCTGGCCACCTGGGTCCGGCACGAGCTGCGCACCGCGCACCCGCTGGTCGACCTGCGGCTGCTGCGCCATCGCTCGGTGCTGGCCGCCGACGTCACCGGGCTGTTCGCCGGCGTCGGCATGTACCTGCTGCTGTCACTGATCACCCGGTACGTCCAGACCCCGACCAGCGCGGGGTACGGCTTCGGCTCGTCGATCCTGGTCGCCGGCCTGGCGCTGCTGCCGTTCTCGGTCGGCAGCGTGGCGGCCAGCCGGGTCGCACCGCTGCTCGCCCGGCGCACCTCGCCCGACCTGGTCCTGCCGATCGGCTCGCTGCTGTTCCTGGCCGCCATGGCCAGCTTCGCCCTCGCCCGCGGCAGCCTCTGGATGATCTTCATCACGATGGGCGTGGCCGGCCTGGGTGTGGGGTGCACGTTCGCCGCCATGCCCGGACTGATCGTGGGCGCCGTCCCGGCCGCCGAGACCGGCAGTGCCACCAGCGTGAACCAGGTGCTGCGCACCGTCGGCTACTCCGCCGGCAGCGCCCTGTCGGCCACCGTGCTCGAGGCCCACACCGCGGTCGGCCAGGCGCTGCCGGACGCCGGCGGGTATGCCACGGCCGCCTGGCTCGGCTGCGGGGTCTGGGTGGTCACCGCGGTCCTCAGCTACGCCATCCCGCACCGCCGCCACGCACCCCCGGGCCGGCTGCCGGTCCCCGACCGGCCGGTCGACGCGCCGGCCCGCGCAGCGTGAGCCCGGCGGGGTCGGCCGCCTGATGGGGACGGTCACGCCGCTGCGCCGGCGCGGCTCGGCGCGCACCCGGGAGCTGCTGCTGGCGGCGGCCGGCGAGCTGTTCGCGGAGCGGGGCTACGACCGCACCACCCTGCGCGACATCGGGGAGCGTGCGGGCGTCGACCCGGCGATGGTCGCCCGGCACTTCGGGAGCAAGGCCGGGCTGTACCTCGCCACGCTACGGGCCGAGCACGGCGGCGAGGTGCCGGCCGACCTGCTGGACCGCACCCGGCTCGCCGGCCTGCTCGAGCGGGTGCGCCGCCGTGGCGGTGGGCCGGTGTTCCAGGCCGCGGTGCGCGCGCACGAGGACCCCGACGTCCAGGAGGCGGCGCGCGGTGAGCTGCACGCCCGGCTGGTGTCGCCGCTGCGGGCCCGCTTCGAGCACGACGGCCTGGACCGGCCGCAGCTGCGCGCCGAGCTCGCCGTCGCGGCACTCGTCGGCGTGGCGCTCGGCCGGGGCTCCGGCGCCTTTGCCGCCCTGGCCGAGGCGTCCGACGACGACGTCCTGGACCTGACGGCTCACCTGCTCGGTGGCCTGAGGGGCCCTTCCTGACGCCCTGTCAGACCCGGGCTACAGCACGTAAGCGCAGGTGAGAAGGGTCACCCGGCGGGACGCTTGCTGCAGCTAGCGGGCGGCCCGTAACGTGCCCGTCAACGCGAGCGCCCACGCCCGGCCGGTCCACGACGACCGCCGGACCTGCGTCGGCCCGTCCGCCCGGTGGCCGGCACTGCGGTGCGCCACCCGAGAGGTCGTCCCACCTGCCCGCGGGCAGGCATAGCGGTCGGCCTTGCCCGGAGGTCCTGTGAAGTCCACCACCGCCAGACACGCACGTCCCCGTCCGAGGCTGCGCAACGCTGTCGTCGGCTCCGCCGCGGCCGGCGTGCTGGCCGTCCCGGTCAGCGCCACCCTGATCGCCCACGCAAGCCCCACGGCGTCGGCCGCCGCCCGCACACAGGCACCGGCGGAGGCCACCGACCCCCACGACGCCCAGGTGGCCCGCCTCGCCGAGCACGCCCGGACCGTGCACACCGCCGTGGGCGCGCAGATGGCCATGGCCGCGATGCAGGTCGCGGGCGAGCAGGCCGCCGCCGCCGCCGAGGCGCAGCGCGTTGCGGAGGCCCAGCGGGCCGCCGACGAGCGGGTCGCGCAGGAGCGGGCCAGCCGGTCCCGCGAGGTCGTGGAGGTGCCGACCGTGGCCGCCTCCGGTGACCCGCGGTCGATCGCACGCACCCTGCTCGCCGCCCGGGGCCAGGGCAGCCAGTTCAGCTGCCTCGACTCGCTGTGGACCAAGGAGAGCGGCTGGAAGACGACGGCCGACAACCCCACGAGCAGCGCGTACGGCATCCCGCAGGCCCTGCCCGGCAGCAAGATGGCCTCCGCGGGCGCGGACTGGCGGACCAGCGCGAGGACCCAGATCCTGTGGGGGCTGTCCTACATCGCCGACCGCTACGGGTCCCCGTGCGCCGCCTGGAGCCACTCCAAGTCCCACAACTGGTACTGATCCGGGGCTGATCCGCCTTGCACCCGGTCATGACCGACGACGCCCGCCCGGGCACCGACGCCGCGGCCGCGGCCAGTGCCCGCGCCTGGCTGGTCTGGGGCGTCGCGCTGCTGGCGTACGCCGTGGCGGTGTTCCACCGCGCGTCGCTGGGGGTCGCCGGGACCGCGGCGCAGGAGCGGTTCTCGGCCGGCGCGTCGGCGGTCTCGCTGTTCGTGGTGCTGCAGCTCGCCGTCTACGCGGCCCTGCAGGTGCCCGTCGGGGTCGCCCTGGACCGGCTCGGGTCACGCCGGATGGTCCTGCTCGGGGCGCTGACCATGGCCGCCGGCCAGCTCGCCCTGTCGCTGGCGCACGACGTGCCGACCGCGATCGGCGCCCGGGTGCTGGTGGGCGCCGGCGACGCGATGACGTTCATCAGTGTCCTGCGGCTGGTGTCGCTGTGGTTTCCCGGCCGGCTGGTCCCGGTGGTCACCCAGCTGACGGGGATCCTCGGCCAGGCCGGGCAGGTCGTGGCGGCGTACCCGCTGGTGGCGCTGCTGGGCTCGGCCTCGTGGGGGGCGACCTTCGCAGGCGCCGCCGCGGTCGGCGTGCTCGTCGCCGTGCTGGTGGCGGTCGCCGTCCGCGACGTCCCGCCCGGCGTGCGCGTCGACCCGCCGGCCGACCTGGGCGAGGTGCGCGCCAACCTGCGGGACGCCTGGCGCGAGCCGGGCACCCGCATCGGCCTGTTCACCCACCTGGCCACCCAGTTCTCCGGGACGGTCTTCGCCCTGCTCTGGGGCTTCCCGTTCCTCACCGTCGGCGAGGGCGTGTCCCCCGGCACCGCCGCCCTGCTGCTGACGCTGCTCGTGGTCGTCGGGATGCTGTTCGCGCCCGTCCTCGGGCAGCTGTGCGCCCGCTGGCCGATGCGCCGCTCGGTCCTGGTGTTCGGGATCCTCGGCGCCACGGCGACCACCTGGACGGTGGTGCTGGCCTGGCCCGGCCGGGCACCCCTGCCGCTGCTCGTCCTGCTCGTCGCGGTGCTCGGCACCAACGGTCCCGGCTCGATGATCGGCTTCGACTACGCGCGTACGGAGAACCCGGCCAGCCGCCTCGGCAGCGCCAGCGGCGTCGTCAACGTCGGCGGCTTCGTCGCCTCGCTGACCCTGATGCTCGGCGTCGGCGTCGTCCTGGACCAGCTCACCCCCGGCAGCTCGACCGACTACTCCCGCGACGCCTTCCGCGCGGCCTTCACGCTGCAGTACGTGCTCTGGGCGATCGGGCTGTACGGCGTCGTCAAGCACCGCCGCCAGCTGCGCATGCGGCTGGCCCGCGACGGGGTGATCCTGGCGCCGCTGGGCACCGCCGTGCGCGCCCGGCTGCGCGGCGGCTCCGCGTACGTCTGACCGCCTACGGCCCGCCCGGCGCTGCCAGGAACCGCTCCACGGAGCGTAGGTGCGGGCCGACCAGCCCCGTCCGGGGGTCGGGCGCGATGAGCAGGCAGTCCGTGTGCGCCCGGGTCCAGGCCCGCACCGGTTCGCTGCGGGCCAGGTCGTCGTCGAGCCACACCAGGCGCCGGGCGGGCTCGGCCTGCAGCAGCAGCCGCACGATGTCGAACTTCCACCAACGGCCGGACAGCTCGTCGGGCGCCGCCGGGGTGACCCCGGCGAGCGCCGGCTGCCCGGCGTCGGCGGCACCGGGCGCGGCACCGGCACCGGGCGCGGCCACGTCGGCGTGCGTGCCGGCCACGGGCAGCTCCGGCAGCCCGAGCAGGGTGTGCAGCCCGCCGTTGGCGTCGTGGCCCCACGTGGTCAGCCACCGCACGTCTGCCTGGTCGATCCAGCTGCGGACGGCAGCCACGACCGACGGCGACCAGCGGATCGGCCAGGACCGGCCGAGCGCGGTGGCGCTGCCCCGCTGCCAGTCCGGCCAGGAGCTGTCGGGGGGGCCGAGGGCGTTGAGGACGCCGTCGACGTCGACGAGGACGAGGGGTCGCATGCCGCGGACCTACCCGCCCGCCGCCGACGGACCCGGCGCGGCGTAGACCGCGGTCCCCACCACCCGCCGCAGCCCGCTGGCCCGGACCACCTGGCGCTCGACGGCCGCCCGCACCGCCTCGTCGGTGCCGACCACCCGCACCCGCTCCCGCGCCCGGGTCACGGCGGTGTAGAGCAGCTCGCGGGTGAGGATGGCCGAGACCTGCGTCGGCAGGAGCACGGTCACGGCGTCGTACTGGCTGCCCTGGCTGCGGTGGACGGTCATCGCGTGCACCGGCTGCGCGGCCGCGAGCCGGGACAGCGGCAGCAGCTGCGCGCCGCCGGGTCGGGCGAACGCCGCGCGCAGCCCGTCAGGGGTCTGCACGACCACCCCGGTGTCGCCGTTGTAGAGCCGCGCCTCGTCGTCGTTGGCGGTGACCAGCAGGGGGGTGCCGGCCGGCCACTGCCCCGCGTGCCGGGCGGGGGCGCCGGACCAGCGGGCGACCTGCTGGTTCCAGTACGACACGCCGTACGGCCCGTGCCGGTGCGCGCACAGCAGCCGGTGCCGGGACAGCAGCGCGAGCGCCGGCTCGGCCTGCCCCGCGCCGGCCGCCCGGGTCAGCTCCCCCGCCGCCTGGACGACCTCGCTGCGCAGCCCGACGACGTCGTCGGTGAGCGTCACCTCGCCACCGGCGTGCAGCAGGTCGAGCACCCGGTCGGCGTCCCCCGCCCGGACGGCCTCTGCGAGGGCGCCGATGCCGGAGCCGAAGCGGTGCGGCACCCGCAGCCGTACGACGCCGTTGCGCAGCTGCCGGCGCTCCTCCTCGTCGAGGTCCCCGTCCGCGCCGGCCTCAAGGGTCGACGGCGGGCCGGCGGCGACCGGCGCCGGCCGGTGCACCAGGTCGCTGAGCACGGCGCCGGCCTCGACGGGCGTGAGCTGGTCGGGGTCACCGACCAGGACCAGCCGGGCGGCCGGCCGCACGGCCTCCAGGAGCCGGGCCATCATCGTCAGCGACACCATCGAGGACTCGTCCACCACGATGACGTCGTAGGGCAGGTGGTTGCGGGCGTCGTGCCGGAAACGGCTGCGGCTGTCGGGGCGCCAGCCGAGCAGCCGGTGCAGGGTGGACGCGGTGAGCCCGGCCGGCAGGCCCAGCTCCTCGGCCTGCTCCTGCACCGACTCCTGCAGCCGGGCGGCGGCCTTGCCGGTCGGGGCGCAGAGCGCGATCCGCGGGGCCGGGCCGCCCTGGTCGAGCAGCAGCCGAAGCAGGCGCGCGACGGTGTGCGTCTTGCCGGTGCCGGGCCCGCCGGTGACCACGCTCACCCAGCGCGTCGCCGCGACCGCGGCCGCCAGCCGCTGGCGGTCGGTGCCGCCCGCCGGCTGACCCGGGAACAGGGCGGCGAGCGGTCCGAGGTCGACGGTCGGCGCCGGCCCTAGCGCGCGCTCGTCCAGCTCCCGGCGTACGCGCTGCTCCTGCTGCCAGTAGCGGTCGAGGTAGAGCAGTCCGTCGACCAGCCGCAGCGGCCGCCACGGCGCCTGCGCCCCGACGGCCACCAGCGGGCTCGTCTGCAGCGCGTCCCAGGACCGCGGCCAGGCCAGCTCCACCGGTGGCGCGTCCTCGTCGGAAACGACCGACCCGGCGACCTCGGCGAGCTCGACGCAGACCGACCCGGTGCGCACGCCCCGCACCGCGAGCGCGACCGCCAGCAGCACCTCCTCGGTGCTCTCGCCACCGAGGCGGGCGAGCCGGAGCGCGACGTGCACGTCGGCCTCGGCCAGGACGCCGGCCTCGGCGAACGCGCGCAGCAGGCCGGTTGCCCGCACGGGGATCACCGGCGGCCGGCCAGCAGGTCCGACAGCGCGACGACCAGCCCGGCGGGTGGCTGCCACTCGAACACGCCCGCGCCGGCCGGGCTGTCCGGGCCGCACATCCCGCGGACGAACAGGTACAGCACCGGCCCGAGGTGCCGCTCCGGCTCGTACGCCGGCTGGCGCCAGCGCAGGAAGCGGTGCAGCGCGACGGAGTAGAGCAGCGCCTGCAGCACGTAGTGCGAGCGCAGCATCTCCTCGACCAGCGCGGCGGGCCGGTAGTGCCAGGCGGTCAGCGGCCCGCTGCCGAGCCGGTTGGTCTTGTGGTCGACGACGACGTACGACGGACCCCCGCCCGTCGGCACCCGCAGCACCGCGTCGATGCTCCCGGTCAGATAGCCGCGCAGGGCCTGCGGCTCGAGGCCGTCGAGCAGGTCGGGGTAGCCCGACAGCGGGCCGAGGTCGTGGTCGCGCAGCAGCGCCGCGACGTCGGCCAGCCGGGCGTGCGGCACGGCATCGTCGCCGCCGGCCAGCGGCAGCTCGAAGTCGAGCTCGGCGAGGCGGTCGCCCTCGGCGATCTGCGCGAGCGTGCGTCCCAGGGAGCCGAGCGGCGTGTGCAGCACCGGGTGCAGGCCCTGCGCCAGGGCGGTCGGGTCCACCCCCGAGCCGGGCCGGCGCGCGACCGCCTCGGCGCACCGCTGCTCCAAGACGGCCGGATCGGGGTCCTCGAGCACCTCGTGCACCAGCGTGCCGAATGCCGCCCCACCCGGCAGGTCGGCCAGCGGGGACGACGGGCTGTCGACCGGCGGGGCCTCCGGCCCCAGCCCGTCGCCCGTGTCCAGCCCGTCGTCCGTGCCCAGCCCGTCGCCCGTGCCCAGCCCGTCGCCCGTGCCCAGCCGGTCGCCCGTGTCCAGCCCGTCGCCCGTGTCCTGCTCGTCGTCCTTGGCCGGCGCGTCGGGCTCGCTGCCGACCGCGGCCTCGTGCGCGCCGGCGGTCAGCGCGCTGTAGGAGGTGCGCCGCCACTGCTCGTCCAGGCTGCGGGTGAACCGGCTCACCGAAAGCGCCGGCGCCCTGCCGCGCGGCCGCTCCCAGCGCGCCGGGGTGCCCGGCAGGGCGCACTCGCCGGCCGTCCGGCCGCCCGAGGCGGCCGCGACCTCCTCGAGTCGGCGGGCCGCTGCCTCGTCCTGGGGCACGGGCACCTGCGCGGCCGGCTCGAGGCCCGGGCCGGCCCCGCCGAACAGCAGCCGGTGCAGGGGCGCTCCCACCGTGGACCGGCTCGGCGCCCAGTGCGCGACGACCTGGCACTGGGCGCGGGACAGCGCGACGTACAGCAGGCGCAGGTCCTCGCCGGCCTCCTCGGCGTCGTGCCGGGCGCGCGCGGCGCGGGCACCGGGCGACTGCGTCCCGCCCACGTCGAGCACCCGCCGGCCCTGCTCGTCGTGCAGCCGCAGCACCTGCAGGCTGTCGGGTGACCACCGGTCCCAGGCGTACGGGACGTAGACGACCGGGAACTCCAGCCCCTTGCTCACGTGCACCGTCATCACCTGCACGGCGGCGGCGTCGGACTCGAGCCGCCGGCTGCGTTCGTCGGTGTTCTCGGTCTGGGCGGTCGCGATCCGGCGCCGCAGCCACTCCACCAGCGCGGTCAGCCCCAGCGAGTCCTGCAGCGCGGCCGCGTGCAGCGCCAGCGCGACGTGCCGCAGGTCGGTGAGCAGCCGCTCGCCCCCCGGCCGGGACAGCACCCGCGCGGGCAGCTGCCCCTCGGTGGCGAGCACCTCGAAGAAGGCGGCGACGCCGCGTACGGCCAGCAGGTCGGCCCACGACCGAAGCCGCGGCCCCAGCCGGTCGGCGAGCTCGTCGCCCGCCGCGTCGAGGTCGGCCTCGCTGTGACCGAGGAACACCGACAGCGCCGCCGACCGCACCCGGCCGGGCCGGTGTGGCTGCTCGACGGCCTCGAGCAGGACCAGCCACTCCCGCGCGCTCGGGGTCGCGAAGACGCTGCCGCCACCGGCGAGGACGGCCGGTACGCCGGCCCGGCCGAGAGCCTCGCGCACCAGGGCGCCCTGCCGGTTGGTGCGCACCAGCACGGCCACGTCGCCCGGCTCCACCGGGCGCTCGAGCAGCCGCGCCGGCCCGGACAGCAGGCGCACGATCTCGGTCGCCACATCCGCGGCGACCGCCTCGCGCACCCGGTCGACCCGGGGCAGCCCGCGCACCAGGGGACCGAGGCCGCCACGTGCCAGCCGGCGCAGCCGCAGCGGCGCCCCGGCCCCGGTCAGCCGGGCCTGCGGGTGCGCCCCGAGCACCGGCCGCACGACGATCCGCGGGTCGCCGAGGGCGGCCTGCCCCCAGAGCTGCTCGAGCGCCCCGAGCAGGACGTCGTCGCTGCGCCAGTTGCACGACAGGGTGGCGGTCTCGGTGGCGACCGCACGCGCCGACAGGTAGGTGGTGACGTCGCCGCCCCGGAAGGCGTAGATGGCCTGCTTGGGGTCGCCGATCAGGACCAGGGTGGTGTGGCTGTGGAAGGCCAGCCGCAGCACCTCCCACTGCACCGGGTCGGTGTCCTGGAACTCGTCGACGAGCACCACGCGGTAGCGGTCGCGCACGCGCTGACAGGCCACCGCTCCGTGCGCCGGGTCGGCCAGCGCGTCCCGCAGCAGCACCAGCCAGTCGTCGTAGTCGACCAGCCCGAGCCGGCGCTTGCGGGCCTCGACCTCCGCCCGCACCCGCGCCGCCGCGGCCGCGCGCTGCCCGGCGACGCCGTCCGCCCCCGGCGGGTGGAGCTCGGCGGAGCGGTCGCTGCCGACGGCGCGGCGGCCGAGCTCCAGCAGGTCCGCGTAGGCGATGGCGGGCGGGCCGGCCGCCGGGTGGGCGTAGCTGCGCAGGTAGAGGTCGTCGACGACGTCCTTCACGAGGTCGTCGACGGACTCGACGAAGGTCGCGGACGGATCCGCGTCGGCGACGACCCCCAGGCCGTTGAGCATCTGCGAGCAGAACGAGTGGGTGGTGGCGATGGTGGCCGCGTCGAAGCCGGCCAGTGCGCGCACCAGCCGCTCCCGCCGCCGGGTGACCTCCGCGTCGTCGGCGCCGGCCAGCAGGGCGAGGACCGCGTCGTCGCCGCAGCGCGCGGCCGCGGGGTCACGCAGGCCACGCTCGGCGCTGGACAGCCGCTCCCGGACGCGGTCGCGCAGCTCACGGGACGCCGCGTTGCCGAACGTCACGAGCATGACCTCGGACAGCTCGGCCCGACCCTCCGCCACGTAGCGGGTGGTGAGGGCAGCGATCGTGAAGGTCTTGCCGGTGCCCGCGCTCGCCTCGAGCACCGTCGTGCCGGTCGGCAGCGCGCCGCAGACGTCGAACGGCGTCACGCGCGCTCCTCGGCGGCCAGGAGCGGCGCCCACAGCCGGCAGGCGAGCGCGCCGAACCTGGTGGGCTCGTCGGGCCACGGCTCGTCGTCGGCGGACGGCTCGGCGAGCAGGTCGCCGAGCGGCGCCGCCTCGCCCCAGACGTAGCGGTGGTGGCGGTCCTCGTCCTCACCGGGGAAGCGGGTGTCGTGCCAGGCGCGGCCGGCGCTCTCGAGCGCCTGCTCCCGGCTGTCCCCGCCGAGGCGGGCGGCCGCGTAGGCGGCGGAGGTCTTGGTGGCGATCGGCAGCGGCTCCCGCAGCCCGCGGTCGTGGAGCTCGACCAGCTGCGCGAGGACGGCGGGCGCCCCGGCGGGGGCGACGACCGTCGCGGTGGCCGGCCCGCGCGGGCCGCGGCCGACGGTGACCGCCCGGTCGCCCGCCCCGCTGCCGGAAAGGGCCAGCGCGAGCACCCAGGCGCGGAGCCGGTGGCGCGGTGAGAGCCGGGAGTAGGTCACCGTCACCACGGCGCCGGCCCGTACTCCGTTGACGGTGCCGGACAGCAGCCGGCCACCGCCCAGGTCGATCCCGACATCGACGGCGCAGGCCGGCCCCGCCAGCAGCGGTGCGCTCGCCTCGGCCAGCGGTCCCACCCGCTCGCCGACCTTGGCGAGCACCTGGCTGCCGAGCGGACCGGGCGGCAGGGTCCCACGCAGCCACTCCATGCGCCGGGCGTCCGCGGGGTCCGTGCCGGCCAGCGCCGCGGCCAGCAGCCGGTCGCCGACCGCCCACTCCTGCAGGGCGTCGAGCGACACCGCCAGCGCGTCGTCGACCGTGTCGTCCTCGCCCGGCAACGTGATCCGCAGCCGCTGCCGCAGGTAGGCCCTGACCGGGTGCTCGAGGAAGGCGACGAGGTCGTCGAGCGCGACCGGCCCGCCCCGCAGCGGCAGCCGTTGCCGCGGCAGCCCGGGGGCCGGCGGCCGGATCAGGCGTCGGGCGCCCGCGAGGTTGACCGGGTCGAAGCTGAAGGGCGTGGGGCCGGTGAACTGGCGCGCGTCGTGGGGCTGCAGCGGGTGGCGTACGACGACCGCGTCCCGACCCCGGGAGGTCATCACCGCCACGACGTCGAGCAGCTCGCCGACCGGCACCGCGGGGGGCCGCACGGCGCCACTGACCGGGTCCGCTCCGGTGTGCAGCACGACCAGTCGCTCCCCGGCGGCAAGCACCGCGTCCAGCAGCAGCTGCCGGTCCTCGGCCCGGACGTCGCGCTCCCCCACGCACGGCTCCCGGGCGAGGACGTCGTCGCCGTCCACCCCGCCGGTGCGCGGGAAGACGCCGTCGTCCAGGCCGAGCAGCACGACCACGCGGTGCGGCACCGACCGCATCGGGACCATCGTGCAGACCGTGAGGTTGCCGGTGCGGAAGTTGGCCCGGGTCGGCCGGCCGCGCAACCGCTCGGCCAGCAGGGCCCGTACGTCGGCCAGCGCGACCTCGCCGACCGCGCCCTCGGCCGCCTCCCCGAGCTCACGCCGTGCCTGCGCCAGCTGCCACGCGTCGTCCTCGGCGGTGTCGGTGAGGCTGTCGAGCCCGCCGGTGAGCGCGTCGACCCAGTGCCCGGCGGGGTGCTCGCCGGACAGCCGGCCCAGGACGTCCTCGAGGCGGTCGAGCAACTCGGCGAGCCGGCCGGCCAGCGCCGTGTCGCTGCTGTCGACGTCGTCGAGCGGCAGGGCGAGCCCCAGCCACACCGGCTCGTCCTCCGAGGTGGTGACGCCGAGCAGCAGCCGGTCCAGGCCGGCCTGCCAGGTGTTCTGCGGCACGCCGTCCAGGCCGTACGGCCGCCGTTGCCGGGCGTCGATCCCCCACCGGACCCCCGACCGGGCGACCCAGTCCCGGATCCGCTCGAGCTCCTCGTCGCCGAAACCGAAGCGCCGCCGCACGCCCGGGGTGGCGGCGAGGTCCAGCACCTGGCTGGCGGTGACCCGGCTGTCGGCCAGCTCGAGCAGGGTGGCGACCGTGTCGAGCAGCGGGTTGGTACGGCGCAGGCTCCGGTCGGCGAGCCGGACCCGCAGCGCGTGGCCGGGGTGGGCGTGCCCCTGGCCCAGGCCGAACGCGGCCGACACCAGCGGCGCGAAGGTCTCCACGTCGGGGCACAGCACCAGGACGTCGCGCGGCTCCAGGGTGGCGTCGTCCTGGAACAGCCGCAGCAGCACCTCCCGGAGCACCTCGACCTGACGCGCCGGGCCGTGGCAGGAGTGCACGACGAACGACCCGTCGACCGGCGCGGCGCCGGGCGGCCGGTCCTCGCGCAGGTCGTCCTGCAGGCGCCCCAGCAGGGTGTCGGGGCGGGGTCCGTCCGGGTGGTGGCAGTCGCGGCCCGGGGGCAGGCGCAGCTGCAGCTCGCGCACGTCCCGGGCCATGCTGCGCAGCAGCGGGTGCCGGGCGAGCGTCGCCGTCGGGTCGGCCCGCCGGCTGGTCGCGGTCCGCCCGCGCAGCTGCTCCCACAGCGCCGGGCTGGGGTGCGGCAGCCACAGGTGCACGTCGCGGTGCTCGGCCAGCGCCGACAGCACCTGCAGGTGGGCGTGCGGCAGCCGGGTCGGGCCGAACAGGCTGAGGCGCTCCGGCAGGTCGGACCGGCCGGGGTCGGCGACGAGTGCCGCACAGCTGTCGGGCAGGCGCTCCGCCGGGCTGGGGCCCAGCCGGTCCCGGAGCCGCCGCCACAGCTCGGCCTGCCACTGCAGGTCGGCAGGCAGCGGGCCGGAGCCGTCGGTGTCGCGGCCCTGCGCCCAGTCGCGCAGCAGGTGCGGCCGGTGCAGGGCGTAGGAGTGGAACAGCTCCGCCAGGTGCGCGGCCGCGGCCCACCTCCGGCCGCGGCGGTGACCGCCCGGCTCCCCGCTGGCGAGCTGCTCGCCGTGCCCGAGGTGCTGGGCCAGCACGGCGCACCACGGCTCGGCCATGCACTCGTCGATCACCGCAAGCAGTGGCCACACCGGCGCCGACCAGGGGTCGGTGCGGGCATCGCGCCCGCTCCCCGCCGCGAGCGCGTCGTCGACCAGCCGGCCGGGCGCGGGAAAGGCGATGCCGGAGCAGATCCCGTCGGCGTCGGCACCGGCCCCGAGCACGCCGGCGAGCCGCTGCGAGAGCCACCGCTCCACGCCCTTGGCCGGCACCGCCACGACCTCGCTCCGGAACGGGTCCGACAGCGGCCGGCGCAGCACCTGCGCCAGGCCGTCGGCGAGCCGGGCCGTGCGTTCGGCGCGGTGGAGGTGCAGCACACCGTCTGTCTACCTCGGGGCACCGACAGTTCCGGTCAGTTCGCCGACAGGGTGGGCCGCTCGCAGGTGGGCAGGGGAACCGGCATGACGCCTCCTGCCCCGGGCGACCGGGTTGTCCTGCTCACCGGCGCGTCCTCCGGCATCGGCCGCGAGAGCGCCCTGCGCTTCGCCCGGGCCGGCGACACCGTCGTCGGCGTCGCCCGGCACGAGCCCGCGCTGCGCGAGCTCGCCGCCGAGCAGAGCGGCATCGAGGTGGAGGTGTGCGACCTGGACGTCGCGGCCGACCGCGAGGCCCTGGTGCAGCGGGTGCTGGCGCGGCACGGTCGCATCGACGTCCTGGTCAACAACGCCGGGGTCGGGGCCATCGGCCTGCTGCACGAGCTCAGCGGCAAGGACGTCGAGCGGGTCTACCAGACCAACATCATCGCGTACGCCGACCTGGCCCGGCTCGTCCTGCCCCAGATGCTGGCGCGCGGCAGCGGCGCCCTGGTGCAGCTGTCCTCCGCGGGCGCCTGGGTCTCCGGTCCGCCGTCGACGATCTACTCCTCCAGCAAGTTCGCCGTCGACGGCCTGGTGGAGGGGCTGCGCCGGGAGACCCACGGCACCGGCGTGCTGGTGCACTCGGTCAACCCGGGCCCGATCGCCACGCCGTACCTGTCCCGCACGGCCGAGCGCCCGCCGCAGCCAGGTGACCCGGAGGTGCCCGACGCGCCCGGGTTCCCGGCCTCGTGGGTGGCGGACGCCGTCTTCGAGGTCGCGGCGGCCGGCCGGCCGATGACCCGCGCCGTACCCCGACCGGTGGGGCTGCTGCGGCTGGCGCAGGTGCCGCCGGTCGGGTTCGTGCTCGACGTCGTGCTCGGGCGCCTCGCCGGGCCGGTCGTGAAGCTCGCCCGCGACGCCGTCGCCGTACGGGTGCAGGGCATCCCGCGTCGCTGACCGCGCAGGCCCGCGCCCATGGCAAGGTGTCCCCGTGCGTCCTCTGAGCGTGGTCGGCCTGACCAGTGACGGCCTGCGCCTGGTGCTGCGCTCGGGCAACGACACCTTCGAGCTGGCGCTGCGGGACGTTCCCAGCGCCCGCCAGCCGGCGCTGCCGTTCGCCGAGGGCGCGCCGCCCACCCCGCGCGAGATCCAGCAGCGGGTCCGCGCCGGCGAGACGTCGGCGCAGATCGCGGAGCAGTCCGGGCTGCCGGTCGAGCACGTCCGGCGCTACGAGGGACCGGTGCTGGCCGAGCGCGAGTACCAGGCCACCCGGGCGCAGCGGGCCCGGGTCGAGGGCCGTCCGGTCGCGGAGCTCGTGGCCGAGCACATGCTGCGGATGGCCCAGGACCCGGAGCAGCTGTACTGGGACGCCTGGCTCGTCGAGCCGGGCCGCTGGGAGGTGCAGGCGCACTGCGGCCGCGAGTCCGTACGGCTGCGGTGGGACCCCGCGACGGTCAAGGTGCAGGCCATCGACGAGGCCGCCCGGCACGCGCTGCGCCTCGGGCCGGTCTCCGACGACGCCCTGGGGGCGGTCCTGCGGCCGGTCTCGGGCCGCGCCGTCCCCGTCCCCGCCGCACCGCGCAAGACCCCGGCCAAGGCCAAGCGGGCCGCGATCCCCGCGTGGGGCGACATCACGGCGGGTGTCGCCGGTCGGCCGACCGACCCGGACGGCTGAGCGTGCGCGGCCGCTACCCGTCGGGGTCGACCGGCAGGGGCAGTCGCCGCCACCGCCCCAGTGGGCTGAGGGTGTCGAGGTCCACGGAGTACCAGCTGCCCTGACCCGGCTGGTCGTGCCGGCGGTCGATGGGCTCGCGCGCCAGGTGGCACCACAGCAGGGTCGCGACGGCCCCGTGACAGACGACGGCGACATCGCCCTCGACGGCGTGCCGCAGGCAGCGCCCGACGGCACCGACCACCCGGACCTGCGCGTCCTGCGCGGTCTCCCAGCCGCGGCTGCTCCGCGCGGGGTGGGCGAAGAACAGGTCGGCGAGCTCCTCGAACTCCGCGGGCGGGAGGAAGCCGGTGGCGGAGCGGTCGTTCTCGCCCAGGTCCGGGTCCACGGCGACGCCGGTGGCGCCGCAGGCCCGGGCAAGCAGCTCGGCGGTCTGCGCGGCCTTGCGCTCGCTGCTGCTGAACACGTGCCGGACCCGGGGGACCCACCACAACCGCAGCAGCCCCTGTGCCCGTCGACGCCCGAGCTCCGACAGCGACCAGTCCGGCACCGGCACGTCGGCGCGCACCTCCACCTCGGGGTGCGTCACGACGTGGAGCAGCCGGGGCACGGGCGCAGCGTAGGCCGTGGGACTGCCCGATCCCGACGGCCGGCTACAGGCGGGGGTCGACCGGCTCGGGCTCGAGGGCGAGCACCGCGAGGACGGGCTCGTGCACCCGCCACAGGGCCTCGCGCTGCACCGCGCGCTCGAGCGACTCGATGCGCGTACTCCCGGGCCGCCGGCGAGCGCCGATGCCCGAGGCTCCGCCTGCGGAGCCGCACCAGGTTGGCCCGCTCGGTGTAGTCCTGCCCGTAGATGATGTGCAGGTACTCCCGGCCGCGGTCAGGTCCTCCCACCAGCGGGTCGCCGCGGCGGTCGACGCCGGGTCGGTGGTGTCGACCGGGAGACGTCTGGTCGCGCGCGCATCTGGTTCGGCCCGGCGGCTGCAGTTCCGGAGGGCCGACGGCTACCCGGTACGCCCGGAGTGCGTCGACGGGTCCTCGCCGCGGGTCAGCGGCGGCACGTGCTCGAGCGCGCCCGCCAGCCCGCCCAGCAACCGGCTGGACCGGTCGGCGAGCCCGGGCAGCGGGCCCGGAGCGCGGCGTCCGGCCCGCTCCAGCCCGTCCCGGGTCCGGTCCAGGAGCGACAGCGGCAGGGCGGCGACGACGTTGCCCGGCGGCCGGCGGGCGACGACCGGGTGCGGCCGGGTCGGGGCGGTCCGTCGTACGAGCTCCCACGTACGGCCGAGGCGCCGCAGCCTCGGGCCGTCCAGCGCGGCCTGCAGCCGCGGCAGGATGAGGTCCTCCTCGTCGCGGGCGTCCTGGCGCAGCAGCGCCGACACGCGGTCGATCAGGGCCGCCCGCCCAGGGTCGCCGTGCGGGGTGCGCTCCAGCCGGGCGACCAGCTCGTTGATCTCCTGGTGCTCCTGCTCGTTGCGCACGGTGAGCTCCTGGCCGTCCGGCAGCGTCGCGCGCACCACCGGCCAGACCACGCTCTCCTCGGCGAACGCGTGCGGGAACACCAGCCGGTACAGCGCCCGCAGCGTCTCGTCCTGCTCCGGGCCGCTGGTCGCCGCGAGCCGGTCGAGCAGCACGTCTAGCTTCGCATGGTCGCGGCGCTGCCGCACCAGCAGGCTCGCCTGCCCGCCGAGCTCGTCCACCGACTGCTGCGCGACCGAGCGCACTGCCCCTGATGCGGGTCCTGAGGTGATGTCCACCCGGCGCGGTTTCCCGGCCTGCGGCGGCCGAACCGTGCGTCAGCGGTAGCGCAGGACCCCGTCGACGTCCTCCCGCGCCAGCCGGCCCTGGAGCGCGAGCAGGTCGAGGTGCGCCCCGGTCTCGAAGATCGCCAGCATCGCGTTGAAGCCGTCGAGATCGGCAAAGGAGCGGCCGTGCCGGGTCCAGAGCAGCCGTGTGGCGACGGCCGCGGCCGGCTCGCCCGTGCCGGTCGCGGCCTCGTGCACGTCGTCGAGCCGACGGCCGTGGTGGGCGACGAGCTCGTCGACCCGGGCGTGCACCGAGTCGCGCACCTCGCCGTGCGCCGGCAGCAGCACGGCGTCGGGACGGGCGCGCACCAGCGCGAGGGAGCGCAGGAAGGCGCCGAGCGGGTCGGCGCTGAGCACCGGCTCGAAGCCGATCGAGGGGGTGATCGTCGGCAGCACGTGGTCGCCGGCGAACAGCAGGCCGGCCGCCAGGTCGTGGAAGACGAGGTGCCCCGTGGTGTGCCCGGGCGTGGGCACCGCCTCGAGGACCCGGCCGCCCGGCAGCGGCACCTCGCCCGGCGGCAGCCACTGGTCAGGCAGCTCCCACACGTCGCGGTCGAACGGGTGCCCGGTCAGCGCCTCCTGCATCCGGTCGGCCCGTTCGCCGGCCCCGAGCCGGCGCAGCAGGTCGAGGTGCACGTCGAGCGGGTTGCGGTCCGGCTCCTGCATGCGCTCGAGCGTGGGCCGCTCGCCGGCCCCCAGCGCCACCACCGCGCCCGTCTCGCGACGCAGGGTCACGGCCTGCGTGTAGTGGTCGCGGTGCGCGTGGGTGACCAGGAACCGGCGGATGTCGCCGAGCTGCGCCCCGATCTGCGACAGGCCGGCGACGAGCACCTCCCGGGCCGCGGGCAGCGCCCAGCCGCCGTCCACCAGCACCAGCCCGTCGGCCGTCTCGAGGGTATAGACGTTGACGGCCTTGAGACCGTCGTCCGGCAGCGGCAGCGGGATGCGGTGCACGCCGGGGGCGACGGGGAACGCGCCGGGCTCGGTCCAGGTCATGGGCCTGCCTACCAGGGCACCGGTTCCGGCTCGCAGCCGCACCGCGGGGAGCCGGCAAGGGTGCAGGTCGACCGGGTTCCTGGCGGCCGACAGGACCCACCGGGGCGGGTGCCCGGGCGTGGCCGGCGGAGCCCGGCCGCGCGCACGGCGCCGCCGTTGTCGCACGGCGCCCGCCGCATCCGTGAGACTGGACACGTGACCATGCCCGAGCAGCACTCCCCGCCCGTCTACGCCTTTGCGGCCGGCGCGGTGCTGCACGCCCACGCCGACAGCACCCTCGAGCCCGCGGTCGTGCTGCACACGTTCCTGCCGGTCGCGGTCCGCGACCGCCTCGACGGCGCGGACGTGCGCGTCGACGTCTCCTCCGACGGCCCGGGCTCGGGGACCGTGACGGTCCGGGTGCTGGCCGACGGCCAGGCCCTGACCTGGTCGCTGCCCCTGGCGCCCCTGGTCGCCGCGCTGCCGGGGCAGTCCGGCGACGACGGGCGGATGGTCCTGCTCGCGGTCGTGGACGCCGAGCCCGCTCCCGGCTTCTGGGCCCAGGCCGTGGACTGCGAGCAGCTCGCGGCCGAGCTGCAGCTGCCGGTCGCCGATCTCGCCGAGGCCCTGCGCGGCCGGCTCACGCCCTGGCTGGCGGAGGACCTCGAGCTGCTGCTGCACGACGACGCCCACGACCGGGCTGCCGACTCCTCGCCCGCGCAGATCGTGGCGGACGCCGTCCTGGCGCACTACCGGGGCGACCTCGACGCCGCGGACGTGAGTGGCCGCCTGGTGCAGGCGCTGGTCTACGCGCCCGAGCCCAGCCAGCTGGAGATCGGCGCCCGGCTGTGCGCAGCCCTCGCCGCCGCCGTACGGGTCGCCGGCCCGGCCGTCGTCGCGACCGTCCTCGGCGGCCTGGGCCCGTTCGAGGCCGAGGAGCAGCGGCTGCTCTCCGCGCTGCCCGAGGCGATGGCCCTGCCCCAGGCGTCGGAGACCGAGGCGGCCATGGACCTCGTGATCGCCTCCCCCGACCGGGACGAGGGCGTGCGCGCCGCGGTACGCGTCACGGCGCAGCTGGCCCGGGCGGCCTTCGGCCCCGACCTGCCGCCCGACCAGGTCCTCGCCCGCCTCGAGATGGTCGACGACGCGGGGCTGCTGCGGCTGGCCCGGCTCTGGGTCGACCTGGCGCTCGGCGCCGCCGGCGACGCCCGGCACGCCGAGGGACTGCCCGACCGGGTTCGCGCCCAGGGCCGCCCCGGCGTGCTGTGGCTGCGCGGCACGGCCACCGCGCTCGCCTCGGCCGCGGTCGGGGTCGCGGGCCGCCGGGTCGAGCGGATCCTGCCGTCGTTGCGCGACGCCCAGGAGGCGGCCGACAGCGAGGTGGAGGCCCGGGTCCGCGCCGGCCTGGACCTGGCGAAGTTCGTCCGCACCCGGGCCGGGATCGGCCCCGGCTCCTGGCTGCTGCTGCCGGCTCCCGCGGCCGCCTCCGCCGCGCTCGGCGCACTGCTCGACGGCGCGGACACCGACAACGTGGTCGACCTGCTCGCCGAGCTGCTGGAGAACGACGTCGACAGCCCCGACCTGCTCGACGGGCTGGTCTGCGCGACCGCGTCGCTGCTCGTCGGGCTCGACCCGCAGCAGGACGACGCCGTACGCCGGATGCAGGTCGCCGACCTGCTGTCCGCTGTCCAGGGCGGGCCGCGGGGACCACGCTGGCTGCTCGGCACGCTGCTGCGGCTGGCGCCGGGACACGACCCGCTCGCCGTCGACCTGGCGGCCTTCCTGCCGGACGAGCGCGCCGTAGACCCCGACCGGGCGGTGGAGAAGCTCGGCCTGCACGGGCTGCTCCGCGCCGGGCTGGACTGCCTGGCCGCGCTGGCCGCGGTGCTCGGGGAGGAGGCCGACCTGCCGCTCGAGGAGCTCTACCGCGACGTGCTCCCGGGCGCGCTCGAGGAGCACCAGCTTCTGCGCTCGTCCTGACGGCTCAGCGACCGCCCGCGGGGTAACACGGCCGCGACCCGCCCTTCCACGCAGGAGGCTGCTGTGAGCAACCCCGAGATCGTCCCGCCGTCCGACGAGCCCGACGCCGCTGTCGGTACGGGCAGCGGCCGCGACGCGCAGGCCGCCACGCGGCCGCCAGACAACAGCGCCAGCACGAGCGGGCTGGGCACCCACGACGAGCAGCAGGGGGCGTCCGCGAAGGGCGGCGCGGCGTACCAGCTCTCGGGCTCCGACGACGACGGCCCGCCCCGGAGCCCCAGCGGCACCTGACAGCACGCTCATCCTGCGCCGTCCGGACCTGCGGCGAGGGCCGCCCGCACCTGCGCGGGGGGCAGCAGGCCGTCCAGCGCGGCCAGCAGCAGTTGCGCAAGGCCGTACCCGGGATCGGTCGACAGCGCCCGCTGCACCGCGACGAGCGCCAGCGCCCCGTTGCCGTGCGCGTACGCCACCCCGGCGAGCACGGCGCAGAGCGGTGCGTCGTCGGGCGGCACGACCCCGCGGGACAGCTGCCCGAGCAGCCCGAGGAGCGCGTCGCGGCGCGGCCCGCTCCAGGACAGGACCGCGTCGCGGACCTCGACGACGTGCAGTGCCAGGGCGAGTGCCGCGGCGTCTGCCGGCGGCAGCGGCGCGGGCCGGCTCTCCCAGCTGTCGAGGGCCCGGCGCCACCGGTCCAGCTCCGCGTCGCCGCGCCGGCCGGCGGGCCGCCGCCCCTCGAGGGCCTGCCGGGCCTGCGCCTGCAGCCGCCGGGCGAGGGCGGCCCCGAGCGGCGGCTGCGGCGCCACGCTCGCGACCAGCTCCTCGCGGGAGGCCAGCACGGCCCTCCCGTCGTACGCCTGCTCGCTCGCGGCCGCCGTGACCAGCGCGCTGCCGGTGTCCACCGGCCGGCCGGTGGGCGGGCAGCACGGGGCGGTGCACGAGTAGGACCACCAGCGGCCGCCGCGCACCAGCAGCGCCTCGGTCACCTCGATGCCCCGCCCCGCCAGCGCCTGCTCGACCTCGGACACGAGCTCGGACCAGGGATGCCCGTCGACGCCCGGCTCGTGGCTGTGCACCACCAGGACGGCCGCACGGGCACCGTCGCGGACCAGGCCCTCGCCGATCTGCCGGATCAGCAGCGGCACGTCGGCGAGGTCGGCCCGCACGGTCAGGCCGATCCGCCGCCGCGGCCCCCGCAGGCTGAGGACGACCAGGCTCTCGCTCGGCGCGAAGCCCACCAGCCGGGGCACGAGGGCCGCGAGGTCGCCGGGATCGCGGCAGGTCAGCACAGGTGCGGGGACGGTCATGCGGCCGACCCTGCAGGCCTAGCTGGGTGCCCGCCAGGCCCGCGGCCCGACCTGTGGACGCCGCCCGACCTGTGGACGCCGCCCGACCTGTGGACGGCGCTCGACCTCCGCCCAGGCCGCTACGGCAGCGGCATCCCGCCGGTGACGCCGATCCGCTCCCCGGTGATGTAGCTGGCCTCCTGCGACGCGAGGAACACGAACGGCGCCGCGACCTCGATCGGCTGCCCGGGACGGCCCATCGGGGTCTGCTCCCCGAAGGACCCGACCTCGTCGGCCGGCATGGTGGCGGGGATCAGCGGGGTCCAGATCGGCCCGGGAGCCACCGTGTTGACCCGGATCCCCTTCTCCGCCACCTCCTGCGCCAGCGACTTGGTGATGTTGACGATCGCCGCCTTGCTGGCGGCGTAGTCCATGAGCGACGGCTTGGGCTGGTAGGCCTCCACCGAGCTGGTCGTCAGGATGCTGGAGCCGGGGGCCATGTGGGGGATCGCCGCCTTCGCCAGCCAGAACAGTGCGTAGACGTTGGTCCGGAACACCCGGTCGATCTGCTCGGTCGTGATGTCGGCGATCGAGCTCTGCGCCATCTGGTAGGCCGCGTTGCTGACCAGGATGTCGAGGCCGCCGAGCTCGCTCACGGCCTGCTCCACCACCGCCGTGCAGAACGACTCGTCCCGCAGGTCCCCGGCGACGGCCACGCCCTTGCGGCCGGCCTGCTCGACCAGCTGCACCGTCTGCTTGCCGTCGGCGTCCTCCTCCGGCAGGTGCACGACCAGCACGTCGGCGCCCTCCCGCGCGAAGGCCACGGCCACCGCCCGGCCGATGCCCGAGTCACCACCGGTGATCAGGGCCCGCTTGCCGGTCAGCTTCCCGGACCCGGTGTAGGTCTGCTCGCCGTGGTCGGGCTGGCGGTCCATGTCCGCGGTCAGCCCCGGGTGCTCGATCGACTCCTCGCCGGGTGCACCGGGGTACTTCTGGGTCGGGTCCTCGCTGGCCATACGTCCTCCTCGACTCGTGGGTCCGTGCGGCAGCCCCGGTGCCCGGCGCGGGGCGAGTCATGCCGTCAGGACCGGCACGAGCGGGGGGCAGGACCACCACGAGCGGACCGGGACCGGGAGCGGAACGCCGTCAGGAGGAGCGGGGCAGGGTCAGCCCGAGCAGCCCGGCGAGCCCGACGACGGCCGCGCTGACGAGCAGCGCCACGGTGTACGACGCGGAGTCGATCAGCAGCCCGGCCGCCAGCGGCCCGAGGATCGAGCCGAGGTCGCTGCTCATCTGCCACACGGCCACCGGCGTGCCGCCCCTTCCCTCGACGACGTCCCCCACGAGCGCCGCGGGGGCCACCCCGAGCAGCGAGCCGCCAACCCCGAAGACCGTCATCGCGAGCAGCAGGGACACCGGGCCGGTGGCGGCGGCGAGCAGCACCAGGGCAGCGGCGGTCGCCAGGGCGCCGAGGACCAGGGTGGGGCGGCGTCCGTTGGTGTCCACCGCCCGGCCGGCCGGGAGCAGCAGCGCCGTCTGCACCAGCGCCGACACCAGGAACGCCGCGCCGATCCAGCCCCCCGGCAGGTGCAGGGACTGCACCACCAGCAGCGGCACCAGCGTGCTGCGCACCCCGAGCACCGAGAAGCCCACGGCGAAGTTGCCGGCCAGCGCCGCCCGGTACGCCGGCTGCCCCAGGGCCTGCCCGAGGGTCGTACGTGGCTCAGCCGCGGCGTCGACGGGCACCGAGCCGCCGGCGACGACCGGCGCCGGCTTGGGCAGCAGCACCGCCCCGGCCACCCCGGCGAGCACCAGGGTCGCGGCGTACAGGAAGAACGGCGCGCGCAGCGAGACGCCGACGACCAGCCCGCCGAGCGCCGGCCCGACGATCCCGCCGATCAGGAACCCGGCCCGGTACACGCCCTGCGTCCGGCCGCGCTGGGCGGCGGCGGCGACGCGCAGCAGCAGGCTGGTCGAGGCGATCGTGAACACCGCCGAGCCCACCCCGCCGATCCCCCGCAGCACCAGCAGCTGCGGGTACGACACCGCCAGGCCCGCCATCAGCGACGAGACGGCGACCACCGCGATGCCGCCGACCAGCGCCGTCCGCTCCCCCACCCGGTCGCTCAGCCGGCCGGCGGCCAGCCCGGACGCGAAGCGCATCAGCGCGAACGCCGACACCACGGCGCCGGCGGCTGTCGTCCCGACGCCGAACTGCAGGGCGAACAGCGGGATCGCGGGCGCCACGATGCCGAAGCCGAGGGCGACGCAGAAAGCCACCACCGCCAGCACCCACGTCTCGCGGGGCAGGCCCCGCAGGCTCTGCGGGACGGCGGCCACGGCAGGATCCAACCAGCCGCGGCCCAGACGGGCGGGCCGGAGCCAGCAGGAGGAGAGCATGGACGCCACGGTCACCCAGGCGCCCGGCGCCGACCGGTGGGAGATCTCCGTCGCCGGGCGGGTCGCCGGCTACCTGACGTACCGGAAGGAGCCCGGCCGGGTCGCCCTCGAGCACACCGTCATCAACCCGGCGTACGAGGGGCAGGGCCTGGCCTCGCAGCTGGTGCGGGCGAGCCTCGACCGGGCCCGCGAGCAGGGCCTCGACGTCTTGCCCGTCTGCTCCTACGTCCGGTCGTGGATCGGCCGGCACCCCGACTACCTCGACCTGGTGCCGGCCGGGGAGCGGGCCGGATACGGGCTCTAGCCACAGGCACCCAAGAGCCACAGGGATCCAAGAGCCACAGGGACCCCCGCACAGGTGGCATCCGCGGACAGCCGGGTACGCGGCCGTACATGACGGACACCCGACCCCTCGCCCTGATCACCGGCGCCTCCAGCGGCATCGGCCTCGAGCTCGCCCGGCAGTTCGCCGGCGGCGGCTACGACCTGCTCCTCGTCGCGGAGGACGACGCCCTCGACGCGGCGGCGGCCGGCCTGCGCGCCGGCGGCGTCCAGGTCCAGGCGGTGCAGGCGGACCTGCGGACCGAGGCCGGGGTCGAGCAGGTGCGCACCGCCCTGCTCGCCGACGGCCGCCCGCTGGACGCCGCCGCGCTCAACGCCGGCATCGGCCAGGGCGGCGCCTTCGTCGACCAGAAGATCGACGACGTGCTCTCCCTGATCGACCTCAACGTGCGCTCGACCGTGCTGCTCGCGCACGAGGTGCTCGGCTCCATGGTGGCCCGGGGCTCCGGTCGCGTGCTGGTCACGTCCTCGATCGCGTCGACCATGCCGGGCCCGTTCCAGGCCGTCTACAACGCGTCGAAGTCGTTCCTGCAGTCGTTCACCAAGGCGCTGCAGGGCGAGCTCGCCGGCACCGGCGTGACGGTCACCTCACTGATGCCCGGGCCGACGGACACCAACTTCTTCCTGCGCGGCGACCTGCTCGACACCGTCATGGGCTCAGGCCCCAAGGACAGCCCGGCGGACGTCGCCCGGCAGGGGTACGAGGCGCTGATGGCCGGCCGGCAGCAGGTGGTCGCGGCCTCGCTCATGAGCAAGCTCATGGCGGCCAGCAACGCGGTGCTGCCCGACCCGGTCAAGGTCGCCGCGCACCGGCTGATGACCAAGCCCCGCAGCTCCCTGCGCTGAGGCGCGGGCTCAGCCGGTGTTGCGCAGCCCGGCCGCCACCCCGCTCACGGTCAGCAGCAGCGCCCGCAGCAGCTCGGGGTCGCGCTGCTCGGGGCTCTCGCGCAGCTTGCGCAGCAGCGCCACCTGCAGCGCCGACAGCGGCGCGAGGTAGGCGTCGCGGATGTCCAGGGTCTGCTGCAGCACCGGGTCGCCCTCCAGCAGGTCGCGCTCGCCGGTGACCCGCAGCACCTCGCGCAGCGTCGCCTCGTGCTCAACGACGATGTCGTCGAACACGTGGCGCAGCTGCTGGGGCACGAGCGCCTCGACGTAGCGGCGGGCGATCCGCAGGTCGGTCTTGGCCAGGGTCATCGAGACGTTGCCGAGCAGGGTGCGGAAGAACGGCCACTCGCGGTACATCTCGTCGAGCACGTTCCCGAGCCCCTGCTCGCGGGCGGCGGCCAGGCCGCTGCCCACGCCGTACCAGCCGGGCACGATCTGCCGGGACTGCGTCCAGCCGAACACCCACGGGATCGCCCGCAGGCCGCCCACGCCGCCGCCGCTGTCCGGGCGGCGGGAGGGTCGCGACCCGATCTGCAGGTCGGCGAGCAGGTCGACGGGGGTCGCCGCGAAGAAGTAGGTCGGCAGGTCGGGGTCGTCGAGCAGCGACCGGTAGCGGGTGAACGCCGCGTCCGACACCACCGTCATCGCCGCGTCCCAGCGCACCCCGGCCTCGGCGGTGCGCCGCGGCGCCCGGTGCAGCACGGTCGCCTCGAGCGCGGCGGCCACCGTCAGCTCGAGGTTCTCCCGGGCCAGCACCGGGAGCCCGTACTTGTCGGAGATGACCTCGCCCTGCTCGGTGACCTTGACGGCGCCGTCGAGGGTGCCGAAGGGCAGCGCGAGCATCGCCTCGTGCGTCGGCCCACCGCCGCGCCCGACCGAGCCGCCGCGGCCGTGGAAGAACCGGATCCGCACGCCGTGCGCCGCGCCCACGTCGCGCAGGCGCTGCTGCGCCCGGTGGATCTCCCACTGCGACGTGACGATCCCGGCGTCCTTGTTGGAGTCGCTGTAGCCGAGCATGACCTCCTGCACGTCGTCGCGCGCCGCCACCAGCCGCCGGTACGGCGGGCAGCCCAGCAGGTCGGCGAGCACCTGCTCGGCCCCGCGCAGCTCCTCGACCGTCTCGAGCAGCGGCACGAACCCGATCTTCGCGACGCCGGCGTGCACGTCGACGAGCCCAGCCTCGCGGGCCAGGACCACCGCGGCCAGCACGTCGTCGGCGCCCCGCGTCATCGACACGATGTAGGACTCGACCGCCCGGGGGCCGAGCTGCGCCAGCACGTCCGCGATGGTGCTGAACACCGAGAACGTGCGCCGGCCGGCCTCGTCGAGCGGCGGCGGCACCGGCCCGAGCGGGCGGCGGCCGGCCAGCTCGCGGCCCAGCACCGCGAGGCGGTAGGACCGGCTCAGCTCGGACCAGGGGTGGCTCAGCTCGTGGGTGCGGTCGATGAGCTGCCCGAGCGCGGCGTGGTGGGCGTCGGCGTGCTCGCGCACGTCCATCGTCGCCAGCAGCGTGCCGAGCGCCACGACGGTACGCACCGCCCGCTCGACGATGCCGGTCGCGGCCAGCTCGCCGCGGTGCTGCAGCAGCGAGTCGCGCAGCAGCAGCAGGTCGGCCACCAGCTCGTCGTCGCCGAGGTAGTCGCGCCCCGGCACGTGCGGCGCCCCGGTCGCGAGGCGCTGCCCGGTGAGCCGCACCCGCTGGCCGATGCAGGTCGCCATCAGCCGGTACGGCTCCTCGACGTTGAGCCGCCGGTAGCGCGGCTCCACCTCCGGCAGCGCCTCAAGAGCGGCCGCCAGCGCCATCGCCAGCTCGTCGCTGACCCCGACCCGGCTGGAGACCGACAGCTGCACCCGGAGCACGTCGAGCTGGTCGAGGATCGCGCGGGTGCCGTGCTCGTGCTGCAGGAGCAGCACCTCGCGGGTGACCTCCGGGGTGACGTGCGGGTTGCCGTCGCGGTCGCCGCCGATCCAGGTGCCGAAGCTCAGCGGCCGCGCCTCGACGGGCAGCTGCACGCCGGCCCCCGCCAGCTGGTCGCGCAGCTCCTCCAGCACGTCCGCGACCGCGCCGGCCGCGAACCCCTCGAGGTAGTACACGCCGTTGCGGGCCTCGTCCTGCGGCGACGGCCGGGTGACCCGGAGGTCGTCGGTCTGCCACAGCAGCTCGACCGCCTCCCCGAGCCGCCGGGCGCTGCGCTCGTCGTCGGGCTCGTCGAGCAGGGCCGCGATCCGGCGCAGCGTGAGCAGCACCGAGCGCCGGGTGGCCTCCGTGGGGTGGGCGGTGAGCACCGGCCGTACGTCGAGACGGGCGACCCCGGCCCGCAGCTCCTCGGTCGGCGTGCCGCGCTCGGCGACCCGGCCAAGGGCCTGCCGCAGCCAGCCGCCGCGGCGGCCGCGCACCCGGGTCATTCCCCGCCCGCGGTGCACCTGCTCGGTGACGTTGGCGAGGTGGAAGTAGGTCGAGAAGGCGCGCACCAGGCGGGTCGTGGTGGCCAGGTCGAGCTCGGCGAGCGGGTCGTCGGACAGCCCGCCCTCCTGCCGCGCGAGCACCCGGACCCGCTCGACCAGGGCGAGCAGCTCCGGCCCCTCCTGGCGCACGAGGGTGTCGCCCAGCAGCGTGGTCAGCCGTCGGATGTCGGACCGCAGCGCGCTGTGGCCGGGCTGGTCGACGACGGCCGGTGGGCCCTCCTGCGTGAGCGTCATGCAACCTCCCGGTCGGTGTCGCCGCGACGCTAGTGCTCGCGTGTGACAGCCAGGGGTCGCAGCCGCGCTACCTGCCCGGTCGCAGTACCCTCGGCAGGCCGAGGACGGCGGCGAGGCCCAGCACCGAGCGCGGGCTGTAGGCCACCCGCCACAGCCCGCCGTGGGCCGCGCCGGAGACGAACAGGTCGTCCGGGTGCGTCGGCGCCGGGGCCTGCGCCCGCACGTCGTGCACGAGCAGCGCGGCCATCAGCACCCGGCTGGTACGCGGTGCGAAGACCTCGACGCCGAACCGGTGGGCGCCGGCGTACGCCGCGGCGAGCAGCCGGTTCTTCGTCACCGACCGGGTCTGCGTGGCCGGGGCGACATTGGCGGACACCGGGTGCCCGTCGGCCTGCGCGACCACGGCCCGCCACCGCTGCACGCGCTTGGCCAGGGTGTAGTTGGGCCCCTGCTGCGGCACCAGCACGTCCGCCACGCCGGCGGTGCTGCCGTCCTCGCGCTCGACGGTCGTGGTGTACGCGGGCGCGTACAGCCCCGCGTACCGCGCCGGCGTCTGCACCGTGCCCCAGAGCCCGCGCGCCGCCCAGTTGCGCCGCGCGCCGTCGACGACCTCCGCCGGTACGGCGAACGCGTCGGTCGGCGTGGCCAGCTCGGCGTAGCCGGTGCCCGGCCGCTCGCGCAGGAGCAGCTCGACGACGGCGTCGCTGGCGTGCACCACCTGGACGTGGCGCGCGCCGTCGGCGTACGCGTAGCTGCCGATCGTGAGCGGCAGGTCGGGCGCCGCCGTACGCAGGAACGCCGCCACCTCCGGCGTACGGGTCATCAGGTCGACACCGAGGGTGCCCGGGGCGCCCTCGACGGCGGTCAGCGTGCCGGCGCCGGCCCGGGCCGCGGCGGTCACCCGGTCCCAGATCGCCGGCACCGGCATGTCGACGGCGACCACGTGCGCGCCCCAGCGCGACAGCGGCTCCAGCGGCCCCATCTCGGCGCCGGCGCCCAGCAGCGCGAACGCCGAGTCGGACAGGTCGAGCCAGCCGGGCTCGTCGACCACCCGGTGCAGGGCCTGCCCGCAGGAGGCCTCGACCAGGCCGGCGGCCACCCAGGCGTCGACCTGGCGGCGCAGCGCGTCCCCGCGCAGCTGCTGCCCGCGGTAGGGCAGGACCAGCTCGGTCTCGCGCTGCCCCTCGCCGCGGACCACCTGGGCGCCGAGCGGCTCGCGGGGCGCCCCCAGGGCCTCGGCGAGCGGGGTCGCGGCGCCGTCCCGCTCGAAGCGCATCCGCCCGGCCAGCGAGTCCAGCCCCGACCGCGCGACCTCGACAGCCCCCTTGTCGCCGGCCGTCGCGGCCGCGGTGTGCTCGACCACCAGCCCGACGTAGTCCTTGCGCCAGTTGCGGCTGTGCTCGATGCGCTGCGCCAAGCCCTCGTCGACGACCCGCACCGCGTCGGCCCAGACCGCCCGGCCGGTCGCCGCGGTGCTCCTGGTGCCGTCGGCGCCCGTCGGGAACTGCACACCCTGCTGGCGGTCCTGCGACCCCGTCGGCCTGTTCGCCACGTCGACCTCCTCGTCGTCCCGGAGCGACGAGCGTGCCACCCGGCCGCGGCCGGCCGTCCCGCAGGTCGGCGTCGGGCCCGTCAGACCTTGAGCACCAGCTTGCCGGTGTTCTCCCCGGCGAACAGCTTGCGCAGTGCCCCGGGGAACGCCCGTACGCCGCCCTCGACCACTGTCTCCTGCGAGACCAGCCGGCCGTCGGCGAGCCAGCCGGACATCTCCCGCAGCGCCTCCGGGAAGCGGTCGGCGTAGTCGAAGACGAGGAAGCCCTCCATGCGCGCCCGGCTGACCAGCAGCGACATGTAGTTGGCCGGGCCGGTCATCCGGCCCTCCGCGTTGTACTGGCTGACGGCGCCGCAGAGCACCACCCGGCCGCGCAGAGCGAGCCGCGGGAGCACCGCGTCGAGCACCTCGCCGCCGACGTTGTCGAAGTAGACGTCCACCTTGTCGGGGGTCTCGCGCCGCAGGCCGGCCCGCAGGTCGTCCCGGTAGTCGATGCAGGCGTCGAAGCCGAGCTCCTCGACGACGGCCCGGCACTTCGCGGCGCCACCCGCGATGCCGACCACCCGGCAGCCGTGGATCTTGGCGATCTGCCCGACCACGCTGCCGGTCGCCCCCGCGGCGCCCGACACCACCACGGTCTCGCCCGCCCGCGGCCGGCCGACGTCGAGCAGCCCGAAGTACGCGGTCATCCCGGTCATCCCGAGCGCGCCGAGGTAGGTCGGCAGCGGCGCCTTGGCCGGGTCGACGACCTGCACGCCCGCGCCGTCGCTCACGGCGTACTCCTGGACGCCGGTGGTGGCGACCACGTGCGCGCCCTCCGGGAAGCGACCCGCGCGGCTGGCGACGACCTCGCCGACGACGCCGGCCCGCATCACCTCGCCGAGGCCGACCGGCGGGACGTACGACCGGACGTCGTTCATCCAGCCGCGCATCGCGGGGTCCACCGAGATGTAGCGGGTGCGCAGCAGGAACTCGCCGTCCCCGGGCTCGGGGGCGGGTTCGGTCACCACGTCCCACACGTCGTCGGTGGGCAGGCCGGTCGGTCGCTTCGCCAGGCGCACGCTGGTGTTGTCGGTCATGGCAGCCACCCTGCCACTGCCGGTGCGCAGGCTTTCCCGCGCCCGGCAGCCGGGGCCCGCTGCCGGTGCCGCGCCCCGGCGGTTCCGGTGCGTCGGTCACCGGGCATCACCTCGTCGTGCGTGGTGGACACGCCGAAGACCAGGAGGAACGACATGACCCAGCCCGCGGTCACCGAGCTCGACCGCACCCCCGTCGCCGACTACCGCACCTACGCCGAGGCGCAGCGGGCGGTGGACTTCCTGAGCGACTCGCACTTCCCCGTCGAGAAGACCTCCATCATCGGCTCCGACCTGCGGATGGTGGAGAACGTGATCGGCCGGCTCACCCGAGGCCGGGCGGCACTGGCCGGGGCCGGCAGCGGCGCCTGGTTCGGGCTCCTGTTCGGCCTGCTCATCTCGCTGTTCGCCAACGGCACCGGCAACACCTTCGCGGTGGTCCTCGAGTGCGTGCTGATCGGCCTGGCGTTCGGGGCGGTGTTCGGGTTCGTCGCCCACGCCGCGACCGGCGGCCGGCGCGACTTCACCTCCCGCAGCGCGATCGTGGCCCACCGCTACGAGGTCCAGGTCGACAGCGACGTTGCCGAGGACGCCAAGAACCTGCTGATCAAGCTGGCGTGGCGCACGAGCTGAGCCTGCTGCTGCGGGACGGCCGGACGCCCGAGCCCGTCGACCTGCGGCTGCGCGACGGGATCGTCGTCGAGCGCGGGCCGCACCTGTGGCCGGAGCCCGGCGAGCGGGTGCTCGACCTGGCCGGCAGGTACGTTCGTCGCGGCCTGCGCGACGCCCACGCCCACGTCGTCGAGTGGGCCCGGGCGCAGCGCGAGACCGACCTGTCCGGCGCCCGATCAGCGGTCGCCGCGGCGGAGCTCGTGGCCCGGGCCGACGGCAGGGGCCTGCTGCGCGGCGGCGGCTTCCGCGACACCGGCTGGCCGGACCGGCCCAGCGCCGGCCTGCTCGACCGGGCCGCTCCCGGGCGGGCCGTCGTGCTGCGCAGCAGGGACATGCACAGCCTGTGGCTGTCGTCGGCGGCCCTCGCGCTGGCCGGCCTGCCCGGGCACCCGACCGGGCTGCTGCAGGAGCACGAGGCCTGGGACGCGCTGGCCCGGCTGCCGGCCCACCGCGACGCCGACGACGACGACGCGGTGGCCGGCGCCGTCGCCGCCGCCCACCGCCGCGGGCTGACCGCCGTGCGGGACTTCTCGTTCGAGCAGAGCCACCCGGCGTGGGCCCGGCGGCAGCGCGAGGCCGGCGGCCGGCTGCCGCTGCGCGTCGAGGCGGTCGTGCAGCCGGACCTGCTGGCCTCGTACGTCGACCGGGGCCTCGCGACCGGCGACGGCGACGCCTTCCTGACCGTCGGCCCGCTCAAGCTGTTCGCCGACGGCTCGCTGGGCTCCCGCACCGCCCGCTGCCTGACGCCGTACGCCGGGACCGACGACCGGGGCCTGCGGCTGCTGGACCCCGAGCAGCTGCGCCGGGCGCTGGAGCAGGCCCGGGCGGCGCGGTTCGCTGTCGCGGTGCACGCCATCGGCGACGAGGCCACCCGCGACGCGCTGCACGCGCTGCAGGGCGCCGGCGTGCCGAGCAGCATCGAGCACGCCCAGCTCCTGCGGCCGGCGGACCTGCCGCTGTTCGCCCGCGGCGGCGTCACGGCGTCCCTGCAGCCGGCGCACCTGCTCGACGACGCCGGCGCCGTCGACGACCTGTGGCGCGGCACGCCTTCGATCCCGTACGCCGTCCGCAGCCTGGTGGAGGCCGGTGCCCGGGTCGTGCTCGGCAGCGACGCCCCCGTCTCGCCGCTGGACCCCTGGCGCAGCATCGCCGCGGCCGTGCACCGCACGGACGGCACCGCTCCCGCCTGGCGGCCCGCCGAGGCGGTGCCCCTCGAGCTGGCCCTGCAGGCTTCCGGCGCCCGCCGGCCGCGCCCGGGCGACGCCGCCGACCTGGTCGTGCTGGCGGAGCCGCCGTACGCGCTGTCGGCCGCCGACCTGGCAGCCATACCCGTGCACGCCACATTCGTCGGCGGCCGGTGCGTGCACGGACCCTGGGCACAGGACTGAGCGCGACGTCAGCCGGGACCTGGTGGTCGCCGACGTCAGGGGCGGGTCAGAGGCCGTCGGGGCAGACGGCGTCGAGCAGCCCGAGCGCCCCGAGCAGCTCGTCGCGGGCCTCGGTGTCGAGGACGCGGGCCCGGACGGTCTGGGCGGCCCGCCAGCGGGCGACGGAGCCGGCGTGCTCGGCGTCGGACAGTGCCTGGACGTAGGTCGGTGCTGCGAAGGTGTCCATGCCGCAGTGTGCACCCTTCCGGCGGCGCCGGGGCTACGCCGACTGCCACCTTTTTCGGCGGCGGAATTGCGAGTGAGCGCTCACTCCGCTTAGGGTGCAGGACATGACCTCTTCCAGCCCGGCGGCCGCGCGGCGCGCCACCCGGGCACCGGCGTTGCCTCCCGAGCAGCGCCGGCAGGCCATCGTCGAGGCCGTGCTCCCGCTGCTGGTCGAGCACGGTGGTGGTGTGACGACCCGCGAGCTCGCGGAGGCGGCCGGCGTGGCCGAGGGCACCCTGTTCCGGGTCTTCGAGGACAAGGCCGCCCTGCTGCACGCCGCCGCGCACAGCGTCCTCGACCCCGACCGGGCGTGGCGCGCGCTCGCGGACGTCGACCCCGACCTGGCCCTCGACGCGATGGTGGCCACCGTGGCCGAGCAGCTGCTGGAGAGCCGGAGCCGGGTGATGGCCGTGCTCATGGCCGTCCGCGGCGCGCTGGCCACCGAGCCGTCCTCCCGCGGCCGTTCCCGCCCGGACGTCGTCCGGCAGTCGGACGGCGTCCTGCTGGAGGGGCTCACCGCGCTGTTCGCCCGCTACCCGGACGAGCTGCGCGTCGAGCCTGAGCGGGCGGCCCGTGCCCTCCGGGCCCTCGTCTTCGGGTCCCGCCAGCCGTGGGCGACGGAGAAGGACGCGCTGACCGGCCCGGAGATCGCCGACCTGCTCGTCGCCGGCGTACGCGAGGTGCCGCCGTGCTGATCCGCCTGCTCCGGCAGTCCCTGCGGCCCTACCGGCACCTGCTGCTGGCGGTCGTCGTGCTGCAGCTCGTCGGCACCGTCGCCGCGCTCTACCTGCCCAGCCTCAACGCCGACATCATCGACAACGGGGTGGCCCGCGGCGACACCGGCTACATCATGCGTACCGGCGGCGTGATGCTCGTCGTCTCCGTGCTGCAGATCGCCTGCACCGTCGCGGCGGTGTGGTTCGGGGCGCGCACCGCGATGAGCTTCGGCCGCGACCTGCGCGCCGACATCTTCTCCCGCGTCGGCTCATTCTCCGGCCGTGAGGTCAGCACGTTCGGCGCCCCCTCCCTCATCACGCGCAACACCAATGACGTCCAGCAGGTCCAGATGCTGGTGCTGATGTCGTGCACGGTGATGGTCTCCGCACCGATCATGATGGTGGGCGGCATCGTCATGGCGATGCGGGAGGACCTCGGACTGTCCTGGCTGCTCGCGGTCTGCGTGCCCGCGCTCTGCCTGACCGTCGGCCTGATCGTCTGGCGCATGGTGCCGGGCTTCCGCGTCATGCAGGTCCGCATCGACGGGGTCAACCGGGTCCTGCGCGAGCAGATCACCGGCATCCGGGTCGTCCGCGCCTTTGTCCGCGAGCCGTACGAGACCGCCCGCTTCGACGAGGCCAACATTGACCTGACCCAGGTCGCCCTGACCGTCGGCCGCTGGATGGCGACGATGTTCCCCGCGGTCCTGCTCATCCTCAACGTGTCCAGCGTCGCGGTGCTGTGGTTCGGCGGGCACCGGGTCGACGACGGGCTCATGCAGGTGGGCGCGCTCACCGCGTTCCTCGCCTACCTCGTACAGATCCTCATGGCCGTGATGATGGCGACCTTCATGCTGGTGATCACTCCGCGGGCAGCGGTGTGCGCCGACCGCATCGTCGAGGTGCTCGACACCGCGTCGTCGGTCGTCCCGCCCAGCGACCCGGTGACGTCGGTCGCCGTGCACGGCGAGCTCGAGTTCCGGGGCGTCGAGTTCAGCTACCCGGGCGCCACCGACCCGGTCCTGCGCGACCTCACCTTCTCGGCCCGCCCGGGGCAGACCACCGCGGTCATCGGTTCGACCGGCGCCGGGAAGAGCACGCTGGTCAACCTGGTGTGCCGGCTGTTCGACACCACCGGCGGCGCCGTGCTGGTCGACGGCGTCGACGTACGCCGACTCGATCCCGACCTGCTCTGGGGCAGCATCGGGCTGGTGCCCCAGAAGGGGTTCCTGTTCTCCGGCACCGTGGCCAGCAACCTGCGCTACGGCCGCCCGGACGCCACCGAGGACGACATGTGGGCCGCGCTGGAGATCGCGCAGGCGCGGGAGTTCGTCGAGGCGATGCCCGGCGGGCTCGAGGCGCCGATCTCGCAGGGCGGCACCAATGTCTCCGGCGGGCAGCGGCAGCGGCTGGCGATCGCCCGGGCGCTCATCCGCAAGCCGGAGATCTACCTGTTCGACGACGCCTTCTCCGCGCTGGACCTGGCCACCGACGCCCGGCTGCGCGCCGCCCTTCGGCCGGTCACCCGCTCCGCCACCGTGCTGGTCGTCGCCCAGCGGGTCAGCTCGATCCTCGACGCCGACCAGATCCTGGTGCTCGACCACGGCGTGGTGGTCGGCCGCGGCACCCACGAGGAGTTGCTCGACAGCTCATCGACCTACCGGGAGATCGTCGCGTCGCAGCTCGCCGTGCAGGAGGTCGCGTGAGCACGCCGACCCCCGGGCGCATGCAGGAGACCGAGCGGATCTCGGCCGGTCCGGGCCCCGGTCGCGGGCCGTTCGGCGGCGGGATGGTCGGCCAGAAGTCGCTGTCGTTCGGGCCGTCCGCCCGGCGCCTGGTGGCCCGGCTGACCCCGGAGCGCGGCAAGGTGCTCGGCGTGCTCGTGCTCGCCCTGCTGAGCGTGGGGCTGTCGGTCCTCGGGCCGAAGATCCTGGGCCGGGCCACCGACCTCATCTTCGCGGGGCTGTTCGGCCGGCAGCTGCCGGCCGGACTCAGCAAGGAGCAGGCCGTCGCGGCGACCCGGGCGGGCGGCGACGGCCGGCTGGCGGACCTGCTGCAGCGCATGGACGTGACGCCCGGCGTCGGAGTGGACTTCGCCGCTGTACGCACCGTCCTGCTGGTCGTGCTCGCCATCTACGTGGCGTCCTCGGTCCTTGCGTGGCTGCAGGCGTACCTGCTCAACGACGTCGTCCAGGCCACCGTCTTCCGGCTGCGCGCGGAGGTCGAGGACAAGATCAACCGACTGCCGCTGCGGTACTTCGACCGGCAGCCCCGCGGCGAGCTGCTCAGCCGGGTCACCAACGACATCGACAACATCAGTCAGACCCTGCAGCAGACGATGAGCCAGCTGCTCACCTCGCTGCTCACCGTGGTCGGCGTTGTGGCGATGATGTTCTACATCTCGCCGCTGCTCGCCCTCGTCGCCCTCGTGACCGTGCCGCTGACCATGCTCGTCAGCTCGGTGATCATGAAGCGCTCGCAGGGGATGTTCATCGAGCAGTGGCGCCGCACCGGCACCCTCAACGCACACATCGAGGAGGCGTTCACCGGCCACGCCCTCGCCAAGGTCTTCGGCCGCCAGCGCGAGGTCGAGGAGGCCTTCCGCGTGCAGAACGAGGAGCTGTTCCGCGCCGGGTTCGGTGCGCAGTTCGTCTCGGGCCTGATCATGCCCACCATGATGTTCATCGGGAACCTGAACTACGTCGCCATCGCGGTGCTCGGCGGGCTGCGGGTGGCGTCCGGGTCCATGAGCCTCGGCGACGTGCAGGCGTTCATCCAGTACTCCCGGCAGTTCACCCAGCCGCTGACCCAGCTGGCCTCGATGGTCAACCTGCTGCAGTCCGGCGTCGCGTCCGCCGAGCGGGTCTTCGAGCTGCTCGACGCCGACTCCGAGCCCCTGGAGAACGACCGCCCGGTCGCCGACGTCGCGCACCGCGGCGAGGTCGTCTTCCACGACGTCTCGTTCCGCTACGAACCGGCCACCCCGCTGCTGGAGGACCTGTCGCTGGTGGCCCGCCCCGGGCAGACGGTGGCCATCGTCGGCCCCACCGGCGCCGGCAAGACCACCCTGGTCAACCTGATCATGCGGTTCTACGACGTGGACGGCGGCCGGATCACCCTGGACGGCGTCGACATCACCGAGCTGCGGCGCGCCGACCTGCGCGGCCAGATCGGCATGGTTCTGCAGGACGCCTGGCTGTTCGAGGGCACGATCCGGGACAACATCGCGTACGGCCGCCCCGGCGCCACCGAGGAGCAGGTCCTCACGGCGGCCCGGGCGACCTTCGTCGACCGCTTCGTCCACGCCCTGCCCGCCGGCTACGACACGGTGGTGGACGAGGAGGGCAGCAACGTCAGCGCCGGCGAGCGGCAGCTGATCACCATCGCCCGGGCCTTCCTGTCCGACCCGGCGCTGCTCATCCTCGACGAGGCGACCAGCTCCGTGGACACCCGCACGGAGCTGCTCGTGCAGAAGGCGATGGCCGCGCTACGCAGCGACCGCACCAGCTTCGTCATCGCCCACCGGCTGTCCACCATCCGCGACGCCGACCTGATCCTGGTGATGCAGGACGGCCGGATCGTGGAGCAGGGCGACCACGAGAGCCTGCTGGCCCGCGGCGGCGCCTACGCCGCGCTGTACGACGCGCAGTTCGCGGCGCCGGCCGTCGCGTAGCCGGTGCTACGGCCAGCTGCGCTCCGTCCAGTCGGCCGCCGGGGTCCGCGAGTAGCGGACCTGCACGCGGCCCGGCTGCGCCTCGATCACCTGCGCGATCACCGTGGCGTACGTCAGGTCGTCCCGCTCCACATGCACCAGCAGCGACGTCGGCTCGTCCGTGGCGGTGCTCCCGGCCACGACGGCCTGCCACTGCGCCGCGGTCCCGGCGCTCTGGAAGACCGGCAGGTGCCGGGCGATCTTGTCCTCGTCGGCCGGCCCGGCGGTGACCATGGAGGTGCCCGCCGGCAGGTCCGCCGACGTCAGCCGCTGCCCGTCGAACTCCCAGACGGTCAGGCGGTCCGGCGCCGCGAGCACCAGCGCGAAGCTGGCCATCCCGTCGAGGTCCAGGTGGCGGGGCCAGTCCTGCAGAGGCTCCGCGGCCAGCAGCGGCAGGACCCCGCGCGAGGGCGCCATGGGAGCCGCCACCGTGCGCTGCCGCCGGTTCAGCACCAGGGCGCTCGTCCCGCTCGCGGTGTCCGTCACGCACCAGCTGCCGCCGGCCTGCCGGTCCCGACCGCCGACGAGGGCCGGCCGATCGGGCCACCAGGTGCCGGGGTCGTCGAACGGGCGGCCGGTCAGCTCGTCGCGCAGCGCCAGCAGCAGGACGGGGCTGCCCTGCGCCCATCGCACCACGACCGTGCACATGCGCCCATCCAGAGGTCGGAACCGGTCGGGCAGGCTACCCGCCGTTGACAAGGCTCCTCGACAACGCCGGGCGAGAGGGCCTGGCTACGTCGATCTGCGCGGCGAGATCAGCCGCCCGCCTCACCTTGGTCCTGGAGATCCTCGAGCTCGGCTGCGGTACCGGGCACCGGACCTGCAGGTATCGCGACAGGTTGAGCAGCGGTCAGGCCCGCAGCCTTGAGCAGCTGCGCGAGGCGTCCCATCTCAGCCGCCGTGCGCGGCGAATCTGCCTTGCGATGAGCGGCAGGGGGGGCCCGCGAGGTCCGCCCCTTGCCGCTCGACGGGGCACCGACTACGTCAACAAGCGGGACGGGCGTACTGCCGCGACGTGACGTGTCACGTGAGCGACGACGGACGGCTCAGCTGCAGCCGCTGGTGCTCCCGCAGCTCTCGCAGACGTAGCAGCTGCCGGCCGGGCGCATCTTGACGCCGCACGTCATGCACAGCGGGGCGTCGGCAGCGGTGCCCTGCTGCATCTCCAGGAGCTCGGTCGAGCTGTGGGCCTGCGGCGGCGCGGCCTTGGGCGCCTGCACCGGTACGGACTGCGCCAGCCCCTCGACGTCGATCTCGTCCTCCGCGACCCCGGCGCCGTACTGCGTGGCGACGGTCGCGGCCCGCTCCTCCGCCGTGAAGATCCCCAGCTCGCTGCGCGCGTCGTAGGGCAGGTAGTCCAGCGCCAGCCGGCGGAACAGGTAGTCCATGACGGACTGGGCGATCCGGACGTCCGGGTCGTCCGTCATGCCGGCCGGGTCGAACCGCATGTTGGTGAACTTCGAGACGAAGGCCTCAAGCGGCACGCCGTACTGCAGGCCGATGGAGATCGCGATGGAGAAGGCGTCCATCACCCCGGCGAGCGTGGAGCCCTGCTTGCTCATCTTGATGAAGACTTCGCCGAGGCCGTCGTCGGGGTAGCTCCCGGCGGTCATGTAGCCCTCGGCGCCGGCCACCGAGAACGACACGGTCTGCGACGGCCGCTTCTTGGGCAGGCGCTTGCGGATGGGCCGGTACTCCACGACCGTCTGGACCTCGGCGGTCTTCTCGGAGTCCTTCTTGTCCTGCAGCGGCTGACCGACCTTGCTGTTGTTCCGGTAGATCGCCAGTGCCTTCAACCCGAGCTTCCAGCCCTGGAAGTACACGTTGGCGACGTCCTCCACGGTCGCTTCCGCGGGCAGGTTCACGGTCTTGGACAGCGCCCCGGACACGAACGGCTGGATCGCGGCCATCATGTTGACGTGCCCCATCGGGCTGATCGAGCGGGCGCCCATCGCGCAGTCGAAGACCCCGTAGTGCTCGGTCCTGAGACCGGGCGCGTCGATGACGTGCCCGTGCTGGGCGATGTGCTCGACGATCGCCTCGACCGACTCCTCCTGGTAGCCCAGGGCGCGCAGCGCGCGGGGAACGGTCTGGTTGACGATCTGCATCGAGCCGCCGCCGACCAGCTTTTTGAACTTGACCAGGGCGAGGTCGGGCTCGAGGCCGGTCGTGTCGCAGTCCATCATCAGACCGATGGTGCCGGTCGGCGCGATCACGGAGGCCTGCGCGTTGCGGTAGCCGTTCTTCTCACCCAGCGCCAGGCACTCCTGCCACGCCTTCGTCGCCTCCTGCAGGATCCGGCCGTCGTCGGCGCCGACCGCACGCACGGCGTCGTTGGCCGCGGCGTGCTTGCGGATCACGCGCTTGTGGCCATCGGCGTTGCGGGCGTAGCCGTCGTACGGCCCGACGATGGCGGCGAGTTCGGCGGAGCGGCGGTAGGCGGTGCCGGTCATCAGCGAGGTGATCGCGCCGGCCAGGGCCCGGCCGCCGTCCGAGTCGTACGCGTGGCCGGTGGCCATGAGCAGGGCGCCGAGGTTGGCGTAGCCGATGCCGAGCTGCCGGAAGGCCCGGGTCGTCTCCGCGATCGGCTCGGTCGGGAAGTCGGCGAAGCAGATCGAGATGTCCATCGCGGTGATGATGATCTCGACCGACCTGGCGAACAGCCGTGCGTCGAACGTGCCGTCCTCGCGCAGGAACGTCATCAAGTTCAGCGAGGCGAGGTTGCACGACGAGTTGTCCAGCGACATGTACTCGCTGCAGGGGTTGGACGCCGTGATGCGCCCCGACTCGGGGTTGGTGTGCCAGTCGTTGATGGTGTCGTCGTACTGGATCCCCGGGTCGGCGCACTCCCAGGCCGCCTTGGCGAGCTTGTTCCACAGGGTCCGGGCGTCGACGGTCTCCAGGACCCGGTTGTCCAGGCGGGCCCGCAGGCCGAACTCCTTGCCCTGCTCCACGGCCCGCATGAACTCGTCGCTGACCCGCACCGAGTTGTTGGCGTTCTGGTACTGGACGCTGACGATGTCCTTGCCACCGAGGTCCATGTCGAAGCCGGCGTCGCGGAGCGCGCGGATCTTGTCCTCCTCGCGCGCCTTCGTCTCGATGAACTCCTCGATGTCGGGGTGGTCCACGTCGAGCACGACCATCTTGGCCGCCCGCCGGGTCGCACCGCCGCTCTTGATCGTCCCTGCCGACGCGTCGGCGCCGCGCATGAAGGACACCGGGCCGGACGCGGTGCCGCCGGAGGACAGCAGCTCCTTGGAGGAGCGGATGCGGGAGAGGTTGAGGCCGGCGCCGGAGCCGCCCTTGAAGATCAGGCCCTCCTCCCGGTACCAGTTGAGGATTGAGTCCATGTGGTCGTCGACCGCGAGGATGAAGCAGGCGCTCACCTGCTGCGGCGCGCTGGTGCCGACGTTGAACCAGACCGGGCTGTTGAAGCTGAACACCTGGTGCAGCAGCATCCAGGTCAGCTCGTGCTCGAACACCTCGGTGTCCTGGGGCGACCCGAAGTAGCCGTGCTGCGCGCCCGCCGCTGCGTACCTGCTGACGACGCGGTCGATGAGCTGGCGCAGGCTGGACTCCCGGGTGTCGCTGCCGACAGCACCACGGAAGTACTTCGTGGTGACGATGTTCGCGGCGTTGACCGACCAGGACTCAGGGAACTCGACGCCCCGCTGCTCGAAGTTGACCGAACCATCCCGCCAGTTGGTCATCACGACGTCGCGGCGCTCCCAGCGCACCTCGTCGTACGGGTGGACGCCTGGCGTGGTGAAGACCCGCTCGACCTTCAGCGTGGCAGCGCCGCGCCGCGTCTGCCGGGGGGCACCGCTGACCGTCTCCGTCATGGAGTTCCTCTTCTCATCGTGACGTACAACAACCGCGACAGGCACGGCATTCACCGACAGGGCACGTCTGTGGAGCGGGTGGAGCGGAGGGGATGTCAGGCAGGGGCGAGCGTGTGCGCGGTGGGGCGATCGTCGCGCCCGCGGGTGGTCCGGAGCTCCGGAGCAGCGCGAAGAGCAGCGATCTCGGCCTCGAAGTCGGCCAGCGACTCGAAGGAGCGGTAGACGCTCGCGAAGCGCAGGTAGGCGACCTCGTCCAGGACCCGCAAGGGGGTCAGGATCGCCATCCCCACCTCGTCGGCCGGGACCGCGGCCGTACCGCCCTCCCGCACGGTCTCCTCAACCTGCTGGGCAAGCAGGGCGAGCGCGTCCTCGTCGACCGGCCGGCCCTGGCACGCCTTGCGCACGCCCGAGATGACCTTGGCCCGGCTGAAGGGCTCGGTCACGCCGCAGCGCTTCACCACCAACAGCGAGGTCTCCTCCACCGTGGTGAAGCGGCGACCGCAACTCGGGCACGAGCGGCGGCGCCGGATGGCGTCGCCGTCGTTGGCCTCGCGGCTGTCGACGACTCGGGAGTCGGCGTGGCGGCAGTACGGACAGCGCACGTGACGACCTCCGTCCTCCTCTTCCTCCACAGACTGTGGAGGACCGCGTCCACAGGATGTGGAGAACTACAACCGTGTAAGCACTAGATGTGGTGCCGCGGACAGTAGGGCGCCACGAGAGGTAGGGCAAGGCCCGAGCCCCGACACGCCGAGACGAATCCGCCGCCGCACCCGCAGGACGACGCCTCCCGACCGTTGCCCGTGCCTTGGCGGTGGCTGCGTGCGGGCGGTCGAGCTCGCGTCGGGGTCGGCGTCCAGGTGGCCGGTGCCGGCCCCTGCCCAGCCGGCTGTCAAAGGCCCCGGCGCCGCCCCGGCATCGATGCCTGTGATCCTGGGAACAACGTCGCGGACAGACTGCGGTCTGCTCAAGGGAGGTCGTGCCCACGTCGACACCCAGCAGGCCTGTGCCCCCCTGTGCTCGGAGATCTCGATGCGCCCTGTCCTCGCCGCCGCGCGCCGGCTGCCGCAGTCCCGGCTGGCCCGTGTGCTGGCCGTCGTGCTGGCCGTGTCCGTGGCAGCGGTGAACCTGGGGCACCTCCCGAGACTGGACATCGAGCCGGTGGTCTACGGCCTGCTGCCCTGGGTCGTCGGCAAGTACGTCCTGTGCCCCCTGCGCTGGCACGGCATCTCGGCAAGCGGCAAGTCCCGGCGGTGGCACCTGCGGGTGTACGCGGAGAGCGAGCTGCTCGGGCTGCTCACCCCGGCGCACGCCGGCACCGATCTGTGGCGGGTCCACCAGCTGCGCGGCGTCGGCATGGACAGCCCCAGTGCGTTCGCCGACGTCGCGCTCGACCGGTTGCTGGGCGCCATCGGCCTGACCGTCTTCGTGATCCTGGCCGGCGCCACCCTGCCGCCGCAGGTCCTGCTCGCGGCCGGTGGCATCGCTGTCGTGGTGCTGGTGGCCGCCCTGCTGATCCGGCAACATCGTCCCGGCCTGCTCGCGAAGCGGCCGCTGCCGCCGACCCGCAAGCTGGCCCACGGCCTGGGCCTGAGCCTGTGCTACCAGCTCACGATCATGGGGCTGCTGTTCGGCGGGTTGTCGGCGACCGGGCACACCGTCGCTCCGCTGGCCCTGCTCGGCGTGTTCGGGGCCAGCCAGGTCGCCGGGATCATCCCGGGCGTGCAGGGCGCGGGCCCGAAGGAGGGCGCCCTGGTGGCCGGGCTCGTCGGTCTCGGCGTGCCGTTCGGCAGCGCCCTCGGAGCCGTGTCGCTGATCTCGATCGCGGCGTGGGCTCCCGCGCTGCTGCTCGGCGGCACCTGCCTGTTCGTCAGCCGTCACCTGGCCAAGCAGGCCCGCGGCGCCCTCGCCGCGGCGTGATCCTCGGCGTTTCGCGCGTAGAGCGCGAGGTGCGGGCGCCAGCAGGTGGCACAGTTCCCGCACGATGACCGACAGCACGCGCGCCGCGGCACGCCGTACGCCGACGCCGCGGCGGGGGTGCGCATGAGCGGTGTCCTGCGGGTCGCCCACCGCGCCGGCAACGACCTGCGGCTGCTGCCCGCGGCAATTCACGCCGGCGCGGACGTGATCGAGGCCGATGTCCACCTGCGTCGTCGCCGGCTCGAGATCCGGCACGGCCGAAGCCTGGGCCCCGTCCCGTGGCTGTGGGAGCCCTTCTACCTCGTGCGGGACCTTCGGCTTCAGCTCGCCGACCTGCGCGCGGCGACGCCGCCGGGCAGCACCCTGATGCTGGACCTCAAAGGCAGCAGCCCCCAGCTGGGCGAGCAGGTGCGCCAGGCCATGGCCGGCGCCGAGCCGTACCTCGTCTGCAGTCGGCTCTGGCCGGCACTCGAGGCCTTCGCCAGCGAGCCGGACGTCAAGGTGGTGCATTCGGCCCGCACCCGCGGCGAGCTGCGGCGGCTGACTGCGCGGCTGCGTACACACCACACCTGGGGCGTGTCGCTGCACCGGGAGCTCCTCACCGCCGCGGGCGTGGCGGACCTGCGCAAGCAGGCCGAGATCGTGATGACCTGGCCGATCGACACGCTCGAGGCGTATGACTTCGTGGTGCGCCTGGGCGTCAACGCGGTGATCAGCAATGACCTTGCCGTGCTGGCGAGTTGACCCACTCGTCACGACAGACCCCCTGCGGCCGACACGGCTACGCCGCGGCGGGGAGCAGCAGCTGGTGACCGGTCTGCACCGCAGCCGTCGGCAGGTGGTTGAGCCGACGCAGCTGCGCCACCACCTCGCGGGGGTCGCGCTCCGGGGCCACCCGCCGGGCGATCGACCAGAGCGTGTCCCCCTGCTGCACCGTGACCTGTGTCAGGGCAGGGGCCGGCACCGGTCCGGGCCCGGTCGCCCGGCTGCTCGCCGAGCGGCCTGCGGCGAACGCGCCCAGCACGATCAGCACCAGGATGAGCAGCACCAGCAGGTATCCACGGGTCGTCAGGTGCACCCCCGCTCGGGAGCGGGGCACGGCGGCAGGTGCGGGCCGGTGCGTGCGGGTGCGGGTGGCGATGCTGCTCATCGGGCTCTCCCTCGGTTCGTCACGTGCCCGGTGTCCCCGAACGCGCGTTCGATCGAACGTCTGCTCGAAGTTGTACCGCACGGGTCCGACAAAGTCGCGACACGTTCGAACAGATGTTTGAGTTCGAGCCCGGACAGGTCTAGCGTTCGGCCGTGATCACGGGGCGACAGCCCCACGAGCTGAGGAGCCAGACGTGTCGACGAAGGAGCCCACGACGGTGCGCAACCTGCCCGATGGGCCGGCGGACGAGGCCGGGCTGACGCCCCGCCAGCGCAAGGTGCTCGAGGTCATCCGGGAGTCGGTCGAGCGCCGCGGCTACCCACCCACGGTCCGGGAGATCGGCGTAGCGGTCGGTCTTACCAGCACCTCGAGCGTGTCTCACCAGCTGATGACGCTGCAGAAGAAGGGGTTCCTCCGTCGCGACCCCAGCCGGCCGCGGGCGGTCGACGTGAGGCTGCCCGGCGACGCCGCGGCCGCCGACCGCGCCGTCGACGAGGCGGCCGAGCGGGCCGCCCATCCGCAGCCGGCTTACGTCCCCGTGCTGGGCCGCATCGCGGCCGGCGGACCGATCCTGGCCGAGCAAGCCGTCGAGGACGTGTTCCCGCTCCCCCGTGAGCTGGTGGGAAGCGGCACCCTGTTCCTGCTCAGGGTGGTGGGCGACTCCATGATCGAGTCAGCGATCGCGGACGGCGACTGGGTCGTCGTGCGTCAGCAGCCCGCCGCCGAGAACGGCGACATCGTCGCCGCGATGATCGACGGGGAGGCGACGGTCAAGACGTACAAGCGGCACGGCGGACACGTCTGGCTCATGCCGTCAAACGCGAACTACGCGCCGATCGCGGGTGACAACGCCGTCGTCCTCGGGCGGGTCGTCACGGTGCTCCGCAAGGTGTGAGCCGCAGGCCGGCCCCACGGGTCAGCCCGTGGGGCCGGCCTCCAGCTGGGTCCGGGCCTGCTCGACCGGCAGCTGCTGAGCCTGGCCAGGCACGTCCGCCTCGCCGTCCAGCTCGTAGACGGTGGGGCTGTCGCCGATGGTGAACGTGCCCGTGTAGAAGCACCGCAGCGACACCGACATCGGGCCCGCGGTCCGGTAGACGTGCTCGGTGCGCAGCGCACCCGGGCTCGCGGACGCGGTCTGGCCGTCGCCAAAGACCCAGACGTAACGCGAGGCGCTCACACTGACGGTGACGGGGTAGCCGAGGATGGTGCGGGGCGGCAGCGCGAACTGGGCCGGCATGTCACTGGTGAACAGCGTGACCGCCCCGGCCAAGGTGCCCGCTGCTGGCTGGGTCGTCACAGTCGCCGCCGGAATTGGGTACGAGCGCCATTCACGACGGACCTGCGCCTCCACCGCGATCAGTGGATCGACGCCGGGTTGGTCCGCGCCGTAACACTCCACGCCGGGCCGGCGCACCGGAGCGCCATAAGCGCCGCTTACCTCGTTCCACGTTTGCACGTACACCCAGAACTGGATGTCGCCCTCAACGTCGCAGCTGTTGAGGGCCAGCCCACACAACCCGTTCGCCTCGGTCGCGCTATTGCCCGGGCAGGTCGGCACGTAGACCAGCCGCGGAGGATGCGCGTCGATCGGCTGGCGACGGCCGATTGGTTCTCCTGGGCCACTTGGGGAGCCTGGCCTGCAGGTCGGCAGGCCGGCGTGACAAGACACGCCACGACATCTTCCTGGCGGTTCGGGTGGCCCACAACTCGAAGCAGCGACTGCCTCTGGTGCCAAGATCGCCAAGGGGCCCGCGAGCAGGAGGAGGAGACCGGCCGCAAGGCGCTTCCGCTTCGTCATCCTTGATAGAATTCGGTCACGAGCCACCGACCTGATGCGTTAGAGACTTCAGTGTGTAGTGTCGCCTCGGAAAGCGCGGGAACCGTTTCGATTAGAACGTCGTTTCTATCGTAGGCGTCGAGTCGTTCGTAACTGACCCTAGCTGAAACGGTGGTTGCTTTCGACTCTAACGGCGGCGCTACCGCGTCAACTATTGAGATGCGGCCACCGCGGTAAGACTCACCTGCCGCTGCGGATTGCCTGAGGGAGGCTACGTGATTCGCGCACGATCTACAGCCCGGCGCCGCTAAGTCAGCGATCGCCGCTGAGTCAACCCGGCGATAGGCGTCATTCAAGACGTCCACCCAATACAGAGCAAAGGCGGTGGCGCTTTCAGCAGAGCCGTCGCCAACCGGTGGTGGTAGCGGCAGGTTACTGACCGGGCCCGGCGTCGGAGCGGCAGAGGCAGCCGAGCCGGTGGTTGGCGCAGCGGTGCCTAATGGCGGCAGCACCGCGGGGGACGACGTCGGCTCCGACCCGCACGCGGACAGGACAAGGCCGAGAGCCAGAGCTGGGACAAAGCGTTGCATCGCGGCAGCGTAGGTGCCGCAGCCCCCACCCCCCGGATGCCTGTGGACAGTCACCCGAATGGCCCAGCCTTGTCGGCGGCCCGCCTGCAACAGCCCGCAGTAGGGGGCGGCACCCACCACCGTAAGCACGGCCCCACGCCGTGCAGCCCGCCCGCGATGACGCTAGCCAGGCAGCTGCCCGACGACCACCAGTCGCCCATCGGGGTCGCGGACAGCCACCCCCATGCGCTGCCAGTACGGGTTCGCCGGCGTCTCCGCGGAGACGCCGGCAGCCACGAGCCGGTCGCGGACGACCGCGACATCGGCGGCGGTCGGCAGGTACACCACCAGCAGGTCGTCACCGGTGGCCGCGACCGGCGTCGCGCCACCGGCGGTCAGCTCCAGCTGCGCGCCGCCCGGCAGGTCGATGATGACCAGCTCGAAGGGCGTCGCCGCGTGCGGGCCGTCGAAGGCGAAGCCCAGCAGGCGGCCGTAGAAGGCGACGGCCGCCGGGATCGAGCGGGTCGGGTGGGCAACCCGGGTGCGCACCCAGCGCAGGTCGGGCAGCTCCTCCAGCACGGAGGTGCCGGCGGCGGACGGGACCTCCCAGGACTCGTGCACCCGCAGGCGGCCGTCGGCCAGCAGCTCCAGGCGCGCCTCGGCGCGCCCAACGGTGATCACGCCGTTGCGCTCGATCTGGCTGAAGCCGAACTCGAGGTCGGCCCCGTCGCGGCGACCGGCGAGGGTGCCGGCCACCACCGAGCCACCGGAGTAGCTGGCCGTGACCGTGCCCTCGCGGTCCTCGCGGAACGTCAGGACCCGGTCGGCCTCGGTGAAGCGTCGGCCGTCGAGCGAGGGGATCAAGGGCTGGCGTACGCCGAGAGCTCGACGGCGAGCTGGCGGCCGACGCGCGCCGACAGGTGGGTGCCCTCGCCGAGGTGCTCCTCGGTGAGCACCTCGCCCTCGGAGTGGATCCGGGAGACCAGGGCGCCGGAGACGTACGGCAGGACGACGTCGACGAGGACGTCGGGGTGCGGCACCTCGTCCTCGAGGATCTGCAGCAGCTCGGGCAGTCCCTCGCCGGTCTTGGCAGACACCAGCACGGCGTGCTTCTCGCGGCGCTGCAGACGGCCGAGCACCAGCGGGTCGGCGACGTCTGCCTTGTTGACGACGACGACCTCGGGGATACCGGCGGCGCCGATGTCGGCGAACACCCCGCGTACGGCGGCGAGCTGGCCCTCGGGGTCGGGGTGCGAGCCGTCGACGACGTGCAGGACCAGGTCGGCGCCCGAGACCTCCTCCAGCGTCGACCGGAACGCCTCGACGAGCTGGTGCGGCAGCAGCCGGACGAAGCCCACCGTGTCGGTCAGGGTGAACTCGCGGCCGGCCGGGGTCTGCGCCTTGCGCACGGTCGGGTCCAGGGTGGCGAACAGCGCGTCCTCGACGAGCACACCGGCGCCGGTCAGCCGGTTGAGCAGCGAGCTCTTGCCCGCGTTGGTGTAGCCGGCGATGGCGACGCTCGGCACCGAGTTGCGCTCGCGCTCCTGGCGCTTGACGTCACGCGCCGTCTTCATGAGCTTGATCTCGCCGGCCAGCTTGGCCTTGCGGCTGCGGATCCGTCGCCGGTCGGTCTCGATCTTGGTCTCGCCCGGTCCGCGGGTCCCGACGCCGCCGGAGCCGGAGCCGCCCGCGCCACCGCCCTGCCGCGACAGGCTCTCGCCCCAGCCACGCAGCCGGGGCAGCATGTAGGTCATCTGCGCCAGCTCGACCTGGGCCTTGCCCTCCCGGGAGGTGGCGTGCTGGGCGAAGATGTCGAGGATCAGCCAGGTCCGGTCGATGACCTTGACCTTGACGATCTCCTCGAGGCTGCGCAGCTGGCCGGGGGTCAGCTCGCCGTCGCAGATGACGGTGTCGGCGCCGGTCGACAGGACCGCGTCGCGCAGCTCCTTGGCCTTGCCCGAGCCGACGAACGTCTTCGGGTCCGGCTTCTCGCGGCGCTGCGCCAGCCCTTCGAGCACCTCGCAGCCGGCGGTCTCGGCCAGTGCCTGCAGCTCCGCGAGGGAGTTCTCCGCGGTGGTCGCGTCGCCGGTGTAGACGCCCATGAGCACGACGCGCTCCAGCCGTAGCTGGCGGTACTCGACCTCGGAGATGTCCTCGAGGTCGGTGCGGATGCCGGCGACGCGGCGCAGCGACTGACGCTCCTCGAGCTCGAAGCCTTCGCCTTCGAGGTCGTGGAACAGCTCGTCGGGCAGCTCGCCGTCGAGGTGGATGGTGGGGTCGGAGACCGGGGAGGCAGGTGCAGCAGTCATCGACTGGTGAACGCCGCGCGCTGGTGTCGTCATCCCGATCAGAGTGGCACGCTTGGACGCCGAAAGCACCTGAGTTCAGCCCGGCAGGGCCCGCAGGCCCTCGACGAGCTCGACCCGCTCTGCGGCGGTCAGGGCCGCGAAGGCCGGTCGTACCAGCAGGTCGGTGCGCGCCTCGGCGGCGGCCATCGCGTCCCGCGCGAGCTCCGGGTCGGGCCACGGCTCGGGCCACGCGAAGAACCGGGCGTTGTCGGCGCCGTACCGGCCGGACATGACGGCCTGGAGCGGGCCGACGCCCTCGGCGACGACCGCCACCAGGTGCAGCGCGCCGCGGTGCTCGCGCATCACCTGCAGCGCGAGCGCCAGCCGCCCGGCGTCGTCCGGAGCCAGGCCCTTGGCCAACGCCCGCCAGCCGGCGAACACCGGCAGCCCGGCGGGCTCGACGACATCGGCCGCGGCGTCGAGCAGGTCGGCGAGCCGGCCGGGCGCGGGCACCTGCGCGAACGTCGTACGGCCCCAGGCCGCGCAGGCGAGGGCGTACTCACGGGCCATCTCGCCGACCGGGAGCACGTCCCGCCCCCGGTCCCAGGCCTTGCGCTGCAGCGCCGGCGGGAAGAAGCCGAAGGCCGCGATGCAGGCGTCCGCCTCGCCGTCGCCGAGCACCCCGCCGCGGCCGCAGTGGTACCAGCTCCAGCCTCTGAGGCCGAGTGCGGTGCCGCGCGCCGCGACCGCCGGATCGAACATCCAGGCGCCACCCAGCCGCCCGACCGGCTCGGCAACGGCGCGTACGGCCTCCTCGGGCGTCACGGCCACAGCCAGTCGTCCCGCAGCTCGCCCTCGGCGACCAGGACGGCAGGCCCGTCGAGCAGCACGTGACCGTCCGGCCGCCAGGTCACCACCAGGGTGCCGCCGGGCACGTCGACGCGGTACGGCTCCCCCCGCCCGCTCGCCGTCCGCAGCACCTCCGACACCACGACCGCGCACGCGCCGGTGCCGCACGAGCGCGTCTCCCCCACGCCGCGCTCGTGCACGCGCATCCGCAGGTGCCGCGGGCCGACCTGCTCGACGTACTCGACGTTGACGTCCCGCCGGTCCGGGGCCAGCACGCCCAGCGCGACGACCGACGGCACCGGCAGGACGGCGTGCGGGTTGCCCATGTCGACGCCGGTCGCCTTCTCACCGTCCACGAGCACCGGCTCACCGACCACGGCCGGGCCCATGTCGACGACCACCCGGTCGGCGAACACCTCGACCTGCTTGACCCCGCCCCGGGTCGCCAGGGCCATCACCCCGGGGGCGGCGAGGCCGGCGTCCACCAGGTAGCGGGCGTAGACCCGTACGCCGTTGCCGCACATCTCGGCGACGCTGCCGTCGGCGTTGCGGTAGTCCATGAAGTACGCCGCCTCGGCCGGGTCGTCGTGCCGCACCACGCGCAGGACCCCGTCGGCGCCGAGGCCGGCCCGCCGGTCGCAGATTCGCGCGACCAGGTCGGGGGTCAGCTCGAGCGCGTCGTCGAGGTCCGGGAGCAGGACGAAGTCGTTCTCGGTGCCGTGGCCCTTCAGGTACCTCACGCGGTCAGGCTAGGCCGTCACAGCACCGCGAGCGCGGAGTCCAGGCCGGCGCTGTCGCCGGGCAGCCAGTGGATGCGGGGGTCGCGGCGGAACCAGGCGCGCTGCCGCCGGACGAACCTGCGCGTGGCGGTGACCGTCGCCGCCCGCGCCTGCTCCTCGGACAGCCGGCCGTCGAGCTGCGCCAGGGCCTGGGCGTAGCCGAGCGCGCGGGACGCGGTGACCCCGTGGCGCAGGCCGTGGGCCGCCAGCGCCTCGACCTCGCCCACCAGGCCGCGCTCCCACATCCGGTCCACGCGCTGCGCGACGCGCTCGCCGAGGTCGTCGCGGTCCAGCCCGATCTGGACGACGTCGTACACCGACGTGTAGGTCGTGAGCTCGCCCGGCACCGGACCGCCCAGCGCCAGGACCTCGAGGGCGCGGACGACGCGGCGCCCGTTGCCCGGCTCCATGCGGGCGGCGGCCGGCGGGTCCAGCGCTGCCAGCCGGGCGTGCAGGGCGTACGGGCCGAGCGCCGCGAGCTCGGCCTCCAGCGCGGAGCGCACCGCCGGGTCGGTGCCCGGGAAGCGCAGGTCGTCGAGCGCCGCCCGCAGGTAGAGCCCCGAGCCACCGACCAGCACCGGGGTGACGCCCCGGGCCAGCAGGCCGTCCAGCACCTGCCGGCACAGCAGCTGGTAGTCGGCGGCCGTCGCCGTCCGCGTGACCGGCCAGACGTCGAGCAGGGCGTGCGGCACGCCGCGCCGCTCCGCGGGGGTGAGTTTGGCGGTGCCGATGTCCATGCCGGCGTAGAGCTGCATGGAGTCGGCGTTGACGACCTCGCCGCCGAGGGCCAGCGCGAGCTGCACCCCGAGGTCGGACTTGCCCGTCGCGGTCGGGCCGACGACGGCGACGACCCGCGGGCTCACCGCTGCAGGCCGGCCAGGCTCGTGACCGCCCACACGACGTCGCCGCCGAGCCGCAGGCGGCCGGTCAGCACCAGCCGCTTCGGGTCCTGCGCGCCCGCGGCCACCCGCAGGAAACGCACCAGGGTGGTGCGCAGCGTCGCCCGCGGCGGGTCACCGGGCTCCGCGCGGTGCTGCGCGCCGGTCGGGCCGAGCTCGAGGGCGTGCCGGTGCTCGCGACCGTCGTCGTCCAGGGCGAACAGCAGCAGGCCGGGAGCCAGCCCCGTCGCCGTCACGCGCGCCGCCCAGCCGTCGAAGACCAGCCCCAGCACGGTCGCCGTACCGATCCCGTGCACCCGGTCCCGAATCTCGTCGTCGCCGGCCTCGCGCAGGAACGCCAGGACCTCCTCCGGGGTCAGGCCCGCGAGCTCGTCGGGCAGCTCCATCAGGAGCAGGACACCGCGGGCAGCGGCGCCGGGACGCCGATGCCGGGCAGGCCGAGCGGGACGCCCCGGGAGGCCGGGGTCGTCGGCGTCCGGACTGCCGCCCAGGCGTCCCCCGCGAGGGTCCGACGGTGCGACAGCAGCGAGCCGTCGGCCTCCAGGTAGTGCGGCCCGCCGCGGGTCACCACGGCCTCGACCACGTCGCCGGCGCGTACCGCCGTCGTCCCGGCCGGCCGGGCGAGGTGCACCAGACGGTTGTCGCGGGCCCGGCCGTCCATCCGGCCCCGGCGGCCGTCGACCTCGTGGACCAGCACCTCGACGGTCCGGCCGACCTGCGCGAGGTTGCCCTCCAGCGTGATCCGGTCCTGCAGCTCCACCAGCCGGCCGTACCGCTCGGCGACCACCTCCGGCGGCACCTGGTCGCCGTACGTGGCGGCGGGCGTACCCGGACGCGGGCTGTACTGGAAGGTGAAGGCGCCGGCGAAGCGGCTCTGCTCGACGACCCGCAGGGTGTCCTCGAAGTCGGCGTCGGTCTCGCCCGGGAAGCCCACGATGACATCGGTGGTGATGGCAGCGTCCGGAATGCGGTCGCGCACCCGCTCCAGGATGCCGAGAAAGCGCTCGGAGCGGTACGAACGGCGCATCGCCCGCAGGACCGCGTCGGAGCCGGACTGCAGCGGCATGTGCAGGCTGGGACAGACCGCAGGGGTCTGCGCCATCGCCTCGATCACGTCGTCGGTGAAGTCGCGCGGGTGCGGGCTGGTGAAGCGCACCCGCTCCAGCCCGGTCGCCCCGACGGCCCGCAGCAGCGCCCCGAAGGCCTGCCGGTCGCCGAACTCCCGCCCGTAGCTGTTGACGTTCTGCCCCAGCAGCGTCACCTCGAGCACGCCCTGCTCGACGAGCACCTCGACCTCGCGGAGCACGTCACCCGGCCGGCGGTCGCGCTCCTTGCCGCGCAGGGCCGGGACGATGCAGAAGGTGCAGGTGTTGTCGCAGCCGACGCTGATGCTCACCCACGCCGTCGCCGCGCTCGCCCGGCGCGCCGGCAGCGCGCTCGGGAAGACCTCGAGCGCCTCGAGCAGCTCGACCTGGCTCTCCTGCTCCACCCGCGCCCGCTCCAGCAGCACGGGCAGCGCGCCCACGTTGTGCGTGCCGAACACGACGTCGACCCACGGGGCCTTCTTCGTGATGACGCCGCGGTCCTTCTGCGCCAGGCAGCCACCGACCGCGATCTGCATCCCGGGCGTGCGGTCCTTCACCGGCTTGAGGTGGCCGAGGTTGCCGTACAGCCGGTTGTCGGCGTTCTCCCGCACCGCACAGGTGTTGAACACGACCACGTCGGGCGTGCCGCCGGCCGGCACCGGCAGGTAGCCGGCCTCGTCGAGCAGCCCGCCGATCCGCTCGCTGTCGTGGACGTTCATCTGGCAGCCGTACGTGCGGACCTCGTACGTCCTGGCTCTCGGGGGCTCGGTCACGCTCACCCGAGCAGCCTACGGGCGGCGGGTCGGGGGCGTACGTCGTCCGAGTCCGGCCGTACGCCTTCAGATGACATGATCGAAGGCCGACGGTGGTCCACGACGGTGCCGTCTGGCGCGCCCCGACCGGTCGTCCGGCGGCGCCGGTCCGGGCCCTGCCCACGACTCCGGGCGATGCCCACGACGAGAGGACGACAGCCAGATGTGCGGCGCCGATCAGGACGACCACGCGGACAACGGGCTGCTGACCGACGGCGGCGAGGAGCCGGCCGAGCACGGCGACGGCCTCCTGCCGGCCAGCCGCCGCGGCTTCCTGCTCGGAGCCGGCGCGGCGTTGGCGGCCGGCGGGCTGGTCCTGCCGAGGGGCCGCGCCTTCGCGGCGACGGCGGCGACCCGCCAGCCGAACGCGCTCGCGCCGGGCGGTGACGCCGGCCCGGCCCAGCGGATCGCCATGCACGTGCACACCAACGACGAGGGGTCGGGCCCGCACTCGGCATCGGTCGGCGTCCAGCACAGGAACGCGGACGACATCGGGGTGGACCTGCTGGTGCTCACCCCGCACTCGCACCGCCAGCAGGCGACCTTCTACCTCCGGACTCTGGACGACGCGAAGCTCGAGTCGTACACCACCGGCAACGGCGGCAGTACCGCCGCCGACCGCAGCGGTCCGCGGGACGGGACGCTGCACCTGGTCGCGCAGGCCGGCTCGGGCGGCCCGGTCTCGTGCGGCTACCACCCGATTGCCGCCCAGGCCAAGAACCGGCTGCGCACGACGATCGCGGGTCACACGGTGACGCTGACCTTCGGGCCGGTGCAGATCACGTCCGGCGCGTGGTTCGAGATGCGGGTCCCGCTGTCGACGCACGCGGCCTACCGGAGCCTGCAGGCCGGCGCCTACACGCTCGTGCACCGCTTCCGGGACGACGTGGCGCCGGGCAGCAGCTACGAGGACAACGGGTTCACCGGGGTCGTGACCCAGCGGGTGCCGCTGCCGGGCGACAGCGTCGCGATCGACATGGTCGAGGCCATCCGGCCGTTCTGGGACGACATGCTGCCCGAGGACAACTGCTTCTACGACCTGATGCTCACGGCGGTCAGCAACCGGGCCGGCGCCCGGGCCGAGGTGACGCTGGCCAGGGTGAGCATCGACCGGACGAGGAGCGATCCGGCCTCGCTGGTGCGCACCTTCTCCGACGCGATCGCCACCTACAGCCCCCGTTACCCGGGGATGACGACCTGGGCGTCGAGCGAGATCAGCGGCTACAACAACCCGCACGTGAACTACTTCGGGGTCCCCCAGCGCTTCCCCGACGAGACGCGCGGCACGCCGGACCGGATCGAGGCGCTGTACGACGAGTTCGTCGCGCAGGTCCACGCCGAGGGCGGCGCGGTGTCGCTCAACCACCCCTTCGGCCCGACCGGCGGGCCGGCGTTGAACGCGCAGGCCCAGGCCGCGAAGGTGCGGGAGGTGGCCGGACAGCTGCTGGACAACCGGCGCTTCGACACCCACATCCTGGAGGTGGCGTACTTCGTCCGCGGCTACGTCACCATCGAGGGCCACCTCGCGCTGTGGGACGTGCTGTCCCAGCACGGGCAGTTCGTGACCGGGAACGGGGCCAACGACGACCACTCCGGGCGCAGCTGGAAGGGGCTGGGCTTCCTCACCGGGATGTGGGCGCCGTCGCTGTCGCCGCAGGACGTGGTCCAGGCACTGGTCGCCGGGCGCGCCTACGCCACGCACCCCGGCCACTGGCCCTACGGGCACCTCGACATGCAGCTGCGCGGAGCCGGTGACGGTAACGCGGACGTACCCATGGGCGGCGTCATCGTCTCGGGCGCCACCAAGCGGACGCTGGACGTGACCGCGGTCAACCTGCCCGCCGGCGGCCGGGTGGAGATCTGGGCCGGCAGCATGGACAGCAGCAGCCTCGACCCCAACACGTCGCCGATCCGGACGTTCGCCGCGTCCGAGTTCGGCACCTCGGCCGTGTGCAGCACCTCCGTGGGCACCGCGACCGGCCGCTTCTTCCGGGCGGTGGCCAAGAACTCCTCGGGCCGGATCATCGGCGTGGGCAACCCGATCTGGGCCCTCACGTCCGTCCCCTCCGGCGGGATCCCGGCGCCGCGCCGCTACTGAGCCGCAGCCACGCTCGGTCGCCCAGGCTCAGTCGTCCGCCTCGAGCAGGACCGCCTCGAGGTCGGCCTCGACGCCCTCCTGCGCCAACGCCTCGCGCACCACCCGGAACGCGAGGCCGGCCGGGTAGCCCTTGCGGGCCAGCAGGCCGGCGAGCCGTCGGACCCTGGCCTGCGGCTCGAGGTGCCGGGTCGCGGGCAGGCGGCGGGCCACCAGCTCCCGCGCGGTGGCCAGCTCCTGCTCCGGCTCGAGGGTGTCGACCGCGTCACGGACCAGCTCCTCGTCCACCCCCTTGCGACGCAGCTCCTGCGACAGGGCCCGGCCGGCCAGCCCGCGGCCCCGGTGCCGGCTGGTCACCCACATCTCGGCGAACAGCGCGTCATCGATCATGCCCACCTCGGTGAGCCGCCCGAGCACCTGGTCGGCCGCCTCGGCGGGGACACCGCGCTTGGCGAGCACGGCCGCCAGCTCGGCCCGGGTCCGCGGGGCGTGCTCGAGCTGGTGCAGGCAGATCTGCCGGGCGACGTCGACCGGGTCCGCGGGAGGCCCGGCCGGCTCCCGCGGCTCCGGCGTCGCTGCGTCGAGCCGACGCCGACCTCCGCTCGGCCGACCGGACCCCCACCCCGGTGCCACGGCCTAGAGGTCGACGGGGACCGGCGCCCGGAGGTCGGCCTCGGCGTCGATCTGCGGCCCGACGCCGAGCTTCTCCTTGATGCGCTTCTCCACCTCGTTGGCGAGGTCGGGGTTGTCGCGCAGGAACGCGCGAGCGTTCTCCTTGCCCTGGCCGAGCTGGTCGCCCTCGTAGGTGTACCAGGCGCCGGACTTGCGGACGATGCCGTGCTCGACGCCCATGTCAATGAGCGAGCCCTCGCGGCTGATCCCGACGCCGTAGATGATGTCGAACTCTGCCTGCTTGAACGGCGGCGCCATCTTGTTCTTCACGATCTTGGCGCGGGTCCGGTTGCCGACCGCGTCGGTGCCGTCCTTGAGCGTCTCGATCCGGCGCACGTCGATACGCACCGAGGCGTAGAACTTGAGCGCCTTGCCGCCGGTGGTCGTCTCCGGGCTGTTGTGCACGAGCACCCCGTCGGCGAGGTAGTTGTGGCTGCCCTCGACCTCGATGTCGTAGCGGTGCATGGACCGCGTCGGGGGCTTGACCTTGACCTCGAGGACCGTGGCCGGCACCGGCAGCAGCGTCGGCTCGACGAACTCCGGCTCCACCGCGAAGCGACCCCTGAAGCGCTCGAGGAGCTTGTACTGCATCGACGGGTGCACGAAGGGCGCCACCAGCTCGTGCAGCTTGGCGGTCTCGTCACCGAACACCAGGACCGCCATCTGCCGGGCTCCCCGCCGGCTGAGCTTTGGGTGCAGGTCGAAGCGGTCGGCGAGCGTCTCGACCAGCCGCTCGCGCGAGCCCTCGCTCATCGCCTGGACGCAGATCTCACTGCGTCCGCTGCCGTCGGCAGTGCGCTCCTGCAGGCCCTTGGCGCGCACCTGGAACGATCCGTCATCCATGTACCAGACCGCGAGCGCCAGCGGCGACAGGCCCTTGAGGTAGTCGTAGGACAGGTGCTTCTTGCCGTCGCCCCAGTAGACCGTGCCGCGCAGCTCGGCGAGCTCGGGCAGCGGCGTGAGATCGACGAAGGCTGCGCCCTTCGCGTTCACGGACCGCGACTGCTCGACGTTCCCGAGCAGCGCGGCCTTCCAGTCAAGGTAGTCCGCCTGCGCACGGCCGTGGCCCATGCGGAACCGCGTGCCGAGGCTGCCGGCGATCCGGCTCGGCGACAGCGCTGCATCGCCCATCAGGCCACCCAGCACGACCTGCCACTGCTGGCCGCTGAGCCGGTGCGGCTGCGACAGCATGACCCGGTCACCGGCGATGATCTCGCCGGCCTCGCGCCACCCGCCCGGGGTGCGCACCAGGTGATTGGCGGTCAGGCCCAGCTGCGCCCGCCCGTTGCCACCGGGCTTGGCGACGGTGAGCTGCAGGAACTGGTCGGTGACGCCGTTGTCGAACCAGTTGACGATGCGCTTGGGGACGACCTTGCCGAGGTCGGGGTCGTACGACAGGACCTCGACGTCCATCTTCTGGTTGACGATCTTGCCGATCTTCTCCTGCGTGCCGTCCGCCAGGCTTACGCGGGTGCCGTAGGAGAGACAGCCAAACATTACTCCGATCTTCTCGCGCAGCTGGTTGATGAAGATCGCCGTGGTGTTGGTGTTGGCCAGGGCGCCGGTCATCTTGCGCAGCGCCTGACTCATCAGCCGGGCCTGCAGCCCGACGTGGCTGTCACCCATCTCGCCCTCGATCTCGGCCCGGGGCACCAGCGCGGCGACCGAGTCGATGACCAGGATGTCGAGGGCGCCGGAGCGCACCAGCATGTCGGCGATCTCCAGTGCCTGCTCGCCGGTGTCGGGCTGGGAGACCAGCAGGGCGTCGGTGTCGACGCCGAGCTTCTTGGCGTACTCCGGGTCGAGGGCGTGCTCGGCGTCGATGAACGCGGCGATGCCGCCGGCCGCCTGCGCATTGGCGACGGCATGCAGCGCGACGGTCGTCTTGCCCGAGGACTCCGGGCCGTAGATCTCCACCACCCGGCCACGTGGCAGCCCGCCGATGCCGAGCGCGACGTCGAGCGCGATCGACCCGGTCGGGATCACCGCGATGGGCGCCCGCACCTCGTCGCCGAGGCGCATGACCGAACCCTTGCCGAAGTTCTTGTCGATCTGCGCGAGGGCCATCTCGAGAGCCTTTGCGCGGTCCGGTCCTGCCACGGGATCCTCCGTTGTCGGTGAGCTGCGGTCCGATCGACGGTGACGTTAGGAGCGACCTCCGACAGAACGTGCTGTCGGCGGCCGGCCTGTGGGCACCCGGACAGGACTGACGCTAGCCCGAACATCTGTTCGACACGATTCGACACGCCGACGCGCGTCGAGACCTGCCGTACCGGCTCCGAGCAGGCCCCGGGGGAGCGGGCTCAGGCCTCGTCGGCGAGCGCGACGCCCGCGGGCTGGCCGGGTCGCACCGTGGTCGGCGCCTTCCCGCTGCGCCCCTGCCGCCGGTCGATCGCCTTCGCCAGGCTCGACAGCGCGAGGTTGACGACGATGAACACCAGGGCGACCGTCAGGTAGATCGGCAGCGAGTAGCTGCTGCCGAGGAACTCCACGACGTTGCGGCCGGCCCGCAGCAGCTCCAGGTAGCCGATGACGAACCCCAGCGAGGTGTCCTTGAGCAGCACCACGACCTGGCTGATCATCGCCGGCAGCATCACCCGCAGGGCCTGGGGCAGCAGCACGTAGCGCATCGCCTGCACCGGCCGGAGCCCGATGGCGAGGGCGCCCTCGCGCTGCCCGCGGGGCAGGGACAGCACCCCGGCGCGCACGATCTCGGCGATGACCGCGCTGTTGTAGAGCGTCAGGCCGACCACCAGCGCCCAGAACACCGACACGTCGGCGCCGACCGACGGACCGCCGAGGAACAGGAAGAAGATCACCAGCAGCAGCGGCAGCCCGCGGAACAGCTCGACCCAGACGCGTACCGGGATGCGGATCCAGGCGGTCTCGGAGAGCCGGCCCACCGCCAGCAGGATCCCGACGACCAGCGACAGCACCATCGCGGTGGCCGCGGCCTTCAGGGTGCCGACGAGCCCGTCCACCAGCAGCTGGCGGACGTCGGGGTCCTTGAGCACCGCCCAGCGCTCGCCCTCGAACTGGTCACGCGAGGCGAGTCGCTGCACGACGAGCACCGCGAGCAGCGCGAGCACCACCGCGCCGGCGACGCTCAGCAGCTGGCTGCGCCGCCGGGCCTTCGGTCCGGGGACGTCGTAGAGGACGGCGGTGCTCACCGGGCCACCGCCACCCGCGTCTCGACGGCGCCCGCGATCAGGCCGGACGGGATGGTCAGCACCAGGTAGCAGACCGCCGTGCCCAGCAGGATCGAGATGGGCCGGCCGGTCTCGTTGGCCAGCCGGGTGCCGACGGCCGTGAGCTCCGCGATGGCAAAGGCACTCGCGATCGAGGTGTTCTTCGTCAACGCGATGAACACGTTGATCAGTGGCGGTACGACGGTGCGGAACGCCTGGGGCAGCACGACGTGCCGCAGGGTCTGGGTGAACGTCAGCCCGATGGAGCGGGCGGCCTCCGCCTGCCCGACACCGACGGAGTTGATGCCGGAGCGCACCGCCTCGCAGAAGAACGCCGCGTGGTAGACGGACATCGCGATCACCGCGAACTGGAAGAACGACAGGCCCACGTCGAGCTGGGGCAGGACGAACACCGAGAAGAAGAAGACGATCGTCAGCGGGGTGTTGCGGACGACCTCGACGTACGCGGTACCCGCCCCGCGCACCGGCGCCGCCGGCGCCACCCGCATGGCGGCCAGCAGCGTGCCGAGCAGCAGCGAGAGCACACCCGAGATCAGCGTGAGCTTGAGGGTCTGCCAGAACCCCTCGGCGAAGACGTCGAGGTTGTCGAACACGGCGTCCATGCGGCCCCCTCCCGGACCTGGCCGGAGCGCCCGCGGGTGCGGGCGCTCCGGGCTCGGTCACGCGTAGTCGTCGACCTTCGGGGGTTCGGGGGTCTTGCCGGCCACCTTGCCGGCCGTCTCCTCCCAGGCCTTCTTCCAGCGGCCGTCGGTGTACATCGCGGTCAGCCGCTCGTTGATGAAGTGCCGCAGGTCGTCGCGGGCCTGCGCGACGCCGATGCCGTACGGCTCCTGCGTGAACGGCTTGCCGACCAGCTCGAAGGACTCCTTGTCCTTGTCGATCAGGCCCAGCAGGATGACGTTGTCGGTGGTGACCGCCTGCACCTGGCCGTTCTTGAGCGCCTCGGCGCACTTGGAGTAGACGTCGAACTCCACGAGCTGTGCCTGCGGGTAGTCCGTGCGGATCTTGCCAGCCGGCGTGGAGCCGGCGACCGAGCACACCTTCTTGCCGGCCAGCGCCTCCGGGCCACTGATGGCATCCGGGTTGTTCTTCTTGACCATGATGTCCTGGCCCGCGACGTAGTAGGGCCCGGCGAAGTCCACGACCTCCTTGCGCTTGGCGTTGATCGTGTAGGTCGCGACGACCAGGTCGACCTTGCCCTGCGTCAGGAACGGCTCGCGGTTGGCCGACACCGTCTCGACGAACTCGACGTTGTCACCGGAGATGCCGAGCTCGCCGGCGAGCAGCGTCGCGATCTTGACGTCGAAACCCTCCGGCTTGCCCTGCAGGTTCTTCAGCCCGAACAGCGGCTGGTCGAACTTCGTCCCGATGATGATCTTCTGGGCCTTGTTCAGGGTCTCCATGGTGGAGCCGGGCGCGAAGCTCGCGGACGGCACGGGCGCGGAGGCGGTGTCGTCGTCCCCCCCTCCGCAGCCGGCGGCCAGCAGGGACAGACCGAGGACGGCCGCTGCCAGGCCGGGGCGTCGTACTCGCATGGGTGGTCCCTTTCGAGAGGTGGGCGGTGCGGGGAACGGTGTGGGCTAGTGGGAGAGGATCTTCGACAGGAAGTCGCGGGCGCGCTCGCTGGTGGGGGCCGTGAAGAACTCGTGCGGGGTGGCCACCTCGACGATGCGACCGTCGGCCATGAACACCACCCGCTGCGCCGCGGACCGGGCAAAGCCCATCTCGTGCGTCACCACGACCATCGTCATGCCGTCGCGGGCGAGCCCGGTCATCACCTCGAGGACCTCGTTGATCATCTCGGGGTCGAGGGCGGAGGTGGGCTCGTCGAACAGCAGGACCTTGGGGTCCATCGCCAGCGCCCGCGCGATGGCGACGCGCTGCTGCTGCCCGCCGGAGAGCTGGGCCGGGTGGCTCCCGGCCTTGTCGGCCAGCCCCACCCGCTCGAGCAGCTCCTTGGCACGCTTCTCGGCCGCCGCCTTGTTGAGGCCGCGGGCCTTGATCGGGCCGAGCGTGATGTTGTCGAGGACGGTCTTGTGCGCGAACAGGTTGAAGGACTGGAAGACCATGCCCACGTCGGCCCGGAGCTTGGCGAGGTCCTTGCCCTCGGCCGGCAGCTCGCGTCCGTCGATCTCGATCCGGCCGGCCTCGATCGTCTCGAGCCGGTTGATGCACCGGCACAGCGTGGACTTGCCGGAGCCCGACGGGCCGATGACGACGACGACCTCGCCGGGCTGCACGGTCAGGTCGATGTCGAACAGCACCTGCAGGGCCCCGAAGGACTTCTGCACGCCCTCGAGCAGCACGAGTGGGCGTACCTGCGTCCCGGTCTGGACTGACACCGCGCCTCCCGCTCCCGCAGCGCCCGTACGGGCCGCGTTCGGGGATTGGAGCACACTCGTAGGTCGTCGAGCGGCAGCACACAGCACGGAATGGTCACGACCTGGCCGGGCGGGCCGCCGGGTCAGCGCTCGGCGGCAGGTGCGGCCGTGGCGTCGCAGACGGCCCGCCAGACGGTCTTGGCGTCCTCGCCGGCGGCCAGCGCCTCCCGGACGGTGCGGTAGTCGAGCTCGGCGAGCACCTGGTCCGCCGCGTAGGACGGCGCGTAGAGCGGCCCGAACTTCTCGTCCATCCGCCGCCAGAACTCCGTCAGCCGCACCCCGACAGCGTAGGGGTCGTCGGGGTCAGCGCAGGTGGGCCGGACCCTCGGCAGTGAGCCGCCGCGGCCCGCGCTCCGGGTCGAGCTCGGCGGGCAGCAGCCGGACGCCGCCGTGCAGGACGACCACCCCCCGCTCCCCCACCAGCACCGGGTCGAGCAGCACCTCAGCGACGTCCGGGACCTCCTCGGCGAGACGGGCCAGCCGCAGCAGGACCTCCTGCAGGGCCGCCGTGTCGGTGCCCTGCAGGAGCGCGGCCCCCCGGATCCCGGCGACCAGGTCCGCGGCGTCCAGGTCGGTCAGCGGCAGGGTGCGGGTCAGCGGGTCGGCGAGCAGGTCGGCCGCGACGCCGCCGAGGCGAAGGGACACCAGCGGTCCGACGGCGGGATCGGTCCACAGCCGGACGACCGTGGAGACGCCCGCCGGCGCCATGGGCTGCACGATCACCGGGCCGCCGCTCACGAGCGCCTGCACCGTCGTCCAGGCGGCCCGCAGCTCGTCCGGGGCGTTCAGTCCCAGCTGCACCGCGCCGACGTCGCTGCGGTTGCGCCAGCGGGGGTCGCCGCTCTTGAGCACGACCGGCCAGCCGGCATCGACCGCCGCCTGCAGCGCCTCGTCCAACGAGGCCGGGTAGGCAGTGGGCCACACCTCGATCCCGACGGCGGCGAGCAGGTCGCACGCGGCGGTCGGCGCCAGCCACTCCCCGTCGTGCGGGTGCTGCGCGGCGACCGTGCGGGCCTGCCCGGCACGTACGCCCGCCAGCTCCGGCACCTCGCCCTGCGGCCGCGCGCGCCAGGCGGCGTACGCCGAGGCCCGCCCGAGCGCCAGCGCGGCCGACTCGGGCGAGGCGTACGACGGGACCGATCCCCGCTCTTGGCCGTCGCCGAGGGCCAGCTCGTCCGGCACCCCGTCGACCCCGAGGTAGGACGCGAGGACCGGCAGCGGCCCCTGCTGCGACGCCGTGAGCAGCACCTGCGCGAGCCCCGCCGCGTCCGGGTGCGGCGTCACCAGCGCGAGCAGCGCGTCGACCTCCCCGCTGCCGACGACCAGCCGGACGGCCACCTCGAGCTGCGCCGGCTCGGCCAGCGGCCCCAGGTCGACCGGGTTGGCGGTCTCGGTGGTCCCCGCCAGCGCCTGCAGCGCGACCTGGACGTCCCCGGGCAGCTCCGGGACCTCGAGCCCGGCGCCCCGGCAGGCGTCGGCAGCCAGCGAGGCCAGCGCGCTGGACGTGCCGACGATGCCGACCCGGGAGCCGGCGGGCAGCGGCTGCAGGGCGAGCAGCTGGGCGGTCTCGAACAGCTGCGCGAGGGTGTCGACGCGGATGACCCCCGCCGAGCCGAACAGCGCGTCGACGGCCACGTCACCGGCGCCCCGGCCGCTCTTGAGCGCGACGACCGGCTTCGTCCGGCCGACCGTACGGGCGATGCGGGCGAACTTGCGCGGGTTGCCGAACCCCTGCAGGTGCATGAGCACGACGTCGGTGCCGAGGTCGGCCTGCCAGTACTGCAGCAGGTCGTTGCCCGACACGTCCGCACGGTCGCCGATCGACACGAACGTCGACAGGCCCAGCCGGCGCCGGGACGCCTCGGCCAGGAACGTGCCGGCCAGCGCGCCGGACTGGCTGAACACGCCGACCCGGCCGGGCAACGGCGACCCGGTCGCGAAGGTGGCGTGCAGGCGTACTGCCGCGTCGGCGTTGACCAGGCCCATCGCGTTGGGTCCGATCAGGCGCATCCCGCCGTCGCGCGCGGCCTGCACCACCTGCGCGAGCCGGGCGCGGCCCTGCTCCCCCGCGTCGCCGAACCCGCCGGCGACGACGAGCAGCCCCCGGACCCGCTTCTCGGAGCACGCGCGTACGGCGTCGAGCACCAGCGCCGCCGGCAGGGCGATCACGGCGAGGTCGACGTCGTCCGGGACGTCGCGGATGTCGGCCCAGGCGCGCACCGACCGCACGTGCGGCGCCGCGGGGTTCACAGGGTAGACCGGGCCGTTGAACCCGTGTGCGAGCAGGGAGCGGAGCACCTCGTGCCCGGCCGTGCCCGGCTCGCGCGACGCGCCGATGACCGCCACCGCGGCCGGCGCGAGCAGCCGCGCGACGCTGCGCGCCTCGGCGCGGTGCTCCCGCGCGCGGACGACCTGCAGCGAGGCCTCGGTCTCCTGGATCGGGAAGGTCAGCTCGATGTAGCCGTCCGCCATCTCCCGGGAGACCTCGAAGCCGGCGCTGCGGAAGACCGAGATCATCCGCCGGTTCTGGGGGAGAACGTCGGCGACGAAGCGCACGACGCCGCGCTCGCGGGCGGCCGCCTCCAGGTGCTCGAGCAGCAGCGCACCCAGGCCGCGGCCCTGGTGGGCGTCCTCGACGACGACGGCGACCTCGGCGTCCGGCGTACCCGGGAAGCGCGAGTAGCGGCAGACGCCCACGATCTCGTCGCGCAGCAGCGCCACCAGCGCCGCTCGCTCGTCGTGGTCGACGGTGGTGAAGCGCTCGACGTCGCGGGCGGGCAGGGTGCGGACCATGGAGAAGAAGCGGTTGTAGACGGTCTCCGGGGACAGCCGGCTGGGGCAGGCGCGCAGCCGGTCGGCGTCGTCGGGCACGATCGGGCGGACGTGCACGGTGCCGCCGTCGGCGAGCACGGCGTCCGCCTCCCAGTGCTTGGGGTACGCGCTCGGCTCGGTCACCCGGCCATCCTCCACCGGCTCAGCCCGAGCGGGTCACCGCGCCGCCCCGCGACCGGGTCTGCCGGGCGCGAGGAAGCCGAGCGGGACGCGTCTCGGTCGGGCCGGCCGCGGCACGGCGCTCCGGGTGGCCGAACAGCCAGCCCTGCCCCAGGTCGACGCCGAGCTGCGCTGCGGCAGCCGCCTGCTCCTCGGTCTCGACGGCCTCGGCGAGCACCCGCCCGCCGTACGAGTGGGCGATGTCGACGACGGCGGCCACGACCGCACGGCTGGTGGGGTCCGGCAGCGCCTGGACGAGCTCCTTGTCGAGCTTGACGACGTCCGGCCGCAGGCGCACCAGCATCGTCAGGGAGGCGTAGCCGGCTCCCAGGTCGTCGAGCGCGACCCTGCAGCTGCGGGAGCGGTAGTGGTCGAAGACCCCCTGCAGGTGGTCGACGTCGCGGACCAGGTGGGTCTCGGTGACCTCGAACACGACCTGGTCCAGCCCGATCCCGGCGTCGCGCGCCGCCTGCTCGGTCGTCCGCAGGCAGACCTCGGGCCGGTAGATCGACGTCGGGATGAAGTTGATGAACAGCAGCTGGTCGGGAGCCAGCCAGCCGGCGGCGTCCCGCAGCGCGGTGGTACGGCCCACCCGGTCGAGCAGGTGCGTCCACCCGGCGGCCTCGGCCGCCGGGAACAGCTCGTCGGGGCTCAGCCGGAGCCCGCCGGGGGTGACCCCCCGCAGCAGCGCCTCGAAGCCGATGGTCCTGCGGTCGGTCAGCGACACGATCGGCTGGTACTCCGCGTAGAACCCGGCCGCCTCGTCCGCGAACAGCGGGAGCAGGTCGGCATGCCGGAGCCGCGCGGCGGCAGCCGCGAGCGTCGGCGCGGTCAGCGCCCGGCGCAGGACCTCCGGGGCGGTCGGGTCGAGCCCCGCCAGCACCGTGCACCGGACCTCGGCGGCCTCCACCGGTGACAGCGCGGCCCCGGCGTGCGTGACGAAGGCGTCCGCGTCCTCGGTCTGGAGGGCGAGCAGTCCCGGAGCCAGCACCCGGAGCGGCACGCCCTGCCGCCGGGCCAGCGTGCGCAGCACCGTCGCGGTGTGGTCGACCTGGGTGGCCAGCAGCAGGGACCCGCCGGTAGGGGACGTGCACGGGGCGCTGCACGGGCAGCCCGCGCAGGAAGACGTGGTCACGGTGCTCCTGGCAGGAGATGTCGTCGGGGAACGGCTCTGCATCGACAGCCCCGGCAGGTGCCTGAAGGACCGCGGGCGGCCGGGGCGGACCGGCTCGACCGGTGTTTGTCGGACCCTGCCGCCACACTGGCACGGTGACCGCACTGGACCGCTTCTCCCCCGCAACCCGGATGTGGTTCACCGGCGCCTTTGCCGCCCCGACCCCCGCGCAGGAGGGGGCCTGGGACGCCATCAGCAGCGGCCGCGACACCCTCGTGGTCGCACCCACCGGCTCGGGAAAGACCTTGTCGGCGTTCCTGTGGTCGCTGGACCGGCTGGCCGCGACGCCGCCGCCGGACGAGCCCCGGCACCGCTGCCGGGTGCTGTACGTCAGCCCGCTCAAGGCGCTGGCCGTCGACGTCGAGCGCAACCTGCGCAGCCCGCTGACCGGCATCCGGCAGGCCGCCCAGCGCCTGGACCTGCCGGTGCCCGACCTGCGGGTCGGCATCCGTTCCGGCGACACCCCGGCCGACGAGCGGCGGGCGTTCAACAAGGTGCCGCCGGACGTGTTCATCACCACGCCGGAGTCGCTGTTCCTGGTGCTGACCAGCGCTGCCCGCGAGTCGCTGCGGGGCGTCGAGACGGTGATCGTCGACGAGGTGCACGCCGTGAGCGGCACCAAGCGCGGCGCGCACCTCGCGCTGTCGCTGGAGCGCCTGGACGAGCTGCTCGAGCGGCCCGCCCAGCGCATCGGGCTGTCGGCGACGGTGCGCCCTATCGACGAGGTCGCCCGGTTCCTCGGCGGCAGCCGCGACGTCGTCGTGGTGCAGCCGCCGAGCACCAAGACGATCGAGGTCGAGGTCGTCGTCCCGGTCGAGGACATGTCCGGGCTCGGGGAGTCCGTGGGGCCGGTCCGCGGCGGCAGCGCGGCCGGGGCCGAGCCGAGGGCGAGCATCTGGCCGGCGGTCGAGGAGCGCATCGTCGACCTGGTCGAGCAGCACCGCTCGACGATCGTGTTCGCCAACAGCCGCCGGCTCGCCGAACGGCTGACGTCGCGGCTCAACGAGATTGCGACGGAGCGGGCCCATGGCGTGCCCGAGGTCGAGCCGGTCGACCTGGACCGGCCGGCGGGTTCGGCCGGGGTCAAGCCGTTCGGGGCGTCCTTCCAGCGGGGGCCGGCGGCGCACCCCGGCCAAGGCGGCACGAGCGCGCCGTGGGGCAACGGCACCGGGACGGGCGGGGAGGGTGTGGTCGAGATCGCCCGCGCCCACCACGGCTCGGTCTCACGTGAGCAGCGCTCGGTCATCGAGGAGTCGCTCAAGGCCGGGCGGCTGCCCGCGGTGGTCGCGACCAGCAGCCTGGAGCTCGGGATCGACATGGGCGCCGTCGACCTGGTGATCCAGGTGGAGTCGCCGCCGAGCGTGGCGTCCGGGCTGCAGCGGGTCGGCCGCGCCGGCCACCAGGTGGGCGCGGTGAGCCGCGGCATCATCCTGCCGAAGTACCGCGGCGACCTCGTGCAGTGCGCCGTCGTCGCCGAGCGGATGGTGTCGGGCGGCATCGAGTCGACGACGTTCCCGCGCAACCCGCTCGACGTGCTGGCGCAGCAGGTCGTGGCGATGTGCGCGATGGAGTCGTGGCAGGTCGACGACCTTGCCGCCCTGGTACGCCGGTCCGCGCCGTTCGCCGGCCTGCCGCAGAGCGCGCTCGAGGCGGTGCTCGACATGCTGTCCGGCCGCTACCCCAGCGACGACTTCGCGGAGCTGCGGCCGCGCATCACCTGGGACCGGGTCACCGGCGTGCTCGCCGGCCGGCCGGGCGCGCAACGGCTCGCGGTCACCTCCGGCGGCACGATCCCGGACCGGGGCATGTTCGGCGTGTTCCTGGTGGGAGCCGGCGCCTCTGACCCCGCCTCCGGCGGGAGGCAGAGCCGGGTCGGCGAGCTCGACGAGGAGATGGTCTACGAGTCGCGGGTCGGCGACGTCTTCCTGCTCGGCTCGTCCGCCTGGCGCATCGAGGACATCACCCACGACCGGGTGCTCGTGACGCCGGCGCCGGGCCAGCCCGGGCGGATGCCCTACTGGCACGGCGACGCCCCCGGCCGGCCGGTCGAGCTCGGCCGGGCGCTCGGGGCGTTCCTGCGCGAGGTCAGCGCGCTGACGCCGCAGGACGGGGCCGCCCGGCTGCACGAGGCCGGGCTGGACGCGTACGCCGCCGACAACCTGCTCGCCTACCTTGCCGAGCAGCGAGAGGCGACCGGGGTGCTGCCCGACGACCGGACGATCCTGGTCGAGCGGTTCCGGGACGAGCTCGGCGACTGGCGCCTCGCGATCCACTCGCCGTTCGGGGCGCAGGTCAACCAGCCGTGGGCGCTCGCGCTGGCGGCCCGGCTCCGCGAGTCGTACGGCGTGGACGTGCAGTCGATGCACTCCGACGACGGGATCGTGCTGCGCCTGCCCGAGACCGAGGAGGCGCCGACCGGGTCGGTCGCGGTCTTCGAGCCGGACGAGGTCGAGCCGGCGGTGCAGGCCGAGGTGGGTGGGTCGGCGCTGTTCGCCAGCCGCTTCCGGGAGTGCGCCGCGCGGGCGCTGCTGCTTCCCCGGCGCAACCCGACCCGGCGCACCCCGCTGTGGCAGCAGCGCCAGCGCAGCGCGCAGCTGCTCAGCGTGGCCGCGCAGTACGGCAGCTTCCCGGTGGTCCTGGAGACGATGCGCGAGGTGCTGCAGGACGTCTTCGACGTGCCCGGGCTCGTGCAGCTGATGAAGGACGTGGAGTCCCGCAAGGTCCGCCTGGTCGAGGTGGAGACACAGCAGCCGTCGCCGTTCGCGCGCTCGCTGCTGTTCGGCTACATCGGCGCCTTCATGTACGAGGGCGACGCGCCGCTAGCCGAGCGGCGGGCCAACGCGCTGTCGCTGGACAGCGCCCTGCTCGCCGAGCTGCTCGGTCAGGCGGAGCTGCGCGAGCTGATCGACGCCGACGCGCTCGCCGAGGTCGAGGCCGAGGTGCAGCTGCTCGCCGAGGACCGTCGCGCCAAGGACCTCGAGACGACGGCCGACCTGCTGCGCCGCCTCGGCGACCTGACGACCGCGGAGGTCGAGGAGCGCGGCGGCACCGGGGCGTGGCTGGTCGAGCTCGAGGGCACGCGCCGCGCGATCCGGGTCCGGATCGCCGGCGAGCAGCGCTGGGCCGCGGTCGAGGACGCCGGCCGGCTGCAGGACGCACTCGGGACGGCGCTCCCGGTGGGGGTGGCCGAGGCGTTCACCGAGCCGGTGCGCGACCCGCTGGGCGACCTGGTGTCGCGCTACGCCCGCACGCACGGCCCGTTCGCGCCCCCGGACGTCGCCCGGCGCTTCGGGCTGGGCGTCGCGGTGGTCGACGCGGCGCTCGCCCGGCTGGCGGCGTCCGGCCGGGTAGCGCACGGCGAGTTCCGGCCGGGCGGCAGCGGGCTGGAGTGGTGCGACGCCGAGGTGCTGCGGATGCTGCGCCGGCGCTCGCTCGCCAAGCTGCGCAAGGAGGTGGAGCCGGTCCCGCCGGAGGCGCTGGCGCGCTTCCTGCCGCAGTGGCAGGGCCTCGGCGGCGCGTCCGGTCGCGGCGCGGACGGGCTGCTGCGGGCCGTCGAGCAGCTGGCGGGGGTCGCGGTGCCGGCGAGCGCCCTCGAGACGCTCGTCCTGCCGTCGCGGGTGGCCGGCTACACCTCGGGGCTGCTCGACGAGCTGACCACGGCCGGCGAGGTGCTCTGGGCCGGTGCCGGCTCCCTGCCGGGCAATGACGGGTGGGTGTCGCTGCAGACCGCCGACGCCGCCGACCTGCTGCTGGCGCCGGTCGGCGAGCTGAGCCCGACCCCGCTGCACGACGCCGTGCTGGCGGCGCTCGACGGCGGCCAGGCGCTGTTCTTCCGGGCGCTGTCGGACCGGGTCGGCTCGGTCGACGACTCGGCTCTGGTCGCGGTGGTGTGGGATCTGGTCTGGGCCGGTCGGCTGACCAACGACACGTTCGGGCCGCTGCGCGCGCTGCTGGCAGGCGGGCGAACAGCGCACGGCGCGAAGAAGGCCCCGGTCCGCCAGCGCAGCCGGTACGGCCGGCCGGTGCTGCCACAGCGCGGCGGGCCGCCGACCGCCGCCGGCCGGTGGTCACTGCTGCCCGACCGCGACCCCGACCCCACCCGTCGCACGCACGCGCTGGCCGAGGCCCTGCTCGACCGGCACGGCGTCGTCACCCGCGGCGCGGTCGTCGCGGAGCGCGCCCCGGGCGGGTTCGCCGCCGTCTACCAGGTGCTGAAGGCGTTCGAGGAGTCCGGCCGGGTGCGCCGCGGCTACTTCGTCGAGGGACTGGGGGCCGCGCAGTTCGCGGCGGCCGGTGCGGTGGACCGGATGCGGGCTCTCGCAGCGGTGCGACCGGCCGCGGAGGAGATGCCGTGGCAGACGCCGGTCCCGGGGGGCTGGGACGCCTCGCCGTACCAGGAGAGGCAGCGCAAGCGCCGCGACGACGCCCGCGCCCTCGTGCTGGCCGCCACCGACCCGGCGAACCCCTATGGCGCCGCGCTGCCGTGGCCGGCGCAGGACTCCGGGCACCGGCCGGGGCGCAAGGCCGGCGCGCTGGTCGTGCTCGTCGACGGGCGCGTGGTGCTCTACGTCGAGCGCGGCGGCAAGACGCTGCTGTCGTTCACCGACGACGAGACCTGCGTCGGCCCGGCCGCCGACGCGCTGGCGTTGGCGGTGCGCGACGGGGCGCTGGGCAAGCTCACGGTCGAGAAGGCGGACGGCGAGCCCGCGCTCACCTCGCCGCTCGGCCTGGCGCTGGAGCACGCCGGCTTCCGCCCCACGCCCCGCGGGCTGCGGCTGCGGTCCTGACCGCCCCGTCGCGGCAGCGTCCCCGTCAGCGCCTCGGCCGGCGACCGGTCAGCCCGAGCAGCCGCTCCTGCAGCGGCGCATCGGCCGGCACCGGCACCTCCGGGCCGAACACGCCCATCGACCTCCAGAGCTCGGCCTGCGGCAGGAACTCGTCCCACATCGCCTGCACCAGGTCGGGGTCGAGGGTGTCGTCCAGGCCGAGGACCCGGGCGAGGTCGACAGCGCGCAGCCCCCGGAAGCTCGTCGGGTGCCAGATGCCCTCGCGCAGCGGGAAGTCGCCGTAGGACCAGTGCACCGGCGCGTCGAGGTCGGTCACCGCCTCGGCGGCCGCGGTTCCGTTCGCGACGAGCGCCGCGAACGCGGCCTTCGGGTCCGCACCGAGCAGGTCGCCGTCGAAAGTCTCCTTGCCGACCTCCTCCATCGTGCGGCCGGCCAGCAGGTCCGGCATCCAGGCCTCGTCGTAGGCGTGGTAGCCGATCACCTGGCGCAGGGTCAGCGGCTCGCCGGAGCCGCCCATCGTCTGGAAGTCCGGCGGCATCGTCGTCTCCCAGCGGTCGTCCGGGATCTGCTGGACGACGGCGTCGAGGGCACGGTCGGCGAGGACAAAGGCTTCGATGGGGGTCATGCGGGTCTCCTGCGGTGGGTTCGGCGGGACGCGCGGCACGCTATCCGGGACCTCCGACAGTTCCGGGGGCCGCGGTGCACGGGGCACGGCCCGGGTAGGGCTGCTGAGCCACCGCCCCTGCTACGAGGAGTCCCGCGTGTCCGACAGCCCGGCTGCCGCACCGATCGTGTTCATCCTGTTCGGCGCGACCGGCGACCTGGCCAGGAGGATGGTGCTGCCGGCCTTCTACCAGCTGGCCCGGCAGGGGCTGCTGCCCGAGCAGTGGCTGCTCGTGGGCAACGGGCGCGGGGACGTGTCGCACGAGGACTTCCGCGGCCGGGTGCGGGCGGCGCTCGAGGAGTTCGGACCGCAGCCCGACGACGGGCTGTGGGAGGAGTTCGCGAGCCGGCTGCGCTTCGCCGGCGGCGGGTTCGCCACCGACGACCCCGGCAGCCTGCTCGACGTCCTCACCCAGGCCCGCTCCGAGGTCGGCGACGACGCCGAGTACGTGCACTACCTGGCGATCCCGCCGAAGACGTTCGCCGCGGTCACCGAGGCGCTCGGGGAGCACGGCCTGGCCGAGGGCAGCCGGGTGGTGTACGAGAAGCCGTTCGGCACGTCGCCGGCGGACTTCCGGGCGCTCGACGGGACGGTCCACTCGGTGCTCAAGGAGGCGCAGGTCTTCCGGATCGACCACTTCCTGGGCAAGGAGGGCAGCCAGAACCTGCACGCGCTGCGCTTCGGCAACGGGATCTTCTCCCAGGTCTGGAGCCGCGAGCACATCAAGGCGGTGCAGATCGACGTGCCCGAGACCCTCGACATCGCCGACCGGGCCGAGTTCTACGACGGCACCGGCGCGCTGCTCGACATGGTGGTCACGCACCTGTTCCAGCTGGCCGCGGAGGTCGCGATGGAGCCGCCGGCGTCGATGTCGGCCGACGACCTGCAGCAGGCCCGCGAGGCCGCCATCGCCGACTTCCGGCCGATCGGGCCCAAGGACGTCGTGCTCGGGCAGTTCGAGGGCTACCGCGACACCGAGGGCATCCCGCCGGACTCCGCCACCGACACCTACGTGGCGGCCCGGCTGTGGGTCGACAACGACCGCTGGCGCGGCGTGCCGTTCCTGCTGCGCACCGGCAAGCAGCTCGCGGAGAGCGCCCAGCGGGTCAGCGTCGTATTCACCGAGCCGGCAGACGGCCCGCTGGCCGGACAGCTGCCCCCGCTCGGCAACGTGCTGACGATCTCCCTCGCCGGCTCGGGCGAGGTCGACCTGCGGGTGGTGCTCAAGCGGCCGGGCGCCGACTACGAGCTCACCTGCGCCGAGACCGAGCTGTCGCTGGCGGAGGTGCCGGGCGCCGACCCGCTCCCGCCGTACGTCAAGCTCATCCACGACGTGCTGGTGGGCGACCGCTCGCTCTACACGCGGCCGGACGGGCTGGCGAGCGCCTGGACCGCGATCACCGGGCTGCTCGAGGACCGGCCGGAGCCCCTGCCGTACGCACGCGGCTCCTGGGGGCCGGCCGCCGCCGACGCGCTCGCGGAGCCGTACGGCTGGCTGCTCGGGCCGAAGCAGCGCGACTGAGGCAGGCCGGGGCACGATGGACGGGTGCCCGAAGGTGACAGCGTCTGGAAGGCGGCCCGGCGGATGGCCGACGCGCTGGTGGGGCGCACGGTGACGGCCAGCGACTTCCGGGTCCCGCAGCACGCGACCGCCGACCTGTCCGGCCGCGAGGTGCTGGCGTTCGACTCGTACGGCAAGCACATGCTGACGCGGTTCAGCGGCGGGCTCACCCTGCACACCCACTTCGAGATGGACGGCGCCTGGCAGCTGGTGGGGCACGGCAAGCGGCTGCCCGCGTCCTTCGACGACGAGGTCAGGCTGGTGCTCAGCACCGACGGGCCCACCGCGTACGCGCTGCGGATGCCGGTGCTGGAGCTGGTGCCGACGGCGGCCGAGCACGACGTCGTCGGCCACCTCGGGCCCGACCTGCTGGGACCGTCCTGGGACGAGCCCGAGGCCGTACGCCGGCTGCTCGCCGACCCGGAACGCCCGGTCGTGGAGGCCGTGCTCGACCAGCGCAACCTGGCTGGCATCGGCAACCTGTGGGCGGTCGAGACCTGCTACCTGCGCGGGGTGTCGCCGTGGACGCCGGTGGGCGAGGTCGACCTCCCCGGCTTCGTGCGGCTGGCCCGGCGGATGATGCAGCACAGCCTGGAGCACCCCGGGCAGGTGACGACCGGTGACACCCGGCGCGGGCAGACCCACTGGGTGTACGGCCGGGCCGAGCGACCCTGCCGCCGGTGCGGCACCCCGGTCGGCTTCCGGGACGCTGCCGGCGGCGCGCCGTACGCCCGGGAGACGTGGTGGTGCCCGAGCTGCCAGCCCGGGCCCTACCCGTCGCTGGCGGAGCGGCCGACCCGCCCGGGGCTGCGGCGGGGCGTCAACGAGGAGAGCTTCGGCTCGCGGACCCGACGCCAGCGCGGCGCCCCGGGGCTGCACCGCGGTCCCCGGCGTGCCTGAGGGCGACACCGTCTGGCTGTCCGCGAAGCGCATGCACGAGGCGCTCGCCGGCCGGGTGCTGACGCGCTCGGACTTCCGGGTGCCCCAGCTGGCGGCGACCGATCTCGCCGGGCGGGAGGTGCTGTCGGTGGTCCCGCGCGGCAAGCACATGCTGACCCGGATCGAGGGCGGGCTGAGCCTGCACACGCACTTCCGGATGGACGGCACCTGGCACCTGTACCGGCCGGGCGACCGCTGGACGGGCGGCGCCGACTGGCAGGTGCGCGTCGTGCTGGAGAACGCCCACTGGCAGGCCGTCGGCTACCGGCTGCCCGTGGTGGAGCTGCTGCCCACGAGCGAGGAGCACCGCGCAGTGGGCCACCTCGGCCCGGACCTGCTCGACGAGGCGTTCGACGAGGCCGAGGCCGTACGCCGGCTGGCGGCCGACCCGGCGCGGGAGGTCGGGATGGCACTGCTCGACCAGCGGCTGCTGGCCGGGCTGGGCAACCTGTACCGCTGCGAGCTGCTGTTCCTGCGCGGCGTGTCGCCGTGGACCCGGGTCGCAGACGTGGCCGACCTGCCGGCGCTGGTGCGTACGGGCCGCCGGCTGATGCGGGCCAACCGCGAGCACTGGGAGCAGACGACGACCGGGTCGCTGCGCCGCGGCGAGGACCACTGGGTCTTCGAGCGGACCGGCCGGCCGTGCCGTCGCTGCCGGACCCGGGTCGTCAGCGCGGAGCAGTCCGACCCGGGCGCGCCGGCGTACGCCCGACTGACGTACTGGTGCCGGCACTGCCAGCCGGGGCCCTCGCCCGCCGGGGAGAGCGCCCGGGCTCCGCGCCCCGTGGGCCGGACCCGCTACCGGCCCTGACCGGGCCGGAGCAGGGTCTGGAAACTGTCGGAGGCTGGTGGGACGTTCTGGTCTCCCCCACCTCGAGGAGAACGACATGCCCACCACCGACACGCCCTGGACCGACGGAACCCCCTGCTGGGTCGACTACTCCGCGGCTGACATCGACGCCGCCAGGGCGTTCTACAGCGACGTCTTCGGCTGGACCTACCTGGGCGGCGACCCGGAGTTCGGCGGCTACGACAACGCCCTGATCGGCGACCGGCCGGTCGCCGGCCTCGGGCCGCAGATGGACGAGGGCGACGCGCCCCGCTGGACCACCTACTTCGCGACCTCCGACGCTGCGGAGACCGCCTCCCGGATTTCGCAGGCGGGCGGCACCATCGTCGTCCCGCCGATGCAGGTGGGTCCGATGGGCACGATGGTCGTGGCCGTCGGTCCGCAGGGCGAGCCGTTCGGGCTGTGGCAGGCCGGCGAGCACATCGGCGCGCGGGTCTACAACGAGCCGGGCGCGGTGGTCTGGAACGAGGCGGCCCTGGAGGACCCCGACGCCGCCCGGGCCTTTTACACGGCGGTCTTCGGCTTCACCTTCGACGAGGTCCCCGACGCCGGTGGCTACACGACGTTCCGCACGGCGGACCGGCCGCTGGGCGGCCTCGGCGCGCGGGAGCCGGGTGCGCCGGCGGGCTGGACGACGTGCTTCGCGGTGGCGTCCGCCGACGACACTGTCGCCGCCATCGAGGCCAGTGGCGGCAAGGTGCTGACCCCGGCGCAGGACACCCCCTTCGGGCGGTTCGCCGTCGTGGAGGACCCGTGGGGCGCGCCGTTCACGGTCATGCAGGAGCCTGCCAGCTGACGCGAGCCTGCCAGCTGACGCGAGCCTGTCAGCTGACGCGAGCCTGCCAGCTGACGCGAGCCTGCGAGCTGACGCGAGCCTGTCAGTTGACGCAACGGCGTGCCGGTTCGACGGGCTGCACGACCGGCCTGTCGAACCGGTCGCCCGGCTCCCGGACGGCCGTCTTGCGGTGACGTGGTTGTGTCAGCCCGTCGAGCCGTCGGCGGCGGTCTCGCCCGGCGTCGCCTGCTTGTTCAGCTGGGGCGAGCCGCTCACGGGCGGGGCGGCCAGCTGGTTGCCGGCCAGGCTCTGCCGGATCTGGTCGAGCCGGGAAGCGCCGGCCATGTCGAGGGTGCTCTTCTGCACCTCGAGCATCCGCCCCTCGACGCTGGTCGACGCCAGCTCCGCGGAGCCGAGCGCCTTCGCGTAACGGGACTCGATCTTGTCCCGGACCTCGGCGAGCGAGGGCGTGTTGCCCGGCGCGGACAGTGCCGACATCGACTGCAGGCTGGCCGAGACCTGCTCCTGCATCTTGGCCTGCTCGAGCTGGCTGAGCAGCTGCGTGCGCTCGGCCAGCTTGCTCTGGACGGTCATGGCGTTGGTCTCGACGGCCTTCTTGGCCTGCTCGGCCGCCTGCAGGGCCTGGTCGTGGAGCGACTTGAGGTCCTCCATGGACTGCTCCGCCGACACCAGCTGCGTCGCAAAGGCCTGCGCGGTCTGCTCGTACTGCTGCGCGCCGGCCTCGTCGCCCGCCGCCCGCTTCTGGTCCGCCAGGACCAGCGCCTGCCGGGCCGAGGACTGCAGGCGCTCCACGTCGGTCATCTGCCGGGCGAGCTTCATCTCCAGCTGGCGCTGGTTGCCGATGACCGCCGCCGCCTGCTGCGTCAGCTGCTGGTGCTGGCGCTGCGCGTCCTCGATGGCCTGCTGGATCTGGATCCGCGGGTCCGCGTGCTCATCGATCTTCGCGCCGAACGCCGCCATCAGGTACTTCCAGCCCTTGACAAAGGGATTTGCCATGAGGTGCTCCTGTGCGTCGGTGTCCGGTGATCCCGCAGTCTGTCAGGCGCGCCTACCCCGTGCCGTGCGGGTGCTACGCCTGGCGCGACCGTCGGGTTGCCGCCGCGCCGGTCACGCCGCAGAGCGCCCGGGCGGCCGGACCTCAGGCAGCGGCGACGACGTCGCGCACCGCGGCGCGGACCGGCTGCAGGTCGGGCACCGGGGCGACCGCCACCGGGGCCACCGCCACCCGGGCGACCGGGCCCGCCGCCGGGACCAGCTGCGGTGGCGCGGGCTCCACGGCCGACAGCGACTCGCTGACCTCGCGCAGGACGTCGGACAGGCGCACTCCGAGCGCCCGGCAGATGCTGGCCAGCAGCTCCGAGGACGCCTCCTTCTGCCCGCGCTCGACCTCGGACAGGTAGCCGAGGCTGACCCGGGCCGCCGCGCTCACCTCGCGCAGCGTGCGGTCCTGGCGCAGCCGCGTGGTGCGCAGGGCCTCACCGATCAGGATGCGGAGCACCGCCACGACACCCACCTCCCGCGCTCGAGGGACACCGTCCTACCGTACCCGTCACACCCCGGTACGCCACCGAGGCGGACCGGTGTCCGCTCACGGCGAAGCCGGTGCCGGCGGCGCGGCCGAGAGGGCCCGGCGCAGCAGGTCCAGCGCGGCGGTCGTGGCCAGCACCCGGACCCGGTCGCGGTCACCCGGCACCCGCACCGACCGGGCCTTCTGGCCGGTCGGCCCCGCGACCGCCACGTGCACCGTCCCGACCGGCTTGCCCTCCTGCTCGTCCGGGCCGGCGACCCCGGTCGTGGCGACCCCCCAGTCCGCGCCCAGGCGGTCGCGGGCGCCGACCGCCAGCGCCAGCGCCGTCGGCTCCGACACGGCGCCGTGCTCGGCGAGCAGCGCGTCCGGCACCCCGGCCACCGTCGCCTTCGCGTCGGTGGCGTAGACGACGAGGCCACCGCGGTAGCCGAGCGACGAACCGGGCAGCTCCGACAGGGCCGCCCCGACGAGCCCGCCGGTCAGGGACTCAGCCGACGCGACGGTCTGCCCCCGTTCCCGCAGCAGCCGGCCGACGACCGCCGGAAGGGTCTCGTCGTCGCGGCCGAACACCGCGTCGCCGAGGGCTGCGGCGCCCGCCTCCACCAGCGGCAGGAGCACCGCCGGGTCGCCCGCCGTGGTGAAGCGCACCCGGACGACGCCGCTGCCGGCGAGATAGGCGAGGTCGACGCCGTCCGGCACCTGCACCGCCGCCTCGATGCGCTCGGCGACCGCGCTCTCGCCGATCCCCGCGCAGCGCAGCGTGCGGGTGGTCAGCACGGTGCCGGTCCGTCCCGCGAGCTCGGGCAGCAGGTGGGCCTGCGCGACGGCGCGCATCTCGTGCGGCGGCCCGGGAAGGGCAACGACGATCCGGCCGCTGACGGAAAGGCGCAGCCCAGGGGCGCTGCCGACCGGGTTGTCGAGCGCCTGCGCGCCGCGGGGGACGTCGGCCTGGCGCAGCACCTCCGCCGGCATCGTCATCCCGTACGACTCGAACCGGTCCCGCAGCTGCTGCTCGAGCGCGGCCGAGCGCTCCAGCGGGGCGTCCGCGACGAGCGCGACGGCGTCCCGCGTCAGGTCGTCGCTGGTCGGCCCCAGGCCGCCGGTCAGCACGACGACGTCGGCGTCCTCGAGCGCCCGGCGCAGCGCGGTGGCCAGGCGCCCGACGTCGTCGCCGACCATCGCGGAGTGCACGACGGCGACGCCGACCCGCGCGAGCGCCTCCCCGAGCCATGCCGCGTTGCTGTTGACGATGTCGCCCAGCAGCAGCTCGTCGCCGACCGCGAGGACGGCCCCTGTGGTCGTACCGGTCATGCCCGCTCCCCTGCTGAGACGGCCGCGCGGTGCGCCTGCTTCTCGTCGGCCCGTGCGCCGGTGCGGCGCAGGTGCGCCACCCGGGAGAGGGTCACGCGACAGCGGGGACGCGTACGGGGTCGGCGACCAGGTCCACGCCCGCGGAGCCGCACACCACCGCGCGCACGAGCTTCCCGATCCGATGGCCGGAGCCCAGCAGCGTCGTGCTTCCGTCGACCTCCGGCGCCTGGTGCGCCGCGCGGCCCTCGCCGTCGGCCGCGTCGACCAGGACCTCGACGAGCTCGCCGACCCGCTCCTCGGCGCGCTGGGAGGTGAGCTCCTCGGCCAGCGCGGACAGCCGGGCCACGCGCTCGTCGACGACCTCCTGCGGGAGGTGGTCGGGCAGGTGCTCGGCCTCCGTGCCGTCCTCGTCGGAGTAGCCGAACACCCCGATCGCGTCGAGGCGGGCCCCGTCGAGGAACCGCTCGAGCTCGGCGACGTCGGCCTCGGTCTCGCCCGGGAAGCCGACGATCACGTTGCTGCGGACACCCGCGGCCGGGCTGAGCGCCCGGATGGAGGCCAGCAGGTCCAGGAAGCGGTCGGTGTCGCCGAAGCGGCGCATCCGGCGCAGCAGGGCCGCGGAGGAGTGCTGAAAGCTCATGTCGAAGTACGGGACGACGCCGGGCGTGCCGGCCAGCACCTCGACCAGCGAGGGCCGCATCTCCGCCGGCTGCAGGTAGGACAGCCGCACCCGGTCGATGCCGTCGAGGCCGGCCAGCTCGGGCAGCAGCGTCTCCAGCAGCCGGAGGTCGCCCAGGTCCTTGCCGTACGACGTGGAGTTCTCGCTGACCAGGACGAGCTCGCGGACGCCGGCGTCCGCGAGCCAGCGGGCCTCGGCGATCACGTCGGACGGCCGCCGGGAGACAAAGGCGCCCCGGAAGCTCGGGATGGCGCAGAACGCGCAGCGGCGGTCGCAGCCGGAGGCGAGCTTGAGCGGGGCGACCGGGCCGCCCTCGAGCCGGCGGCGCACCACCGTCGGCCCGCCGGCGTGGCCGGGCAGCCCGACGTCGAGCTGCGCCGCGGGCTCCTGGCGCGCGACCGGGCTGAGCGGCAGCAGCTTGCGACGGTCGCCCGGGGTGTGCGACGGCACCGGCGCGCCGTCGAGCACCGACTGCAGGTGCGTGGACAGGTCGGCGTAGCTGTCGAACCCGAGCACGGCGTCGGCCTCGGGAAGCTGCTCGGCGAGGTCCTTGCCGTACCGCTCGGCGAGGCAGCCGACGGCGACGACCTTGGCGCCGCCGTCGCCCGCGGCGAGCAGCGTGTCGATCGAGTCCTTCTTCGCGGACGCCACGAAGCCGCAGGTGTTGACCACCGCGACGTCCGCGGGGCCGTCCTCGACAAGGGTCCAGCCGGCGGCCTCGAGCCGGCCGGCCAGCTCCTCGGAGTCCACCTCGTTGCGCGCGCAGCCCAGCGTCGTGAGCGAGACGCGGCGCGGGGAGGTCACGGGACGAGTCTAGAGGCGGCCCCGGTCGGACCGGCGCGTGCTGACCGAGCTCAGGACGGGGTCAGGCCGGTGGGGGCGCAGGTGTAGCGGCGCACCTGGCCCTTCGTCCCGGCCGCGACGTCCTGGCCCGCGCAGCCCACGGTGACGGCGCCCGCGTTGCCCACGACCACCTGCAGCCGGGACGGGTCGCTGAACTCGCGGGCGGCCCCCGCGGCCAGCACCCCGGTGAACAGCGACGTGCCGGTGGAGGTGAGCACCGAGACCCAGGAGGGGGTGCCGCTCACCCGCAGCCGCAGAGCAGCGGCGGCGGGCGGCGGGGCCGGAGCCGCCGCCACCGCGGGTGCGCTCGGTCCGGTGCCCGGCCCGGCACTCGGCGTGACCGTCGACGGCCCGCCGCCGGTCAGCCGGCCCACGAGCAGGAGCACCGCGAGCACCAGCGCCGCGGCGCCCCCGAGCAGGCCCCATCGGGGCCCGCCGCGCTCGTGGGCGGCCGTCGGCAGCCCCAGGGCGCCGGTGTCGGCACGCACGGGGACGTGCCGAGGCGGCAGGGCTGGAGCCGGACGCCCGGCCCGCCGCGCCGGCGGGCGCGGCGGCGGCGCCAGCGGC
>DASTLY010000147.1:0-5541 GCA_035714445.1 Mycobacteriales bacterium
TGAGCGACCCCTGATCGGCCCTTGCGCCCCCACGCATATTCACTATGGTGAACGGACCCAGCCTCCTCCCCCTCGAAGGGCTGCGCCCGTGAGCCTTGCTCCCTCCCGCCCCGAGCCTGCCCCCTCCGCGGCCGAGGTCGCCCACCTGCTGACCGCCCTGCAGAGCGAGGGCCTGCGGGTCGAGGTCCCCCTCGCGGCTCGGGCCGGCGGCGCCGGTCCGGCAGACGCCGGGATGCTGTACGTCGAGGGCGTGCAGACGACCGTGCCGACGGCGGCGAGCTACGTCGCCGACTCGCCGTACGTCCTGCGCGGTGACGACGACGGCAGCTGGGCGATCTGGTCGGACGGTGTACGGCTGGCGGGCGCCTCCCTCGCCCCGCGCCCGAAGTACTACGACCTCGCCACCGCCGACGGCATCCCCTACTGGCAGATCGCCCTGCTGCACCTGGACTCCGTGGCCAGCACGGTGCTGCAGACCTGCGCCTACTGGGGCAATGACGACCAGTGCCGGTTCTGCGGCATCGGCGTCACGCTGGCCCAGGGACGCACCATCGCGAAGAAGACCCCGGCGATGCTCGCCGAGGTCGCGGTCGCCGCTCACGAGCTCGACGGGGCGGTCGACGCGACCCTGACGACCGGCAGCACGGCGACCCCGGACCGCGGCGCGATGTACGTCGGCCGCTGCGGGCAGGCCGTCAAGGAGGCGGCGGGGATCCCGGTGCAGGTGCAGTTCGAGCCGCCCGCAGACCTCGATGTCATCGACCGGGTCGCGGACCTGGGGATCGACTCGGTCGGGATCCACGTCGAGACGTTCGACCCGGCCGTCCTGGCCCGGGTGGCCCCGGGCAAGGCGCGCTGGGGCATCGAGGCCTACTTCAGCGCGTGGGAGCGGGCGGTCGCGGCGTTCGGCCCGGGCCAGGTCTCGACGTACGTGATCCTCGGCATGGGCGAGGACCAGCAGGTCACGGTCGACGGCTGCAAGCGGGCGATCGACCTCGGGGTCTACCCCTTCATCGTGCCGCTGCGGCCGGTTCCCGGCAGCCTCATGGAGGACTTCCTTCCGCCGCCCAAGGAGGCCGTCGAGGCGGTGTACCGGCAGGTGGTGCCGTACCTCGCCCGCAAGGGCATGTCCAGCGCCGGTGTCGCCGCCGGCTGCGCGCGCTGCCAGGCCTGCTCGGGGATCGGCGCCTTCGAGCGCTCGAGCGCTGCCGAGGGAGGTCGCGATGACGGACGTCCTGTCCTCCCCCTGTTCGTCGCCTGAGCAGGCCGGCCGGCCGGTGTGCCGCCCGGTGCTGGACGCGGCGGAGCTGGCCGAGCACCACCGCATCCGGCACGAGGTCTTCGTCCGAGAGCAGCGCCTGTTCCCCGGCGACGACGTCGACGAGCACGACTCCCAGGGCTCGACCGTGCACGTGCTCGGCCTGGTCGACGGGTGCCCGTCGGGGACCGTCCGCCTCTACCCGGTCGACGACAGCGGGCTGTGGAAGGGCGACCGGCTCGCCGTGCTGCCCGGGCACCGGCGCTCCCAGCTCGGCCGACCCCTGGTACGCCTGGCCGTCGCGCTCGCCGGGGCCCGCGGCGGCACCCGCATGGTCGCATCGGTGCAGGCACCCAACCGCCGGTTCTTCGTCACCCTGGGCTGGACGCCGGTCGGCGAGCCGTTCGACCTGCTGGGCCAGCCGCACCAGCAGATGACGATCCCGCTGGCCCCATGACGCGGTCAGCCGCGCAGGTGCGTGACTCCCTCGACCGTGAGGTCGAACACCGTCGCCGCCTGCCCCGCGCGCACCAGGCGGACCCGGCCGTCGCCGGTCAGCACGCCCAGCGGCTGCGCCGTCAGGCCGCGGCCGCGGAAGGCGGCGACGCACTCCTGCACCCGGTCCGGCGGGCAGGTGAGCAGGAACGCGAAGCACGGGAAGCAGCCGAGCCAGTCCGCCAGCGGCACGCCCTCGGGCACGGGCAGGACGTCCAGGTCGACGTCCACGCCGAGCCGGGCCGGCTCCAGCAGCATCGCCAGCGAGCCCACCAGGCCCGCCATGCTCACATCCTTCGCGGCCACGGCGGCACCGGTGGACGCCAGCTCGGCCAGCAGCCGCACGTCGCCGGCCAGCTGCTCGCCCCGCTCGGCGAAGGACGGGAAGAACAGGAAGTCGTCGCGCATCCGGCCCTCCAGGCAGCAACCCAGCACCAGCACCTGGCCGGGCGCCGCGTGCGTCGCCGACAGGACGCGCTCCGCCCGGCCCACCCCGAACGCCGACAGCGCCGGCGCCCCCTCCGACCGGGTCAAGTGGCCGCCGACGACCGGCACGTCGTAAAGCCCTGCGGCCCAGTGCATTCCACGCAGGACCTCGCGGCTGACGTCCTCCGGCCCGACGACGGTGTCCAGCAGGGCCACCGGTACCGCGCCCATCGCGGCCAGGTCGTTGACGTTCGCCAGCACCGCGGCGACGCCCGCGCCGTACGGGTCCTGGGCGACAAAGGCGGGCAGGATCGCCTCACCGCCGACGACGACCGAGCCCTCGCCCGGCGGGAGCACGGCGCCGTCGTCACCCGGGCCGGCGTACCAGTCGCCGCCGCCGAACACGTCGGCCACCAGGGCGATGTGCGCCTTGGCGCGGACCCCCGGCAGGTCGCGCAGCCCCTGTGCGAGGGCCTCCAGCTCGGTCATGCCGGCCTCCGGGACGGTGCGTGGGTGGACGGGCCGTGTCTACCATCGTGAACGTCGCACCCTCCTTCCTCACCCTGCCCGGCCGGACCGCCAAGCCCCGCTGCACCGGCATCACGCACGTGCTCGACAACGGGCTGCCGGTCAGCACGGCCGAGGCGCTGCTCGGGGTCTGCGCCGACCACGTCGACGTGTGGAAGCTCGGCTGGGGCACCGCCTACCTCGACCCGGGCCTGCCGGCCAAGCTCGCCCTGCTGGCCGGCGCAGGCGTGCTGGCCTGCGCCGGCGGGACGCTGCTGGAGGTGGCCTGGCAGCAGGACGCGGTGGAGCCGTTCCTGGACTGGGCGCAGGAGGTGGGCTTCCCGTGCGTGGAGGTCTCCCGGGGCGTCGCCGACATGCCGCTGGCGGCCAAGCAGGCCCTGGTCGCCCGGGCCGCGGAGCGCTTCACCGTGCTCGCGGAGGTTGGCGCCAAGGACCCCGCGGCGGTCGTCGACCCGCACGCCTGGGGGGTGGAGGCTGCCGGCGACCGGGCCAGCGGCGCGACGTGGGTCGTGACGGAGGGCCGGGAGAGCGGCACGATCGGGTTGTTCGCGCCCGACGGCAGCGTGCGCGGGGACGTCGTCGACGCGGTGGTCGCCGCCGTAGGGATCGGCACGACGGTGTTCGAGGCGCCGCGCAAGGAGCAGCAGGCCTGGCTGGTCCGCCGCTTCGGCGCCGACGTCAACCTGGCCAACATCGCGCCCGCCGACGTCCTCGGCGTCGAGGCGCTGCGGCTCGGGCTGCGCGCCGACACCTTCAGCGGCTCCCCCCGTCACTCCGCTGCGCGGGGCCCGGGGTGACCGTGCTGCCCGACCGCTACCGCGAGGTGTCGGTCACCGATGTCGACGTGCCGCTCGAGCTCGAGCCGCTGCGCGCGCTGCTGATGTCGCGCCCGGTCTACCGCCGGACCCGCTACGTCGTCGTACGCGCCGGCGGGCGGGCCGCGCTGGTCGAGGTCGACAAGCGCGAGAGCGACGGGCTGTTCTGGGACGTGACGGCCGTACGGCTGCTGGCCGGGCCGGACGAGACCGCCTGGGTGGTCCGCCCCGAGCTCGACCCCGGGATCCCGAGCGACCTGGCCGGGGCGGCAGCCGACTGCCCCGAAGCGCGCTGCGTCGTGCTGGAGGGCCGCTACGGGCACATCAGCTTCGTGCTGGACAGCACGCCCGTACGCCTGCACGTGCTCGACGTGGCGCCGCCGCACCCGGCGAAGCTGCTCGACCAGGTGCAGCGGGTGCTCGCGACCGCGGAGGACCTGCCGGGCGTGCTGCCCGTCCCGCAGGTCGTGGAGCTGGGCGACCTCGTCCCGACCGGCGCCACCGGCGACTACCTGCTGCCGTGCCGCGGCGGCGGCATGCAGGTGCCCGGCACGACCGTGCACTACCTGGACGAGGTGCCGCCGCAGCGGGACTGGACCCTGCTCGGCTGCGCGCGCTCCCAGGCGATCCACCAGGCGTTGTACGGCGGGAGCGTGCCGCAGGTCGACACCTGCCCCCGCGTGCTGGCACGTGCGGTCGAGCTCGCACCCGGCGAGGTGCTGCTGACCAAGTGCTGCCTGCTGGAGGAGCACGTCGAGGTCGACGGGCAGACGGTCGTCGTCCCCTGGGGCGCCTCCTTCGGGCACCTGCGTGAGGCGCTCGAGCTGTCCGTGGAGCGGTCCGGATGACCGGGCCGGCGCGGATCGCGGACGCGTCGATGTACGCCCACCTGTGGGGGACGCCGCAGTCGCGGGCGCTGTTCGGGGAGCAGGAGCGGCTGCAGGGCTGGCTCGAGGTGCTGGCGGCGCTGGCCCGCGCCCAGGCCGCCGAGGGCCTCGTCCCGCAGGCTGCCGCCGACAGCATCACCGCGCACGCCCGGGTCGAGCTGCTCGACCCCGAGGTGGTCGCCGAGCAGACCCGGGTGTCCGGGCACTCCACGCTCGGGCTGGTGCGGGCGCTGCAGGCGGTGCTGCCGGCCGACGTGCACCCGCACGTCTACGTCGGCGCCACGGTGCAGGACCTCACCGACACCTGGACCGCGACGGCGCTGCGCGGCGTCGCCGACCTCGTACGCCGAGACCTGCTGCGCCTGCAGGGGCTGCTGCTGGACCTCGCGGTGCAGCACCGCGACACCCTGATGGCGGGACGCACCCACGGGCAGCCGGGCGCGCCGATCACCTTCGGGTGGAAGGCGGCGTCGTGGGCCGACGAGGTGGGCCGCCACCTGGCGCGGCTCGCGGAGGCCGCCCCCCGCTGGAACGTCGGCCAGCTCGGCGGTGGTGTCGGCACGCTGGCCGCGCTCGGCCCGGCCGGGCTGCGCGTACGTGCGAGGTTCTGCGCCGAGCTGGGGCTCGCCGACCCGGACACGTCGTGGCTGACGGCCCGGGACCGGGTCGCCGAGGCCGGCGCGGTGCTGGCGATGGTGTGCGGCACGCTGTCCCGCATCGGCCTGGAGGTCTACGAGCTGCAGCGCCCCGAGATCGGCGAGCTGCGCGAGGGCACCCGCCCGGAGCTGGTCGGCAGCATCACCATGCCGCACAAGCGCAACCCGGAGCGCAGCGAGCACCTGGACACCCTGGCCCGGCTGGTGCGCGCCAACGCCGCGGTCCTGCTCGAGGGGATGGTCGGTGGCTCCGAGCGCGACGGGCGCAGCTGGAAGGCCGAGTGGGTGGCGCTGCCCGAGGTCTGCCTGCTGACGACGACGGCGACGGCGCTCGCCGTGGACCTGGTCGAGGGCCTGGAGGTCGACGCCGCGGCGATGCGGCGCAACCTGGACGGCTGGACGGGCAGCGAGCAGGCCCTCGCCCTGCTGACCCCGCGGCTGGGCAAGCACGCGGCGCAGGCGGCGCTGCACGACGC
>DASTLY010000148.1:0-59045 GCA_035714445.1 Mycobacteriales bacterium
CTGGGCCGGCGTCGTCAGCGGGACGGCGGCCGTGTTCGCCCTTGCCGAGCTCCGGAACCACCGGGGGTGAGCTCTACGCCGCGCCGCCCCAGGCCGAGCGCACGCAGGTGAAGCTGCTCGCGAAGTCCACGTTGCCGGTCCCGTTGTAGCGCGGGTAGGTCGGGAACTCGCACAGCGGCCGCGTGCGGCTGACGTCCGTGCGCTTGTCCCGGACGAGCTGGTTGACGGGCGCCCTGCCTTCGGTGACCCAGCGGTCCAGCGCGGTCAGGGAGTCCCAACCGGCCTGGAACGTCGCGCCCAGGTTGGCGTGGTTGGCCCCCGGCACCAGGTAGAACCGCGAGAACGCCTGCACCCGCTGCGCCCCCATCACCGCCACCATCCGCTGGTGGTAGTCGACGGTCGAGCGGTGGCTGACCAGCTCGTCGGCGGTGCCGTGCACCATGAGCAGCTTTCCGCCGCTGTCGGCGAACGGCCGCAGGTCGGGGTCGTTGACGTCCTGCAGCGCGGTCAGCCGGCTGATCCGCTGCTGCCACCGGCCCGGGTTCAGCGGGTCGAGGGTCGTGGAGTCGTACGACGGGTCCCGCGTGACGGCGAAGCGCACCCACTGGTCCCAGAACTGCTCGCCGTAGCCGGCCGTGATGGGCATCGGGCTGTCCGGCGGGGTGGTGCCCATGCCGAGCAGCGTGGTGTCCATCCGCGCGCCGTCCAGGAACGGGAAGCCGGGGTAGCCCTTCTCGCCGCTCGCGAGCGGGTACGGGAAGGTGATCCCGCGCGAGACCGCGCGGATCGCGGCGATCTGCGGGTCGGACAGGCAGGTGTCGCCGGTGTCGGCGCCGTCCGGGCAGCGCAGCACGACCGGGTCGAACGTGCAGCCGGCCCGCTCGCTGACGATGCCGTCCGCGGCCCCGTCCAGCTGGTCGCAGTTGGCGATCACCGCCTGGTAGAGCAGCGCCTGCTGGGCGGGCCGCGGGAACGCGCCGGGCCGCAGGAACTGCTGGGTGATGTAGCCGAAGTAGAGGTCGAGCGTGGCCGCGTTGTAGGCCGGATAGGCCGAGATGACGCCGTCGAAGGTGCGCGGCCAGCGCTGCGCGACGGCCAGGGCCTCCCGGCCGCCCGTCGAGCCACCGGCGAAGTACGTGAGGCTCGGGGTGGCGGCGTAGTAGCTGCGAAGCAGGTAGCGCGCGGCGTCGTGGGTCTTCTTGAGGGCGTCGCCGGCGAAGTTGCGCAGGGCCTCGGCGTTGCTCAGGAACGAGCCGTCCAGCGAGGGCGTCGGCAGGAAGTCGGGCGTGGCCTGGTGCCCGGAGTCACTGGCGAACGTCGCGAACCCGCGGCCGAGCGGGGTGAGCTCGTCGGCCGGCCCGAACGGCACGTTGCCGGTGACCGCCGGGATCGTGCCGTTGTAGCCGCCACCGCCGAACATCAGCGCCTTGGTGTTCCAGTCGTCGGGCAGCGCGACCTGCAGCCGGATCTCCGGGGCGGTCCGGTCGACCGGCCGCAGCGACGCGCTCACTAGGCAGTACGACCCGACCGAGGTCGGCCCGGTGCCGGACGCGGCGACGGCAGCCGCCGCGGTGACGACGCCACCTGTGGTCGGCAGGCTGATCGCCCGCGCCGGGATCCCGGTGCCGACCAGGCTGGCGCAGGCCCGGGCCGGCGAGGTGACCGGGCCGGTCGCCGCGCCCACCGGTCCCGCCGCGCCGAGGATGAGGCCGGCTCCCAGCGCTGTCGCGATTGTTCCGCCGACTACCCGTGTACGCCGCATGCCGCTCCTTGTCCGGAAGTGCGGGGACCGTACACCGGACGTGAGCCGAGCCACACCTCTGGTCGCGGGGAGCGTTGGACATGCCTCGGTGACCGCGGGTCGTGCTCGGGTGGGCGTCGAGCGGAGTCGGGGCGTACTGCCGGCAGACCGACCACGGCGCCGGCAGCAGCGAGCACCGGGAGCCGGGCTCGACGCGGCGCTCGCCCTGATCAGCGAGGAAGTGGTCGCTGATTACCCGGCGGACTATCCCTGGGTGCTTTGTCCACGCAGGGCGGAGTGGCCCCGCCCGCGTGCCTTCGACACCAGGACCACCATGGGATCGGACGTGCGGCCGGTCTTGACGTCGGCCTCGACCTTGGTCTGCGCCAGCCGCACCTGCTCAGGCGTTACCTCGATGACCCTCTTGGTCACGCGCCGCCACCTCCTCAGGCTGGTCACCGGTCTGTGTACCCACACCGGGCTGCGGCACCTCGACGATGTCCGGCAGCTCACCGGTCTCCGCCAACGCCTCCCGTGCGGCCACCAGTGTCTGCCCCAGCTCCTGCTGTGTCATCTCATCGAGCAGGTCCTGTACCCGAGGATCGATCTCCGGGAGTTTGATCAGGGCCCGCAGGAAACCGAGGCCATGCTCCCGCTCTTTGGCATCAGCGCTCCGGCACAGCGTGGCGGCCTTCTCGAGCCAGTCCCGGTCGCTCTGCTCGCGGGCTTGCGCACGGTCCCGCCGGGAGGTCACGTCGTTTCCGAGGTAGCCGGCGGCAGCAGCCAGCACCGCTACGAGCACCGTGACCCAGAGCGGCGTGTCCACGGCGGCACCGTAGCGGCCGCCTCTGACGGGTCCGGTGACGCTACATCGCCCGATCGGCGTGCGCGACGGTGTCGACGAGCAGCCCGGTCAACACAGAACGCCGGCCCCGTGACGTTGAGGCCGGCGCCCCCGGGGTCGAGGCGCCCGGTGGCACCGAGGCACTGCCGCTGGCCGGTCGCCCGGTCAAGGGCAACCGGCCGGCGGGCCGCTAGGGCACGTAGTCGAAGGTGTCGGGGTCGGGTCCGGTGCGGCCCGAGGGACCCTTGTCGAGCGAGCTGATCGTCTTCATCTGCTGGTCGTCCAGCTCGACGTCGAAGATCTCGAAGTTCTCGCGTATCCGCGAGGGGGTCGTCGACTTCGGGAAGATGATGTCGCCGCGCTGCAGGTGCCAGCGCAGGACCACCTGCGCCGTCGACTTCCCGACGGCGTCGGCGACCTCCTGGATCGCCGGGTCGCCGAGGACCGCGCCCTGCGCGATCGGCGACCAGGCCTCGGTGAGGATGCCGTGCTCCGCGCCGTACGCCCGGACCTCCTCGTTGCAGAAGTACGGGTGGACCTCGATCTGGTTCACCGCCGGCACGACGTCGGTCTCCGCGGCGAGGCGCTGCAGGTGCGGGACCTGGAAGTTCGAGACCCCGATCGCCTTGGCGCGGCCGTCGGCCAGGAACTCGCCCAGCGTGCGCCACGTCGAGACGAAGTCGCCGTCGTACAGGGTCGGCAGCGGCCAGTGGATCAGGAACAGGTCGACGTAGTCGGACTTCAGCTCGCTCAGCGTCCGGTCGAAGGCCCGGCGGGCGTCGTCCGGCCTGTGGAACGAGTTGTTCAGCTTGCTGGTGATGAAAATGTCGTTCCGGCGCTCGGCCACGGCCTCGCCGACACCGGCCTCGTTCTGGTACATCTGCGCCGTGTCGATGTGCCGGTAGCCGACCTCGATCGCGGTCCGCACGGCCTGGGCGGTCTCCTCCGGCGGGATCTGGTAGACGCCGAAGCCGAGCTGCGGAATCGTCGTGCCGCTGTGGAGCGGGAGGGCAGGGACAGTGCTCACGAAGGCTCCTCGTGGTCGGGTACGCCGGGGGCCGTACCCCGCCGTGGGCCGGCGACGCGACGCCCGTCAGCCGACCGCCGAGTGCTCCGCAGGCACCGTCTCGGCCGGCGACGGCGGGCCGGGCGGGGTGCCGTCCCCGAACGGCCGGCCGCCGAGCTGCTCGCGGCCGTGCGGCGCCAGCCAGCCCGACAGGTCCGGCCCCTTGGGCACGATGCCCGTGGGGTTGATGTCGCGGTGCACCTCGTAGTAGTGCCGCTTGATGTGCACGAAGTCGGTGGTGTCGCCGAAGCCCGGTGTCTGGAACAGGTCCCGGGCGTACGCCCACAGCACCGGCAGCTCGGTCAGCTTGTTGCGGTTGCACTTGAAGTGGCCCTGGTAGACGGCGTCGAAGCGCGCGAGGGTCGTGAACAGCCTGACGTCGGCCTCGGTGATCGTGTCGCCGACGAGGTAGCGCTGGTCCCGGAGCCGGTCGCTCAGCCAGTCCAGCCGGGCGAACAGGCGGTCGTACGCCCGCTCGTAGGCCTCCTGGGACCCGGCGAAGCCGCACCGGTAGACCCCGTTGTTGACATCCCGGAACACCAGCTCGCTGACCTCGTCGATCTCCTCGCGACGGGCCTGCGGGTAGAGCTCGGGGGCGCCCTCCCGGTGCAGCTGCGTCCACTCGGTGGACAGGTCCAGCGTGATCTGCGGGTAGTTGTTGGTGACGACCTGGCCGGTCGGCACGTCCACGATGGCCGGGACGGTGATGCCGCGCCCGTAGTCGGGGAAGCGGGCGAAGAACGCCTCCTGCAGGCGCTCGTAGCCGAGGACCGGGTCGCGGCCGCCGGGGTCGAGGTCGAACGTCCAGCTGCGCTCGTCGTGGGTCGGCCCGCAGACGCCCATGCTGATCGCGTCCTCGAGGCCCAGCAGTCGCCGGACGATGATCGCGCGGTTGGCCCAGGGGCAGGCGCGGGCCACGACCAGTCGGTAGCGCCCGGCCTCCACCGGGAAGCCGTCCCGGCCGTCCCTGGTGATCCGGGTGGCGATGTAGTTGGTATCGCGGGTGAACTCGGCGCCGGGCTCGACGTACGTCATGACCGGACCCTTCCCGGATCGGCGCTTTCGAACAGGCAGCCCGGCTACGGCGCCGGGCGCTCCAGCACGAACACCGGGATCTGCCGCTCGGTCTTCTCCTGGTAGTCCGCGTAGGACGGGAAGGCCGCGACCGCGCGCTCCCACCAGGCGGCCCGCTCCTGGCCGGAGACCTCGCGGGCCCGCATGTCCCACTTCTGCGGGCCGTCCTGCACCTCGACGTCGGGGTCCGCCAGCAGGTTGGCGTACCAGGTGGGGTGGGTGGGCGCGCCGCCCTGGGAGGCCACCGCGGCGTAGCTGCCCTCGTGCTCGACCCGCATGAGCGGGGTCTTGCGGATCTTGCCGCTCTGCGCGCCGCGGTTGGTGACGATGATCACCGGCAGGCCGGTGTCGCGCAGGGTGGTGCCCTTGGTCCCACCGGACGACTCGTAGAGCTCGACCTGGTCCCGGACCCACTTCTGCGTGCTGGGGGCGTACTCCCCGTCGAGAGGCATGGCGGGAAGTCAATCATCCGGGCGGGTTCTGGGGACGCAAGGGGCGCCCTGTGGAGGACGGCCGGCTCCGAGCTCGCCGTCTCCTAGCTTCCGGGTGTGCGGCTTCCCGGCCGCCCCCCACCCCGGAGGTTCCCGTGTTGCCCGCTCCCGTGTTGCCCGCTCCTGCTGCCGGCGCCCGCCGTCTGGTGGCGCTGGCCGTCCTGCTGCTGTCGTTCGTCGTGCTGCTGCTGAGCCCGACCGCCGCCCGGGCCAGCTCGGCCTCGCCGGTGCTCACCGGCAACGAGCAGCGCGCGGTCCTCGACCTGATCGACGACGCCTGCGGCGACACCTGGTGCGAGGGCGACTTCCGCTTCGACTTCCGCCGCTTCACCTGCGACCGCTCGGCGCGGACCTGCACGCTGCGGCTGCGGCTCGCGCCGTACACCGACGAGGCTCCGCACTGGTACTGGCGGTCGGGGACGCTGACCGGCTTCGTCCGCTTCCCGCAGATGGTGCACACCTCCACCACCGGCGTGCGCTCGCTGGACCCGGACTTCTACGCGGCCGTGAACGTCCTGATCAACCGCCTCGAGGGGACCGTGCCGGCGCCGGCACGCCCGGCCTGACAGGCTGGCGCCGTGTCGGACCTGGTCCTCGCCCACACCGGTGCACTGGAGCGCGCCGTGCTCGGGCAGGCTCGCGAGCTGCTCCGGGTCGCCTTCCCCGACCTCGAGGACGACGACTGGGAGCACAGCCTGGGCGGCATGCACGCGCTGCGGTACGAGGCGGGTGAGTTGGTCGGGCACGCGTCCCTGGTTCAGCGCCGGCTGCTGCACGGTGGTCGGGCGCTGCGCGCGGGCTACGTCGAGGCCGTCGCCGTACGGGCCGACGTGCGGCGGCGCGGGCACGGCGCAGCGCTGATGGCCGCGCTCGAAGACCTGGCCCGGGGGGCGTACGAGGTCGCCGCGCTCGGTGCCACCGACGACGGCGCGGCGCTCTATGCGGCGCGCGGCTGGCAGCGCTGGGCGGGGCCGACCTCGGCGCTGACCCCGACCGGCATCGTCCGCACCCCGGACGACGACGACGGCGTGTGGGTCCTGCCGCTGTCCGCCCACGTGGACCTGCAGGGCGAGCTGACCTGCGACTGGCGCGCCGGCGACGTGTGGTGACGGCGCCCTGCTCAGAACAGGCGGTACTCCGCCCGGGCCAGCACAAAGCCGCGTGACGTCCGGAGGTTCTCGCAGCGCATGCCGTCCGTGCTGCTGGAGCAGACGACGTCGCCGGTGCGCACCGCGGAGCCGTACGGCAGCGGGGTGGCGGTGTCGGTGAGCACGGTGTCGCCCGCACAGACCACGTCGGCCCGCCCGTCGCCGAGCGAGAGCCCGGAGCCGTACTCCAGCTCGCACGACGCAGGCTTGGGCGGCGGCTCCCAGGTGCGCTCCCTGATGTCGCAGCGCGCGGTGCCCTCGTCCAGGGCGCACACGACGTTGCCGCTCGGCAGCGCGACGAAGGTCAGCGACCGGAGCACGAAGGTGGGGGCGGCGGTCGGGGTCCGGCCGGGGGTGGGCGTCCCCGGAGCCGGCACGGAGCCGGTCGGGCCGGCGGTGGAACTGGTCGGGCCGGCGGGGGAGCCGGTCGGGCCGGCGGTGGCCGGCCGGCTGCTCGCCACAGGAGTGGGCGCGGGCGCGACCGGCGACGGCACCGGCGCCGGGACAGCGGCCTCTCGCGCCGGCGGGTCGGACGAGCAGGAGGTCACCAGTGCCAGCACCAGTACCGCCGTCCCCGTACGCACGGGCGCCCCCTCACGTCGACGGGCCGACCGTAGCGGAGCGCCTCCCGCGCGCCTACCTTGCGGCCGCGCGCGGGATCAGTCGCGCAGCCGCCCGGTCATCGCCACCAGCTGGTCGAGCAGGGTGCTCAACTCGCCGGTCCGCCGCTCCATCGGGGTGAACCCGGCGTCGCTGAAGTCGGTGTGCAGGATCAGCGCGACCTGCTGGCGGACGTCGACCATCTGGAAGTTCGCCAGGCTCGACCGCCAGTGCTCCACGCAGCGGACGCCGCCGTCCGCGCCGTAGGAGATGAAGCCGACGGCTTTGCCGACCCACTCCGGCCCGAGGCTGTCGACGGCGTTCTTGAACGCGCCGGGAACCCCGTGGTTGTACTCGGGGGTGACGAACACGAAGCCGTCGCAGGCGTCGATCGCGCGGCTCCAGGCGGTCACCTGCTCGGAGCGGTACTGCCGGTCGGCCATCATCGGCAGGGTCGCCTCGGTCAGCAGGGGGACGTCGAAGCTCTTGAGGTCGACGAGCTCGTACTGTGCGCCGCCGTGCGCCGTGGCGTGCCGGTGCGCCCACGCGGCGACGGTGTCGGCCTTGCGGACGTCGCGGATCGAGCCGACGACGATGCCGATCTTCATGTACGAGTCCTTGCGTCAGGGTGGGAGGCGACCGGGTGCGGTCGGCAGCTGGACTCGCCGTCAGGCGGGCGACGTACGGGCTGCGCTGCCAGCAGTCGTGGCGGACTTGATCACGAGCGTCTCACGCCGGATCCGCTCCCGCCGCGCAGCGCTGGCCACCGCCCGCGGGCACGGCCGGTCTGGGCGGTGCCGGTCGCCGGGGGCAGACTGCAGCGATGCCCGACCCCGTGCTCGACCTGCCCGTCGTCCTTCTCTCGCACCGTGGTCCCGTCAGCTTCGCCGCCGAGGAGGGCGGCGGTCGTACGGCGACCCGTGGTGCCGGCGGGCTGGTGACCGCCCTGACCGGGCTCACCGCACACCTGCCCGACGCGGTGTGGGTGTGTGTGGCGACGCCGGGCGAGGACGCGGTCGTCGCCCGCGAGGCGGACGGACAGGTCCTGCGGCTCGCGCTCGGACCGCCGGCCCGGCTGCTGGAGCCCGAGGAGCCGGACGACCCCGACGACGTCGTCCACGTGCGTCTCGTCGAGGTGCCGGCGGAGGTCCACGAGCCGTTCTACGGCGTGATCGCCAACCCCCTGCTGTGGTTCGTGCAGCACCGGTTGTACGGCCTGGCGACCGCCCCCACGCTGGGCCGCGCGGAGCACGCCGCCTGGACGGACGGCTACGTGGAGGCCAACCGGCTGGCGGCCGAGGCCGTCGTCGAGCAGGTCGAGCGGGCCGGCGGGCGGGCAGCCGTGATGCTGCACGACTACCACTTCTACCTCGTCGGCGACCTCGTCCGGCAGCGGTGCCCGGACGTGCTGCTCTCGCACTTCGTGCACATCCCGTGGCCGGGGCCGGACGCCTGGCGGGTGCTGCCGCCGGCGATGCGCGAGGCCGTCCTGCGCGGGCTGCTGGGCTGCGACGTCGTCGGGTTCCACACCGGCGCCGACGCCCGCAGCTTCCTGCTGTGCGCGCAGGAGCTGCTCGGGCTGCCGGTCGACCTCGAGGAGGGGTCGGTGCTGCTGGCGGACCGGCAGGTGCGGGCCCGCACCTACCCGATCAGCATCGACGTCGCCGGGCTCGAGGAGGTGGCCCGCAGCCAGGACACCGTCGACCACCTGGCCCAGCTGCCCGGGCACGGCCAGCTGGTGCTGCGGGTGGACCGCACCGACCCGAGCAAGAACATCGTGCGCGGGTTCGACGCCTTCGAGCTGCTGCTCGAGGAGCACCCGGAGCAGCAGGGCGAGGTGGTGTTCCTCGCGCTGCTGCAGTCCAGCCGCCAGGACGTGCCGGAGTACGCGGCGTACCTCACCGAGATCGGCGCCGCGGCCGCGCGGATCAACGCGAAGTTCGGCACCGGCACCTGGCAGCCCGTCGACCTGCGCCTGGCCTCGGACCTGCCGCTCGCGGTGGCGGCGTACCGGCGCTGCGACGTGCTCGTCGTCAACGCGGTCGCGGACGGCATGAACCTGGTGGCGAAGGAGGCCGTCGTCGTCAACGAGCGCGACATGGTGCTCGCGCTGTCGGAGTCGACCGGCGCGCACGGCGAGCTCGGCCGGTACGCCGTGACCCTGCACCCGTTCGACATCGCGCAGCAGGCTGACGCGATCCACGAGGCGCTGACCATGCCGCACGCCGAGCGGGCGCAGCGGCGCCGGCAGGCCGCCGACCAGGTGCGGCGCAACGACGTACGGCGTTGGCTGCGGGTGCAGCTGGCCGACCTGGCCGGCATCGCCGCCGAGGAGGACTAGAGGGCCTGGCGCCAGCTGACGTACATGTCGAGACCGGCGAGTTGTACGCTGTGGTGGTGGACGTCGCGATCAGCACCTTCCGCGCCGAGCTGTCCCGGTGGATCGAGCGTGCCCGGGCCGGTGAGGAGGTCGTGGTCACCGACCGCGGCCTGCCGGTGGTCCGGGTGGTGCCGGTCGACTCCGCACCGTTGCTGGACACCCTCGTCAAGCGGGGCGTGCTGAGCCGACCGCAGCGCGCCGACCGACCGGCGGCAGGCGGGGCCGAGCGGGTGCGCGCCCGCGGACCGGTCGCGGACCTGGTCGGCGAGCAGCGCGACTGACCGGCGTGGCGATCGTCTACTTCGACAGCAGCGCCTTCGTCAAGCTCCTCATCGACGAGGAGGGCAGCGACCTGACCGCGATGCTCTGGGACGGGTGCGACGCGGCAGTGTCCAGCAGACTCGCCTACCCGGAGGTGCGCGCCGCGCTGGCCGCCGCCACGCGGGCCCACCGCCTGGAGCCGGCCGACCGGGACCGGGCAGCGGCGGCGTGGGAGCACTACTGGGCGGCGACGCTGGCGGTCGAGCTGACCGAGGCCGTGACCGTGCACGCCGGCCAGCTCGCCGGCGAGCACGCGCTGCGAGGCGCCGACGCGGTGCATCTCGCGAGCCTGTACGCCGTGGGTGCGGAGGACACGCTGTTCGCGGTGTGGGACCGGCGGCTGAGGGACGGGGCGCGCGGGTTGGACGTGCGGCTGGTTCCGCCGGCCTGACGGCCGAGCCCGCGGTGTCCGGGGGGTTGTGCCCGGCCGCGGGGCGCGACAGGCTGCCGGTCCGGCGGCAGCGGCGTCGCCGGCCTGCCTTTGCCGGAGGGCGCCATGGCTGCCAGCACCTCGTCCGCGAAGAGCGCGGGACCGCTGCCGCGCCCACCGGACCGGGTGCGCAACGTCGTGCTGGTCGGGCGTACCGGCGCCGGCAAGACCACCCTCGTCGAGGCGCTGCTGGCCGCGAGCGGGACGATCCCGCGGGCCGGACGGGTCGAGGACGGCAGCACCGTCAGCGACAGCACCGACCTCGAGCGCCGCCAGCACCGCTCGGTGTCGCTGGCCCTCGCCCCGCTCGAGCACGAGGGCGTGAAGGTCAACCTGCTCGACGCGCCGGGGCACGTCGACTTCGTGGCCGAGCTGCGGGCGGGGCTGCGGGCCGCGGACGCCGCCCTGTTCCTCGTACCGGCCTTCGAGGGGGTGGACGCCCGCTGCCGCCAGCTCTGGCAGGAGTGCGTCGACGCCGGGCTGCCCCGGGTGGTCGTGGTCACCCAGCTCGACCGGCCGCGCGCCGACGTCGAGCAGACGGTGCGGGCCTGCCGCGCCGCGTTCGGCGAGGGCGTGCACCCGGTCGAGCTGCCGCTCGCCGAGGGGCTGCTGGACCTGCTCACCCTGCGGGTGCACCCGGCCGGCGCCTCGGAGCGGGACGCCACGGCCGAGGAGCGCGCCGCCGCGCAGGCGGCCCGGGCGGAGCTGCTCGAGGGGGTCATCGCCGAGAGCGAGGACGAGGAGCTGCTCGAGCACTACCTCGAGGGCGACGAGCTCGACGCCGACGTGCTGACGGCCGACCTCGAGAAGGCGGTCGCCTCGGGGCACCTGCATCCCGTGCTGCCGGTGTGCGCGACGACCGGCAGCGGTGTCCGCGAGCTGCTGGATCTGCTGGTGCACGCCTTCCCGAGCCCGCTGGAGCGCCCGACCCCGCCCACCAGCCCGGTCGCGGCCCTGGCGTGCGACCCGGACGGGCCGCTGCTCGCGCAGGTCGTCCGCACCGGCACCGACCCCTACCTCGGGCGGGTGGCCCTGGTACGGGTGTTCTCCGGCACGCTCCGGCCGGACGCCGCGGTCCACGTCAGCGGCGAGCGGGGCTCGGTCGACCGGCACGAGGCCGCGGAGCGCACCGGCCCGCTGGCCACCCCGCTGGGCTCGGCCGCGCGAGCGCTCGCGCACTGCCCGGCCGGTGACCTCTGCACGGTCGCCCGGCTGGGCGCGGTGCGTACCGGCGACAGCCTCTCCGGCGTGGAGCGGCCGCTGCGCCTGCAGCCCTGGCCGCTGCCCGAGCCGCAGCTGCCGGTCGCCGTCGCCGCCGCCGTGCCCAGCGACGAGGACCGGCTCGACGACGCGCTCGCGCGGGTGGCGGTCGAGGACCCGTCCGTACGCGTCGAGCGCAACGCCGAGACCGGCCAGCTCCTGCTGTGGTGCCTCGGCGAGGCGCACGTCGAGGTGCTGCTCGACCGGCTCGGGGTGGCCGTGCAGCGGCCTGCGGTCCGGGTGGCGCTGCGCGAGACGCTGGCCGGCCCGGTCACGGCCACCGGCCGGCTGGTCAAGCAGTCGGGCGGGCACGGGCAGTACGCCGTCGTGGTCGTGCAGGTGTCGCCCCTGCCGGCGGGCGAGGGCATCCGGTTCGAGAGCCGCGTCGTCGGCGGAGCGGTGCCGACCAACTACATCGGCAGCGTCGAGAAGGGCGTGCGCGGCCAGGCCGAGCGGGGGGTGCACGACGGGAACCCGCTCGTCGACCTGCAGGTCGTGCTGGTCGACGGCAAGGCGCACGCCGTCGACTCCTCCGACGCCGCCTTCGCCGCCGCCGGTGCGCTCGCCCTGCGCGAGGCCGCCGCGGCCGCCGGCACGACGGTGCTCGAGCCGGTCAGCGAGGTGGAGGTCACCGTGCCGCCCGAGGCCGTCGGCGCGGTGATGTCCGACCTCGCCGGCCGCCGCGCACGGGTGACCGGCAGCGAGCCGGCCGGCGACTCCACGGTCGTGCGCGCGGAGGTGCCGGACTCCGAGCTGCTGCGCTACGCCCTGGAGCTTCGCGCCCTCACGCACGGCATCGGCACGTACCGCCGCCGCCACCTGCGGTACGAGGCCACGCACCGCGCCCTCGCCGGCTCCCGGGCCTGAGCCTCACGGGAGCAGCAGCATCGAGTCGCCGAACTCGTGCCACAGGTAGCGCTCGCGCACGGCCTCGCGGTAGGCGGCGTCCACCAGCTGTGGACCGGCGACGGCGTCCAGCAGGTGCAGGTGGCTCGCGGCCGGCTCGTGCAGGCCGGTGACGAGCCCGGTGACCGCCCGGGCCGGCCGGTCGGGGCCGAGCACCAGGTCGGTCCAGCCCTGCCCGGGGCGCACCTCGCCGTCGTCCGACGCGACGGTCTCGAGGGCCCGTACGACCGTGGTCCCCACAGCCACCACCCGCCCGCCTGCCGCGCGGGTCACGTTGACCAGGCGGGCCGTTGCCACCGGCACCCGGTAGCGCTCGGCCGCCGGCGGCTCGTGCTTCTCCGGGCTCGACAGGCCCGCGTGCAGCACGACCGGCGCCACCGGCACGCCCCGGGGGACCAGACGCGCCAGCAGCCGGGCGGTGACCGGCCGGCCGGCGCTGGCCATCTCCGCGCTGGGCATCTCGTTGCTGGCCCATCCGTTGCTGGCCCATCCGTTGCTGGCCCATCCGTTACTGCCGGCGTCGTCGGCGTAGACCGTCTGGTAGTCGGCCAGCGGCCGCGGCGCGGCCAGGTAGCCGTAGGACACCGGGCGGCCGTATGCCGACAGGTAGTCCCGCAGCGCCACGCGGGGCGTCGCCCTGGCGGTCCAGAGCCGGCCGGGGGAGTACGGCTCGCACAGCTCGAGCAGGACGCCGCCGGGCAGGTCGATCCGCCGGCCTTCGGCGGCTGCCGGCCCGGTGCCGTCGGGGCGGCGCAGCTCGACGACCCAGGTGCCGCCCGGCCCGGGTCCGGCGACGTGCACGACCACGGGACCGCCGCCGGCCCAGGTCGCGGACAGGGCGGCGGGCGCGGTTGGGGAGACGTTGACGACCAGCAGGTCGCCGGGCTCGAGCTCGCCCGGCAGGTCGCCGAACCGCCGGTGCGCGACGCCGGCCGGCCGGGCCACCAGCAGGCGCACCCCGTCGCGGTCCAGCCCGCGCTGCTCGGGCGGCACGGTGGCCTCGCTGTCGGGCGGCAGGACGAACCGCGGCCTCATGCCGACACCAGCTCGGCCGCGCGGTACCGACCGCTCGGGAGGTCGCCGGTGATGAGCTGCAGCAGGGCAGGCACGGCGGTGGCCGGCTCGGGCCGGTCGCTGATGTCCTCTCCCGGGAAGGCCGCCTGGTGCAGGTCGGTGCGCAGGTCGCCGGGGTCGACCGCGTAGACCCGCAGCTCGGGCAGCTCCGCGGCGAGCACCGCTGTGAGCTGGTCCAGCGCCGCCTTGGAGGAGCCGTAGCCGCCCCAGCCCGGGTACGGCTCGACGGCGGCGTCCGAGGTCACGTTGAGCACCCGTCCGCCGCTTCGGCGCAGGGGGTCGAGGACCAGCTGGAGCAGGCCGAGCGGGGCGAGGGCGTTGACCTCGTACACCCGCCGCAGCACGTCCAGCGGGTGCGCGGCCAGGCGCGGCAGCGGGCTGGGGCCGAGCTCGCTGGCGTTGTTGACCAGCAGGTCGAGCCGGCCGCCGACCGCGTCCGCGAGCAGCCGGCGGTGGGCGGGGTCGGCGACGTCCCCGGCCACGGCGGTGGCGGCCGGGTCGAGGTCGCGGGCGACGTCCGCGAGGCGGTCCGGGTCGCGGGCGGTGAGCACGAGCCGCCACCCGCGGTCGGCGAGGGCGGTGGCGAGTGCGCGGCCGAGGCCGCGGGACGCGCCGGTGAGAAGGGCGACGGGGGCTGGTGTTCGTGAGGTCATGCGCGCACACTGGGACCTCAAGCGGACTTGAGGTCAAGGGGGAGCTGTGCGACCGGACGACCTGCTGCAGATCGGCGAGGTGGCGCGCCGCGCCGGCCTGGCACCCTCCGCGCTGCGCTACTACGAGCAGCAGGGGCTGGTCACGAGCGTGCGCACGGCCGGCGGGGTGCGCCGCTACCCGCGCAGCGTCCTGCGCCGGCTCGCCTTCGTGCGGGCCGCGCAGAACGTCGGGCTGTCGCTCCAGGAGGTGCGCGCCGCGCTGTCGACGCTGCCGGACGCGCGTACGCCGACACCGGCCGACTGGGCCCGGCTGTCCCGCACGTGGCGGGCCCGGCTCGACGAGCAGATCGACAGCCTGGTCGCGCTGCGCGACGGGCTCAGCTCGTGCATCGGCTGCGGCTGCCTGTCGCTGCGACGGTGCGCGCTGTCCAACCCGGACGACGCCGCCGGTGCCGCCGGCTCCGGGGCCCGCTACCTGCCACCCAGCCTGCGCCGGGCGCTCTGAGAAGCGGGCAGGAAGCAGAGGGCGCCAGGACACGGAGGCAGCGACAACGCTCCGTACAGCTGGGCAGTGCTGCGGGTCGACCACCGACTGCTGATGACGGTCTCTCCCTCGTCGATCCAGGGCGGCCGCTCTTCCTCGCCGCCAGCCGTCGTACGCGGTGGTCCGCAGCGGGGTCCGCGAGCCGTCCACGCCGACCAGGGTCGTGGCCGGCCCGTCGGTGCCCAGCTCGCAGGCTCGGACCAGCCCGCTAGGTCTGGCGTACGGCGCCGTCCGGCGCGACCACCTCGAACGTGCTGCCGGCCGGCTTGAGCGCGTCGAACTGCTGGTACCAGATCTGCGGGGTGGCGAGGACCGCGTCGTGCACCGGAAAGGCCAGCCGGGGCGTGACGGCGCGGAACAGGTCGACGGCCTCGGACAGCTTGAGCCAGGGCGCGGCCGTGGGCAGGCCCAGGATCTCGACGTCGGCCTCCGGCACGGTCAGCGCGTCGCCGGGCGTGAAGAACCGCTCTGCGACGAGGTAGCCCACGTTGGGGATGCGCGGCAGGTCCTCGTGGATGACGGCGTGCCGGCTGCCCAGCACGTCGACGCGCACGCCCACGTCGAGCACGTCGCCGGCCCGGACGACCCGGTGCGGAAGCTCGCCGAGCAGCGGCCCGGTGCCCTCGTCGACGTGCAGCTGCGCGTCGCTGTTCTCCGACAGCAGCGCGCGCAGCCGGTCGGCGTCGAGGTGGTCGGCGTGCTGGTGGGTGATGAGCACCGCGGTCAGCCCGCGCAGCTGCTCGAACCCCGCGCTGAAGACGCCCGGGTCCAGCAGCACCCGCGCGTCGCCGTCCTCGACCAGCAGACAGCTGTGGCCGTACCTCGTGATGCGCATGCCCTCGCCCTTCTGCCCCGGTCCCGCCCGACAGGGTGACAGACCGGCCCGGACGCTCAAGGTCGCGCCCTCGGGACCGACCTCGACCAGGTGAGCCCTGCCCCCGACCAGCCGTGGCGCGCCGGCGTGCTGGTGGTCCCGCGGGTCGCCCCGCGCCGTGGGCGCGACCGCCGGGGCGCGCTGGCGATCGTGCTGTGCCTGGCGCTGACGGCCGGCGCGGTCCGGTGGGGCCTCGTTCCCGACGGCGGCGTGGCGGGGGCGCTCGACAGCGTGCGGCGCTCGGTCGACGGCGCGCCGCCGGGAGCCGCCGTCCAGCGGGTGCACCGGCCGCTGCCCGCGCCCGCGGTGCCGGACGCGGGCACCAGCTACGCGTTCCTGGCCGGCGGCTCGAGCGCCCCCGTCGCCTGGAACGCCTGCCGGCCGATGCACGTCGTCGTACGGCCGGACGGTGCGCCACCGGGGAGCCGTGAGCAGATCGTCGCGGCACTGGCCGAGCTGAGCGCGGCGACCGGGCTGCAGGTCGTCGACGACGGCGACACCGACGAGGCGCCGGCCGGGGAGCGGGCCGGCTACCAGCCCGCGCGCTACGGCAAGCAGTGGGCCCCGGTGCTCATCGCCTGGTCGGACCCCGCGCAGTCCCCCGAGCTTGCCGGCCACGTCGCCGGCTTCGCGGGGCCGATCGGCTACCAGCCGGCCGGCCGGCGCGAGCGATGGGTGAGCGGCACCCTGGTCCTGGACGGACCTCAGCTGGCGGACCGCGGCTCCCCGTCGGCCGCCCGGGGGTCACTACGTACGGTCGTGCTGCACGAGCTCGGGCACATCGCCGGCCTGGCGCACGTGGACGACCCCACCCAGCTGATGAACCCGACGTCCGACCCGCGCGGGCCCACCGCGTACGCCGACGGGGACCTGCACGGCCTGGCGGTGCTGGGCTCGCAGCCCTGCCCGTGACGCCTTCGGCCGCGGGGGTTCTTTCTGTCGGAGGCTCGTCGTACGGTGCCCGCGGGGAGGTGGCCATGGCGGGCGTGAGGGTGCTGGTGGGCACGCGCAAGGGCGCGTTCGTGCTGACGAGCGACGAGGGGCGCAAGGACTGGGAGGTGTCCGAGCCGCATTTCGGCGGCTGGGAGATCTACCACGTGAAGGGGTCGCCGGCTGATCCCGACCGGCTCTGGGCGTCCCAGAGCTCGGGCTGGTTCGGGCAGGTCGTCCAGCGCTCGGACGACGGCGGCCGGACCTGGGCGCCGGTGGGCAACGGGTTCCGCTACGACGGCGTCCCGGGCACCCACCAGTGGTACGACGGGACGCCCCACCCGTGGGAGTTCGCGCGGGTGTGGCACCTGGAGCCGTCGCTGACCGACCCCGAGACGGTCTACGCGGGGGTCGAGGACGCGGCGCTGTTCAAGAGTGTGGACGGCGGCGGCACCTGGCAGGAGCTGAGCGGCCTGCGCGGGCACGGCTCCGGGCCGCACTGGCAGCCGGGCGCCGGTGGCCTCTGCGCGCACACGGTCCTGCTGCACCCGACGGACGAGCAGCGGATCTTCACGGCCATCTCGGCGGCCGGCGCGTTCCGCAGCGATGACGGCGGCACGACGTGGCTGCCGATCAATCAGGGCCTGCAGTCCGAGGGCATCCCGGACCCGGAGGCCGAGGTCGGGCACTGCGTCCACAAGATCGCGCTGCACCCGTCGCGGCCGGATGTCCTGTTCATGCAGAAGCACTGGGACGTCATGCGCAGCGACGACGCCGGCGCGTCCTGGTACGAGATCAGCGACAACCTGCCGAGCGACTTCGGCTTCCCGATCGACGTGCACGCCCACGAGCCCGACACGGTCTACGTCGTGCCGATCACCAGCGACTCGCAGCACTACCCCCCGGACGGGAAGCTGCGGGTCTACCGCAGCCGCACCGGCGGCGGCGACTGGGAGCCGCTCACCCACGGGCTGCCGCAGAGCAACTGCTACGTCAACGTGCTGCGCGACGCGATGGCGGTGGACGGGCTGGACGAGTGCGGGGTCTACGTCGGGACGAGCGGCGGGCAGGTGTACGCGTCACCGGACGGCGGCGACTTCTGGGCACCGATCGTCCGCGACCTGCCGCCGGTGCTGTCGGTCGAGGTGCAGACACTGTGAGCCCCGGTGTGGCTGTGACCCGGCGATGATCCGGGTCGTCCTGCCCGCGCACCTGCGGGCGCTCGCGGCGGTGTCCGGCGAGGTGTGCCTGGACTGCGAGGCAAGGACCCAGCGCGGGGTCCTCGACGCGCTCGAGGCCCGCTACCCCACCCTCGGCGGCACGATCCGCGACCCGATGACCGGGCGCCGACGCGCCTTTGTCCGCTTCTTCGCCTGCCAGGAGGACCGCTCGCACGACAACCCGGACGATCCGCTGCCCGAGGCCGTCGTGCGCGGCAGCGAGCCGTTCCTCGTCGTCGGCGCCATGGCCGGCGGCTGACTGCGCCAGGGCTCGGCGTCGGCCCAGGGCTCCCGACGTCGGCTCGGGGCTCCCCGTGTCGGGTCAGGACTCGCGATGTCGGTCAGGGCTCGCCGATGTCCTCGTTCCACAGCTGCGGCTCGGCGACCACGAACTCCGCCATCACCGCGACGCACTCGGCGTCGTCGGCCACCACCACCTCGACGCCGCGTGAGCGCAGCAGGTCCTCGCCGCCGACGAACGTGCGGTTCTCGCCGATCACCACGCGCGGGATGTCGTACAGCAGGATCGCGCCGGTGCACATGTCGCAGGGCGAGAGCGTCGTGTACATGGTGGCGGCCCGGTAGGTGCGGGCCGGCAGCCGGCCGGCGACCTCGAGCGCGTCGGTCTCGCCGTGCCGGATCGCGCTGCCCAGCTGCACCCGACGGTTGCGCCCGACCCCGAGCACCTGCCCGCCCGCGACCAGCGCCGCGCCGATGGGGATCCCGCCCTCGGCCCGGCCCGCCCGGGCCTGCTCGAGCGCGAGCGCCAGGTATCCGCGGTCCTGCTCGTCCACGCCCACCCCGCTAAACCGGTTGCTGCCGCGGGCCGGTCCCGCCACGGTGCAGCATGACCTCCGCCGTACGCCACGTCACCGTCGGCTGCTCGGACCCGTACCCCCTGGCGCGGTTCTGGGCCCAGGTCGTCGGCGGACGGCTGGGGGACGACGACGTCCCGGGCGACGACGAGGTCCTCGTGAGCTCCGCCGGCCCCGCGCTGCTGTTCGTCCGGGCGGGCGAGGGCCCGCGTACGACGCACCTGGACCTGCGGCCCTGGACGACCCGGGAGGAGGAGGTGCAGCGCCTGCTGGAGATCGGCGCCACACCGGTCGCCGACCGCACCGGTCCCGACGGCCGTGGCTGGGTGGTGCTGGCCGACCCGGAGGGCAACGAGTTCTGCGTGGAGCGGGCCGGCCCGGCGCCGCTCGACGGCGGCGAGCGTGCGATGCCGCCGCTGCACGCCGCCCCGGAGCGCGAGATGCTCGAGGCGATGCTGGACTGGTACCGCGAGGGCGTGCTCCGCAAGGTCGACGGGATGCGGCAGCCCGACGCGACGACGACACCGCTGCGGTCCGGGACGACCGTCGCCGGCCTGGTGAAGCACCTCGCGCTGGTCGAGGACAGCTGGGTCACCCACCGGCTGGGACAGCTGCCGGAGCCCGAGCCCTGGGCGGGGGCGCCGTTCGACGTCGACCCCGATTGGGAGTTCCACTCGGCGAACGACGCGCCGCTGGCCGACTCCGTCGCGCTGTACCGGCAGGCGTGCGACCGCTCCCGCGCCGTGGCGGCCCGCCACCGGCTGGACGACACGGCGGTTCTGCCGGGGGGCCGGGCCTTCTCGCTCCGCTTCGTCTACCTGCACCTGATCGAGGAGACCGCCCGCCACCTGGGTCATCTCGACGTCCTGCGGGAGCTGGCCGACGGTGCCACGGGTGAGTAGCCGCCGCCCACGGTCGGGTCCCTGACAAGCAACGTGCGCGGCGCCCTGTTGCCGGGGGCCCGGAGGGCCGAGACTGTCGGGGTGAGTGCCAGCCGGAGCCTGCCCCCGTTCGGGCCGCAGCGTGCGCTCGAGGTGACCCGCTTCTTGGCGGGCAGCGCGGCGCCGGTCGGCGCCGGCCAGGAGCTGCAGGACACCCTGGACCGGGTGGTCGCGGCGGTGGTGCAGCTGGTCGGGTTCGAGGTGGCGGTCCTGAACCTCGCGGTCGAGGGCGACCTGCTCGAGGTGGTGAGCACGGCCGGGCCGGACGCGATGCGGGCGCGCCTGCTCGGCACCTGTCTGAGCAGGCGGCGGTGGGAGCAGACCCTCGAGGCGGCCTCGCCGATGGGCAACCTGCGGTTCGTCCACCACGACGACGCGAGCGAGGACGACGTCGCCGTGTCCTGGGTGCCCGACCTGCCCGTCGTCGACGACCCGGGGGCCTGGCACCCGCTCGACGCGCTGTTCGCCCCGCTGCGCGGTGCGGGGGGTGACCTGCTCGGTGTGCTGTCCGTCGACTGTCCCGTGGGCGGGCGACGGCCCGACCGGCGGGTCTGCGACCTGCTCGAGCTGCTCGCCGTGCAGGCGTCCCTGGCGCTGGACAACGCGCAGGTGCACCGCCGGCTCGCCCGCCAGGAGCAGGCCTTCCGGACGCTGTTCGAGCACGCGCCGATCGGGATGGCGGTCTCGGGCCTCGACCGGGTGATCATCGCGGTCAACCAGGCCTACTGCACGTTCGTCGGTCGTACGGCACAGGCCCTGATCGGCAGCCCCGCCGCCGACCTCACGCACCCCGCGGACGCGCGGGAGAGCGACCGCAACAGCGACGAGGTGCGCGCCCGCGCCGGCACCGTCGGGAAGATCGACAAGCGCTACGTGCGGGGCGACGGCTCGGTCGTCTGGGGACGGCTGTCGCTCATCCGGGTGCCGGGCGGCGACGGTGGCAAGGACATCATGGTGGCCCAGGTGGAGGACATCACGGCAGAGCGCGCGGCTCGGGCGGCGCTGGAACAGCAGGCCCGCACGGACTCGCTGACCGGTCTGGCCAACCGCGAGACCGTGCTGGCGGACCTGGCCGCCGCGGTGGCCGCGGAACGCCCGGTGGCGGTGCTGTTCTGCGACGTCGACGACTTCAAGGTCGTCAACGACACGCTCGGGCACGCGGCAGGCGACCAGCTGCTCGTGCTGATCGCCCGCGACCTGCGGGCGGTGCTGCGACCCGGCGATTCCGCGGGCCGCATCGGCGGCGACGAGTTCCTCGTCGTGCTCGACGACATCGGCGACCGGGCCGACGCCGAGGCGGTCGCCGAGCGGATCCGCCGCGTGAGCACCCGGAGCATCGACGGCGTCCACGGCGCCGTCACCACGTCGGTCGCCGTCGGCCTGGCGCTGTCCCAGCCAGGGCAGAGCGCTGGCGAGGTGCTGGCCCGCGCCGACCGCGCCCTGTACGAGGCCAAGCGCGCCGGCAACCGCCGCGCCTCCTGAACGGCCGGCGGTCAGCGCCGGCGGCGCGCCCAGACCAGTGCGAGCACCAGCGCGAGGAGCGCGGCCGGCCGCCGGGCGCCCACCGCGGTCCGGCGCACCTGGGCCACGGCGAGCGGGCGGACCGCTCCGGGCCGGCCCAGGCGCACGTGCCGCGCGCCGGTGATGGCCCGGCCGAGCGGGCTGCGTACGCCGGCGCCCACGGTGGCCACGAGTCCGGCGGGGCCGCTGACCTCCACCACGACCCCCTCGTCGTGCAGGAGGCCGGCCACCGCCGACAGGGCAGCGGGGCCGGTGGAGACCGACCCGAGCGCTGCGTCCCAGGCGGCGACCGGGTCGTCGGCGTGCACGCGCAGCACCGGGCCGGCACCGTTGACGGTGCCGGCGGTCGCGCCGCCCGGTCCCTCGACGCTGAACGTCAGGTCCCCGTCGAAGGACACGGCCATGTCAGGCCTTCGAGGCGCCGGCGCTGTCGCGGTCGGTCGTCGTGATGCGCAGCGTGCCGTTGAGCTTCCAGGTCGCCCGGGGCGCCTCGGGGCCGGTGTCGCGCGGGACCTCGACGGCCATGTCGACAAAGGTGTAGTCGATGGCGGCCCCCTTGCCCGTCAGGTAGGCCCACATCTCCTTGCCCAGGTCGGTCCAGTCGACGACGTCCTTGGTGGTGATGCCGTTTGCGGCTGACGTGGTGGGGGTGCTCATCGAATCTCCTGGTCTCGGGTGCCGTGCCGCCCGGTACGCGCGGCGCTGCCGGAGCCGACGATGCCCCGCATCGGCTCTACGCGCATCTCGGCGGGCGCGTCAGGGCACGCAGGGCACGTTCGAGGTCGCCGGCCCGCTGCTGCCGAAGTTGTTGCAGGACAGCACATTGCGGGTGTCGTCCGGCTTGTGCACGTAGAAGTCCACCCCGGAGCCGCGGCTCTGCGCCACGTTGCTCCGAAAGGTGTTGCCGGTGCCCCACCCGTCCAGGATGCGGTGGGTCTGGAATCCGTCCTTGCCCGTGGTGACCCCGGTGTTGTCGGCGATCAGCCAGTCGTTGCCCTTGACGTCGACCCAGGAGTCGGCCGCCGTCGTACCGGCGCCGTCAAAGGTGTTGCCCAGCAGCGAGCCGCCGGTCGTGCCCTCCTTGATGTCCACGGACTCCGAGGTGGTGCCGCTGATGCTGTTGCCCTGCACGAGGTTGCGGTCGCTGCGGTCGGGCCCGCCGTCGCCCTCCCCGTGGTCGGCCCAGTTGCTCTCCGCCGAGCCGATGTAGATGCCCTCGCCGAACTTCTCGTTGCGCATGCCCGTGCCGCGCACGGTGTTGCCTAGCACGGCGTTGCCCGAGCTGGCCGCGCGCAGGTGGATCGCCTCGTCGCCGATCTGCTCCACGAGCAGGTCCTGCAGGACCGTGCCGGTCGTCCCGTCCGCCATCACGCCCTTCTGCACGTTGCGCACGGTGAGGCCGACGACCCGCCAGTGCTCGGCCGGGTCGAGGTGCAGGCCGTACCCCTTGCCGGTGCCGCCGCCGTCGAGGACCGCGCCGCGGCCGCCGCACAGCCACACCGGGTCGGCGGCCGTGCCCGAGGTGCGGGCGACGAACGTGCCGGCGTACGTGCCGTCGGTCAGCCGGATGCTGGTGCCGGGTCCGGCGGCTGCGAGTGCTGCGGTGAGCTCGTCGGCGGTCCCGACCGTCACGGTTGCGGGTGGGCACTCGACCGCCACCCCGGGCGGCAGCGGGGCGGGCGCTCGCGCAGGCACGGCGGAGCTGGCCGTTGCGGCCGAGCGATCCGGTGCGGCAGAGGTGCTCGGTGCGGAGGTGCTCGCGCCCGGGTCGTCGGCCGGCCGCAGGAGCAGGACTCCCGCGATCACGGCTGCGCCGGCGCCGGCGACGACGACCGTCCTGCGCAGTCGGGGGCCGTAGGTCACCGCGTGATGAGTCGGAACCGGAACCACATGATCACCAGTTGACCACGCTCGAGCCGCCGTCGTGGGCGTTCGCGTGCTGTGGCAGGTCGGGTCTGGACACCGGTGACGGCGCGTGCAGGACTGCCCCCGCTTGCCGCCCGAGCGGCCGACGGCCCAGCCCGGGCGCGGCCCCGTGGCCCGCCGGCCCGTACGCCCGGTCCGCCCGGAAGACGCTGCTGTCCGCGGCGCCCGCCGCCCCCCTCGTGCTGGGCGGGTTGACGGCCGCGCCGGCCGCCGCCGAGCTGATGGCTAGGCTGCCGGGCCTGGAGGGCTCGCCTAGTGGCCGATGGCGGCGGTCTTGAAAACCGCTAGGGGTTCACGCTCCTCGAGGGTTCGAATCCCTCGCCCTCCGCTCCGGTGATCGCGCCCTGTCACCGCGGCGGTGCGGCCGCCCGAGTGGCGGCCGGACGGCAGGTACGCCACCTTCGTTCTCGCCGTCACGTGCCGCAGGCGCTTGCTCTCGCATGTAGCCTGCGCGTGTCGCTCCCTCTGGCGAGGCCGTAGCCGCGACGCTGGAGCCCGCCCGTGATGCCGACACCGCCTGCCGGGACCGACACCGTCCCCCAGCCACCTCCGCATCCCGCCCGCGTGCACGAGCTCGTTCCCGCGTCCCGTCGGCCCGGTGACGAGCCGCGGGGCTCCGCCCGCCCGCTGCGCGGCCGGGCCGCGGAGCTCGACGACGTGCTCGCCACGCTGAGCCGGCCCGCGCAGGGCGCGAGTGCCGTCCACGTGGTCGTCGGCCCCTCGGGCTACGGGCGCACCTTCCTGCTGCGCGCCGCGCTGGCCGAGCTCGCCGTGACACGGGTGCTGTGGGTGGACGGGCGTGGTCCGCCCGAGGTCGACCGTCGACGCGGCCTGCCGGGACTGCCGGTGCACGAGCTGGCCGGCCGGCCGGTCGCGGGCGCGCTCACGACCGTCGTCGTGGACGACCTGCACGAGCTGGACCCGGCCGAGGTCGCCGCCCTGTCCGCCTGGCTGCGCGGGGTCCGGCACCCCTTCGCGCTCGTCGTCGCCAGCCGTACCCTCGGCGCCGGGACTCCCGGCGCCGAGATGATCGCCGAGTTCCCCGACGTGAGGTACACGCACCTCGACGCGCTCGGCGTGGCCGACGCCGGCGCGATCATCTCCGACCACCTCGGGGGTGCACCTCCGGACTCGGTGCGCGAGCAGGTCGTGCGGGTGTCCCAGGGCATCCCTGCCCTGGCCGGCGAGATCGGCTTGCAGCTGCGGGCGGACCCGCCCGAGCTGAGGTACTCCCGCGGCACCGTCGACGACGTCTGCATGCGCGCGGTGCAGGCGGTGTGCCTGCGCCGGCTGCACCGCGACCGGCCCAGCTCGATCCCCGTCGCCGTCCTGACCGCTCTCATCGCACCCGAGGGATCGGTGGCGGTGGCAACGACCCTGCTCGACCTCGCGCCGCAGGGCGTCGACCGCCGCGAACGCGAGCTGCGCGAGCTCGGCCTGCTGCCCGAGGACCCGCTCGCCCGCCGCGCCGTCCGTGCCGCCGCGCTGGCCTGGTCCAACGAGCCGGTCCACGGACAGGCTGCCGTCGCCCTCGGCTACCTCGAGCGCCTGCAGGCGCCGCCTCTGCGCCTGCTCGAGACGCTGCAGCTCATGGGCGTGCGCGACCAGCGCTACGTCGACGCGGCGGCCCGCGCCGTCGCCGTCGCCGCGGCGGAGGGCTCGGTCGACGACGTCCGCCGGGTCGCCGGGAGCGTCCTCGTCCTCGGCATCTGCGAGCCGTCGGTGGCGTGGGCCAGGGGGGTCCTGCTCCAGCTGTCGATGACCCGCAACTGGCACGAGGCGGCCACGACGGTCCTCGGCGCCGGGGTGGACAGCGGCGGCCACGCCCTCCTCGGCCCCGATGTCCCGGTCGAGTTCGGGCTGGAGTCCCCGGCCGCCGCGGCGCGGCTGGCCCTCGAGCGCCCAGCCGACGGCGATCCGCGTACAACCGCGCAGCGGCTCCTCGCGGCCGGCGCCCCCGTCCCGCCCGGCGTCCTGCGCGCAGCCCTGCGCGCGTCGGGGAGCTGCCCGGATCCGCTGGACGCGAGCCTGCTCGCGGTCCTCGCGCTGCGCGGCCTTCCGGCGGAGGCCCGGGCGGACCGGCTGCGCGCCCGGTTGGGGCGCACCTCCGGGGAGAGGGCGACCGGCAGCTCGTTCGCCGTCTGGTTCGCGGTCGGCGAGCTGGCCCTGGCGGACTACACGGCCGCCTGGGACTGGTCGTCCCTGGCCGTGCTCACCTCGTCGGCCAGGGGCCAGGAGCCCTGCCTCGCGATGGCGCACCTCGTCGCCGCCCAGGCGGCGCTGCGCCTCGGTCGCCACGACGACGCCCGGCAGCACGCCGACGAGGCCGGCCGGCAGTTCTCGGCCTTTGGAGCCGTGCGGCTCGCGGCCGTCAGTCTCGCGACCCGCCTGCACGCCGACCTCGAGGACGGCCGCCCGGTGGAGTGGCCGGGGCTGCCCGACCCTGCCCGCATGCACCCGCTGCTCGGGGCCTACCTGACGTACGTGCAGGCGCGGGTGCGGCTGAGCGCCGGTGACCTGCCCGGCGCGAGTGCAGGACTGTTCGAGACCGGCCGCCGCCTCGGGGCCGCCGGTCTGGACAACCCCACGCTGCTGAACTGGCGGCCGCACCTGGCCGGCCTGTTCCGCGCCGTCGGACAGGAGCGGGTCGCCAACAGCATCGACGAGGACCTCGTGCAGGCGATGCTGATCTGGAGCCGGCGCAACCCGCAGGCGGCACGGCGCCGGGTCGTGATCCTGGGTCGGCGGCAGAGCGTCCTCGACGAGCCCGTCGACCCGCCGCCGCCGTCGGCGACCGATCTGGGGCCGGTGGAGGGCCGGCTGTCCCGCGCGGAGGTGCGGGTTGCCCGGCTCATCGCCTCCGGCCGGTCGAACAGCGAGGTCGCGCGCGAGCTCGTCCTGAGCAAGCGGACCATCGACACCCACCTGACGCACATCTACACGAAGCTCGACGTGCACTCGCGCAACGACTTCGTCGACCTGTGCGGGCCACCCTCCGACCGTCCGGGTGCCGAGCCCAGCCTGCAGGAGCGGCTCGTCTACGGCTGATCCGCTCCCGGCGCCGCGGGCAGGAAGCGGTCGAGGACAGCCGAGCACGCGGACGGCTGCTCCAGCAGCGGCAGATGCCCCGCGCCCGGCACGACGTGGACCGTGCAGTCGGGCACCACCGCCTCCAGGAGCCGGGCGTTGTCGCGGAACTGCGGCATGTCCGCGGCTCCGGCGACCACGAGCAGCGGTACGGCGATGCCCGCCAGCAGCGCAGGCGTGTGCACGGTCTGCGTCACCATCCGCATGGCGCCGGTCCCGAGCTCGGTGAACAGGTGTCGCTCGACCGTGCGCCGCACCAGGTCGTACGTGTCCGGGTACCGCCGCAGGCCGGTGAAGATCGCAGGGGGCTCGGCCATCCACACCGCCGTCAGCTCCGGGCCGGGGCCGCTCCGCTGGTAGAGCTGGTACATCTCCAGGTAGCGGTCGCGGGCCTCCGGGTCGTCCGCCGGCCCGGCCAGTGTCGGGGCCGCGAGCACGACGCGGTCCAGCAGGTGTGGGTGGTCCAGCGCAACCTGCAGCGCCACGCAGGAGCCGAACGACAGGCCCACCAGGCTCCGGCAGCCGTCCGCCTGCAGCCGGGCGGCGACAAGGTCGGCGAGCCCGGCCAGGGAGCCCGGCACCGGCTGGTCGGCGGCGCTCCCGTGGCCGGGCAGGTCGATCCCGACGTGCCGCTGCCCGGGCAGCTGCTGCCACAGCGGCTCCCACAGGCTCGAGTCCATGGTGTAGCCATGCAGCCAGGCCACGCCCGGGAGCGGCTCAGCCGGCATCTCGTACCGCCCGGACGGCAGTGCTGGCCGCAGCAGCAGTCTCAGGGGCAGCCGGGAAGTCGCGGCAGAAGTCCTGGAAGGCCACGACCGGCGCGTCCCGCTCGTCGAGCGAGCAGGGGGCGTCCGGGTCCAGGTGGTCCCAGACCTCGACGTCCTGCGCCAGGGCCCGGCGCGCGCCCTCGACCGTGCGCTCGAGCGCGCGCCCCGGGGCGCCGGCCACCGCCACGCGCACCTGACAGCCCGCCTCGTCGGGTACGGCTCCGGTGAGGATGACGGAGGCGGTGTCGCCGGCCCCGAACTCCGCCGCGACCAGCGTGGGGCTGAAGGCGGCGGCGGTGAACGCGGAGAGCGTCTCCGGGTGCGGCGCAGGCGGTGAGCCGAGCAGCGCCGCCAGGTAGTCACGCTGCGCCTGCCCGCCCCAGGGGTCGTGCCGGGTGACGAAGCTCCCGCGCACGGTCAGCGGACCGCCGGGGGACCGGTCGGTGGTCATCGGCCGCACGCCCGGGACGGCATGCACCGTCCCGAAGTGCTCGCCGTCAAAGGCGTTCTCGACGACGTAGCGCGCCGGAGCCAGGGTCTGCGTGCGCAGCGCCGGGACGACGGTCCGGCCGTCGAGCAGCGAGCGGACGGCCTGCTCGAAGCCGTGCTCGCCCGCGGTTGCGGCGCTGAGCCGGCCGAAGACCAGCGGCCCCACCGTGAGCGTCGGATAGCTGCGCACGGCGTGCTGCCCGGGGGCGAGCCGGCGGCCCGCGCCCTCGAGGGCGATCCGCCGGCCGTGGAACGGGCACGTGACGCACTCGCCAGCCAGCACACCGCCGCGCGACAGGTCGGCGCCGCGGTGCGGGCACGTCGCGTCGTACAGCGTGTGTCCCCGCCCGCCGTCGTCCCGCGGCGAGCGGACCAGCATGAGCCGCCGGCGCCCGAGCCGGACCGGGGTCAGCTCCTCGACGAGCTCGTCGACGAACGCCAGCAGGTACCAGCCGGCGTGCAGGCCGGTCATGACCGGGCTCCCACGGGCACGGCGGCCAGGGCTTGCTGTGCCGCTCGGACCCCGGTGGACCAGGCGCGGTCGAGGAAGGGGGCTCCGGAGCCGCAGTCGGTCGACTCGCCGGCGAAGAACACCCTGCCGCCCACCGGTGTCCGCCACCGCTGGGAGTGGGCCACCATCCGGGCGGACGGGGCCGTGAACGCGCCGGTCGCGAACGGGTCGGTCCCCCAGTCCTGAACCAGCGGCAGGGCCGAGCTGTCCACCGTGCACGACGGCACGGCGGCGGCCAGCGCCCGCAGCAGCGCGTCCGGTGCCTGGGCGGCCAGGAGGGCACGCAGCCGCGCAGCCGCGGTGCCCTTGGCGATGACGGTCAGGTGCCGGCTGCCCCGCGTCCACGAGACGAAGCCGAGCGGCCCTGCGACGTCGAACAGGAAGCCGTCGTACGGCGCGGGCGCGGCGAGCGGGACGACCGCTGCCACGGCGTCCGCCAGCGCGAGGGCCGCCGCGGCCGCCCGCTGCTCGGCGGGCAGCCCGTCCACGGTCAGCGTTCCTGTTCCCACGAGCGGTGGCGGCACGGTGACGACGGCGGCGTGCGCGCTGAGGGTGCCGTCGCCGCCGGGCGTACCCGCCTCGACGCGGATCCCGGCGCCGCCCGCGGCGACCCGCGTGACGACCCAGCCGAGCCGGACGTGAAGGTCCTGCCCGAGCGCCGCGACGACGCTGTGCAGGCCGGCGGGGACGACGTGCTCGCTGTCGCCGTGGTACTGCCGGACCCGGTCGGAGCAGATCTCCGCCAGCGGCACCTGGTCGGCGGAAGCGCCGGTCGCCTGCTCGTACCAGCTCTGCAGGGCGGTCCTGGTGCCGGGGGACACGCGCGTCGCCTGGAGCGCGGCGCCCAGGGTCAGCCACGCCGCGCGGTCGCCGAGTGAGCGGGCCATCGCCTGCAGGCGGGCGGTCAGGACGGCAGGGGAGACGAACGCTGCGTCCGCATCGGCGAAGCCGCGCCGCACGCCGTCCGCGTCGAGCAGGCTGGCCGAGACATCCCCACGCCGCACGGGTCGCGCAGCCGACGGCTCCAGCAGGGCGAGGACCTGGTTGGCCTCCCCGTGCAGCACCTGGGCTCCCAGCTCGACGGGAACGCCGCGGAGCAGGCGGGTGTCGACCCGGCCGCCGAGGCGGTCGCGGGCCTCCAGGACCGCCACACTCGCGCCCTGCCGCTGCACCGTGCACGCCGCCGCCAGCCCGGCCATCCCCGCCCCGACCACCACGACGTCGACGTCGGTGCTCATGATGCCGTTCCCGGCAGGCTCGCGTGGCAGGGTGGTCCGGTGACCACCGCCTCTGCGCCGCGAGGTGTGCCGCCGCTGTTCTCCTCCGCCTTCGCGGCCGACCCGTGGGCCACGTTCGCCTGGCTGCAGGCGGAGGCGCCACTGTTCTCGGACCCGGCGTCGCGGATGACGGTGCTCACCCGGTACGACGACTGCGCGGCGGCGCTGCGGCACCCGGGGATGTCTGCCGCTGGTGGACAGCAGGACCGGCGCGACCGTGGCGGGGTGCCGCGCTCGATGCTGACCACCGACGGCGCCGAGCACGACGCCCTGCGCCGGCCGGGGACCCGCCTGATGGGGCCGGCGGCGGTGCGGGACCTAGCGGAGCGGCTGGCCCCGCAGGTGGGCCGGCTGATGGCAGAGCGCACCGCGGGCGGCGCCCCCGTCGACCTGCTCACCGGGCTGGGCGAACCTGTCGCGACGCTCGCGATCGCCGCGCTGCTCGGCCTGTCCGGCGAGACCGACCTCGCCGAGCTCGACCGCCACGCGCAGGCGGTCCAGGTCAACCTCAACCCGGTGCCGGACCCGCGCACCGCGCAGGCCGGCCGGGACAGCATGACCGCGTTCGTGGCCTTTCTGGACGGCGTGCTGGCGGCGCCGGACGCCGGCTCGGTGCTTGCCGCGCTGTGCGCCGACCCGGAGCTGCCGCGCGAGGACCTCGTGGGCGTGCTGACGCTGTCGATGGTCGGTGGGTGGGCGCCGCTCGCGGAGGCCTTCACCGCCGTCGCCAGGGTGGTGCTCGACGACCCGGCACTGGCGGCCGGGGCCGGGAGCGGCGACGGGGCCGGGCTGCTGGTCGAGGAGGTGCTGCGCTGGCACACCCCGATACCGTTCGTCGCCCGCCGGACGACCGAGCCGGTGCCGCTGCCGTCCGGCGAGGTGCCCGCCGGCAGCATGGTGCTGGCGATGGTGCTGGCAGCCAACCGTGATGCCAGCGTGTTCGCCGACCCGCACGAGGTCCGCCCCGGCCGCACTCCCGGACCGCACCTGGCGCTGGGTGCCGGGCCGCACTTCTGTCTCGGGGCCGCGCTGGTGCGGGCCGTCGTCCCGCTGGCTCTCGCGGCCTTCATGCAGGTGCGGCCGCGCCCTGCGCACCCTGACAGCGGGCTGCGCTGGCAGCCCTCGCTGTTTCCGCGCCGGATCGTGTCGGTCCCGATCGTGGCAGGTAGCCGGGCGCGGTAGCCCGTCAACGGACCCGAGGCCCGCGCCACCGGAAGCTGACGAAGGTCAGCAGCGCGCCGGCCACGATCCAGGCGGTGAGGATGGTGGCGATCCCGGTCAGGTCCCACGTCCCGCCGGCCTCGACCGCCTTGAAGTCGTCCGGCAGGAAGGCGTAGCGGAAGCCCTGCGTCATCCACTTCAGCGGGAACAGCGACGCGACGGACTGCATCCACGACGGCAGCTGGTTGAAGGGGAAGAAGACCCCCGAGATGAACTGCAGCACCAGGAAGGGCGGGGTCACGATCGCGGACGCGGACCGCGCGTTGGGGATCAGGGCGCAGTACGCGAGACCGCCCAGCGACAGTGCGGCGATCCCGAGCGCGAGCACCCACCCGAAGGCCAACCAGTGCGCGGCGTCGCGCGGCAGCTGGAGCCCGAAGAAGGCGACACCGATGGCGAGCAGCAGTGCGGCCTCGATCACGGAGGTGACCGTGACGCGCACGAGCTTGCCGACGAAGTAGGCGCCCTTGGGCATCGGCGTGCTGGCGAGCCGGCGGATCGTGCCCATGTCCTTCTCCAGGGCCACGCTCATCGCGAGGCCGGTGAAGGCGGTGCTCATGACACCGGCAGCGATGATGCCGGCGACGAACACCTGCTGGAAGTCGGTGCTGGTGCCCTCCACGTTCCCGGTGAAGATGGAGCCGAAGACCACCAGCAGGATGACGGGGAACGCGACGGTGAACACGAGTGACTGCCGGTTGCGGAAGAACGACTTCAGCTCCACGGAACTGCGCACCATGCTCGCGGACAGCAGTCCGGGCAGGGGCGCGGCGATGACCGGCCGGTCGAGGGTGGCGGTCACGTGCGCTCCCGCTGGTTGATGAGCCGGAGGTAGGTGTCCTCCAGGGTGGGGCGGTGGACCGTGAGCCCGGGCAGCTCGGGCTGCCCGAGGCTCCGCGCCCAGGCGATGAGCAGCGTGAGCGCCTCCGTCGGCTGCTCGGTGGCGACGACGGTGGTGGTCTCGGCCGGGTCCGTCACGCCGGGTTGTGTGCTGACCCGCCCGAGGGAGGCGGGGACCACGGCGGCGGCCTCGCCGATCGTGGCGAAGCGGATGCTGGTGCCGCCGCCCGCCCTCGCTGCCAGCTCCGGGATCGTCCCGACCTGCAGCATCCGGCCGTCGGCGATGATCCCTGCCCGGTCGGCGAGGGCCTCGGCCTCGTCCAGGTAGTGCGTCGTCAGCACGGTGGTGGTGCCGAGCGCGCGGAAGTACTCCACGAGCTGCCACGCCTCATGCCGCGCCTCGGGGTCGAGCCCCGTGGTCGGCTCGTCCAGGAAGATGAGCTCGGGGCGTCCGACGACGCCCACCGCCACGTCGAGCCGGCGCTTCTGGCCGCCCGACAGCGCTGTGGCCTGAGCTTTGGCCTTCGCGGTCAGCCCGACCCGGTCGAGCAGCTCGTCGGTCGGGATGGGGTTGGCGTAGAAGGCGGCGAAGTGGGTGACCACCTCCCGGACGGTCAGGTCGAGGTACTCGCCGGTGGTCTGCGGCACCACGCCGAGGCGGTTCCGCCAGGCCCGGCGGTCCGAGCCCGGGTCCTCGCCGAGGACCCGGACGCTGCCGCTGGTGCGCCGCCGGACGCCGACCAGGATCTCCATCGTCACCGTCTTACCGGCGCCGTTGGGGCCGAGCAGCGCGAAGACCTCGCCGCGCCGGACCTCGAGGTCCACCTCGGACACGGCCACGTGCGCGCCGTACTCCTTGCGCAGCCCGACCACCTGCACCGGCGGGTCGTCCAGCCCGGCAGCGTGACAGACCCTGTGCCCGACGGGGACGTCACCGGTCACGACGACGCGGGGCGGGTCGTCCAGCAACGCTTCCGGTGTCCGGGCGCTGGCGCTGTCCGGATCGCCCTTCAGCTTGTCGAGCAGGGTCATGAGCTCCTCCAGAGTAGGTCGTGGGCGGGCCCGGTCCGGACGCGCGGAGCGACCGCGCGTCCGGACGCGGGGTCGATCAGGTGCAGCAGGAGCAGGGGCAGCAGCAGCAGTTGAGCTCCCAGCCGCCGGCCACGTCCGCCAGCTCGTCCAGGTTGAGGTCGCCGGTGTCGATCTGCGGTGTGTCCGGCATGTAGACCTCGTAGTAGCCGGTGTCCAGACCGACCTGCCACAGGGCGATCTGGCGGTCCAGGTGGCCCGTCCCCTCGCCGTCCTCCGTGGCGGCCTGCGCCGGCTCGTCCGGGATGTGCCGGACGACGGCGACCCGGGCCTGCGCCGGGATCATCAGGCCTACCTCCGAGAACGCTGCACGCGGCTCGGTCTCGAGCCGCTGGGTGAACGCCTCGTCCGACCAGCTCTTGACCAGAGCCTGGGTGTAGCTGTCGACGAACTCGGTCTTCTCGGTCTCGGTCATCGTCATGCTGCCTCCTGAAGGCGCTCGATCCGGTTACGGCCCGGGGGGCCGCCTGCCGCACGGCTGCATCGTGGGGTGACGGTCGGCACGGTCGGTAGATCCGCGGGCACTGAGCCGGGACGCAACCGGGCGGGTTGCGGCACGTACTGGGGACTCGGTTCTGCGCGATTGTTTCGACGGCATACGGCAACGCACGCAGGCGCCACCGGAGCACACGTAGCCGGGGCGTAAGAGATCGCGCGGCCCTTGTGGCCGAGGGCGCCGCCCGATGGACTCGCCCTGTGACCCCTTCGGCCCTGCCCGCGCCCCCCGGGCCGGGCCGCGCCTTGAAGCTGGCCGAGCTGCGTGGCCGTCCCCTGGACTTCCTTGTCGAGCTGAAGGCCGCGTACGGCGATGTCTTCGGCTACGTCGTCGACGGCGAGCAGGTGGTCGTGGTGTCCAGCCCGCGCGACATCAGCACGGTGCTGCGGTCCCAGGCGGACCGCTACCCGAAGGTGGACACCCCGGACCAGTTCGTCCTGCGGCCGCTCATGGGCAACGGCCTGTTCACCAGCAGCGGCGCGCAGTGGCGCCGCCAGCGTCCGGTCCTCGCGCCGATGTTCCGGCCCGCACAGGTCAGCCGGTTCGACGGCGTCATCACCAGCGCCGCCGAGGAGCTCGCGCAGAAGTGGGCAACGGACGACAGCACCGCGGTCGCCGTCGACGCCCCGCTGTCTGCGCTCACCCTGCAGATCCTGGTCGAGGCGGTCTTCGGCAAGGCGCTGACCGTTGGGGCCGGCTTCGCCTCCGCGGTCGACGACATCAACCACTTCCTGGGGCGCTTCCGCGGCCAGGACGTGGCGGACAACCCCGACGCGGCGCGCAGCCTGGCCCGCTACACGCGCGGCAGCGCTGTCGTCCGTGGCATCACCGGCGCGCTCGTGGACTCCATGGGCCACACCGACGGGAGCTCGGGCGCTGTCCTGCAGCGCCTTGCGGGTCTGGTCGAGACCCGCCAGGAGCTCTGCGACCAGGTGATGACGCTGCTCATGGCAGGCCACGAGACCACGGCGAAGACGCTGGGATGGGCTCTGCACCTGATGTCTCTGCACCCGGAGCAGCAGGAGCTGGTGGCGCAGGAGGCGGCCGAGGTCGCGGCCGGGCGGCCGCTCACCGCCGCCGACCTCCCCCGGCTGGTCCACGCGACGGCGGCGGTGCGCGAGGCCATGCGGCTCTACCCCCCGGTCTGGCTGTTCTCGCGCCGGGCCGTGGCCGAGGGCGAGCTCGGTGGCTGCCTGGTCCCGGCCGGCGCACTGGTCTGCATCAGTCCCTGGCTGGTGCACCGCGATGCTCGCTGGTGGCCGCAGCCCGAGCAGTTCCGGCTCGACCGGGCGCTCGACGACGTTGCGGCGGGACCGTTCACCTACCTCCCCTTCGGCGGCGGGGAACGGGTCTGCATCGGCCAGCACCTCGCCCTGCTCGAGGCGACCCTCGTGCTGTCCACCCTGCTCGCGCGCTGCGTCGTCGCGCCCGGTGGCGCGGCCGTGGAACCGGAGGCCCTGGTGACGCTGCGCCCGCGCGGCGGGCTCGGGCTCGCGGTCCGCTCCCGGTGGGCCGCCCGTCGCGCCGTGGTCGGGGCGGGGGCGGCATGACCGCGACCACCTCCTACTTGCCCGCGCAGGCGACCGCCGGCGGGCTGAGGGGCGAGCTGCAGCGACTCGAGAACCAGGCGGAGCTGACCTTCGCCGCCGAGCTCGACGGGCTCACGCGTGCCGGCCTGCAGGCGACGGGGACGCTGGTGGACCTCGGCTGCGGGTCGGGGGCGGTGACCCGCCGGCTGCGGGCGGCCCTGCCGGACGCCACCGTCGTGGGAGCGGACGTCGACCCGGAGCTGCTGGCCCACGTCGACCCGCCGGTGGCGCTGATCGAGGACGGCCGGTGCCCGTTGCCGGGCGCCGCCGACGACGTCCTGGTGCGCTACGTCGCCCAGCACCTGGACGCGCTGGCCCGGGCCGGCCTGTGGGCGCTGGCCCGCCGGCTGCTGCGGCCGGGCGGCCGGTTGCACGTGGTCGACGTGGCCGACAGCGACTGGGGTTCGGTCCGGCCGTGCACCCCTGAGCTGGGCGACGTCTACCGGCGGATCGCCGAGCACCAGCAGCGGCTCGGTGGGAACCGCTTCGTCGCCCGGGCGCTGGTCGCCGAGCTGGCGGACGCCGGGTTCGCGGTCCCGACTGCGCGGCGGCTGACGGTCACCTCCGCCGACCGCCCGCTGCGCGAGTTCGCCGTGCACCTGGGCGCGGAGCGCTACGTCCCTCTCGTCCGGGCGGGCGTGCTGACGCTGCAGGACCTGGCGCGCATTGCCGCTGCCTGGCAGGCACTTCTGTCCCACCCCGATGCCTCCGTCACGCTCGCCGTCCATCTCGTCTCCGCCGCCCAGCCCGATCCCGCCCGACTGGAAGAGTTCTCATGAACCCCAACCTGAAAATCTTCATCGCCATCTTCTTCCTGATGTGCGGGGTGGTCGGACTGGTGCTGTCCGTGGGCAACCTCTCCCGCGAGCCCGCGTCCACGACAGGGGCGGCCTTCTTCGGGCTCGTCGGGCTGCTCGGCTTCGTCGCCGGCGCCCTCACGCTCCGACGGCCGAGGTACTGACGGTGGACTCGCTCAGGTTCCGGAGCAGCCTGCAGGTCGACGTCGTCGACGGCGGCCGGGTCTTCCTGCTCAACGACGAGGACCAGCTGATCATCGACGACCCGGTGACCGCACAGGTCGCCGCGCTCATCGACGGCTCGCGCGCGCCGGCGCAGATCATCGCGGCCCTCGGTCGCGACCTCGCGCCCGCGCGGGTGTTCTCGGAGCTGGCAAAGTTGCGCCGCGCCGGGCACGTCCTGGCCGGGCCGAGCTCCGGCTCGACCCAGACCTTCATCGAGAGCTGGGGGCGCGCCACCGACGGCTACGCCGACCGGGCCGCCTCCTTCTGCGTCTCGGTCCTGGACCTCTCGGGGTCACGCACCGCACCTGCCGTGGTCGAGGCGGTGACCCGGCTCGGCGCCCTCGCGCAGGCCGTCGACGAGCAGCAGGACCTCGCCAGGCTGCCGGTCGGCGGCCTGCTCGTGGTCGTCGTCGCGGACTACCTCGACCCCCGGCTCCGCACGATCAACGCGGAGCTGGACGCCGCCGGCCAGACGTGGCTGCTCACGAAGCCGTGGGGCCGGGAGGTCTGGGTCGGGCCGCGCATCGTCCCGGGCGAGACCGGCTGCTGGGAGTGCTTGGCCGACCGGCTGACCGCCAACCGGCAGGTCGAGCGGTACGTGCAGGGCAAGCGCGGCACGACGCTCCCGCGGGTGAAGCCGGGCGGGCTGATGCCGGGTGCGGAGGGGATCGCGGCGGGACTGGTCGCCAGCGAGGTGTTCGCGATGTCGGCCGGGCTCGTCGGGAGCCTCCAGGGCATCCTCCGCACGCTGGACCTGAAGACGATGGTCGCCGCCGAGCACGTCCTGGTCGCGCAGCCGCAGTGCCCGGTCAGCGGCACGCCCGGGGCCGGCCTGGCCACCAGCGACGTACGGCTGCTTGCGCGGGACAGCTCCCACCGGGCGGACGGTGGCTACCGCGTCTGCTCCCCCGGCGAGACGTACGCCCGGCTCAAGCACCACATCAGCCCGCACCTGGGCGCGGTCTCGAAGCTGGAGAGCCTCGACACGGACACCGAGGGCGTCACGTACTCCTTCGTGGCCGGCCACAACTTCGGCATGGTGCAGGACAACATCGACCTGCTGCGTGGCAACCTGCGCGGGCAGAGCGGCGGCAAGGGACGCACCGAGATCCAGGCGCGGGTGAGCGCGGTGTGCGAGGCGGTGGAGCGGTTCTCCGGCGTCTGGAGCCCGCAGGTGCCCGCCGTCCGCACCGCCTTCGCGGACCTCGACCGGCGCGCCCTGCACCCGGCCGACTCGCTGTTGTTCTCCGGGGCCCAGTTCGCCGGTCGGCACGCCTGGAACGCCGACCCCCGCAACCGGCTGCACCGGGTGCCGGAGCCGTTCGACGAGAGCCGCCCGATCGACTTCACCCCGGCCTGGTCCCTGACCCGCGACGAGGAGGTGCTCGTACCCGCCGGGCTGGTGTGGTTCGGCCAGCCCGACCTCGCTGACCACTTCTACACCGTCACCGACTCCAACGGCGGCGCGGCCGGCAACACCGTCGAGGAGGCGGTGCTGCAGGGTCTGTGCGAGGTCTACGAGCGGGACGCGGTGGCGCTGTGGTGGTACAGCCGCGCCGCGCGCCCCTGCGTGGATCTCGCGTCGTTCGCCGACCCGTACGTCCAGGTGATGCTGGACCACTACGAGACGCTGGACCGCGACCTGTGGGTCCTGGACCTGAGCAACGACCTGTCGATGTCGGTGTTCGCGGCCTTCTCCCGGCGCCGGCACGAGGTCGAGGACGTGATGGTGGGCTTCGGTGCCCACCCCGACCCGCAGGTGGCGCTGTTCCGCAGCCTCACCGAGCTCAACCAGTTCCTGCCGTTCGTCGCCCGCCGCGACGACAAGGGGACGACGGTCTACCGCACCAATGACGCCGCCACGCTGCAGTGGTGCCGGACGGTCACGGTCGCCAACGAACCGTGGATCGCGCCGCACCCGTCCCTGGCCCCGGTGACGCGGACCGCGCTCGCGCGCACGGTCCCGACGGACCTGCGCGAACTCGTCCGGTGGTGCGTGGCCGACCTGCAGCGCGCCGGGCTCGAGACGATCGTGGTGAACCAGACCCGGCCCGACATCGACCTGGCCGTCGTGAAGGTGTTCGTCCCCGGCATGCGGCACTTCTGGCCACGCAGCGGCGCCGGCCGCCTGTACGACGTGCCGGTCCGGCTCGGCTGGCTCGACGCACCGCAGACGGAGGCAGAGCTGAACCCGCGCGGCGTCTTCTTCTGATCCGGCCCCGCACGGCCCCTGCCAGCGAGAGCAGTGCCATGTCCGTCCAGACGTCCGTCCTCCCGACCCCGACGCCGGCAGCCGCGCCGGCGCTGCACCGCCCGGCCGCGCCGTACCACCTGCACACCCGTGCGGGCACCACGCTCACGGCAGCCGAGCCCGGCGCGCCGCCGGCGGTCGTCGTGAGCACCCGCGCCGGCACCTACCGGCTTCCGGTCGCCGAGTCCGCCGTGGCTGAGCTCGTCGTGTCGTTGGGAGCGACACCGCGACCGACGGCCGAACTCGTGGCGGAGCTGACGGCTCGCCCCGGCACAGCCCTGCCGGCCGTGCTCGGCCTGCAGCTGGCCCTCACCCGGCTCCAGGCGACCGGCGCCCTTGACAGCGTGGTGCTCGCGGGCGCCCACGAGGTCGCCCGCCTCACCGGGGAGGGCGTGCTGCCCGTCCCGCCGCTGCGGCGCCGGACGCCGGCGCCCGGCGTGCTCAGCAGGTTCACCGTGGTCACCGTCGACGGCGACCGGCTGGTCCTGCAGTCCGGGCTGTCGCACCTGCTGGTCCGGCTGGATCCCGCCCTGCTCCCGGCGGTGGTCAGCGGTGCGCTCGCGCAGAGCGAGGACTGGCCGGAGCGCGGCGCCGCCGACCTGCTGGCCTGCGCGGGGCTGCTGGTCGAGCCGGGCTCGGAGGACACCCGGGAAGCGCGCCAGTGGTCCGCGTGCGACCTGTGGTTCCACCGGCGCACCGCCGAGTCGCGCTCCGTGGACCGCTACGGCGGCACGTATCCGCTCGACGACGTCGCCCCGCTGCCGTACGGCGGCACCGACCTGGCCGTCCTGGCGACGGTGCCGCTGCCCGTCACCGACGTCGAGCACCTGCGCCGGACCGACCCGCCGCTCGCGGAGGTCATGGAGAGCCGCCGCTCCTGCCGGCGGTTCGACCCGGAGCGGCCGCTGACGCTCGAGGCGCTCGCGGAGCTGCTGTCGCGCAGCTGCCGGGCCCGCCGGGTCACGGTCGCGGACCGGGGGCTCGAGGTGGCGGACCGGCCGTTCCCGTCGGGCGGCTCGATCCACGAGCTGGAGACCTACCTCGCGGTGACGAGCGGCCAGGGGCTGGCCCCCGGGCTGTGGCGCTACCGCCCCGACCTGCATGCCCTCGACCTCGTCGCGGAGCCGGGGCCGGCGGTGAGCCGGATCGTCACGGACGCGCGCAGCACGGCGCAGCTGGACGCCGACCCGCCGGTGGTGCTGCTCGTGACGGCCCGCTTCGGCCGGCTCATGTGGAAGTACGAGACCATGGCCTACGCGCTGCTGCTCAAGCACACCGGTGTGTTGATGCAGACGGTCTACCTCAACGCAACGGCGATGGGACTGGGCACGTGCGCTCTCGGCGGCACCTCGACGGAGTTCTTCGCCAGGGCGACCGGGTCCGCGCCGCTCGCCGAGGGAGCCGTGGGGATGATGGTGCTCGGCGTCCCCGCGGAGCTCACCGCCGCCGAGGCCGACGGCCTCTGGGGCTCGCGATGATGTTCCGGTTCAAGGCCCTCGAGCGGCGCCGGCAGCCGGACCAGCTCGACTCCCCGATGATCCTCGCCAGTCCGCGGGGCTGGGTCGCCGTGTTCGTCGTCCTCATCACGACGGTGTTCGTCGGGGCCTGGGGGGCGCTCGGCAACATCCCCCGCAACCTGGACGTGACCGGCCTGCTCGGGCACCCGGGCGGCATCGTGGAGATCCAGGCGCCGGTGGCGGGGACGGTCCGGCTGCTCCTCGCCGGCGACGGGCTGGCGGTCGCGAGCGGCGCGACCGTGGCCAGGCTGGAGTCGGCGGACGGCGAGTCCGTCCCGCTGTCCTCTCCCGTCGCCGGCCGCCTGGTGTCCCGCTCGGTCAGCGAGGGCGCGGTCGTCGCCGCCGGCACGCCCCTGCTCCAGGTCGAGGTCGTCGGCGCACCCGACGAGCCGCTGGAGGTCTTCCTGTTCGTCCAGGCCAGCCAGGTGCCCAGCATCCGGGAGAACCAGCCGGTCACCCTGGTCGTGCCGGGGGTCTCGCCCCGCGCGTTCGGCCGCCTGCGCGGCACCGTCGTCGACGTCGGCCGCTACCCGCTGTCGGCCGCGGAGCTGGCCCGCCTGACCGGCGGCAGCGACGCGCGACAGAGCGCCGGCGGCAGCGCCTCGGTGAGCAGCGCCGGCGGCGTCGGCCCGCGACTGGTCACGGTCCGGCTCATCCCCGACCGGAGCACCGCCTCGGGCTACGCGTGGACCAGCGCCGGCGGCCCGCCGGTGCAGCTGTCCTCGCGCACACCCATCGGCGGCGAGATCGAGATCGGCACCCTGTCGCCGTTCGCCATGCTCGTGGGAGGTTGACGTGCTGGGCCTGACGCAGCGCGCACCCCTCGTGCGCATCGAGCAGGAGTGCCACAAGCTGGCCCGCCGCCGCGGGGCGGTGCGCGGCTCGCCCACGGTCATCCAGATGGAGGCTGTGGAGTGCGGGGCGGCCGCCCTCGGCATCCTGCTCGGCTACTTCGGCAAGCACGTGCCGCTGGAGGACCTGCGGGTCGCCTGCGGGATCTCCCGCGACGGCTCCACCGCCAAGAACCTCGTCCTGGCCGCGGCCACCTACGGCCTGACGGGCGCGGGCCGGCGGATGGAGATCGCCCCGCTCATGCAGCTGGGACGTCCGGTCATCGTCTTCTGGGCGTTCCAGCACTTCCTGGTCGTGGACGGGTTCGAGCGGCGGGGCCGGCGCACCGTCGTCCGGCTCAACGACCCGGCGAATGGCCCGCGGCGGATGAGCCTGGCCGAGTTCGACGAGGGCTTCACCGGCATCGTCCTCGACCTGGTGCCCGACGACTCGTTCACCCGCGGGGGCCGGCAGGAGCGGACGCTTCCGCTGCTGCTGGGACGGATGTCCCGCACCGGGCGCGGTCTGCCGCTCGTCCTGCTCGCCAGCGTCGTGCTCGTGGTCCCGGGCGTCGTCGCCCCGGTCCTCGCGCAGTACTTCATCGACTCCGTCTACGGCGGCGGGGGGTCGGTCCTGCCGGTGGTGCTCGGGGTGGCGGTCTGCGCGCTGGCCACGCTGATCCTCGCCTGCGTGCAGACGCACTACCTGCGGCTCACCGAAGCCCGCATCGCGCTGTCGTCGTCGACCCGCTTCGTCCACCGGCTGCTGCGGCTGCCGATCGGCTTCTTCCTGCAGCGCCGCGCCGCCGAGCTCGCCCGGCGGATCACCAGCAACGACGACGTCGCCCAGGTCCTGACCCGTGACCTCGTCATCACCGTCGTCAACCTGCTGCTCATCGCGGTCTACGGCACCGTCCTGCTGGCCCAGGACGTTCCGCTCGCGCTGCTCGCCATGAGCGTCGCGCTGGTCAACCTCGTCGTGCTGCGGGCGGTGATGCGCAGCCGGGTCGACGCCTCCACCGCGCTCAACGCCGAGGAGGGCCGGCTCGCCGTCGCGACGCTGTCGGTGCTCTCCTCCATCGAGACGGTCAAGGCGTCCGGGACCGAGCCTGGCTCGTTCGTCCGTTGGGCCGGCTTCATGGCGAAGGTGACGACCGAGTCGCAGCGGCTGGGCGTGCCCACCGCGATGCTGACGGTCCTGCCGCCGCTGCTCGCGACGGTCAACTCCGGTCTGGTGCTGCTGTTCGGCGGGCTGCGGGCCGCCGACGGCGCCATCACCGTCGGGCTGCTGTTCGCCTTCCAGACCCTGCTGGCGGCCTTCAGCCGCCCGCTGACGCAGCTGACGAACCAGGTGGGGCGGCTGCAGTCCATGACCAGCCAGCTGCACCGACTGCGCGACGTCGAGGCGTACGACGTCGATCCGGCCTTCCGCACGTCGGCCGGCACGCACGGCCGGCTCAGCGGCGCGCTCCGCTTCGAGGGCGCCGCGTACGCCTTCGGTCCGCTCGCGCCCCCGCTCATCCAGGACCTCAGCTTCGCCCTCGAGCCCGGGCTGCGGATGGCCCTCGTGGGGGAGTCGGGAAGCGGCAAGTCGACGGTCGGCCGGCTCGCCGCCGGCCTCGTGGAGCCGACCGAGGGCCGGATCCTGTTCGACGGCCGCAGCCGGCACGACTGGAGCCGGCAGTCCGTCGCGGCCTCGGTGTCGTACGTGGACCAGCGGATCACGTTGTTCGAGGGCTCGGTGCGCGACAACGTGTGCTTCTGGGACCCGGACATGCCCGACGAGCAGATCGTCGCGGCGCTGCGGGACGCGGAGATCCTCAACGAGGTGTCCCGCCGGGCCGGCGGCATGAACACCTCCGTCGCCGAGGGCGGCGCCAACTTCTCCGGAGGTCAGCGCCAGCGGCTCGACCTGGCTCGGGCCCTGGTCACCAACCCCACCCTCATGATCCTCGACGAGGCAACCAGCGCCATGGACCCGGTCACGGAGCGGGCCGTCATGGACAACCTGCGGCGGCGGGGCTGCGCCCTGCTCGTCATCGCACACCGGTTGTCCACAGTGCGCGACGCCGACCTGATCCTCGTGATGCACGAGGGGCGGGTGGTCGAGCAGGGGCGCCACGACGAGCTCATGGCCGCGCAGAGCCACTACCACCGGCTCGTCGAGGCCGAGGCCGCCGACGAGGAAGGCGGACTGACATGACCACGACAACGACGACGGCTGCGACCGCGCGGGGCAAGGCGGCCCTGCGCCCACTGCTCGAGCTCGCGGAGCCGGTCGTCTGGGTGGACCGGCAGTACGTCGTGCTGGACTCGCCCGAACAGTGGCTGGTCGTCGAGTCGGGGCAGGTCGACCTGTTCGCCGTCGTGCTGCGCTTCGGTCGCCCGCACGGACCCTGGAAAGCGCTCTGCCGGCTGTCCAGCGGCGACATCGTGACCGGCTCGCTCGCCGGACCCCGCCACCGGATCCTGTGCCGCCGGGTCGAGGACGCCCAGGCCCGGCTGGTCTCCCTCACCGCCCTCAAGCGCCTGGTCGGCGCGGCGGTCGAGGCGGGCGGCCCGCACGGACCGGTCGTGAGCTGCTTCTCCGCCGGAGTCGAGTCCGGGGTGCACCGGCTGGGCGGGACCTCCCGCGACGGCCTGCCGCCGCGGGACTTCACCGCGCTGTCGTCCAGCAACGACGTCGACCTCGCCCGGGACGAGGCGGCCCGGACCATCGACGCGATCCTGTGGGTCAGCGTCCTGTCCGGCGAGATCCGCGACGGCGGGAGCGGCGACGCCGTACGCGGCCCGGGCGAGCAGCTGTGCCTCACCCGCCAGGACTGGCTCGTGGCCCGCACGGAGGCGCGGATCAGCACGGCCGTCACCTCCGACGTGGTGCGCGACGGCAGCATCTGGTCCCGGCTCGTCACCCACTGCACCCGCCTGCTGCACGCGGTCGACCGGGCCGTCGAGACGGGCGACCGGGCCCGGCTCGACCAGCTCGCGGTGGCCAGTGAGCGGGACGCGCTGGTGCTGGACCAGCTGCGCCAGGACCACGACAAGTTCGTCCTCGGCCTGCACGCGCCGTCCGGCACTCCGGTGGGCGGTCTGGCCGCCCGCGGGCACCTTGCTGCCGTCGTCACGGTCCTCGACCACCTCGGCGTGCCGTACCAGCCTCCGCCGCCCGACCTGTTCGGCACGCAGGCCGCCGACTACGAGGCGATCGGGGACCGGGAGTGGGTGCGCACCCGCGCGGTGCGCCTGGACCGTACGTGGTGGCGCACCAGCATGGGGGCGCTGGTGGGCTACTGGGGGGTGGACCACCTGCCGGCGGCGTTCCTGCCGACCGAGGGCGGCTACCTCGTGCAGGCGGTGGGCCTGGACGAGCCGGTGCGCGCGACGGCGGCCAACCAGCACCTGGCGGGGCAGCAGGCGTTCGCCGTCTACCCGATGCTCCCCGCCGACGTGACCTCGGTCTGGGCACTGCTTCGCCACGGCTTCACCGGGCTGCGCCGGGTGTGCCTGCTGTTCCTGGCGATGGCGCTGCTCGTCGGGGCCGCGAGCCTGCTCACCCCGATCCTCAGCGGCCGGATCCTCGGCACCTACGTCGAGTCGGCGAACCGCTCGATGATCGTGCAGGGCGGCCTCATCGTCATCCTCAGCGGCCTGGTGGCAGGCGCCTTCTCCGTGGTGCAGAACCTCGCCGTCCTGCGCATCCAGGGCGCCGTCACCGCGAGCACCCAGACCGCGCTGTGGAGCCGGCTGCTCCAGCTGCCCGTCACCTTCTTCGCCCGCTACTCCACCGGGCGACTGGGGACGATCATCCTCGGGGTCAAGGCCGCGCAGGAGATCCTGTCGGGCGTCGTCGTCGCCGCGGCCCTCGGCCTGGTGATCGCCCTCGCCAACCTCGTGCTGCTGTTCTTCTACAGCTTCTCGCTCGCCTGCCTGGGGCTCGCGCTCGCGCTGCTCGCCCTGCTGATCTGCTTCCTGGCCGGACGGCGGCAGCTGCGCTTCGAGCGCGACCGCTACGAGCAGGACCAGAAGCTGTCCGCGATGACCTACGAGACCCTCTCGGCGATCACGAAGATCCGCGGCACCGCCGGCGAGGAGCGGTCGCTGCTGCGGTGGGCGGCGCAGCAGCAGGTCGTGCAGGCCCGGGTGATGCGGGGCCGGCGGATGCAGGACGCGGTGCTGGTCGTCAACGCCGTCTACCCGCTGCTCAGCCTCGGGCTGCTCTACGTCGTCGCCTCCCGGATCGGGCAGGCCGCGCTCCCGCTCACCGACCTGCTGTCGTTCCTGACCGCCTTCCTGCTCATGCTGACGGCGCTGCTGCAGTTCACCGGCTCGGCGCTGTCCGCCGTACCGATCATCCCCATGCTGGAGAGCCTCGGGCCGGTCCTGCTCAGCGAGCCGGAGAGCGGCGCGGCCAAGGCGCTGCCGGGTGACCTCGCCGGCCGCATCTCCATGCGGCAGATCAGTTTCCGCTACGGCGACGACGGCCCGGTGGTGCTGGACGGGATCGACCTCGACATCGCTCCGGGTGAGTTCGTCGCCCTGGTCGGGCCCTCGGGCAGCGGCAAGTCCACGGTGATCCGACTCATCCTCGGCTTCGACAAGCCGATGACCGGGAGCGTGCTGTTCGACGGTCAGGACCTCGGGGCCCTGGACCTGCACGCCGTACGCCGCCAGTGCGGGGTCGTGCTCCAGAACGGCGCGCTGATGCCCGGGGACGTCCGGGACAACATCGCCGCGGGCGGCCGCTACAAGGACGACGAGATCTGGGAGGCGGCTGAGATGGCGGGTCTCGCGGCGGACATCAGGGCGATGCCCATGAAGCTCAACAGTGTCGTCGACGACAGCGCCCACACGTTCTCCGGCGGCCAGGCGCAGCGCCTCATGCTCGCGCGCGCGCTCATCAGCCGCCCACGCATCGTCATCTTCGACGAGGCCACGAGCGCGCTCGACAACCCCACCCAGCAGGTCGTGGTCTCCGCCACCAAGCACCTGAACGCCACCCGCATCGTCGTCGCCCACCGGTTGTCCACCGTTCAGTCCGCGGACCGCATCGTGGTGCTGGACAGGGGGAAGATCGTGCAGCAGGGCCGCTACGAACAGCTCATCGCCGACCAGGACGGGGTGTTCGCCGCTCTTGCCCGCGGTCAGCGTGCATGATCTGAACGACTGCCAGCTCGCCCCTGCCCACCGCTCGGTGGGAAGGTCCCGCTCGACGCAAGGAGTCACCGTGGACCGCAGCACGCTGGACCGAGCAATCCCCATGATCTACGGCGCCCTCGTCGCGCTGTCGGCGGTGTTCTTCTCGGACGCCCTGATCCCGATCGCGGTCGGGGGCGCGCTGCTGCTGGCCGTCTACTACGCGGTCATCCGGCCCCGCATGCTGCGGGTGGCTAGGACCGGCCGCGGGCGCCCCTGAGGTAGCCGGTGTCGGCGGTCCGCCTCCCGGCCGGCCGCCGACCCGGGTAAGGCGAGCGGCGCCGTCGTTCAGGAGTTCTCGGCGACGTACTCCTTGGGGTCCTTGTCCTCGCCCGACAGGCCCTTGGCCCGGTCGTGCTCCTCGTGGAACTGCAGCCAGCGCATGCCCAGCTCGTTGCGCTTCTCGGCGTCGACGTTGTCCCGGAACGGCGCCAGCATGTCGTGCTCCTCCTCGCCGAGGTGGTCGGCGGTGACCTCGCGGGCGGTACGGAACGCCTCCCACCAGGCGTCGGAGCCGATCTGTTCAGCGTCCACCGCGCGTACGGCGTCCCGGATCTCGTTGTGGTCGTGGACGGCGTGCTCGGTGTCGTCGCCGCTGTCGTCGACCTCCTGCAGCAGCTCGGGATAGAAGATCTCCTCCTCGCCGCTGGCGTGCACCTCGAGCTGGTCGGCGAGCTCCTGCCAGCGCTCGCGCACCTGCTCGGCGTCGCTGAGCGCCTCGATCTCGGTGAAGGAGCGGCGGAAGGCCTCGTGCTCGCTGAGGATGAGCACGTCGATGTCGAAGTCGGCCACGGGACGGTCCTCCAGGGGGTCGGTCCCGGCGACCTGCCCCCTGGCCCGACGCGGCAACCGACCCGGCAGGTCTGAGCAGGGCACCGTCGGGCAGGGTCGGGGGCATGACTCCGGGCAGCGCCGCGCCGACGGCCGCGTAGATGGGCCCCGCCGAGGCCGTGCTGCTCGCCGGCGCCGGGGTGGTCGCCGGCGCGGTCAACACCATCGCCGGCGCCGGCTCGCTGCTCACCTTCCCCGCGCTGCTCGGCGCGGGCCTGTCGCCGCTGGCCGCGAACGTCACCAACTGCCTCGGGATCATCCCAGGCAGCGCCAGCGGGGCGTACGGCCTGCGCGGCGAGCTCCAGGGCCAGCGGCGCCGGCTCGTCCGGCTCTCCCTCTGGGTCGGGCTGGGCTCGCTCGTCGGCGCCGTTCTGCTGCTGACCCTGCCCGGCAGCGCCTTCGAGCGCATCGTGCCCGTCCTGGTCGGCGCTGCCGGCCTGCTCGTGCTGGCCCAACCGCTGATCACCCGGCTGGCCGGGCGCGAGGAGGGCGGGCGGTCCTCGCGCGCCACCGGCCCGGCCATCGCCGCCGTCGGCATCTACTCCGGCTACTTCGGGGCCGCTCAGGGCGTCATGCTCGTGGGCGTGCTCGGGGTCCTGGCGCCGCAGCCGCTCCGGCAGGTCAACGCGGTGAAGAACGTCATCGCCGTCACCGCCAACGGCGTCGCGGGGGTCGTGTACGCCTTTGCCGCCCCGGTGCACTGGGTGGCCGTGCTGCTGCTCGCGGTGGGCAGCGCGTGCGGCGGGCCGATCGGGGCGGCTCTGGCCAAGCGCATCCCGCCCGGGCCGCTGCGCCTCGGGATCGCCGCCGTCGCCCTCGGCGTCGCCGTGCACCTGGCCCTGCAGGCCTGGTGACGCCGCTTGCGAGCACCGGCGGGGGCGGACGGCGCGCGCAGCGCGGTCGACGTACCGTCGGTGCGTCCCGCCCCGACTCCGGAGGCTTCCCGTGCCCGTCGACCGCATGCTCCCCACCCCCGAGGCCGTCGAGCTGATCGCGCTCACCCGCGAGCTGGCCGACAAGGAGCTCGCCCCGCGTGCGGCGCAGGCGGAGGCCACGGAGACGCTGCCCGACGGGCTGTTCCGCACGCTCGGTGACGCGGGCCTGCTCGGCCTGCCCTACCCGGAGGAGCTCGGCGGCGGCGGCCAGCCGTACGAGGTCTACCTGCAGGTGCTCGAGGAGCTCGGCGCGCGCTGGGCGGCGGTCGCGGTGGCGACCAGCGTGCACGGGCTGTCGTGCTTCGCGCTGGCGGAGTTCGGCACACCGGAGCAGCAGGAGCGCCTGCCCGAGATGCTCGGCGGCCGCATGCTCGGGGCGTACAGCCTGTCCGAGCCGCACTGCGGGTCCGACGCGGCTGCGCTGCGCTGCAAGGCGACCCGCGACGGTGACGGCTACCGGATCGACGGCACCAAGAGCTGGATCACCAGCGGCGGGATCGCCGACTTCTACACGCTGTTCGCCCGTACGGCGGAGGGCTCGCGCGGCGTCTCCTGCTTCCTGGTGCCCGGGCAGGCGCCGGGGCTGAGCTTCGGCAAGCCCGAGGACAAGATGGGCCTCCGGGCGGTGCCGACCACCAACGCCTACTACGAGGGCGTGCACCTGCCGGCCGAGCGGCTCGTCGGGACCGAGGGGCAGGGGCTGCAGATCGCGTTCAGTGCGCTCGACAGCGGCCGGCTGGGCATCGCCGCGATCGCGGTCGGGCTGGCGCAGGGCGCGCTGGACGACGCGGTGGCGTACGCCAAGCAGCGCGAGGCGTTCGGCAAGCCGGTCATCGAGCACCAGGGGCTGGCGTTCCTGCTCGCCGACATGGCTGCCGCGGTCGACAGCGCCCGGGCGACCTACCTCGACGCGGCCCGCCGGCGCGACGCGGGCCGGCCGTACAGCCGGCAGGCGTCGGTCGCCAAGCTGGTCGCCACCGACGCGGCGATGAAGGTGACCACCGACGCCGTGCAGGTGCTCGGCGGCGCCGGCTACACCCGCGACTTCCCCCTCGAGCGGTACATGCGCGAGGCCAAGGTGATGCAGATCTTCGAGGGCACCAACCAGATCCAGCGGCTCGTCATCAGCCGCCAGCTCGCCGCCACCTGAACCCGAGGAGCCGCCGACGTGAGCCGCACCGACAACACCGCTGTGCTGCAGCGGGCCCGTGACCTGCTGCTCGCGACCCGCACCGACTGGCCGCAGGCGTGCGACACGTTCGTCTGGCCGCAGCTGACCGGGCAGTTCTGCTGGGCCACCGACTGGTTCGACGCGGTCGGGCGCGGCAACCCGGCGCTCGCGCTGTGGATCGTCGAGCAGGACGGCACCGACCAGCGGCTGTCGTACGACGACCTCGTGCGCCGCTCGGACCAGGTCGCCACCTGGCTGGCCGAGCAGGGCGTCGGCAGGGGCGACCGGGTGATCCTCATGCTCGGCAACCAGGTCGAGCTGTGGGAGTCGGTCCTCGCGGTGATGAAGCTCGGCGCGGTCGTGCTGCCGACGACGACGGCGCTCGGGCCGGTCGACCTGGCCGACCGGGTCGCCCGCGGCCAGGTGGGCCACGTGATCGCGAACGAGGCCGACACCGGCAAGTTCGCGCAGCTGGAAGGCCTCGGCCGCTACTGCGTCGACGGCGCGCCGGCGGGCTGGCTGGACTACCGGGCGGCGCGCAGCATCGACCCGCGCACCTTCGAGGCGGTGACCGAGCCCGGCGACCCGCTGCTGCTCTACTTCACCTCGGGCACCACCAGCCGGCCCAAGCTCGTCGAGCACACCCAGGTCAGCTACCCCGTCGGCCACCTGTCGACGATGTACTGGATCGGCCTGCAGCCCGGCGACCTGCACCTCAACGTCAGCTCGCCCGGGTGGGCCAAGCACGCCTGGAGCTGCCTGTTCGCGCCGTTCCTGGCCGAGGCCGCGGTGTTCGTCTACAACTACACGCGCTTCGACGCGGGCGCCCTGCTCGAGCAGGTGCACCGGTGCGAGGTGACGACGCTGTGCGCGCCGCCGACGGTCTGGCGGATGCTCGTGCAGGCCGACCTCTCGGCCGGGCCGGGCGCGCTGCGCGAGGTCGTCGCCGCGGGGGAGCCGCTCAACCCCGAGGTCATCACCCAGGTGCAGCGGCGCTGGGGACGGACGGTCCGCGACGGGTTCGGGCAGACCGAGACCACCGCGCAGGTCGGCAACCCGCCGGGCCAGCCCCTCAAGCCGGGCTCGATGGGCCGCCCGCTGCCGGGGATCCCGGTCGCGCTGGTCGACCCGCTCACCGGCGCGCCCGCCGACGAGGGCGAGCTGTGCCTGGACCTGGCCGGCTCCCCGCTGGCGCTGATGACCGGCTACCTGGGGGACCCGGAGCGGGCGGCCGAGGCGATGGCCGGCGGCTACTACCACACCGGCGACGTCGCGCAGCGCGACCCGGAGGGCTACCTGACCTACGTGGGGCGCACCGACGACGTGTTCAAGTCCTCCGACTACAAGGTCTCGCCGTTCGAGCTGGAGAGCGTGCTCATCGAGCACCCGGCGGTCGTCGAGGCGGCGGTCGTGCCGGCGCCTGACGCGCTGCGCATGACCGTGCCCAAGGCCTACGTCACGCTGGCCGCGGGCTGGGCCGCCGACCGGGCGACCGCGCTGGCGCTGCTGGAGCACACCCGCGCGCACCTGCCGCCGTTCCTGCGGGTGCGCCGGCTCGAGTTCGTCGACGAACTGCCCAAGACGATCAGCGGCAAGATCCGCCGGGTGGAGCTGCGGCAGGCCGAGCAGGACGCCTCGCACGGCACGCAGTGGCGCGACGAGGACTTCCCGGAGCTGCGGTCAGCGCGGTGATCCGGCCTGGGGTAGGGAGCGGTCGCGAAACAGCGGCGGCAGGTAGCGCAGCATCAGCGTCGACCAGGTCAGATGGGTCAGCACCGGCGCCTGGATGCCGCCGGACGCGCGCCGCTGGGCGCCGAGCAGCGCGCCCATGACGCCGGCCGCGAGCACCAGCGCCGGGTTGCGGGTCGCCACGGTCGCCAGCGCGTAGACCGCCGTGGACAGGGCCACCGGGTGCGCGTCGCCGAGGGCGGCGTACAGCGCGCCGCGGAAGAAGACCTCCTCAGCCGCGCCGTTGGCCAGGGTGGTGAGCAGCACGAGCGAGTCGTTGCCGGCGTTGGCGTACGACAGGACGGAGCTGATCGCCTCCTCGAGGACCGGGATGGTGCGGGCGACGTACGCGCAGCCGTAGAACAGGCCGAACGCGGCCACGCCGGTGAGCACGGGGGTGAGCACCGGCCGGCGCAGCGTGTCGTTGCGGGCCTGCATCCAGCCCAGGTGCAGCGGGCCCGACGCGAAGCCGCCGGCGACCCAGGTCCCGGCCACGCCCAGGGTCAGGGCGTAGAACTCCACCGAGTCGGGGCGGGTCGACAGCGACACCCCGAGCAGGCCGGCGCCGGCCAGCGACACGCCCGCCACGACCTTGCGCCGGCGGGCGAACGCCTCGTCGGGCTCGCGGTGGTCGCGCGGGACCTTCTCGACCAGCCACGGCGGCAGCGCCTTCACCACCGCGCGACGGGACGGCAGCCTCATGCCCGCGCCGCCCTGGCCCGCTCGCCGAGGGCCTGCAGCACCGCGTCGTCGTAGTCCATCGGCTCGAACGGCACGAGCCGGCGGATGCTGTCGTCGCGGACGACCACCTCGTTGCTCATGGAGTCGATCAGCGAGCGCCCGGTCTGCACGTCGACGTCCGTGACCAGTGACAGCCAGCGCGAGGACAGTCTCGGCGACAGCAGCGGCACCGGCACGACGAGCATCATGCGGCCCTCGATGGCGGCGACCCGTCGCATCATCTCGACGTACTCCAGCACCTCGGTGCCGCCGATGTCGAAGGCGCGGGACCCCTCGACGGGCGCCTCGAGCACGCCGACGAGGTAGCGCACGACGTCGGCGACCGCGATCGGCTGGGTGCGGGTGCGGACCCAGCGCGGCGTGATCATCGCCGGCAGGTGCTCGACGAGCTGCCGCGTCATCTCCCAGGAGATGCCGCCGTGGCCGACGATGATGCCCGCCCGCAGGGTGACGACGGGCACCCCGCCGGAGCCCAGCAGCCGCTCGACCTCGCGCCGGCTGCGCAGGTGCGCCGACAGGTCGTCGGCGTCGTCCCCGAGGCCTCCGAGGTAGACGATCCGGCGCAGCCCGGCGCGGGCGGCCACCGCACCGAACGTCTTCGCCGCCTCCGCGTCGCGGCTGCGGAAGTCGGCGTCGTCGAGGCTGTGCACCAGGTAGTACGCGGCGTCGCAGCCCTCGAGCGCGACGCCCAGCGACGGCTCGTCGTGCACGTCGCCGAGCACGGCCTCCCCCGCACCGGCGTAGCTCTCGGGGTGTCGCGTCAGCGCGCGTACGCCGTGGCCGGCCTCGGCCAGCGCGGGGCACAGCCGCCGGCCGACGAAGCCCGACGCACCTGCCACCGCGACCCGCATGCCGAGATCCTGCGCCCTCGGCCCGCCACCGGCGACCCGGGGGCCGGGCTCACGGCCGGGCCAGCCCGCGGAAGGTCACCGCGACCAGGGCGTCGGCGATCTCGCCGGCCGCGTGCGTGCCGTCCGGCCGCAGCCACTCCGCGACGCTGTTGACGGTGCCGAACAGCAGGCGGGTGACCAGCCGGGGGTCGAGGTCGGCGCGGACGTCGCCCTCCTCGATCGCCGCCCGCACCAGGACGCTGAGCCGGGCGTCGAACTCGCGGCGCCGCTCCAGCGCCCACCGCTCGGCGCCGGTGTTGCCGCGCACCCGCAGCAGCAGCGTGACGTACGGCAGCTGCGCGGCGAGCACCTCGACGCTGCGGCGTACGACGTGCTCGAGGCGCACCACGGCCCGCCCGCTCGTGCTGGCCGGCTCGTCGAGCACGGCGAACAGCGCGTCGACGGCCCGGGCGACCGCGAGGCGCAGCAGCTCCTCCTTGCCGGTCACGTGGTGGTAGATGGAGGACTTGGTCAGCCCGGTGGCGCGGGCGAGGTCCTCCATGCTGGTCGCGTCGTAGCCGCGCGCCAGGAACTCCCGGGCGACCACCGAGAGCAGCTCGTCCTGGCTGTACCGGGCCGGGCGGCCGGGCCGGCGGGCGGTCGGCGCGTCGGTCACCGCCCGACCGTAGCGGGCTGGACGTGCGTGGTCCCGGCCGGTGGGTGTATGACGTGACCCCGATCACGACAGGAAGAGGACACATGAAGACGCAGGCCGCGGTGGTGTACGAGACCGGCAAGCCGATCGAGGTCGTCGAGCTCGACCTGGAGGGGCCGGGCGACGGCGAGGTGCTCATCCGCTTCACGCACGCCGGCCTGTGCCACTCCGACGTGCACATCTCGCACGGCGACCTCGAGGCCCGGCTGCCGATGGTGCTCGGCCACGAGGGCGCCGGGATCATCGAGGAGGTGGGGGCGGGCGTGACCCGCGTCAAGCCCGGCGACCACGTCGTGTGCTCGTTCATCCCGAGCTGCGGGACCTGCCGCTGGTGCTCCACGGGGCAGCAGGCCATCTGCGACATGGGCGCGACGATTCTCGAGGGCTACCTGCCGGGCGGCCGGTTCCCGTTCACCGGGCCGGGGCCGGAGAAGAACTACGGCGCGATGTGCATGCTCGGCACGTTCAGCCAGTACTCCACGATCCACCAGGGCTCGGTGGTGAAGGTCGACGAGGACATGCCGCTGGACAAGGCGGTGCTGGTGGGCTGCGGCGTGCCGACCGGTTGGGGGTCGGCGGTGTACGCGGCGGACGTGCGGCCGGGCGAGACGGTGATCGTCGTCGGGGTGGGCGGCATCGGCATCAACGCCGTGCAGGGCGCCCGCTACGCCGGGGCCAAGAACCTCATCGCGGTCGACCCCCTGGAGAACAAGCGCGAGAAGGCGATGGAGCTCGGCGCGACGCACGCCGTCGCCAGCGCCGCCGAGGCGATGGAGCTGGCGCAGTCGATGACCAACGGCAACGGCGCGGACAAGACGATCGTCACCGCCGGCATCGTCACCGAGGAGATCATCACCGACTCGTTCCACGCCACCGGCAAGGGCGGCACGATCGTCCTGACCGGCCTGAACAAGATCGCCATCGACAACATCAAGCTGCCCGGCTCGATCATGACGCTGTTCAAGAAGACGCTGAAGGGCAGCCTGTTCGGCGACTGCAACCCCACCACCGACATCCCGAAGATCCTCGGGCTCTACCAGAGCGGTGACATCAAGCTCGACGAGATCATCACGAACACCTACACGCTGGACCAGGTCAACGAGGGCTACGACGACCTGCTCAGCGGCAAGAACGTCCGCGGGGTGCTCGTGCATCAGCACTGAGCGCGGGCGCTCAAGCCGGGTGCGGCGGTGTCGATCCCCCTGGGGAGCGCGGCGGTGCTGCCCGGCGCTCCTGAGGAGCGCCCGTGACCACGACCATGCACGTCAGCCGGCCCAGTGACCTGCTGTACGCCACCGACCCCGCGCGGGCGCTCGTGGAGCTGCTGACCTGGCCACTGAGCCTGCAGCTGCTCCGCGGCGCCCCGCGGGGCAGCGGGCAGCCGGTCCTGGTCCTGCCGGGGCTGCTGGCCGGCGACTTCTCCACCCGCCCGCTCCGGGCGTTCCTGCACGCCCGCGGCTTCGGCGTGCACGGCTGGCTGCTCGGCCGCAACCTCGGCCCGACGCCGGCCGTGGAGGCCGGCCTGCGCACCCGTCTCGCCCTGCTGGCCGGCCGCTACGACGCCCCGGTGGCCGTGGTCGGCTGGTCGCTCGGCGGCATCTACGCGCGCGCCGTGGCCGCCGAGCGCCCCGACCTGGTCTCCCAGGTCATCACGCTCGGCACCCCCTTCGCCATGGTCGACGCCGGCCAGACCCGGGCGCAGGACGCCTACAACCGGTACGCCCACCTGCACGCGCCCGGCCGCGGCCTGCCCGTGCCGGCCGAGGTGTCCGGGCCGCTGCCGGTGCCGGCCACCTCGATCTGGTCGCGGCACGACGGCATCGTGGCGTGGCAGGCGAGCCTGGCGCAGGCGTCCCCGACCGCGGAGAACATCGCCGTGCACAGCAGCCACCTCGGGCTGGGCCACTCCCCGGCCGTGCTCTGGGCGGTGGCCGACCGGCTGGCCCAGCCGGCCGGCCGGTGGCGGCCCTTCTCGCCGCCGTCCCGGCTCCGCCAGCTCTACCCGGCCGTGCCCGACTCCAGCCCGGTCTCCTAGCCGGCCACGAGGTCACCGACCTCGACGCGGTGCCGGCGGTGCCCGGCCTCCGCCTCGGCGGCGCTGCTGCCCTCCGACCCGTGCCCGCAGCGGCACCGGGCCACCACCGTCCACCGGCCGTCGCGGGTCCAGGTCGTGAGGCCGGCCGGGTGCTCGGACGCCGGCGGCGGCTCCTCCCGGCCGCGCGGCGGCGGCGCGGCGGCCAGCTCGGCCGCCGGATCGGGGACGCTGCCCAGCGGCCGGCCGTCCCAGCGGTCCGGGTTCTCCGCGAGCTCGGCGAACTCGCCGGCCGGCAGCTGCCGCAGTCCGAGCGTCGCGGCCTTGGCCAGCTTGGCCGCCCCGGCGCCGCGGCCGACGACGAGCAGGTCGACCGTGGCGTTGACGGTGGCCACCGCCGTACCGCCCATGCCGCGCACGGCGTCCTGGGCCGCGTCGCGCGACATACCGGGCACGTCGCCGGTCACGACGACCCGCCAGTTCTCGAGGGGGAGGCTCACGTCCCCCATCCTGCCGGGCGGACCGCCCGGTGCTCCTCCCCGAGGGGGACACGCCGCCCGTCGCAGGGGGGATGTGCCGGCGTCCACGGCGCCGGTACGGTCGACGGACGGGACACCGGCGAAGTGGGGAGCTGCATGATCGAGGCGCACGGGCTGACCAAGCGGTACGGCGACACCCTCGCCGTCGACGACCTGTCCTTCACGGTGCGGCCCGGGATCGTCACGGGCTTCCTCGGGCCCAACGGCGCGGGCAAGTCGACGACGATGCGGATGATCCTGGGCCTGGACCGGCCGACGGCGGGTCGGGCCCTGGTGGCCGGCAAGCCGTACGCGCAGGCGAAGGTGCCACTGCGCGAGGTCGGTGCGCTGCTCGACGCCAAGGACGTCCACGGCGGCCGCACGGCGCAGGCGCACCTGCTCGCCCTGGCCCAGTCCAACGGCCTGCCGGCGTCCCGGGTCCAGGAGGTCCTCGAGACCACCGGGCTGGGGTCGGTCGGCGGCAAGCGGATCGGCGGCTTCTCGCTCGGCATGTCGCAGCGGCTCGGGATCGCCGGGGCGCTGCTCGGCGACCCGGCGGTGCTGATGTTCGACGAGCCGGTGAACGGGCTCGACCCCGAGGGCATCCTCTGGATCCGGCACCTGATGCGCTCGCTGGCGGCCGAGGGCCGCACCGTGTTCGTGTCCTCCCACCTGATGAGCGAGATGGCGCTGACCGCCGAGCACCTCGTGGTCATCGGGCGGGGACGGCTCCTGGCCGACACCAGCACCAGGCAGTTCATCGACGGCAACTCCGTCAGCATGGTGCGGGTGCGCACCCCGCAGCCGGCGGAGCTGGCGGCGGTCCTGCGCGAGCGCGGGCACGCCGCGACGGAGGTGGGCGGGTTCCTCGAGCTGGCCGACGCCACCACCGAGCAGGTCGGCGACGCGGCCGCCGCACGCGGCCTCACCATCCACGAGCTGTACCAGCAGCGGTCGTCCCTGGAGGACGTGTTCATGGAGCTGACGCGCGACAGCGTCGAGTACTCGACCGGGCCGGCGCCGACCCGCGCTCCCCAGGAGATCCCGGCGGCCAGGCAGGCGGCCCGATGAGCACCGCCCTCACTCCCGCCCGCGGCGACCTGCAGGCCGCGCGGGGTACGACGTTCGGCAACGTCCTGCGCTCGGAGTGGACCAAGGTCCGGTCGCTGCGCTCCACCTGGTGGACCGTGCTTGCGGCACTGGTCGTGTGCATCGGGCTCAGCGTGCTCATCGACTGGGCGATCGTGGCCAACTGGGACCAGTCGTCGCCGCAGGACCGGGCGGCGTTCGACCCGGTCGCCAACGCCTTCAACGGCGTCGGCCTCGGCCAGCTCGCGATCGCCGTCCTCGGCGTGCTGGTCGTCAGCTCGGAGTACTCCACGGGCGGCGTTCGGGCGACCTTCATCGCCGTCCCACGTCGGCTGATGGTGCTCGGCGCGAAGAGCGTCGTGATGGCCCTGCTGGGCTTCGCGGTCGGCCTGGTGATCGCCTTCGTCTGCTTCCTCGTCGGCCAGGTCTTCTTCGCGACGCAGGACGTCGACACCTCCCTGGGGAGCCCGGGCGTGCTCCGGGCCGTGATCGGTGCGGCGCTCTACATCGCGGGCTGCGGCATGTTCGGGCTGGCGGTGGGGTCCGTGCTGCGGCACACCCCCGGGTCGATCACCGCCGTGGTCGCGCTGCTGTTCGTGCTCCCGCTGCTCTCACTGGCCATCCCCGGCAGCATCGGCGACGCGGTGACGAAGTACTTCACGGCCAACGCCGGGCAGGCCGTCACCTACGTCATGACCCCCGACAACTCGCTCTCACCGTGGGCCGGCTACGCCGCCTTCACGGTGGAGTGGCTCATCCTGCTCGTCCTCGGCCTGCTGCTGCTGCGCCGGCGGGACACCTGAGGCGCCACCAGCCCCTGACCGCTACCAGCCGCGCGGCGCGATGCCCCACCGGCCGGTGTGCGCGCCGGCCGGGACCAGGCGTACGACGTCCTCGCCGGTCTGCAGGGCGTTCGGCGGCGCCGTCATGGGCTCGACCGCGAGGCCCCGGCGGCGCCGCTCCGGCTGGGGGACGGCGTCGCCGGTGAACACCTCGAGGTAGGGGTAGGCGCGGTCGGCCCACAGCTCGGCCACCCGGCCGTCGCCGGGGTTGCGCAGCACGACCCGGATGCGGCCGTCCGGCCCGAGGGCGAGGTCGGTGAACGCGTGGTCGATCCGGGTGCCGCCGATGCGCCGCGGCGCGCCGAAGTCGAGCCCGGTGCCGGCGACGGCGGCCCGCCCGGTCGGGATCTGGTCGTCGTCGGTCGGCAGCCAGGTCGCCGCCGGCAGGTGCAGCTCGGCCTCGTCCACCGTCGCCGTCCCGACGGTGAGGTACGGGTGGTGCCCGCAGGCGTACGGCAGGTCGTCGACCCCGGCGTTCTGCGCCACCGTGGTGACGGCGAGGCCGTCCGGCCCGAGCACGTACTCGACGGACACCGTCAGCGTGAACGGCCACGCGGGCCGGGGCCAGAGGGTCACCGTCATCGTCACGCGGTCGTCCGCGACGTCGACCGGCGTCCAGGACAGCCACCGGGCCAGGCCGTGGGTGGCGTTGCCCTTGGCCCGCTCGTCGAGCGGCAGCTCGCGCCGGACGCCGTCCCAGGTGTAGCTGCCGTCGCGCAGCCGGTTGGGCCAGGGAACCAGCGGCAGCCCGCGCCCGGCGGTGCACATCTCGTCCTCGGCGAACCCGTCGAGCACGGCCCGGCCGTCCACGCGGTAGTCGCGCAGCCCGCCGCCGACCTCCACCACGACCGCGCTCTGGCCGTGGGCGGCGAGCGCGACCTGGCGTCCGGACGGCAGCAGCGGCGACATGCCGGGAGCCTGCCCTGCACGGTCCGCGGCAGCGCGCGCGGGGCGGCTGGGTAGCGTCGGCGGGTGCACAGGAGCAGCCCGGTCGCGCTCCTGTCCGCCGGCGCCGCGCTGCTCGCGGCCGGGCTGCACCTGGCGCTGTTCCGGCACGGCTCGCTCAACAACGACGAGGTGGCCTACCTCCTGCAGGCCCGCGCGATCGCCGCCGGCCGGCTGTTCCTGGACCCCGGGGTGCCGGCCGAGGCGCACCGCACCTGGTTCTTCGTGGAGCGGCCCGAGGGGCTGGTGTCGAAGTACCTGCCGCTGGTGTCGGCGGTGCAGGCCGTGGGGCTGCGGCTGTTCGGCAGCGTGGTGCCCGTGCTCGCGCTGCTCGCGGCCCTGGTCCCGCCGGTGGTCGTCCGGTTGGCGCGCGAGGTCGGCCTCGACCGGCGCGCCGCCCTGGCCGCGACCGCCCTGGTGTCGCTCTCGCCGGTCGTGGTCATGCAGTCGGCGCTCCCGCTGTCGTACGTGCTGTTCCTGCTGCTGGTCAGCACCGGCTGGCTGCTCACCCTGCGCATCGGGCTGGGCCGCGCGGGGCCGTGGACCGCCGCGGTGCTGGGGCTGGGCGCCGTCGCGGCGGCCTGCGCCCGGCCGTACGACACGGTCCTGCTGCTCGGGCCGGCGCTGCTGTGGGCGGCCTGGCAGCGCCGCAGCGACCTGCTGCGGCTGCTGCCCGCCCTCGCGGTCGGCGCGGCTCCGCTGGTCGCCGTCGTCCTGGCGTACAACACCAAAGCGACGGGCTCCGCCCTCACACTGCCGTTCGGCCTGATGGAGCCGCGGGACGCGCTCGGTTACGGCCCGCGGCGGCTGGCGCCGGAGGACGCGCTGGAGCAGTTCGGGCCGCTGCAGGGGCTGCACGGGCTGCTGGTGCACTTCGGGCTGGGCCCGCTCAGCTGGTTCGCGCTCGGCGGGCTGCTCCTGCCGGCGGCGGTCGTGGCCTGGCGGCGCTCGGGGCCGCCCGTCCGCGTGCTGCTGGTCTGCGCCGCGGTGCAGCTGGTCGGCTACGCCGCGTTCTGGGGGCCGTGGAACTTCAGCGTCCTGTGGGGCCGCGGCACCCGGGTGCTGGGCCCGATCTACGCGGTGGCGCTGCTCGTCCCGGTCGTCCTGGCCGGCCTGCCGGTGCTGCGCGACTGGCTGCGCCGCTCGGTGCAGCTGCGCCGACTCGCCGTCGTCTCCGCCGCCGTCTGCCTCGCCCAGTTGGGCTGGGCCGTCGTCCAGAGTGCGCTCGACGTGCGGCGCACCGACACGGTCCTCGCCGTCGCCGAGCGCGGCCGGGTCGACGGGGTCGTCCGCCTCGACGTGGACCCTCCCTACCTCGGCCACCCCGTGAGCGGGCTGGTCGACGGGACGACGCTCGCCGGGCAGGCACCCGTGCCTCCCACGGGCGCACCGGTGCCGGACCTGCTGCAGCTGCCCAAGGCCGTGTACGGCTTCGGCGAGCTGACCTACGTGCGCTCCGAGCAGCGCCGGGTCGAGGGCGCGACGCTGGCGCTGTCCGTCAGCCTCGTCGACCGGTCCGCGGACGTGCTCGTGGTCGAGCGGGCCGGCCGGGCGACCGCCTGCGCCCTCCTGCCGGCGGTCGCCGTGACGCTGACCCCGACCGGCACCACCGGCTGCGACACGGCGCCGGTGCCGGCCGGCTGGCCGCGCAACACCGCCCGGCGCTGCGCGGACACGTCCTGCGTGGTGTTCGCGGTGTACCGCCGGGACGACTCCGGCGACCTGCGTCG
>DASTLY010000149.1:0-29742 GCA_035714445.1 Mycobacteriales bacterium
CACCCCTGCGCCACCAGGGGGTCGAGGCCGAGGTGCGGGAAGACCGCCTCCCGGGTGGCCACCACGGCGCGGTCGGCGCCGTCGGAGGGGTTGCCGTCGCCACCCTCCCAGGGGGTCCACAGCGCCTCGACGCCGTCGGTCAGCGAGGTCGGCGCGACCTCCCGGCCGCGCTCGGCCGCCATCGCCCGCCAGTCCCCCGGGGTCGCGCCGTCCACGGGCGGGCCGCCGGCGACCTCGGCCAGCAGGTGGGTCCAGGCCCGCGGGACGACCTGCACCGGCTCGTAGCCGCCGCCGCCGAGCACCACCCACTTCCCGCCGCACAGCTCGTGCGCGAGCCGGTGCAGGGCGGCGTACGCGATGCGCTGGCCGTCCACGCTCATCATCAGGTGGGCGAGCGGGTCGAGGGCGTGGGTGTCGCAGCCGTGCTGGGTGACCATCACCTGCGGGGCGAACGCCCGGAGCACCGGCGGCACGACCGCGTCGAACGCCCGCAGCCAGCCGGCGTCGCCGGTGCCGGCCGGCAGCGCCACGTTGACGTTGGTCCCCAGGGCGGCGCCGGTGCCGGCCTGGTCCGGCCAGCCGGTGCCCGGGAACAGGGTGCGCCCGCTCTCGTGCAGCGACACCGTCATCACCCGCGGGTCGTCGTAGAAGGCGGCCTCGACGCCGTCGCCGTGGTGCACGTCGACGTCGACGTACGCCACCCGCTGCGCACCCTGGGCGAGCAGCCAGGCGATGGCGACCGCGGGGTCGTCGTAGACGCAGAAGCCCGACGCGCGCCCGCGCATGGCGTGGTGCAGGCCGCCGGCCACGTTGACCGCGTGCTGGGCCGTCCCGGTCCACACCGCCTCGGCCGCCATGACACTCGCCCCCGTGACCAGGGCGGACGCCTCGTGCATGCCCTCGAAGATCGGGTTGTCGTCGTTGCCGAGCCCCCACTTCAGCGACAGCCGCCCCATGAGGTCGTCGGGCGCGCGCTTCACCGACGCGACGTACATCGGGTCGTGGACCAGCTCGAGCAGGTCGTCGGGCGCCGACGTGGGCGCGGCCAGCCGTACGCCCGGGCGCTCCAGCACGCCCATCCGGCGGGCCAGGTCCATCGTCAGCGACAGCCGCACCGGCTGCATCGGGTGGGTCGGGCCGAAGTCGTAGGACCCGAAGACGTCGTCCCACACCACCAGCGTCGTGTCGCTCACGCGTACCACTTCCTCTGCCTCGTCGCACGGCTCCCCGCGCCGAGAGCATTGTCACAGCCTCGCCGCCCGGCCGCCGCGCCGCCGGTACGCACGCGCGTGGACCCGGTGATCCCGGGGGAAGGGAGGCAGCGTGGACTTCACGCCCCGTCGCACGTTGACCGTCACCGCCGTCGCCGGCGCCGCCTACGCCGCGGGCCGGCGCAAGGGCAAGCAGGGCAAGCAGGCGCGGCCGGCCCTCCCGCCGGGCGGGACGGCGCCGGTCACCAGCGGCGACCCGGCGCGGAACGGGCGGCCCGGCCAGGACCAGCCGCAGGGCAGCCGGGGCGGGGCGCAGGTGCCCGGCCGCGAGGCCGACGCGCCTACGCAGATCCCCGCGCAGGGCTGGAAGCAGATCCTCAAGCGGGCCTGGAAGGAGCAGAACGAGGACAACATCGGCCTGATCTCCGCCGGCGTCGCCTACTACGCCTTCACGGCGCTGTTCCCCGCGCTCATCGCCGCGGTGACCCTCTACGGTCTGGTCGCCGACCCGATGGACGTCGCCGACCAGGCCCGCAACCTCACCGAGACGCTGCCGCCGGAGTCCGCGAAGATCATCACCGACCAGCTGACGTCGGTGGCCGGCAACTCCAGCGGCGCACTCGGGGTCGGCCTGGTCGTCAGCGTCCTGGCCGCCCTGTTCAGCGCCAGCGGCGGTGTCGGCAACATCATCAAGGCCGTCAACATCGCGTACGACGAGGACGAGACGCGCGGCTTCCTCAAGCTGCGCGGGCTCGCGCTGCTGCTCACCCTTGGCGCCGTCGTGTTCGTCGTCGTGGCCATCGGGCTCATCGCCGTGCTGCCGGCGCTGTTCGACAACCTCGGGCTCGGGTCGTTCGGCACGGTCGTCGCCAACGTGCTGCGCTGGGTCGGCCTGGTCGTCTTCATGCTGGTGGCGCTGGCCGTGCTGTACCGCTACGCGCCCGACCGCGACTCCCCGAAGTTCCGCTGGGTGGGCCTCGGCGCGGGCGTGGCGACGCTGCTGTGGATCGTCGCGTCCGCCGCGCTGTCGTTCTACGTGAGCAACTTCGGCTCGTACGGCAAGACGTACGGCGCCCTCGCCGGCGTCATCGTGCTCCTGCTGTGGCTGTACATCACCGCCTTCATCGTGCTGCTGGGAGCGGAGATCAACAGCGAGTCGGAGCAGCAGACCGAGAAGGACAGCACCGAGGGCCCCGAGAAGCCGATGGGCGAGCGCCAGGCGGTCAAGGCCGACACCGTCGCCGGCTGAGCTGCAGCGGGCCCGGCGCTCGCCGGGCCCGCTGCCGCGTCACCGGACGTTGACCACCTTGGTCATGCCGAGCGTCGCGTGGTCCTTCATGCCGGCGCCGGGGTCCGGCAGGAAGCAGGCGAGGAAGTAGCGGCCCGCGCTCGGCAGCGCGTACGGCACGACCATGGCCTCGTTCGGGGACAGGACCCCGGTGTCGAGGACCGGGAAGCACGGGGCGTCGGCCGGCGGCCCCTGGAAGCCGAAGCAGTCCTCGACGCTCGCCCCGCCCTTGAGCTTGAACATGATGATGAAGTGCGGCTGGTGCGTGCCGGCGGCCTTGAACCGCAGCTTGCCCTGCCGGGCGAACACGCCCTTGACGTCCCACCCGAAGTGGTGCGGCATCGCGTGGTCCTCGTAGCCGACCACGGTCACGTCGACCCGCGGCGGGTCGGGCGCGGTCTTGCCGGCCTCGGTCACGACCACCGTGCCGACCCGCTCGAGCTTCTCGGCGCCGAGGCTGGCGTAGAGGTAGGTCCCCGGCGTGAGGAACGCCGTGAACTGCCCGCGGGGCGCGAACCCGGTGCCGCCCTCGAACACCGTCCCGGCGTACAGGCGCGTGAAGGCGGCCGGGTCGGCGGCGTTGAAGTCCCTGACGAAGTTCGCCGCCGTGTAGCCGTTGCGCAGCCGGCCGAGCTGCAGCTGGCCGCCGCCGGTCTGGGTGGCCTTGAACGTGTACTCACCCCCCGGCATCCGCTTCGGGATGCCGGAGATCGCCGCCCCCGCCACCTTGACCTGCAGGACGGTGGTCTTCCCGCCCACCGCCTGGGCTGCCTGGGCCGGCAGGCCCAGCGCGACGGTGGCGAGCGCCGCCACCCCCACCGTCGCCGTACGTCCCCGCGTCGTCCCTCGTCGTTGTCTGCGCACAGTGCCCCCCGGCCACCATGCCGGTCCCCCTGACCGACGGGGGAGAAGGTAGCCACCTGGGAGCGGCCTGTGAAGACCTGCGTTCGCGGGAAGGCTGTGCGGGCTCAGCCGCCGGCGAGCTCGCGGCTGCGGTCGCGGGCCGCCTCGATCGCCGACAGCATGGCGGCCCGGACGCCGTGGTCCTCCATGGTCCGGATCGCGGCGATCGTGGTGCCGCCCGGGCTGGTCACCGCCTCGCGCAGCAGGACCGGGTGCTCGTTCGACTCGGCCAGCATCGCCGCCGAGCCGACCAGCGTCTGGACGATGAGCTCGTGGGCGACGGCCCGCGGCAGCCCGAGCAGGATGCCGCCGTCGATCATCGCCTCGACGAGGAAGAAGAAGTACGCCGGGCCGCTGCCCGACAGCGCCGTCACCGCGTCCTGCTGCGACTCGGGGACGCGGACGACCTTGCCGACGTGCCGGAGCAGCTCCTCGACGAGCTCGAGCTGCTCCTCGGTCGCGTGCGTGCCGGCGGACACCGCCGACATCGCCAGGTCGACGAAGACCGGCGTGTTGGTCATGACGCGGATGACCGGCGTGCCCTCGGCGAGCTCGCGCTCGATGACCTGCGTCGTGACGCCCGCGGCGACGCTGACCACCAGCGCGCCCGGCCGCAGCGTCGGCGCGATCTCGGCGAGCAGGGCGCGCATGTCCTGCGGCTTCACGGCGAGCAGCACCACGTCGGCGCGGGCCACCGCGTCCACCGGGTCGGGGGTCGCCACGCCGTAGCGCTCGGCGATCTCGGCGGCCCGCCCCCGGTGGCGCTCCGCGCCGAGCAGGCGGTCGGCCGGCTGGCCGGACCGCAGCAGCCCCGACAGCAGCGCCTCGCCGAGCTTGCCGACCCCCAGCAGCGCGATGATCACGACCGGCTCGCCAGGGCGCGCAGGAAGAAGGCGAGGTTGGCGGGCCGCTCGGCGAGTCTGCGCATGAGGTAGCCGTACCACTCGTCGCCGTACGGCACGTACACCCGCACCGTCTCACCCGCCCGCGCCAGCCGCTCCTGCTCGTGCGGCCGGATCCCGAGCAGCAGCTGGTACTCGTACGACCCCTGCTCGCGGCCCCGGGCCAGCGCGCCGGCGATCGCGACCAGGCGCGGGTCGTGCGTGGCCACCATCGGGTAGCCCTCGCCGGCCATCAGCACCTTCAGGCACCGGATGTACGACCGGTCGACCTCGGACGCGCTCTGGTAGGCCACCGACGCCGGCTCCCGGTAGGCGCCCTTGCACAGCCGGACCCGGCTGCCCACCGTGGCCAGGTCGCGGCAGTCCGCCTCGGTGCGGTGCAGGTAGGCCTGCACGACGGCGCCCGTACGCGGGTGGTCGCGGCGCAGCTCGCGCACGGCCTCGAGCGTGGCGTCGGTGGTGGTGTGGTCCTCCATGTCGACGGTCACCGTGGTGCCGGCGGCCCGGGCGGCGTGGCAGATCGTGTGCGCGTTGGCGACGGCGAGCTGGGGGTCGATCGCCTGCCCGACGGCGGTGAGCTTGACGCTGACCTCCACGCGCCCGCCCGCGGTCAGCCCGGCGGCAGCGAGCCGGTCGAGCAGCACCAGGTAGGCCTTCACCGTCGACTCGGCCTGCCCCGCGTCGAGGGTGTCCTCGCCCAGGTGGTCCAGGCTGACCTGCAGCCCGCGGGACTGCAGGTCCTGCGTGGTGCGTACGGCGTCCTCGACCGACTCGCCGGACACGAACCGGCGCACCACGCTGCGCGACAGCGGCGCTCCGGCGACCACCGCCTTCACGCGGGTGTTCCGGGAGGCGGCCAGGATCGCCGAGCGCAGCATGCCGGAAGGCTAGCGGCGCTCAGGCGGCGTTCGACACGTGAGACTCCTCCTCGACACGCACGTGATCATCTGGGCAGCGAGTCGGCCCGAGCGCCTCGGCCGCTGGCACGACGCCGTCGTGCAGGCCGACCGACGATGGATGTCGGCGGCGAGCACCTGGGAGCTGGCGCTCAAGGCCGGCCTCGGCAAGCTCGACCTGGGCATGGACGTGGGCGCCTGGACGACCCGCGCGGTCGAGCAGCTCCAGCTCACGCCCCTGGACATCCGGGCCGGTCACGCCGCCGCGGTCCAGCACCTGCCGCCGGTGCACCGCGACCCGTTCGACCGGCTGCTGATCGCCACCGCCCGCCTGGAGGGGGCCGTGCTGCTGACGGCGGACCGTGCCCTGGCGGCGTACGGCCGCCCGGTGGAGGTCATCGACTGAGCGCGAGCACCAGCCTCACGGTGAACGGCTCCACGATGCGCCCGTCGGGGAACGCCTGGGCCAGCGAGTCGCGCTCGGCGGCGAGGAAGCCCTCGACGTCAGGCAGCGCGGCGACGTAGGACTTGCTGCGCAGCCACCGCTCGTACGTCGGCCAGGTCAGCGTGCGCGACCAGGAGCCCGACCACTGCCGCACGCTGGGGAACACGGCCGACAGCTCCGCCGCGTGGTCGCGGTCGCGGTAGGTGCGCCGGTAGCCGGTGCCGGCCGCCTCGAGCCGCGCCTGCTGCGCCTCGAACCAGGGCTCCCCCTGCGCGGCCACGTCGTTCCACCACACCGCGAGAAAGCCCCCCGGCCGCAGCACCCTGGCGGCCTCGGCGGCCGCGGCCGGCACGTCGACCCAGTGCCACATCTGCGCGCCGCACACCCCGTCGAAGCTCGCGTCCGCGAACGGCAGCTGCTCGGCCCGCGCGACCGCGACCGGCACCTCGGGGTGCTTGGCGTGCAGCCGGCCGAGCATCCGCGGCCCGCGGTCGGTGGACACGACCTGGGCCCCGCGCGCCAGCAGGCCGGGGGTCTGCAGCCCGGTGCCGGCGCCCAGCTCGAGCACCCGGGCGCCCTCCAGCGGCGGCAGGGCGTCGAACAGCGCGTCTGGATAGCCCGGGCGGGCCGCGTCGTAGTCGTCGACCAGCGCCTCGAAGGCGACCGCCTGCTCGTTCACCGGCGCCAGGCCGAGGAGTCCCCCGAGGCGGGGGCCGCGAGGTTGAGCCGGGTGAAGGCGAGTGCCTCGGCGAGGTCGGCCTCGCGCTCGGACCGGTCGTCGCTCTTGCGGGTGCTCACCTCGCAGACGACCAGGCCGTCGAAGTCGTCGGCGGCGAGGCCCTCGAGCAGCTCCGCGCACGGCTGACTACCGCGGCCCGGCACCAGGTGCTCGTCGCGGGCACCGCCGCTGCCGTCCGCGATGTGCACGTGCGTGAGGCGGTCGCCCATCACCCGCCGCATCTCCAGAGCGTCGGTACGGCTGACGCTGGTGTGCGACAGGTCCAGGGTGAAGTCCGGGAAGTCCTCCAGCGTGGGGTCCCAGTCGGGGGCGTACGGCGACACCTCACGGCCGCGGGCCCGCAGCGGGAACATGTTCTCGACCGCGAACCGCACGTCGGTCTCGTTCGACATCTCCTGGATACCGCCGAGGAACTGCCGCACGTAGTCGCGCTGCCAGCGGAACGGCGGGTGCACGACCACCGTCTCCGCGCCGACCTCCTCGGCGGCCTCCTTGGCGCGGACGAGCTTGGCCCACGGGTCGGTGCCCCACACCCGCTGGGTGATCACCAGGCACGGCGCGTGGATCGCCAGGATCGGCACCTGGTGGTAGTCCGACAGCCGGCGCAGCGCGGTGACGTCCTGGCTGACCGGGTCGGTCCAGACCATCACCTCGACGCCGTCGTAGCCCAGCCGGGCTGCGATCTCGAACGCGTTCGCGGTCGACTCCGGGTAGGCGCTGGCCGTCGACATGGCCACCCGGGCCTGGGACACCCGCGGCAGGGGACGGGCCAGTTCTGCAGTCATCCCGCACCAGAGTACGGCCCACCGGTCGGGACCCGGCCTGCTGCGGGCAGGCCCCGCGCAGGGCCCGGAAGGCTCAGTCCAGGCGGGTGCTGCTCGCCGGACCCGGTGCCGCTGCGTCCTCGGTCGCCCCCGTCCGCTGGGCGCGTCGCTGGACCAGCCCGGTGTGAGGGGGCAGCGCGCGCCGGTGCGCCCGCTTGACCCGGTACATGTCGACGTCGGCGCGGTGCAGCGCGTCGGCAGCCGCGCTACCGGGCGCAGCGAGGTGGGTGCCGATGCTGGCCAGCACCGTCAGGGGCCCTCCGTGGGTGCGGTGCGGCTCGGCGAGGCACGCGCTCAGGCGCGCCGCCAGTGGCGACAACCGGGAGGACGAGGTGCGGGGCACCATCACCGCGAACTCGTCGCCGCCGAGTCGCGCTGCGACGTCGTGTGGGCGCAGCAGGCCGCGCAGCCGGGAGGCGACGGCCAGGAGGACGTTGTCGCCTGCCTCGTGACCGTAGGTGTCGTTGACGGTCTTGAATTCGTCGAGGTCGATGTAGAGCACTCCGACGTCGGGACGGTGCCTGCCGGGGCGCGCCGTCAGCTCGGCCGTGAGGCGGGCGAGGAACAGCGCCCGGTTGGCCAGCCCTGTCAGCTGGTCATGCGAGGCCGCGTGAGCGAGCTCGTCCTCGGCCATCTTGCGCCGGCTGATGTTCACGTGGGACACCACGGCACCACCGCTCGCGTCTTCGAGCGGCGTGATCCTCATCAGGAACCAGCGCCCGGCTGCAGGCGAGGGGCACGAGTACTCGTCGTCGTACTGCACGAGGTCGCCGTCGAGGACCGCGCGCAGTCCCGCGGCCGCGTCGGCCGCCTCACGGTTCCCCTGCGCGGCTGCCCGACGGCAGACGTCGAAGTAGTTGATGCCGACGCCGGTGGTGTCCGGGTCGCCGTCGTTGTCGACCGCGAGCAGCTGCCAGGCCCGGCTGACGCCGATGATCGTGCCGTGGCTGTCCAGGACGGCGGTGGCGTCCGGGAGGGCGTCGAGAACAGCCAGGGCGAGGTCCGCAGGAGTTCGCCCGACCGCCTTCTGAGGCGGGACGTGGCTCGGCGGGCTGCTCACGGCGTCGGCTCCCTGACGACGGCCAGACGCCGGCCGGTGGGCCTACCGGGGATCGACAATGTCGCGGCCCGACCGCCGGGGGGCCGTACGTCCGCCGACAGCGCGGCCGGCACCTCAGCAGCCGGGAGAGCCTTGCCGAACAGCCATCCCTGGCCCCGGGTGCAACCCAGGTCCAGCAGCTGCCGCCGTGCGGCCTCGGTCTCGACGCCTTCGGCGACCACGTCGAGGCTCATGGTGGCGGCGAGGGCGATCGCCGCGGCGACCATGTGCTCGCGGACGGGGTCCCCGACCATGTGCGTGACCAGCTCCCGGTCGATCTTCAGGCCGGTGAGGGGCAGGTCGAGCAGCCGGGCCAGGTTGGACCAGCCGACCCCGAAGTCGTCGGCGACGACCCGCACGCCGGCGCTGCGCAGCAGCGACAGCTCGCCGCGGGCCACGGCAGCGTCGTTGAGCTGCGCGGTCTCGGTGATCTCCAGGGTGAGCGCGGCGCCGGGCAGGTCGTGCGCAGCCAGCCGGTTCAGGATCCGGCGCCCCAGGCCGGCGGTGAGCTGCGGGCCGGACAGGTTCACCGCGACGCCCTCGGGCAGGTGCAGGCGCCGCCCCTGCAGGTCGACCAGCAGGGTGAAGGCCGCCATCAGCACGGACCGCGCGGTCCAGTGCACCAGCGTGCCGGTCTCGAGGCCGGGCAGAAAGGCGTCGGGCTTCAGCAGTCCGCGGGTGGGATGCTGCCAGCGGACCAGGGCCTCCAGCCCGACCACCCGTCCGTCGCGCATGTCGACCACGGGCTGGTAGAAGGGCACGAACTCGTGGTTGTCCAGTGCCCGGCGCAGCTCGGCCGGCTGCCGTGCCTCCGGCACGACCGCCGGCGCGGTCAACCCGCTGGTCGCGTCGTGACGCCGCAGCTCGAGCAGGGCGACGACCTGGTTCGCCAGGTCGTCCAACGCGGACAGCTGCTCAGGGCTGAACGCCCGGACCGCGGTGTCGAGCACGCAGAGCGCGCCCAGGGGCAACCCGTCGCGCCCGATCAGCGGGGTCCCCGCGTACGCCCGGTAACCGGCGACCCCGGCGAGCCCCGCGTACCGGGCGGTGCCCGAGAGGTCCGGCAGCACCAGCGCCGACTGCGCGGCAACGACGTCGGAGCACACCGACTCCTCCCGCGGGGTCTCGCGGGCCGGGCTCCCGTGGCTGCTCAGGAACCACTGCCGGTGGGTGTCGATGAGGCTGATCCGCGCGAGGGGGGTCCGGCAGATCAGGGCGGCCAGCCGCGTCACCGCGTCGAACGCGTCGTTCGGCTCGCTGTCGAGCACGTCGTAGGACCCCAGGGAGGCGACGCGGTCGGCCTCGTACGGGTGCAGCCGTACCTGCATGGAAGCGTGCCTTCGGGTCGGGCGGCGCCGCCGGCAAGGGCGGGGGCGTGGCTGTCGCAGCAGGGGCATGGGCTGCCGTCGAAGGGGCTGGCCGCCGCACGGACGGGGGTCCGAGCGCAGGCCGAGCTCCAGGGAGTCTCTCATCGCGCGCACGGCTCGGGGCAGGCCTCGCCTCTTGTGTCTCGGCCCCAGGACTCGCTGCAAGAGGACCGTTCGGGCTAGCCGGGCCCGGGCGACCCAGGCTTGACAGCGGGCGGGGTCAGGAGGACACAGACCACGCAGGGCGGCGGGGGGTCGCTTCTACGCGGGGGGTCGGGATGCTCCGTACAACGTACGTCAGAACGCTGAGCGTCCTCGTGCTCGCCGCCGGGAGCCTGCTCCTGCGGGGGGTCCCCGCGGCCGCGGACGACCTCGGCGCCGACAACGGTCGGATCGCCTTCTCCAGCGACCGGGCCGGGACCGAGGACATCTGGACGGTCCGCCCGGACGGCAGCGGGGCCCGCAACCTGACGCCTGGAGCCAACGGCATCGACGCGGGACCGAGCTGGTCGCCGGACGGCCGGTCGATCGCCTTCTGGAGCGACCGCAGGACCCCGCGCAACCCGGAGCGCGACTTCGAGATCTTCGTGATGGACGCGGACGGCTCGGACGTCCGGCAGATCACCTCGAACGCCCTGGACGACGAGGTCCCGGTCTGGTCGCCGGACGGGCGGAGCCTGGCGTTCCAGCGCGACTTCGACCCGACTCGCGGGCCGGTCGACTACGACGTGATGACCATCCGGCTCGACGGCACCGGGACGCGCAACCTCACCAGGTCCCCAGGCGTCATCGACGTCGAACCGGACTGGTCGCCGGAGGGAAACCGGATCGCCTTCACCAGCGAGCGCGACGGCGACCCGGAGGTCTTCGTGATGGCGTCGGACGGCAGCCGCCCGCTGCAGCTGACCCGCAACCGGGGCTTCGACAGCCAGGCGAGCTGGTCGCCCGACGGGCGGTCGCTCGCCTTCACCTCCGACCGGGACAGGACGCCGGACACCGAGTTCCAGGTCGAGATCTACCGGATGCGGGCCGACGGCAGCGGTCAGACCCGGCTGACCCGCAACCCGCTCTCGGACTTCCTGCCCGACTGGTCACCTGACGGTCGCCGGATCGCCTTCACCTCCTTCCGCGGCACCGGTGCGGGCGCCGAGGAGCCGGACATCTACACGATCGACGCGGACGGCGGCGACGCGCGGCGGGTGACGCGGCACCCGGCGTTCGAGGTGGACCCCAGCTGGCAGCCGCGGGGCTGACCGACGCGGGGCGACCGGCGCGAGCACAGGGTCGCCGGTAGTGGGGGCACGGTGAGGCAGCTGACGGGCCCTGTCGACCGGCCCGACCGGGCGACGGCGGCGCCCGGGGCGTCGCGTGGTCATACCTGGGCCGGCGGCCTGGTCAGTTCGGGCCAGGACTGCAGGCAGGCGGCGGGACCGCCGACGGCAGGTGGGTGACGCGCTACCCGTTCGGGTGACCTGGTTCAGACCGGCGTCGGCGCGGCCCGATACAGGGTGTGTCGCGCAGTAGCCGACCAGCATCCGAAAGCGTCGTCCAGGACGGCCGCACACCTTGGAGTACATCTCATGACCACCCGCCGCAAGAAGATCACCCTCATCGCGACCTCCTCGGTCGCCGCCGTCGCGCTGTCCGGCGTGGCGTTCGCCTACTGGACGTCGACCGGCAACGGGACCGACAACGCCACGACCGGCACCGCCGAGGTCGTGACGATCAACCAGCTCAGCAACCCCACGGCGATGGGCCCGGGTGTCGCCCCGCAGTCCCTCGACGGGGACTTCACGACCGCCAACCCCGCCTTCGTCGGCCAGGTCACCGCAACCGTCACAGGCACCAACCAGGTCGGTTGCGGCCCCACCGACTACACCATCGTCCAGCCGACTGTCACGAACGCCGAGGTCGTCACCGGGACCACCTGGGGTGGCGGCAGCATTGCGTTCAACAACAAGTTGACCAACCAGAACGCCTGCCAGGGCGCCCTCGTCACCATCGGTTACACGAGCAACTAGCCCAGCCGGCACAGCGATGCAGCCTCCTTCGTGGAGGCTCGGAGGTGAACGACAGTGTTCGAGGTGGACCGGGTGATCCCCGTTCCGCGCCTGCGCCCTGACCCGCGCCCCCGGCACCCACGTGCCAGCACGGTCGACGGGCGCCACCGCTACGCGGTGGCGCTCGCCGGCGTGTTGGCCCTGCTGCTGGGTGGCGTCGCCGTCGCGTACTGGCGCGGCCCCGGCACGGGCGGCGCCAGCGCCACCACCGGGACCAGCCTCGCCCTGACGCTGAGCCCCGGCAGCACGACGACCGCCCTGCTGCCGGGCGGGTCCGCCGACGTGGCCCTGACCGTGAGCAACCCCAACACCTTTGCCGCAAAGATCTCCGCTCTGCAGCTCGCGACCGGGCAGGGCAGCGGCGGCTACGCCGTCGACGGCGGCCACTCCGGCTGCGGCCTGAGCGTCCTGACCTACACCGCGTCGTCCACCGGCTGGACGGTGCCCGCCCGCAGCGGCGCGACCAATGGCAGCCTCTCGATCGACCTACCGGCCGCCCTGGCGATGAGCAGCAGCGCCGCCAGCGCCTGCCAGGGCGCCACGTTCAGCATCTACCTCACGGCCGTCGTATGACGAGTCGTCGCCGCGCCGTCCCGACCCGCTCCCGCTGGTCGGGGCTGCTCGCGTTGGCCACGGCGGCGGCGGTGGCCGTACCGGTCGCGGCGGTGGCGTTCTGGACCGCGCCCTCCACGCCGGGCGGCCGGGGGGCGTCGACCGCCGGCGCGGTGGGAGCGGGCAACACGCCCGGCGTCGCGCTGAGCGGGCGGGCGGCGACGCTCACCTGGGCGGCGAGCACCCTGAGCACCGGCGGCGCGGTCTCCGGCTACACGATTGCGCGGTTCGCCGCCGGCACCTCGACCGGGCAGACCGTCGAGGCGGGCTGCGCGGGGACCCGGGCGGGCCTGACCTGCACCGAGGCCGGCCTGCCGGTGGGCTCATGGGCCTGGACGGTCACGCCGCGCTTCGCGCTCAACTGGCAGGGCGCGGCGAGCGCGGCCAGCAGCACGGTCGTCGTGGCCCTGCCCGGCGCCCCGACCGGCGTGAACGCCGGCGTCGGCGACGGCTCGCTAGTCGTCTCGTGGACGGCGCCGGCGTCCGCCGGCAGCTCCCCGATCAGCTCGTACACGGCGACAGCAAGCCCCGGCGGGGCCACCTGCACCTCCGCGACGACCGGCTGCACGATCTCCGGCCTGACCAACGGGACGGCGTACACCGTCACCGTCACCGCCACCAGCGCCGTCGGCACCGGACCGAGCTCGGCGGCGTCCGCGCCGGCCACCCCACCACGCATCAGCCCCGGAGCTCCCACGGCAGTGAGTGCGCCCAGCGGGGACGGCGCCTCGTCGGTCAGCTGGACCGCGCCGGCCAGCAACGGCGGCTCCGCCATCACCGGCTACACGGTCACGGCGGTGCCGACCACCGGGTCGACCGCGACCGTCACCTGCTCCTCGGCGACCAGCCCCTGCGTCGTGCAGCCGCTGGTCAACGGGTTCACCTACTCGGTCACGGTCAGGGCCACGAACGCCATCGGCACCGGCGCAGCCTCCGCAGCGGTGCTCACCTCGCCCTACCCGGCCACACTGATGTCGTCGTCGAACCTCGCGCTCTGGGTGGACGGCGCCGACTCCGGCACGCTGTTCTCGGACGCCGGCTGCAGCACGCCCGCGAGCTCGGGCACCGTCGGCTGCTGGAAGGACAAGTCCGGCCAGGCCCTGAACGTCACGCAGGCCACGCCCGCGGCCCGCATGTCCCTCGGCACGCTGAACGGCCGGCAGGCCCTGACCTCCACCGCGACCACTTCCTACGCCAGCGGCGCCGGCACCGGCACCTTCCGGACGGTCTTCGCGGCCGGCAACCCGCTCCGCAGCGGGTTCTCCACCACCTTGGCCGCGCCGGCCAACCAGGACTTCTCGCAGCGCCTCTTCGACGGTCAGCTCAACGCCGGCGACGGCAACGACTGGCACGGCAACGGTGGGTTCCGGTGGACGAACGGGGTGCTGAGCGGTCAGACCCAGGCCGCGGGCGCCGCGGTGTTCGTGTCCGAGGGGTCGGTCGCACGGACGGGGACGGCCAGCATCAGTACCGGCTTCTCCGGCCGGGGCTTCCAGGGTCCGCTGGGAGAGGTGCTCGCCTTCAACCGGGTCCTGACGACGGCGGAACGACGCACCGTCGAGGAGTACCTGTCCCGCAAGTGGGTGGCGCCGCTCAGTCCCGGCGCGCCGGCCACCGCGACGGCGACCGCCGGCGCCTCCAGCGGCACCCTCGTCGCCTCCTGGACGCCCCCGGCGTACGACGGTGGCTCCGCCGTGACGTCGTACACCGCAACGGCGTCCCCGGGCGGCGCCAGCTGCACCAGCAGCGGGAGCAGCTGCACCCTCACCGGCCTCACGGTCGGCCAGTCGTACACGGTGTCGGTGACGGCGACCAACGCCATCGGCACCGGCGCCGCGAAGGTGAGCGCGCCGGCGGTCGTGGCCATGACCCCGTCGGCACCGACCGCTGTCACCGCCACCGCGCTCGACTCGGGGGCCACGGTCATGTGGACGGCGCCCGCGGACGGCGGCTCGCCCATCACGGGCTACACCGCCACCGCGTCCCCCGGCGGCGCGACCTGCAGCACGTCGGGGACCAGCTGCGCCCTGTCCGGCCTCAGCAACGGCCTGACGTACAGCGTGACGGTCACCGCCACGAACGCCGCGGGCACCGGAACCGCGTCGTCCGCGGCCACGGTGAGCCCCTACCCGGTCTCGCTGCTGTCCTCGGGCAACCTCGGAGCCTGGGTCGACGCCGCGCAGCCGGGCACCGTCTTCGGCGACACCGGCTGCAGCACGGCAGCCACGCCCGGGGGCGGGGTGGGGTGCGTGACCAGCCGCGCCGGCAGCCTCACCTACACCCAGGGCGCGCCGGCCAACCAGTTCACGGTGGGCTCGCTGAACGGCCGGACCGCCCTGCTCTCGACGAACGGCACCTGGCTGACCGGCAACGCCACCGCCACGTTCCGCACCATCGTCGCGATCGGCAACCCGGACCGCAGCACGTTCTGGGGCACCACCTTCGCCGCGCCCGCCAACAACGACTTCTCCCAGCGCACCGTGAACGGCGGCGTCCTGCCCGGCTCGACAGGTACGGGGTCCAACGGGAACGACTGGGGCAATGGCGGCTCGAACTTCACCAACGGGCTGCAGAACGGCGTTCCGCCCGCCAGCGGCGCCGCCCTCTACGTCACGGAGTCAGCGCAGGACAGGACCGACACGTCCAGCATCAGCACCGGCTTCCTCGGGCGGGGCTTCGCCGGGCCGCTCGGCGAGGTGCTCGCCTTCAACAAGGTGCTGACGGCGGCCGAGCGGCGCCAGGTCGAGGAGTACCTCGGCCGCAAGTGGGGCGTGGTCATCACTCCGGCGGCGCCGGTTGCGCCGTCGGCGGCGCCGTCGGGCGGCGGGACCGCGACCGTCTCCTGGTCGGCGCCGGCCTGGAACGGCGGTGCCGCGATCACCTCGTACGCCGTGACCCCCAGCACCGGCACCGGCACGTGCACGTGGACGTCGGGCCTGTCGGCGAGCTGCACCGGGCTGACCACGACCTCGCAGACCTTCTCCGTCACGGCGACCAACTCGATCGGCAAGGGCCCCGCCGGCACCACGACGGCGGTGACGCCGAGCATGACCGCCGGCCGCCAGGCAGCACCCACCACCGTGGCGCCCACCACCGCGACCCCGACGACGACAGCCCCCACGACCTCGGCCCCCACGACCTCGGCCCCCACGCCGAAAGCCCCCCGGACTGCCGGCCCGACCACAGCCGCCCCGACGTCAGCGCCCACGACGTCACAGCCGAGTCGGTCTCCGACACCGGTAACGAAGGCGCCTCCGGCGCCGTCGACCCCGGCACCATCGACCCCGGCACCGTCGACCCCGGCACCGTCGACCCCGGCGCCGTCGACCCCGGCACCGTCGTCGACCCCCGCGCCGTCGTCGAGCGGGCCGCGCCCCGAGGTCGACTGACCTGGCGAGGGCGGTCAGGCTCCGGCGAGCCAGTCCAGCCGCCGCAGGATGACGCCCTCGCGCAGCGCCCACGGGCAGACGTCGACCGAGCTCAGCCCGAACGCCCGCAGTGCCCCTTGCGCGACGAGCGCACCGGCCAGCAGCTGACGGGCCCGGCTGGGCGACACCCCGGGCAGGCGGGCCCGGTCGGTGGAGCGCATCCCGGCCAGCAGGTCGACCGTACGGTCCAGGCCCGACAGGGTGAGCGAGCGCGCGACGCGCGGCCCCTCGCTGTAGGGCGCGGCCCCGTCGAGCCGGGCCAGCGAGCGGAAGGTCTTGCTGGTGACGATGCTCCGGTCGGGCGCACCGGCAGCCGCCAGCACCGGCACCGCGTCGGCGAGCACCTCGCGCACGTGCTCGCGCAGCGCCGCGACGTCGCGCTTTCTCGGCGGGTCGTCGGCGGGCAGCACCTCCCGGGTGAGCCGGCCGGCGCCCAGCGGCACCGACAGCGCGACGTCGGGCTCCTCGTCGATCCCGGTGGCCAGCTCCAGGGAGCCGCCCCCGATGTCGAGGCACAGCAGCCGACCGGAGCTCCAGCCGAACCACCGGCGTACGGCGAGGAAGGTCAGCCGGGCCTCGTCCTCGCCCGGCAGCACCTGCAGGGCCACCCCGGTGGCCTTGTGCACCTTCGCCAGGACCTCGGCGCTGTCGCTCGCGTCGCGGACGGCAGACGTCGCGAACGCCATCATGTCCTCGACGCCCTCGTCCGCGGCCGCCGCCTTCGCGTCCGCCACCGCCTCGCACAGCGCCCGGCAGCCGTCGGCCCCGAGCGAGCCGTCCGGGCGCAGCAGCTCCGCGAGGTGCAGCTCCGTCTTGTGCGACCGGACCGGGTCGGGGTGGCCGCCGCGGTGCGCGTCGACGATCAGCAGGTGGACCGTGTTGGACCCCACGTCGAGCACGCCCAGCCGCATGCGCACGACGCTACCCAGTGCCGCGCGGGGGGCCGCGCTCTCGGGCGGCGGGATCGCTCCGCATCGGTAGGCTGCGCGGGATGAACGCCCCTGCGGGAGCGCGGCCGTGACGCGCAGCGACGACGCGACCGGTCACTCCCGCGCCGACGCGACCGGTCACTCCCGCCTGGCCGCCCAGGTGGTCGCCGACGTGGTGGACCCCCTCGGCCCCCTGCCGCGCAGCGGCTACACCCGGGTGCTGCACGACGTCCCGGCAGCCGTCCTGCTCGTCGACGTACGCCGGCGACAGGTCGTGCACGCCAACCCCGCGGCCCGCCGGCTCACCGGGGACCTGCGGCTGCCGGCCTCCGCCGCCCGCTGGGTCGAGGCCGCCGGCCTGGGAGCGCCGGGCGGGACGGCGTACGACCCCGGCGACAGCCCGGTGGACCGGGCGACCAGTGGCGAGCCGGTGTTCGGCGAGCCGGTGGCCGTCTGCGGCGGGCAGGAGCGACGGACCCTCTGGGTGACCGGGTTCCCGCTGCCGGAGCCGCAGGACACCGACCTCGCGCTGCTGGTGCTGTTCGACGTCGAGACCGACCTGCCCGAGGCGCGGATCCGGGACCGGGCGGTCGTGGCCGCCGGCCTGTCGTTCACGATCAGCGACCCCCGCCAGCCAGGCCACCCGCTGGTCTACGTCAACCCGGCCTTCGAGCGCACGACGGGCTACAGCTACGACGAGACGGTCGGCCGCAACTGCCGGTTCCTGCAGGGGCCGGACACCGATCCGGCGGCGGTACGCCGGATCCGTACCGCCATCGAGCAGGAGCAGCACGTCGTCGTTCCCCTGCTCAACTACCGCAAGGACGGCACCGCCTTCTGGAACGAGCTGTCGCTGTCGCCGGTCCACGACGGCGAGGGCGCGCTCACGCACTTCGTCGGCATCCAGGCCGACGTCACGGCCCGGGTGCACGTGGAGCAGGAGCGCGGCCGCACGCTCGCGGCGGAGCAGGCGGCCCGGGCCGCCGCCGAGAAGGCGCAGCGCCGGCTGGCGCTGCTCGCCGAGGCCACCTCGGTGCTGGCCGCGACGCTCGACGTCGAGCAGAGCCTGGCCCGGCTCAGCGAGCTCGTGGTCCCGCTGATGGCCGACTTCTGCTTCGTGGAGCTGGTCAGCGACGACGACGTACGCCGGGTCGCCTGCGCCCACCGCGACCCGGCCAAGCTGCCGCTGCTGCAGCGGGCGCAGGAGCTGCAGCCGGACGCCCGTACCGAGGCTTCCCCGGTCCGCCAGGTCCTCGAGACCGGCTCCTCGATCCTGCTGCGGCGGGTGTCGGACGAGCTGATCGACGACGTCGACGCCGGCTTCGCCCTGTCACAGACCTATCGCGAGCTCGGGCTGCGCAGCGCGATCGTCGTACCGCTGCGGGCCCGCCGCCAGGTCCTCGGCGCGCTCACGCTCGTCAGCGCGGAGAGCGGGCGCGACTACGACGAGGACGACCTGTCGATGGCTGCCGACCTGGCCCGCCGCGCCGCGCTGACGGTCGACAACGCCCGGCTCTACCAGCGCGAGCACGACGTCGCCGAGGCGCTGCAGCGCAGCCTGCTCCCGCAGCTGCCCGCCGTGCCGGGGCTGGACCGGGCGGCTCGCTACCTGCCCGGCTCGACGGCGGCCCAGGTCGGCGGGGACTGGTACGACCTGTTCGCCCTGCCCGACGGCGCGGTCGGCTTCGCCGTGGGCGACGTCATGGGTCACGACCTCACCGCCGCCGCCGCGATGGGCCAGCTGCGCTCGGTCCTGCGGTCCTACGCCTGGCAGGGCAGCAGCCCGGCCCTCGTCCTCGACCACCTCGACCAGCTGGTGCAGGGTCTGGGCATGGCGCAGCTCGCCACCGCCATCTACGGCCGCATCACGCTGCCGACCCCGGCGGCGCCCGGCGCGCTCTGCCTGGCCAATGCCGGGCACCTGCCGCCGGTGCTGCGCGCGCCCGACGGGACCACGCGGCTGCTGACCGGGGCGCAGTCGCTGCTGGTCGGCGCCGCGCTCGGCACCGACCGGGCCGAGCTCAGCGAGGAGCTGCCGCCCGGCTCGCTGCTGGTGCTCTACACCGACGGGCTCGTCGAGCGGCGCGGGCTCGACCCGGACGTCGGGCTCGAACGCCTGCGCCGGGCCGTCGAGGCCGCCGACGGCGCCGACGCCGACACCATCTGTGACGGCCTGCTGGCCGCGCTCGACGGCACCGCCCGCGACGACGACGTCGCCCTGCTCGTGGTCCGCATCCTCTGACATGACCGACCTCGGGCTGCCGCGGTTCCGGGAGGTCGACCCGGACCACGTCCGCGACTGGGTGGAGTTCGGCGACCCCGCCGACGACGAGCACGTGGTCCGCGCCGACCTGACCTGGCTGCTGTCGTCGTGGACGTGCATCTACGGGGCGGGCTGCCAGGGGGTCGTCCAGGGGCGGGCCGACGACGGCTGCTGCACGCACGGCGCGTTCTGGTCCGACGACGAGGACGAGGAGCGGGTGACCGGGCTGGCCCGGCAGCTGAAGAAGTGCGACTGGCAGTACGCCGACGCCGGCCGCTCGCTGGGCATTGCCGAGGTGGACGAGCTCGAGGGCGAGCCGGCCCGGCGCACCCGGGTCGTCGACGGCGCCTGCGTCTTCCTCAACCGGCCGGGCTTCGCCGGCGGCGACGGCTGCGCCCTGCACGCGCTGGCCCTTCGTACCGGCAGGCACCCGCTCGAGACCAAGCCGGACGTGTGCTGGCAGCTGCCGGTCCGCCGCACCCAGGAGCGGGTCACCCGCCCCGACGAGGTGTCCGTCCTGGTCAGCTCGATCGGCGAGTTCGACCGCCGCGGCTGGGGGCCGGGCGGCGCCGACCTGCACTGGTGGTGCACCGGCTCGCCGGCAGCGCACGGCGCCGCCGACCCGCTCTGGGTCACCTACGCCGGCGAGCTCACCGCGCTGATCGGCGCGGAGGCGTACGACGTGCTCGCCGGCCTGTGCCGCCAGCGCACCGGCCTGCCCCCGCACCCCGCCACGTCGGCCGCCCACGCCCTCGGCCCCTGAACAAGCACCCCTTGTCTGCCCGGGCAGACATCGAAGCGGCCGTGTCACGTCGCTGCGAGCAGACAAGCCGGGTGGGTTCGAGGCTCGGACGTGTCGCCTCGTTCCCGGCTTGTCTGCCCGGGCAGACATCGCTGCGCGACTTTGACGTCGCTGCGAGCAGACAAGCGGGAAGGGGTCAGGGCTCGAACTTGTAGCCCAGCCCCCGGACCGTCACCAGGTGCCGGGGCAGCCCCGGGTCCGGCTCGAGCTTCGCGCGCAGGCGCTTGACGTGGACGTCGAGCGTCTTGGTGTCGCCGACGTAGTCGGCCCCCCACACGCGGTCGATGAGCTGGCCGCGGGTCAGCACCCGTCCGGCGTTGCGCAGCAGCAGCTCCAACAGCTCGAACTCCTTGAGCGGCAGCTGGACGTGCCGCCCCGACACCGTCACCACGTGCCGGTCGACGTCCATCCGCACCGGCCCGGCCTCGAGTGCCGCCGGCTGCGCCTCCTCGGGCTCGATGCCCCGCCGCAGGACCGCGCGCATGCGCGCGAGCAGCTCCCGGGTGGAGTACGGCTTGGTGACGTAGTCGTCGGCGCCCAGCTCGAGCCCGACCACCTTGTCGATCTCGCTGTCCCGGGCGGTGAGCATGATGACCGGCACCGAGCCGCGCTGGCGCAGCGCACGGCACACCTCGGTGCCGGACAGCCCCGGCAGCATCAGGTCGAGCAGCACCAGGTCCGCGCCGTTGCGGTCGTACTCCGCCAGCGCCTCGGGGCCGGTCGCCGCCACCGCGACCTCGAACCCCTCGGCCTTGAGCAGGTAGGACAGCGGGTCGGAGAACGACTCCTCGTCCTCGACCAGCAGCACGCGCGTCACGAGACTCCTTCGGCGATCAGGGGTACGGCGGTGGAGCTCGCCAGGGGCAGGCGCAGGGTGAACGTCGAGCCCGACCCCTCGACGCTCCACACGTCGACCTCCCCGCCGTGGTTGGTGGCGACGTGCTTGACGATCGCGAGGCCGAGCCCGGTGCCGCCGGTCGCCCTGGAGCGGGCGGGATCGGCCCGGTAGAACCGCTCGAAGACCCGCTCGAGGTCCTTCTCCGCGATCCCGATGCCCTGGTCGGTGACGCTGACTTCGACGGCGCCACCACGACGGCGTACGGCGACGCCCACCCGGGTGTGGTCGGGGCTGTACGCGACGGCGTTGTCGAGCAGGTTGGCCAGCGCGGTGACCAGCTGGCTCTCGCTGCCGAGCACCGACAGCCCCCGCTCCCCGCCCACCACCAGCGCGATGCCGCGGGCGGCGGCGAGCATCCGGGTGCGGTCGGCGGCCTCGGCGACCACGAGGTCGACCGACACCGGCTCGGGGTGGGGCAGCGGGTCGGCGCCCTGCAGCCGGGACAGGTCGATCAGCTCCTGCACCAGCCGGGCCAGCCGCTCCGCCTCGTGCTGCACCCGGCCGGCGAACCGGCGTACGGCCGCCGGGTCGTTGCTGGCGTCCTGCAGCGCCTCGGCGAGCAGCGCCATTGCGCCGACCGGCGTCTTGAGCTCGTGGCTCACGTTCGCCACGAAGTCGCGGCGCACCGCCTCGACGCGGCGGGCCTCGGTGACGTCCTCGACCAGCAGCGCCACGTGGCCGGCGCCCCCGATCGGCGCCAGCCGCACCCGGACGGCCTCCGGCACCCGCCCCAGCCGCGAGGCGGCGAGCTCCAGCTCCGCCTCGTGGGCGGTGCCGCTGCGGCGGGTGTCGCGTACCAGCCGGCGCAGCTCGGCGACCGGCACCCGGTCCGAGCGCACCACCCCCAGCCGTACGGCGGTCGCGTTGGCCAGCACCACCTCGTCCTGCCCGTCGAGCACGGCGACCGCGACCGGCAGCGCGTGGATGACGTCGACCGAGCTGGGCACGCTGGCGACCGGCGCGGGCTGCGGTCGAGGCGCCTCGCCCCGGCGGCGCAGGACCAGCAGCAGCGCGCCGAGCAGGAGCATCCCCGCGACGAGGCCCACACCCGCGGCCAGCAGCTCCACGCGCCTGAGCCTAGTGGGGCTGCACAATGCGGCTCTGGCCTGCGCCGGGAGGGCCCGCCCCTGTTCATCCCGCGTTCATGCGCAGGACGGGCTGCGGTGGGTCCCGCGGCTAGGGTGGCCGTCATGCGCGACGCCTACCACGATGAGCTCGATGCCATCTCCCATCTCATGGTCGAGATGACCAACCTCGTCGGCTCTGCCATGAGCCGGGCGACCACCGCACTGCTCGACGCCGACCTGCAGCTCGCCGAGACGGTCATCACCGCGGACGAGCAGGTCGACGAGCTCTACCGCGACGTGGAGTCCCGGGCGTTCGACCTGCTGGCCCGTCAGCAGCCGGTCGCGAGCGACCTCCGGGTCATCGTCACGTCCCTGCGTATGGTCGCCGACCTGGAGCGCATGGGCGACCTGGCGCTGCACGTGGCGAAGATCGCCCGCCGCCGCTACCCCTCCTCGGCGGTGCCGCCGGAGCTGCGGTCCACCCTGCTGGAGATGGGCCACGTCGCCGAGGAGATCGTCGCCAAGGCGGGCAGCGTCATCGCCGGCCGCGACGTCTCGCTCGCCGCTGAGCTCGAGCGCGACGACGACGTCATGGACGACCTGCACCGCAAGCTGTTCATCGTCATCCTCGACGACGACTGGCAGGGCGGCACCGAGGCGGCCATCGACATCACGTTGGCCGGTCGCTACTACGAGCGCTTCGCCGACCACGCCGTCTCCGTCGCTCGCCGCGTCGTCTACCTCGTCACCGGCGAGAGGCCCGTCCCCGTCGGCTGAGCCGTTCGCCGCTTCCCCCCTGCGCGGCTGGCGCTGCTAGCGCCCCTGCGCGGCTGCCCTTGCTAGCGCCCCTGCGCCGCGACGGCGGCAGCGGCAGCGGCGGCCGCCTCCGGGTCCAGGTACTCCCCGCCGGGGACGGTCGGCCGCAGCAGGTCGTCCAGCTCGTACCGCAGTGGCTGGGCGGTGGGGATGTTGAGGCCGACCACCTCGTCCTTGCTGAGCCCGTCGAGGTGCTTGACCAGGGCGCGCAGCGAGTTGCCGTGCGCGGTGACCAGCACCGTGTGCCCGGCGCGCAGGTCCGGCACGAGCGTGTCGTACCAGTACGGGAGCAGCCGGGTGACCACGTCGGCGAGGCACTCGGTGTAGGGGACGAGGTCCGGCGCCAGGCCGGCGTAGCGCGGGTCGGCCGAGTCGTCCCACTCGCTGCCTGGCTCGAGCGGCGGCGGCGGGACGTCGTACGACCGGCGCCAGAGCATGAACTGCTCCTCGCCGAACTCCGCCAGCGTCTGCTTCTTGTCCTTGCCCTGCAGCGCGCCGTAGTGCCGCTCGTTGAGCCGCCAGTGCCGCTGCACGGGGATCCACGGCCGGCCGACCGCGTCGAGCGCGAGGTTGGCCGTACGCACGGCGCGGGTCAGCACGGAGGTGTGCAGGACCGTCGGGAGCAGGTCGGCCTCGCGCATCAGCTCACCGCCGCGGACCGCCTGCTGCTCGCCCTTCTCGGTCAGGTCGACGTCCACCCAGCCGGTGAACTGGTTGGACAGGTTCCACGCGCTCTCGCCGTGCCGCAGCAGCACCAGGGTCGCCATGGGGCGATCCTGCCAGGCGGCCGGACGGGACGGTCAGGCCGCCTGCGGCAGACGCGCCGCCGGGGCGCGGCAGGGCTCGAACGCCGGGACGGCGGGACGCGCGACGGGCCGCGGGGCGCCGGTCACCAGCCGGACCAGCAGCGGCCGGCGCAGTGGCCGGGACTCGAGCGCCGGGACACGGGTGGAGTACGGCCCCGCGTAGACCATCAGCGCCGCGACCTCCACCCGGGTGCGCGGGGAGCGCCCGGCACAGGCCCGCTGCAGTGCGCCGTCGACGTCGGCGTCGGTCACGAGCGCGTTCTCGGCGCTGGTGAGGTGGCTGCGCAGGAGGGCGGCGGGGCTGGTCATACCGGGAAACATACTGAGTCGATAGGGAAAGCGCAAGAGCTGATCAGCGGCGGACATCCCGGTGCGGTGCCCAGTCGGGCGTACCGGCCGGGCGGCGGCCGGCCCCGTCGGCGAGGACCTTCGCGGCGAGCGCCGGGTCGCCCTGGAGCCGGTCGCCGTACGCCGCCGCGATGAGGGTGTCCTGCTCGTCCTCCAGCAGCTGCAGCACCTCGCCGAGCAGCCGGTCGACCCCGACCTCGTCGACGCCGGCGGTCGGCAGGCTGCCGGTGAGGAACACGTCGCCGACGTCGTCGAGGCCGAAGTGCACGCCGCGCAGGCGCAGGTTGCGACCCAGCAGGTGCCGGTGCAGCCGGGCGACCGCTGCGGCGTCCGGCTCGATGACGTGCATCACGAACGCCTCGACCGCCAGCGCCTGCTCGCCGGCGATGAGCCAGACGACGGTGCTGGCCCGGCGGCGGCCGTGCAGGGTGACGGCGTACGCCCCCGCGGCGACCCGCTCGAACGGCGCACCGAGGGTCGACAGCGCGTCGAGGAGCAGCCCGTCGAGCCGCCAGACGACCTCGGAGGGGGCGCTCACTCCGCCGGGGCCCGGCCCGGCCCGTCGGGGTCGGCGAAGCGCGCGAAGGCCTGCAGATTCGCGGTCGACTCGCCGTTCTTGCGGCGCCAGTCCCACTCCCGCGCGATGGAGCCGGCGAAGCCGATCTCGAGCAGCGGGTTGAACGACTCGTCGGCGTACTGCAGCACCGCACCGAGCAGCCGGTCGACCTCCTCGGGCGTCACCGCCTGCAGCGGCAGCCGGCCGACCAGGTAGACGTCGCCCGCCCTGTCGACCGAGAACGCGACCGCGTACATCCGCGCGTTGCGGCGCAGCAGGAAACGCAGAAACTGTTCGGCATTCTCGTCGGGTTTGCGGCAGACGAACGCCTCGACGAGCAGGGCGTGCCGGCCCACGACCAGCCAGCAGTTGGTGGCGAGCTTGTGGGTGCCCGGCAGCTTGACGAAGAACTGGCCCTCGCCGGGGCTGGTCCAGTCGAGCTGCGCCTCCTCCAGCGCGGCCCGGATGACGTCGGTCGGGGACGTCGCGGGCTCCGGTGTCAGAGCGTCGGTCGCAAGGGCATCACTCACAGGCACACCAGGGCTCTCTCCACAAGCGACCGGCACGCCCGCTCCTTCGTCGCGGGGCACCGCCCGCATGTTCCGCTCACAGGGCAGCCGCCAGGGACGTGGGGACGCGGTCGGCGAGCGCCTCCCGGTAGGTCGCCAGCAGCCCGCTGGCGGTGCGCGCCCAGGAGAACTGGGCGGCGTGCTCGACGGCGCCGAGCGACAGGACGGGCCGGGCGTCGAGGGCCCGGCGCAGGGCGGCGGCCCACGCGGCCGGGTCGTGCCCCGCGACCAGCAGGCCGCTGACGCCGTCGCGGACGGTCGTGCGCAGCCCGCCGACGTCGGTCGCGACGACGGGGGTGCCGCAGGCCTGCGCCTCGAGGGCTACCAGGCCGAAGGACTCGTTGTGCGAGGGCACGGCCACGACGTCGGCGGCGCGGTACCAGTCGCGGAGCCGGTCCGCGGAGCTCGGCGGCTCGAAGCGGACCGGCAGGTCGAGGGTGGCGGCGAGGTCCCGCAGGAGCTGGGGCTCGCCCTGGGAGGTCGAGGTGGCGTTGCCGTTGCCGCTGGGCCCGCCGACGACGGCGACGACGAGGCGCCCGCGCAGGCCCGGGTCCTGCTCCAGCAGGCGGCCGGCCGCGCGGAGCAGGACGTCGGGCGCCTTCAGCGGCTGCAGGCGCCCGACGAACAGCAGGACGACGGCGTCGGGGGGCACCCCCAGCCGCGTACGGGCGGTGGAGGCCGTTCCGGGGCGGAAGTGCTCGAGGTCGACGCCCGGGTTGACGGTGACCACCCGGCGGGCCTGGGCGTCGTACAGGTCGACCAGCTGGCGGGCCTCGTCGTCGGTGTTGGCGACCAGTCGGTCGGCGGCGGCGACCACCTGCTCCTCGCCGACGACCCGGCGCAGCGGCTCGGGCACGTCGTCCGCGGCGACGGCGAGGTTCTTGACCTTGGCGAGGGTGTGCGCGGTGTGCACCAGCGGCACGCCCCAGCGCTCGGTCGCCAGCCAGCCGACCTGGCCGGACAGCCAGTAGTGGGAGTGCACGACGTCGTACCAACCGGGCTCGTGCCGGGCCTCGGCCCGCAGCACCCCGCTGGTCAGCGCGCACAGCTGGGACGGCAGGTCCTCCTTGCCGAGGCCCTCGAGCGGCCCGGCCGGCAGGTGCCGCACCGACACTCCGGGAACGACGTCGACGACCGGCGGCAGCCCCCCGGTGGTCGCCCGGGTGAACACCTCCACCTCGACGCCGAGGTCGGCCAGCCGCTTGCTGGTCTCGAGCACGTAGACGTTCATCCCGCCGGCGTCGCCGGTGCCGGGCTGCTCCAGCGGTGAGGTGTGGACCGACAGCACGGCGACCCGCCGCGGCCGGACCGTGCTCGGGCGCGACCCGGAGACGGCACTGCGCAGCGTCGACACGCCCCCACCTCCCGTCGTCGAGCGATCCTGCCCCTCGAAGCGCAACCTCCGCACATCGGGGACACTTCCCGCATGGCCGCAACCCGCACCGCCCTCGTCACCGGCGCCAGCAGCGGCATCGGCGCCGCGACCGCCCTGCGCCTGGCGCAGGACGGCTGGCAGGTGGTCGCGGCGGCCCGTCGGCTGGACCGCCTGGGGGCGCTCGCCGCGCAGTCGCCGGCGATCCGGCCGTGCGCGCTGGACGTGACCGACCCGCGCTCGGTCGAGCAGCTCGCCGACGCCGTCCCGGAGTGCGACCTGGTGGTCGCCAACGCCGGCGGCGCCTTCGACCTCACCCCGCTGGCCGACGCCGACGTCGAGACCTGGGCCCGGACGTACGACGTGAATGTGCTCGGCACCGTCCGCACGGTCCAGGCGCTGCTCCCGGCGCTGGTCGCGGCGGGAGGCGGCCACGTCGTGCTGACAGGCTCGACGGCCGGCCGCTGGGCGTACGAAGGGGGCGGTGGCTACACGGCGGCCAAGCACGCCCTCGTCGCGCTCCGCGAGACGCTGCGGCTGGAGACGGTCGACAGCGGGGTGCGCGTCAGCGAGGTCGCACCCGGCATGGTGGCGACCGAGGAGTTCAGCCTGGTGCGCTTCGCCGGCGACGCGTCGCGGGCGAGCGCCGTCTACGAGGGCGTCGACGCGCTGACCGCGGAGGACATCGCCGACATCATCGCCTGGGTGGCGTCCCGGCCGGCGCACGTCAACATCGACCTGGTTCAGGTCACCCCGCAGCAGCAGGCCTCCTCGACGAAGGTGCACCGCAGGACCTGACAGCCGGAGGGTCGGCGCGCCCGTCCGGCAGGCTGGTGACCCTTCTCCCTCTTCTGGAGCTGTCGTGCGTCGTCATCTCCCGCGCTGGCTGGACCGGCTGCTGCCCCACCTGTCGGTGGAGGGCCGGGCCGCGCCCGAGCCCGAGCGCCTGCCCGCCCGGGTCTGAGCGTGGCCCGGGTGCGGCGCTACGCGGCCGGCCGCGCCCGCGCGCTCGGGCTGGCCACCCGCGGCACCACTGCGCCCAACCGGCTGCGCCGGGTCGACCGGCGGCTGACCGCCGTTCACGGCGACCTGCTGCGGCGGTGCGACGGGCCGCCGCTCGTCGTCGACCTGGGCTTCGGCTCCTCGCCGGTCACCACGGTGGAGCTGCACGCCCGGCTGCGCGCGGTCCGGCCCGACGTCCAGGTGGTGGGCCTGGAGATCGACCCGGAGCGGGTCGCGGCGGCGCAGGCGGCGGCCACCGACGGGCTGCGGTTCGCGCTCGGCGGCTTCGAGCTCGCCGGGCTGCGGCCGGTCCTCGTCCGCGCCCTCAACGTGCTGCGGCAGTACGACGAACCCGCCGTCGCCCCCGCCTGGCGCACCCTGCTGGCCGGGCTCGCCCCGGGCGGGCTGCTGGTCGAGGGCACCTGCGACGAGCTCGGCCGGCTGGCCGGCTGGGTCGAGCTGACCGGCGACGGGCCGCGCACGCTGGTCCTCGCCGCGTCCCTGGCCACGCTCGAGCGGCCCGCGGCGCTCGCCGAGCGGCTCCCCAAGGCGCTGATCCACCGCAACGTGCCCGGCGAGCCGGTGCATGCGCTGCTCCGGGCTCTCGACGACGCGTGGGACCGGTCAGGTGCGCTGGAGCCGTACGGCCCCCGCCAGCGCTGGGTCGCCGCCTGCGCCGCGCTGGACTGGCCGGGCGCCGATGTCCGGCGGGCCCGGCTCGGTGAGCTCTCGGTCCCGTGGGACTCCGTCGCGCCGCGCTGAAGCGTCAGGCGACGTCGCGCAGCAGCAGGCTGAGCTCGACATCCAGGTCGACGACCTGGTCCTCCGCACCGGCCGCCACCAGCCGGTAGGTCCGCTGCAGGAAGCGCGCGAGCCGGTCGCGGTCGACCTCGAACAGCGCCGAGCCCGAGGGGGAGCTCATCGCCAGGAACACGGTCGGGTCGCGGCGGTCGGGCGCCGGCCAGACCCGGACGTCACCCTGCCCGGCGGGCCGGTTGACCCCGTCGGTGAGCAGCTGCCGGGCGAACAGCCACTCGACGCCCTCGCCGTCGTCGCCGGTCCGGAAGTGCACGCGGATCGCCCAGGGATCGCCCGCCTCGTACCGCAGGGTCGCGGTCACCGGCAGGGTCGGTCCGTCCACCACGACCAGGCGCAGCTCGAGCTGAGTGGTGACGTGGTCGCTGTGAGTCACTGCGGGCCCCTCCTCGGGAGCGGTCCGCCGGGTGCGGGCCGCAGAGAGTGCAACGACGCAGCAGGCCGGACGTGACGGCCAGTGACACGCGGGATGTCGAAGGGAGTGGGCGGGGTAGCCCCCGGGGCCCCGGGGAAGGTCCCCGGCATGGCGGAGCAGCTGGTGGTGCTGCGCGGCGGGAGCCGCGACGGGGAGTCGACGACCGTGCAGGAGGACGTACGCCGGCTGCTCGCCGCCAGCGCGGCGCCCGGCCTGCTCGACGTCTACGAGGCGAACGGCGAGTTCGAGGACCTCGAGGGCAACCCGGGGCCGGCGATGGTCTTCGTACACGCCGGCGAGCAGAGCGCCGAGGGCATCGCGCCCGAGGGGCTGCACGCCCCTGCCGCCCCGCACTGAGCGGGCGGCGGGGAGCCGGTCAGCGCCAGGGCCCTCCGGGGCGCATCTCGCGCACGGCCGGCCGCACGTCCACCAGGTAGACGATGACGGCGACCGCGACGACCCCGCCCAGCAGGCCGAGCAGCCCCACGCCGAGCAGCGACAGGGCCACGCAGACGCCGGTGATGCCGAGCCAGATCGGCTTGGTCAGCTTGCCCGCGGCCGGGAACGCCGCCGCCGGCCGCACCGCGGCGTCGACAAAGGCCCAGATCGCGAGCCCGAGCAGCACGAGGTTGACGAGGAGCAGGAAGTAGTTCGCCGGTGCCAGCAGGTCCACGCCGACATCCTGCCCGATCTCGGCGCTGCGCACCCACCCCACAGCAGCGACCCCCGGGCCTGGAGGCACCGGGGGTCGCGGCCGTACGGGTAAGATCAGCCGATCTTGTTGGCGGCGCCGGAGACGGCCTTCTCGCCGGCCTTGATGCTGTTCTTGGCGGCGACGGCGGCGGCCTCGGCCTTCTTCACGGCCTCCTTGCCCTCGTCGATCGCGGCCTCGGTGGCCGGCTGGCGGCGGATCTGGGTGACGAGGCGCTGGCCGCGGACGGCGAGCGCGGCGTAGAGGTCGCCGGCCTGCTCGGTGGCCTGGGTGACCCGCGTCGGGAGGGTCCGGACGACCGCGGGGACCTCGGCGAGGCGCTCCTGGGCCTTGCGGACCTCGGCGACGTAGGCGGCCGGGGCGTCCTTGACCTGCTCGATGGCGAGGTCGGCGAGACCGGCGAAGGCGAACGCCGGCTTCTTGACCTCGTCCAGCGTCGGCAGGTTCTTAATCGTGAAGCGACCGGTGACGGTGTCGCCGGTGGTGGTGACGTCTGAGGTGATCGTCATGCGGATGCCTCCTGGGGCGGGGTGGGGGTGGTGCCGGTCGGGGTCGCACCGGCCGCGCGCCTGCGGGGCGACCGGGTGCGGGGGGACG
>DASTLY010000150.1:0-50136 GCA_035714445.1 Mycobacteriales bacterium
CGACGAGCAGCAGGGCGGCCAGGACCAGGACGACGACGGCCAGCCGCTTCACCCGAGAGCGAGCCGGCCGGCGACCAGCGCGACCGGCCCGAGCACGGCGTACGGCAGCAGGACCCGGACCGGCCGGAGCGCAGCCCGTCGGCGGGCGGGGCCGACGCCTCCCGACCCCCGCCCGGGCACGCCCGCGGAGGCGAGGTGGTCGGCCACCCCGGCGACCAGGGCGGCCGCCAGGCCGAGACCGGCACCCGGCACGGCCGCCAGGTCGTCGCTGAGGCCGCCGACCAGAGCGCCGAGGGCGGCTCCCGCGAGCAGGGCGACGACCAGGCCGGCCGGCGGGCGGGCGCCGCGGGTGAGGGCGAGGTGCAGGAGCAGCAGGCCCGCGGCCGCGGCGAGCAGCGCGGCGAGCGTGGCCGCGAGCCCGCCGGGGGTGTCGCGCAGGGCGATCAGGCAGGCCGCCGCCGCGGCGACGACCACGGCGAGCAGGGTGTCGGCGAGCGCGTGCGTGACCTGCGTGCGCGCCGACGTCCGCGCGAGCTGGTGCAGCAGCGCGACGACCAGCGACAGGGCGACCACGCCCGCGAGGCCGTCGACCTCCCCGTCGTCTTGCAGCACCACGGCGTCGGCAGTTGCGGCGGCGACCAGCGCGATGGCGGCCGCCGCGCCCCGGGCGGGGGCGTCGAGCACGACCAGGACGGTCAGGACGAGCAGCAGCTGCAGCACGGCGACGCCCGCGGTCAGCCACGCCGGGCCAGGTACGGCCAGGAGCAGGAGCAGCGCGCCGACGGCCGCCGCGGCCAGGCCCAGCCCGGCGGACGCGCCGAGCGGGTGCCGCGGGGACGGCGCGGGACCGGCCACGGCGGTGGAGCCCGCCGTGCCCGCCGCCCCGCCCTGCCGCTCCGCCACGGGAAGATCGTGCCAGAGAACGGTCATCCGCCCGCGAAGGGCGGCAGCACGTCGACCAGCGAGCCGTCCCGCAGGGGCACGGCCTCGTGCGGACGGCCGCCGACCGGGTCGCCGTCGACGACGTACGAGCAGACCGACAGCACCTTCTCCAGACCGCTGCCGTGCAGCGCCACCGCCTGCGCGAGCGCGTCGGCGAGGGTCGGTGCCGTCAGCTCGTCCGCGGGCGTGCCCGCCGCGGCACGGGCGGCTGCCCAGTAGCGCAGCGTCGTCCTCGCCGGGCCGGTCGTCATGGGTCGAGTCTGCCCCGGTCCGGGCTGCCCGACGAGCTCGGGACCGGCCCCGGGCGGGTGAGCACCTGCACCAGGTGCCGGCCGATCCGGTCCACCAGCTCCGGGCCGATCGCCTCCTCGGCGTGCCCGAAGCCCGGCTCGACCCAGAGCGGCGCGCCGGACCGCTCGGCCAGCACACGGGGGTGCTCCAGACCGAGGTAGCCGTCGCGGTCGCCGTGCACGAGCAGCAACGGGACGTCGACCGCGGCGACGCACTCCGCGGGCGGCACCGGCGGCACCGCCCAGCCGCGCGGGTCGACGCGGGTGCGCAGCACCAGCCGGGTCACGAGCCGGCCCGGCCAGGTCTCGACGAGCAGGTGCAGCCGGCGCATCGAGCGGCTCGCGGTGGCGCGGGTGGACCAGGGGCCGGTGCCGCTCACCGCGACGACGGCGTCCGGGCGGTGCACCAGGGCGTACCCCTGCACGCCGGCCGCGTGCCGCACCACCGCGGCCGCGCCCATCGAGAAGCCGAGCGCGGCGACGGACGACGCGCCGGCCGACCGGGCGTAGCCGATCGCCGCGTCCACGTCCTGCACCTCCCGGTCGCCGAGCGTCGTCACCCCGGTCGAGCGGCCGTGCCCGCGGGCGTCGTACGTGAGCACGGTGCCGTACGCCGACAGGCCGGCCGCGACCCGGCGCAGGGCGGGCACCCGGGTGGACCCGGAGAAGCCGTGCGCGACGACGAGCCACAGCCCGGGCACGCAGAGCGGTCCGTCCTTCGCGCCCAGCCAGACCTCGGCGTGCAGCCGCTGCCTGTCCGCCGTGCGCAGGACGGCAGGGGCGGGCCTGGCAGGGGGCGCGACGTCCGGCACGTTGCCATTGTGGTCGGCGGCGGCACGGAGGCGTTCCCGCGGTGTTGACGTCGAGTAGTCTGCCTGCCAGGCAACGTCGCCTCCGCACGGATCCACCTTGCGTCCCGTCCACCGCCGTCAGCGACTCGCTGCCGGCCGCCAGCCCGCGGACCGCACCTTGATGATCCTGGAGTTGCCATGGCCGACCTCCTTCTCCTGACCTCCTCGCGAGCCACCTCGGCCGAGGTCCTGCCCGCGCTCGGCCTGCTCGGGCACCAGGTACGGGTCGCCTCGCTCGAGGTCACCGCACTGCTCGACACCGCGCCCGTCGACGCCGTTCTCATCGACGCGCGCCGCGACCTGCTCGCCGCCAAGGCGCTGTGCCGGCTGCTGCGTACGACCGGCCCGGGCGTGCCGCTGCTCGCCGTGCTCACCGAGGGCGGCCTCGCCGCGCTGTCCGCGGAGTGGGGCGTCGACGACGTGCTGCTCGATACCGCGGGCCCGGCGGAGGTCGACGCGCGGCTGCGGCTGTCCGTCGGCCGGCTGGCCGCCGCCGTGGGCCAGCAGGGCGACCCCGGTGTCGTGCGCGCCGGCGAGCTGACGATCGACGAGGGCACCTACACCTGCCGGCTGCGGGGCCGGCCGCTGGACCTGACCTTCAAGGAGTTCGAGCTCCTCAAGCACCTCGCACAGCACCCGGGCCGGGTCTTCACCCGCGCGCAGCTGCTGCAGGAGGTGTGGGGCTACGACTACTACGGCGGCACCCGCACCGTCGACGTGCACGTGCGCCGCCTGCGGGCCAAGCTCGGCGCCGAGCACGAGCAGCTCATCGGCACCGTGCGGCACGTCGGCTACAAGTTCGTGACGCCGCCGCTGGCCGCGCTGGCCGACGCGGACGGCGAGGCCATCTCGTTGTCGGAGCACACGGTCCGCTGAGGTCGGTCAGGATCGGCCGGGCGGACGCCAGGGTGGCGACGTAGGAGTGGCGACTAGCGTGCCGGGGTGATCCCGACACTGCGCACCACGCTGCGGCTGGACCCGGCCGAGGTGGCCGCCGTGCACCGGCTGGTCCGCGAGGTCGCCGAGCACGACCGGCACCTGCCGCTGTCGGAGCACGTCATGCTGCACCTCCCGCTCGGCGGGGACGAGGACGTCCGGCACGTGCTGGCGGACCACCCCGCTGCCGACCCTGCCGGCGAGGACCCTGCCGGCGAGGACCCTGCCAAGGACGCCGCCGCACTGGCCGGCTACGCGCACCTGGACGTGACGGACAAGGTCGCGGGCTCCAGCGCGGAGGTCTGCGTACGCCCGGCGGCGCGCCGCCGCGGCATCGGCCGGCAGCTGGTCGAGGAGCTCCTGCGGCAGAGCCCCGACGGGCGGCTGCGCCTCTGGGCGCACGGCGAGCACCCGGGGGCGGCACACCTGGCGTACGCGCTCGGGTTCGAGCGCAGCCGGGTGCTGTGGCAGATGCGCCGGCCGCTGGCGGACGAGCTGCCGGCGTACTCGCTGCCGGAGGGCGTGCGGCTTCGCACGTTCGTGGTCGGCCAGGACGAGCAGGAGTGGACCGCGCTCAACGCGAAGGCGTTCGCCGACCACCCGGACCAGGGCCGCTGGGGCGTCGAGGAGGTGCTGCTGCGGGAGAAGGAGCCCTGGTTCGACGCGGCGGGGTTCCTGGTCGCCGAGCAGGACGGCCGGATGGTCGGCTTCCACTGGACCAAGGTGCACGGCAGCGACCCCGGGTCCGGGGAGCACGCGCACGAGCCGGTCGGAGAGGTGTACGTCGTCGGCGTCGACCCGGCCGAGCAGGGCCGCGGGCTGGGCCCCGCCCTCACGCTCGCCGGGCTGCACTCGCTGCGCCACCGGGGGCTGGACTCGGTCCTGCTGTACGTCGACGAGAGCAACGTTCGGGCGACCCGGGTGTACGAGCGGCTCGGCTTCAGCCGCGCTGCCACGGACGTCTGCTGGTCCCGCTGACGAGGCTGCGGCCCCCCGGCCGTACGGCCCGTAGCCTCCTCGAGACGGTGCGTGGCTGATCGCCGGCACTCTTGTCACGATCCGCAGCCTGTGCCGCACGTCACCCGGGCCGTTCACCGACCGTTCACCCTGGCCGGTGGGCCCGTCCACCTGCGCTCCCTACCGTTTAGTCGTGCGGAGGCGATGCAGCCTGCGCCACCGGGGCGCCAGGGGGCTGCCCCGCACCCATGCGGAAGGACTCACGTGAGCATTTCCCGGACCGGCCTGCTCGGCCTCGTCCTCGTCGGGGCCGTCGGCCTGACCGGCTGCGGCTCGGACGAGGGCAACGCAGCAGCGGACAGCGGCACCACCAGCGCCGCCACGACGGACTGCGCGACCGGAGCACTCACCTCCGGCGGCTCCAGCGCCCAGGCGAACGCCATGACCGAGTGGGTCAACACCTACCAGGGCAAGTGCGCCGGCACGACGATCAACTACCAGAGCGTCGGCTCCGGCACCGGCCGGCAGAACTTCATCTCGGGGACCTTCGACTTCGCCGGGTCGGACTCGGCGCTGTCGGCCACCGAGCAGCCGGCGGCCGACGCCCGCTGCGGCGCCGGCGGCAAGGCCATCAACCTGCCCATGGTCACCGGCCCGATCGCGGTGACCTACAACCTGCCGAACGTGGACGAGGTCGTGCTCGACGGCGCCACCCTGGCCAAGATCTTCAACGACAAGATCGCCACCTGGGACGACCCGGCCATCAAGGCCCTCAACCCGTCGGTGACCCTGCCCTCGCTGCGTATCCAGGCGTTCCACCGCGGTGACGACTCCGGCACCACCGACAACTTCCAGAAGTTCCTCGGTGCGGCCGCGGCCGCCGACTGGACCACCGGTGCCGGCTCCAAGTTCACCGGCGTCGGCGGCCAGGCCGCCCAGAAGTCCGACGGCGTCACCAACGCCGTGAAGAGCACCGAGGGCGCCGTCACCTACGTCGAGCAGTCCTTCGCGGAGAACGCGCAGCTGCCGATAGCCCAGATCGCCACCGGCGCCTCGTCGCCGGTGACCCTGTCCCCCGAAACCGTCGGCAAGGCCATCGAGGGCGCCCAGGTCACCGGCACCGGCAACGACCTCGCGCTGAAGCTGGACTACGGCACTAAGGCCGAGGGCGCGTACCCGATCCTGCTGGTGACCTACGAGGTCGTCTGCGAGAAGGGCCTGGCCCCCGAGAAGGCGGCCCTGGTCAAGAGCTTCCTCACCTACACGGCCAGCGACGAGGGCCAGAGCATCCTCGAGGACAACGGCTACGTCGGGCTCCCCGAGGCCGTCCGCAGCAAGGTCGCCGCCTCCGTCGCAGCGCTCGGCTAGGACCCCGGACGACCAGGAACAACGCAGCACAGAAGGGACACGCATGAGCCTCGGGTCGCTGCCGCCCCTCGGCACGGACCCCTCGACGGGGGCCGAGGCCGGCGGACACTCCGGCGCCGGTACCACCGTCGGGGGGGCCCTGCCCCGCACCGGCGGCCGCAGCGGCGAGCGCCGAGGTGACCGCCTGTTCAGCGCACTGTCGCGCAGCGCCGGGATCCTGCTGCTGGGGATCATCGTCGCCATCGGCGTGTTCCTGGTCGTCCGGGCCCTACCGGCGCTGCGCGACAACAACGGGAACTTCCTCACCACGAGCGAGTGGGACCCCAACAACACGACGCCGTCGTTCGGCATCGCGGCGCTGGCCTTCGGCACCCTGCTGTCCAGCGTGCTCGCCCTGATCATGGCGTTCCCGGTGGCCATCGGGGTGGCGCTGTTCATCTCGCACTACGCACCGCGCCGGCTGGCCCCGATCCTCGGCTACATCATCGATCTTCTCGCCGCGGTGCCCAGCGTCGTGTTCGGCCTGTGGGGCATCTACTACCTCAACGACAAGGTCATCGACACGTCGAAGTTCCTGGCCGACCACGTGGGCTGGTTCCCGCTGTTCGGCAACGACGGCATCTTCGGGCGATCGATCTTCCTCGCAAGCATCGTCCTCGCCGTCATGATCCTGCCGATCATCGCCTCCCTGTCCCGCGAGGTGTTCCTGCAGGTGCCGCAGGCCAACCAGGAGGCCGCCCTGGCGCTCGGGGCGACGCGCTGGGAGATGATCCGCACCGCGGTGCTGCCCTTCGGCCGCCCGGGCATCATCGGAGCAACCATGCTGGGCCTCGGACGGGCCCTCGGCGAGACGATCGCCGTGGCGGTCGTGCTCTCGCCCGCCTTTGTCATCAGCTTCAACGTGCTCGAGCCGTCCAAGGGCGTCACGATCGCCGCCAACATCGCCAACGGCTTCGGCGAGGCCAACGTCACGGGCCGCAGTGCGCTGATCGCCAGCGGCCTGGTCCTGTTCGCCATCACCCTGGTGGTCAACATGATCGCCCGCGCCGTGATCTACCGGCGCAAGGAGTTCACGGGGGGCACGCTGTGACCACGACGGCACCGGAGCTGAGTGGTCCGGCCGACCGCCTGCTCGAGGACGAGCCCCTGGCCAGCAGCAACGGGGTGCTCCGCCTGCCCGCGCTGCTCGGCCTGGCGGCCGCCGTGATCGCGTTGACGGTCGGGCTGTTCGCCGTCACCGACCTGCAGGGCCGGGCGGGCTTCGTCGTCGTCGCCGCGCTGCTCTACCTGGTCGCACAGACCGCGGTGTCCGCCGTCGTGGAGGGCCCCCGCCGCTCGCGCGACCGCGCCGTCACCACCGCTGTCGCCACCTGCTTCCTCGTCGCCCTGATCCCGCTGGTCAGCGTGGCCGTCTACGTCGTACGCCAGGGCGCGACCCGGTTCGACGCGGCCTTCTTCACCGAGACGCTGCGCGGCGTCGGGGTGCGCAACCCGGGCGGTGGCGCCCGGCAGGCCATCATCGGCACGCTGCAGCAGGTCGGCCTGGCCACGCTGTTCAGCGTGCCGCTCGGCCTGCTGGTGTCGATCTACATCGTGGAGTACGGCCGGGGGCGGCTGGCGGCCGCGATCCGCTTCTTCGTCGACGTGATGACCGGTATCCCGTCGATCGTCGCCGGCCTGTTCGTCTTCTCGTTCTGGATCCTGGGCCTCGGGTTCGGCTACTCCGGCTTCGCCGCCGCGCTCGCCCTGACGATCCTCATGCTGCCCACCGTGGTGCGCAGCAGCGAGGAGATGCTCAAGCTGGTGCCCGACTCGCTGCGCGAGGCGAGCTTCGCCCTCGGCGTGCCCAAGTGGAAGACGATCCTGCGCATCGTCATGCCGACCGCGCTGCCCGGCATCCTCACCGGCATCATGCTGGCGATTGCGCGGGCCATGGGTGAGACCGCACCGGTGCTGCTCACCGCGCTGGGCAACCCGAACCTCAACACCAACCCGTTCTCGGGGGCGCAGAGCTCGCTCCCGCTGTTCATCTACCAGTCGGCCGGCAACTCCCTGCAGGCCTTCATCGACCGGGCCTGGACCGCCGCTCTGGTCCTCATCCTCGTGGTGATGGCGCTGAACCTGCTGGCGCGTGTCATCATCAAGACCAGCAAGATTGGGAAGGGCTGACATGGCCAAGCGCATCGAAAGCATCGGCGTCAACGCCTACTACGGCGGGTTCCGGGCGATCGAGGACGTCAACCTCGTCATCGAGCCCAAGACCATCACCGCCCTCATCGGGCCCTCCGGCTGCGGGAAGTCGACCTTCCTGCGCACGCTCAACCGCATGCACGAGGTCATCCCCGGTGCGCGCGTCGAGGGCAAGCTGCTGCTCGACGACGAGGACATCTACGGCCAGGGCGTCGACGCGACCGGTGTACGTCGCACGATCGGCATGGTCTTCCAGCGCCCCAACCCGTTCCCCACGATGTCGATCTACGACAACGTCGTGGCCGGGCTGCGCCTCAACGGGGTCAAGAAGAAGTCCGACCTCGACACCGCGGCCGAGCGCTCGCTGCAGGGCGCGAACCTCTGGAACGAGGTCAAGGACCGGCTCAGCAAGCCGGGCGCCGGCCTGTCCGGTGGGCAGCAGCAGCGCCTGTGCATCGCCCGCGCGATCGCCGTCGAGCCGCAGGTGATGCTCATGGACGAGCCGTGCTCCGCGCTGGACCCGATCTCGACGCTCGCGATCGAGGACCTGATGAGCGAGCTCAAGGACCGCTTCACCATCGTGATCGTCACGCACAACATGCAGCAGGCGGCCCGGGTGTCGGACCGCACCGGCTTCTTCACGATCGAGGGCACCGGCTCGCCGGGTCGCCTGGTGGAGATCGACGACACGCAGAAGATCTTCACAAACCCGACCGAGAAGCGCACCGAGGACTACATCACCGGTCGCTTCGGCTGACGCAGAGGTCACGGCGAACCTGCCGTGACCTCTTTGCCGGCCGTACATGTGACCGTGGGTTGCTGGTCTTGCGGGTCCAGGACCGTCGTACACATGATGGTCCTCGGTCACCGCGGGTGGCCCGATCCCGTCCTGCACCCGGAGAACACGCTCGCCGCCATGACAGCGGCACTCGACGGCGGCGCCGACGGCGTCGAGGTCGACGTACGACTGACCGCGGACGGCGTCGCTGTCTGTTGCCACGACGACGACCTGCAGCGGGTCGGCGCCGCCGTCCCCAGCGTGCGGCGGGCAACCTGGGCGCAGCTGCGCGAGGTCGTCCTGCCGGGCGGTCACCCCATCCCCCGGCTGCTCGACGTCGCCGCCGCCACCGCCGGACGGGGCCAGCTCGTGCTGGACCTCAAGCCCGAGCCCCGGATCGGGGCGATGCTTCGGGCGTCGCTGGCCTCGCTCGCCCTGGCCGGCCTCGACACCCGTGACGTCGTCGCGTCGTCGTTCGACGAGCGCCTGCTCGAGGTGCTCGCCGTACGCCGTCCCCGGCTCGAGCGGGCCGCCATCCTGGACGTCGGCGACCCGCTGCACCCGGCGCTGATGCGCTCGCGCCGGCGCGGCGACACGGCGCTGCACCTGCCCCTGCGGACGGTGCTGGCCGAGCCGTCGGCCGTGCAGGGCGCCGGGCTCGCGGTGCGCGTCTGGACGGTCAACCGGCTCGTCGACGCGCAGCTGTGCGACCTGGTCGGGGTCGAGGCCGTCATCACCGACCGGCCGGCGGACCTGACCGCCGGGCTGCTCCGCACCCGCGCGGCTGCCTGACCTCAGGGCTCCAGCCACCACGGGCGCTCGTTGCCGGCCTCGACCCAGGGGTCGGCCGGCGGAGCGGGGCGGGGCTCGGGACGCCGCTCGGCGGCCGGTGCCGCCTGCGGTCGCAGCACCTCCGTCGGCGCGTCGTCCACCCGGTACGACCCCGTCCGCAACGTCTCTGTCGGCGCGTCGTCCACCCGGTACGACCCCGTCCGCAGCGGCTCCGTCGGCGCGTCGTCGCCCTGGGGGGCGGCTCCGTTCGGCCGCGGCTCGGTCAGGCGCGCGGCCCGCGTCGGGGCGTCGTCGTACTGCCCGGGGACGTACGGCCCGGTGTCGTGACGGCCGGTGTCCGGACGGTAGGTCTCATGACGGGCGGCGTCAGGACGGCCCGTGCGGTGGCCGGACGCGTCGTCGCGGGGCTGGGGCGGCGCGTCGTGGCCGGCGGGGGACGGGTCGGCGTGGGCCGTGGGCGTACGGCGGCGAAGGGGCGGCAGCACGGGGCGCCCGGCGGCGGCGCGGGCACCGGCGACGATGCCCAGCACCGGCACGGCAGCGGCGACGCCGAACCCGACGGCGGCGACGGCGGGCAGGGCCACCGCGATGCCGCCGCCGAGGGCCCAGGCCAGCTGCAGGCCCGTCTCGGAGCGGGCGAACGCCCCGCTGGTGCTCTCCCCCGGCACGTGGGTCTGCAGGGCGGCGTCGAGGGCGAACTTGCTCAGGGAGTACGACATGCCGGACAGCCCGGCGGCGAGCGCAGCGAGCGCCGGTCCACCGAGCACGGCCGCGGCGAGGCAGGCCAGCGCGGGTACGGCCAGACTCGCCAGGGTCAGCCGGGACGTGATCCGCTCGGGCAGCCGGCTGGCGATCCCGGTGCCGACGAGCTGCCCGACGACGGCCGACCCGAGCACCGCGGCGACGACGACGGCGGGCGACTGCTGGTCCTTGAGCAGGAACGCCAGGAAGATGGTCAGCAGCCCCGCCAGCGCGCGCAGGGCGACGGCGGCGACGAGCGGGCGGAGCACCTCGGGCGGCCCCTGCAGCAGGCGGTAGCGCGGCAGCCCCTTGACCCGCGGGGCGCGGGCCTCGTCGATCTGGGCCGGCAACCGGACCGCGCAGACCGCCGCGGCCAGCAGCACGACGCTGGCCAGGCGCAGCACCCAGGCGGTGCCGACCAGCGCGGCGAGGCCGGCGCCGACAGCCGCCGCGAGCGACGCGGACGCGACCGCCGCGACGTTCATCCGCGCGTTGGCCGCGACCAGGCTGACGCCCTCCGGCCGCACCCGCGGGGTCGCCGCGCTGCGGGCGACGCCGTACGCCCGCGACAGCACCAGGATGGCGAGCGCACACGGGTACAGGCCCAGCGAGCCGGTGAGCCCGGCCATCGACCAGGCGACGAGGCCGCGGCTGGCCGTGGTGATGGCGAGGACGTTGCGCCGGCCGTGCCGGAACCGGTCGAGCACCGGCCCGGCCACCGGGACCAGCAGGCTGAACGGCAGCAGCGTGAGCAGCAGGTAGAGCGCGACCCGGCCACGCGCCTCGCCCAGCGGTACCGAGAAGAACACGGTGCCGGCCAGCGCCACCGTGACTAGCGCGTCGCCGGCGGAGTGCAGCGCGTGGGCGCCCAGCAGAGCCGACAGCCCGCTCTCGCCGGCTCCGTCGGCGTTCGCGGCGCGGCGCACCCGCTCGACGACGACCCGCCCCGCCCGCATGGGTCGATCGTGCCTCACGGCCGGGCGGGGCGTCTCGGGCGCCGGCCGCGGGCCGGCGCCCGAGCGGTCAGGCGTTGCTGGGGATCTTCTTCTTGGTCTTGCCGGCCGCCTTGGCCGCCTTGGCGGTGGCCTTCGCCGCCTTGCGCTTGGTACGACGGCTGACCCGCCCGACCGCGTGCGGCAGCGACTCGCGGCCGCCGGTGTCGCTGGCGGCGATGAGCAGCCCGCCGAGCAGGCTCAGGTTCTTGAAGAAGTTGATCTGCTGCATGATCTTCTGGTCCTCGGGTGCCTTCCAGAAGGCGTGCCCGACGTAGGTCGTGGGGGCCAGGTTGAGCGCCAGGCCGAGCGCGGCAAGCCTCGGGAAGCGCCCGGTGGCGAGCGCCAGGCCACCGGCCAGGTTGCTGTAGACGTGCGCCTTCGCCAGCAGCTCCGGCTCGGAGAGGCCGGCGTCCCGGATCTGCCCGTGCAGGAAGCTCTGGTCCTTGAGCATCGGGATGGCGGTGCTGATGAAGACGGATGCCAGCATGGGGCGGGCGACACGACGGGACAAGCTCATGCGTTTCCTCCTGAGGTCAGGGTGCAGGCACTACCCCGCGACTGAACCCTGTCCCACCTGTTCGCGGTGTCAAGCACCGGGGTCGCCCCCGTGCAGCGGACCGCGGCGGCTCCTGGCGCTCACCTCAGCCGACAGCCAGCAGCACCACGCCGAGCAGCGCGGCGCCGACGCCGACCCGCTGGCGCGGGGCCAGCCGCTCGCCGAGCACCGCGACCGCCAGGCCGACGGTGACCAGGGGCGACAGCGTGGCGATCACGGAGACGACGCTCAGCAGCCCCTTCGTGGTGGCCGTGGCGTACGCCACGGTGCCCACCAGCAGCAGCACGCCGGGCAGCGCGATGGCTGGCACGGCCCGCGCCGGCACCCGCACCGGGACGGGGCGGGCCAGCAGGACGGCCGCGGTGCAGGCGAGCAGCGCGACCCGGCTGCTCATCACGGCCCACGGCACGCCGTCGGCGGACGCCCGGCCGAAAAAGGACAGGAAGCCGCCGAACGCGACCGCCGACAGGACGGCGAACGCGATGGTGCGGCGCGTGGCGTGCTGGACCGCGTCGGCGTGCCGCGCCGCCGCGAGCACGACGCCGACCATGGCCACCGGGATGCCCAGGAGCTGGAGCAGCTCCGGCCGCTCGCCCCCGGCGATCCCGACGACCACCGGGACCACCGCGCCCGTCGCACCGATCGGCGACACGATGCTGATCGGCCCCGCCCCGGCCGCCGTGTAGAGGGCGGCCAGCGCCACACCGTTGCAGGCACCGGCCAGCACGCCGTACAGCAGGTGGCGGGCGTCGGGCGGCGCGCCACCCTCGTACGCGAGCAGGCCGATCGCGCCGACGGCACCGATGCCCTGGCCGATGAGGAGCACGCCGCCGAGCGGGTGCGTGCGGCTCAGCAGCGGCCCCAGGTAGTTCGCGATCCCGTACGACACGGCCGTGAGCAGCGCAAGCAGGACGGCGGTCACGGCGGGCAGTCGATCACGGGGCCGGGCGGGCCCGGGGAGTGGGCCGTGTCGGATTCGAACCGACAACCCGCGCGCTTAAAAGGCGGCTGCTCTGCCGTTGAGCTAACGGCCCCGAGGTCTGTTGGACAGCCGGATGGTAAGTGGCTCGGCTCTCTGCCAGACGCTGCTGTGAGCAGGGTATGCCTGGACGCCCGTGTCGGGTCCACGGCCGACGCTCAGGGGTTGTCGAGTTCGCCCGGAGGCCGGCCCCCGCGATGCGAGGGCCCGGGCACCGGGCGTGGTGATCCGCGGGTGTGCTGCACGCGGCGAGGCAGAGGCGGTGGGTCAGGCCGCCTGGGTTGCGTTCTGCTGGCGGCGCCGGTGGTGCCAGCAGGCCTTGCTGTTCTCGAGCAGGCTGCCGAGGAGCATGACGAGGCGCTGCAGCTCGTCGCCGTACGCCGGGAGGCGGTGGAACACGTACCGGCTCTCGCGCTGCGCGGCGCGTTGTCGGACTCGGCTGGCGGCCGCCGTCCGTAGGCGCGGGCGTATGCCTTGGTGTCCGGCGAGATCTGGCGCAGGTACTCGGACCGGTTGAACCCGCTAGCGGTGTCCTTTTCGGACTGCACGAGCGACAGCCGGCAGGTACGCGACCGGGCGAGGCGCTGGACGGCGTACCTGCCCCTCACCGTGGCGCAGGCGCACGGCCAGGGCCTGCTCGACCCCGTGCGCACGGTCCGCCGGCCGGAGGAGGAGGCGGCGCGGCCGGACACCGAGCGGAGGAGAGGGCACTGCGGTCCAACGACGTCCGCCTGCTCGTGCAGGTCTTGATCACTGTCGGGTTGGAGCCGCAGGGCGTGCTGTGGCCAGTCCTCACGGAGGCCGCCGAGGGGACGCACGAGGACGTCGCTGCCTGTCTGATCGACTTCGTCGTCGCCCACACCTGCGTCGCGCCGACGGTCGGTGAGCCAAGAGCAGATGCTGGGGTTCGTGGTGACCGCCACCGTCCATCTGCTGCAGACCGTCGCCACCCGGCAGGGCCAGGACCCTTGACGCACCACCGGGCGTTGCTGCTCCCGAGCGGTACTGCGGATGACACCACGCTCCCCGCGGCCCAGACGTTGGTCGCGCTAGAGCCCTGCCCGCGGGGACACCCAGGCCGAGCCGCTACGCTCGGCCCTGCAGACCTACTCGAGCGGTGCCCACGCGGTGAACACGTCCCTGGCCGCCGTGTGCTTCAGCGCTTACGTGGACGCGGCCGGGACCGCGCCGCCGGAGGACCTGCTGGGGCAGTTGCTCGATTCCGCGCTGGGCATCGTGCACGGGATCGCGCGGATGGCCTGCTGCCCGCCGCTGAGCAGCCTCCAGGCTTACTGGGAACAACTCGTCCTCGACGACGCCCAACGCATGAACGACGTCAAGCCGTGACCAGTCCCGCTGAGAAGACACCTAGGATCGTGGGTACGATCCCGGCATGGAGGCATCGGCATGGCAGTGATCAGCAGGACCGGGCACACCTACCAGACGACAGACCTGACCACCGGCAAGCGGCGCGACTTCCTCGACGAGGCACGGGCGGGGGTGGCCCGCCTGCGTGAACCGGACGGTAACTCTCTGTCCATGCTCCCCTCGGAGGACCTGGACCTCCTCTTGGCCATCCGTGGGCACTCCCTGTCCTACCTGGCCCTGGAGACGACCCTGACCCGTCCCCGCGAACAGCGCCGGGCCACCGACTTCGGCGAGCTCGCGTGGGCGGCCGCGCTGGACGACGACGACCTCGAAGGTTTCCGCGACGAGTTCCGCGACTCCCTCGCGCTGTCCATCGCGAGCCTGTCCGAGACCCCGGTCAGCGAGACCTTGAAGGGCTGGCGCCTCACCGCCCGGCTGCTGGCGCTGCCCGACGCGGCGGACCGGCTCGACACCGCCGGACCAGACGAGGAATGGTCGGACGTCGCCAGGCCGGGCCACGAGACCGAGGCGTGACCGGAGGCGGAAGCGCGGCCGGTACACCTCCGCCCGCAGGGGCGTACGACCCGCTCCGGGCGCTTGGCCGGCCCGGGGGCAAACCCGACCGGCAACCCCGCTTCCGCGTCCTCCTGCACAAGCGCGACTGGGCCGCCTGGCAGAAACTCCGGGACGAGGCAGGGGAGGAGAACGCGCAGCAGCTCTGGGACCACCTCGCCAACCGGCCCGACCAACCGCCCCTGCTGGGGACCTGCACACCGTTGCGCGGCGACCACATGAAGGCCAAGAACGGCTGGTCCCGCGTCTACCACTACGAGGTCAGCGGTCCCGGCAGGGTCGACTACCGCTACAACGCCCAGTACGAGGGCGGCAGCACCGGACAGAAGCACGGCTGCACTCGGATCATCAGCATAACCATGGGCAGCCACTGATCCCGTCGGAGTGACGATGCAGTTCAGGTCGGCGCCGCCGGTTGCGGGGTCATGTCGCACGCCGGTGGTGTCGCTCTGATCGAGACGGTCCGGGCCAGCGGCCGGGACGTGGTGCTGAGCGAGGCGCTCGGCGGGTGGCGCAAGCCGCTGGCGGTGCATGACCCGGCCAAGCTGCTGACCGACCTGGTGGTGTCGCTGGCGCTGGGGGACTGCCTGGCCGGCATCGCGGTGCGGCGCGCATCGATGGCGCCCGGGCGGCGGCCCGTGCGCGGGTCTGGGAACTCGAGGGCGAGCGCGCCCCCCACTCCCGAGCGACCGCCAAGGCGCCGTTGGTGATCGACGGTCAAGGTCCCCGCCTGACGTCCTGTCGGCGACATCGTGACGTTCAGGTCGCCGGCCGGCAACGAGACGGCGGTGTCAGGAGTCCGCTCGCGCTAGCCGGACGTCCGCGCCAGCACCCATTTGTCGCCCTCAGCCACCACGTGGAGGTACCAGGCGCCGTTGAATTCGCCGGCATCGTGGCGTCGGTGCGCACGCGCCACGTGGTCGTCGGCCTTCGGCGCCCAGGCCAGCGGTCGAACTGCTGGTCGGTCTCCAACAGCAGGTTCGGGCTGGCGCCACGCCGCGCGCCACCCAGCGCCAGGCCCGCGAGTATCCGCGGAGATCCGCGGCGCCGTCCGCGCGTCCGCGTGGGCGTTCCGTCCCGTGCGGCGGGCGCTGGCAGGACCCGCCCGATTGACGCAGACCTCCGTCAACGAGGCCCCACGGGCTTGACGCTCGGATGCGGGACCCCAACACCTCCGGGGACGTCCTGAGCAGGGCTGCTCTCTGCCGCGAGGACGTACCAGGCGATAGCGATGAGGAGGAAGGTCGCGTCGAGTCCCCGTCCGTAACTGAACACGAGGTCGACGAGATTGACGTCGGGCCAGAGCAAGCCCACGAGCATCAGGTGCCCGATGACCGTTAGTGCGAGGAGCACGCCGCCTGTACTCGCGAGGACACGCGCCGGGCGCCCCTGGTCGTGGTGATTCATGGGCCCCGCGTCGATCAGGAACTGATACGCGACCGGTACGACCAGCGACACGTAATACCACCAGTCGCCGCTCGGACGCACGATGTCGGCCAGGCCAAGGACTGCCGAGAACAGCAGGAGAGTAAGGGCAGATTGGGGTGTGATCCTCGCGGACAGAAGCGCGGCTGCTAACGCCACGGTCACCGCGAGGTCGAAGGTGGGTCGGCCGAAGGTGCCCACCGCGGCGTCCGGCGACCACAAGTGCTGCAGCGGGTTGGCGGGGAGAGGGAACACGGTCGCGGCCGACGGCGGCTGGATCAGATCGCCGGTCGCCCCTGCCGCTTCCTGGCTCAGTTCTACCGGGAAGTGGGCGAGCGCAAGCAACGAGTGCCCGACGGCGACGGCGACGAGAAAGACCAGGAACGACGCGACCGGCACCCGGGTGCCCTTCGGGACCAGCAGCGCCAGCCCCAGGAGAAGGGACACCAGCGGGACGACGAAGAAGTTGGCGGTGAAGGCGGCTGGCAGCTCCTGAGGTACCGCGCGCAGTGCTGATGCCAAGCGCTCGAGCAAGGCGACCGGCAGGGGCAGGTCGATCTGCCTCGCCAGACCGAGCATTGCGCTGTAGCTCAGCAAGGCCGTCCGGAGGACGGTGAACAGCGAAGCTAGAGCCGCGGGCACGAGCAGGACGCCCAGCAGCAGGATCAGCGGGCGCAGGCTGCCTGTGGTTGTTCGAGCGGCGCCGGGTGCCTTCCGCGACAGCAGCAGTACCAGACCGAGGCCGACAGCGAGCGCCGTGGTCCACGCACCGACCCTGTCGGAGCGGATCTCCCGCCAGATGCTGGCGTTGCCCCACAACCAGGTCGGCAGGACCCCGACCAGCCCTGCGACGGACCAGGCCAACTTGGCCGCGAGCACGCCCCCCACAATCACCGGGCCCAGCGGTCCCGTACAAGTCAGCGCCGTGCGCGTGGTGGCGACGGCGAAGCGTGCCCACTGCGTGTAGGAGTAGAAGAGGAAGGCCAGTAGCAGGACGCTGAACGCGCTCGGGATCAGACGGAAAAGGACGTCCGACCGGTAGTCGACGTTGGCCTGCCACGGTTCCCCGAGGAACCCGAAGGCGAACCCACAGGCGGCGCAGGCGAGGAGAGCGACTGTCAAGGCGGCGGGTCCGAGCGCAGGCCTTGACCAGAACCCCCCGACCGCGTATAAGAGCGAAGCGAAGGCCACCACCATGAGGCAGAGCCCGCTGAGCCTGCTGCCCAAGCCGTGCGACGACTCCAGCGTCGCCGCGCCGAGCCGGAAGCAGGTCGCCAACACCAGGTTGACGGCCACCAGGACAAGCACCAGACGCGTGAGCGGCCCCGCCCGCCAACTGCACTGCTGGCTGCCCAGGAAGGTCACGTAGGTGCAGCCCCCGAGACTCACGAAGGTCAGAGCGTGCGTCAGCAGCGCTCCTGAAGGAGTCGCCATGAAGCCATAAGCGCCCGGTTGGACCGGACCCGCGACGGCGGTCACGAGGAACAGCGAGCACCAAGCGCTGATCAGCAGCAGTGCTAACGCCGCTGCCGCTCGCACATGCAGGCCCAGGCTCGCGTCGAGCTGGACGGGGTTGAGCCACCTGCTCGGGGCGGACTGGCTTGAGATCATGTCGCTGTCGGGGACCGGGGCCCATGTTGCACCGGTCGTGCGGGCGTGCTGCGCGCGGCGGCCCCTCTGGCGGGTTCCGTGAGCGGGCCAGGTACGACCGTGCGAACCCCGCAGTGAGGCGTATCGCCAGGATGGCCAGGAGCACGCTGACTACTGCACGCCAGCGGCGGCGACGGAGCCTCCGGGGGTCGGAGAGCGGCGTGCGCGGACGCAGCGCCCTCCCGGAGTTCACTGAGTGCGGGTCTCCACGCACCCCTTCCGCGGGTCCACCTGCCACACGCCTCGCCCCACTCCCGGCCGACACCGTCGCACAGGCGCTAGCCTGCACCCGCCCGGCCCCCTGGGACCGCCAGGCGAAGCGGCGAGCAGGAGGGTCCCAAGCAGGCAGGCCGCCCTCGGCCGAACGGCGACTCCTCAGACGACGTCATCGAGCTTCTGGACGGACAGACTTGGAGCTGCGTCCGGGCCCGGGTGCACGCCTGCCCAGGTCGGCCCGCACGCGTGGCGGCGCCGCGCCTGCAACAGGCTGCCGAACCGGACGCAGGTGTGGGCGATGTTCCGCGTCCGGCGGCACCCGAAGGCAGCGGCAGCGGCAAGGGCAGGACAACGGAAGCAGTTCCGGGACGCCGTGGTGGCTCTCACCATGGCGCAACGGCTGGACCAAGGCCGGCCTCCCGAGGAACAGGAGCGGCTCGGGACGCCTGGGACCAGTACCGCGTGCGCTTCGACGAGACCGCTCCTGCGGCAGGGCATGCAGAAGCTCGAACAGCGCCTGCCCCCCGACGCGGACATGGACCCCGACGGGACGCAGGCTGCGATCGAGCGGTACCGCCGGGAGGGCTAGAGCCCGGTGGTGCTCGCGTCCGTGTCGACGCGCACGCGACCGCGATCGCCGCGTTCAGCCCGTCCGTGCGTGCCAGCAGACGAGCAGCCAGGGCCGGCGGCAGCGGCTCACCGTCCGTCACACACACGCAATGCGCGTACAGGTCCGACATGAACCAGTAGAACAGGGTCATCTGGTCCGGCGTCGCTGAGGCTGCGACATGCGCGACCCATCGGCTGGAGACCGTGCTCGCGCACGACGTAGAGCGCACCGTCCCGCCACGCTCGACGTCGGATCTGGCCGGTGTCCCTTTCGAGCCCGGCGACGGCACCTACCGCGACCTGCGGCTAGCGACTTGTCAACAAGCCCACCGGCCCACGGCCACTGCCCCGGCGACGGGGGGCAGCCTATGCCCGGAGCCGGCGGCCGCCCGGTGGGGCCGTGCGCAAGGATGACCACCGGGGCGGTGGCCTCCCTGCAGCGAGGAGGTGCGGTGAGCGACGACACCGGCGCCGCGCGCCCGGCCCCCGACGAGCTGTTCCTCGAGCCGGACCTGGCCAACGTCTCCGCGGCCCGGCGCTTCGTGCGGACCCGTTGCCACGCCCTGGGCATGGACGTCGACGCCTGCGACACCGCCGTCCTGCTCACCAGCGAGACGGTGACCAACGCCTTCACGCACGGACGCAGCGAGGCCCGCATCCGGCTCAGCGCCGTCCCCGGGGCACTGCTCGTCGAGGTCGCCGACGACAACTCGCGGCACCCGAAGCGCCAGGAGGACGACCCCGACGCGCTCGACGGCCGCGGCCTGGCGATCGTGGACCTGATGTCGCGGCGCTGGGGGGTCCGCGACGACCCGTACGGCAAGACGGTGTGGTTCGAGGTGCCGGCGCCCTGAGGTGGCCCTCGCGGTGGTCGGTCCGGGCCCCCCATGCCGCCGACCCGCAAAACGGGGACGTCGTGATTGGGCCGGACGGGGGTGCGGGCAGGAGCCCGGTCCTGGGTAGGGGCACCCGGAGCGGTTGCCGCCCGGCTGCCGTCCCCACCAGGGAGGAACGCCGCCGTGCCCTCCCCCTGCCCGCCGCCGCAGCGCCCGGCCGGGCGCCGATCCGGCCGGTCCGGATGACCTGGCAGGCCGTGCTGCCCGTCGCGCTCCCGGCCGGCGCCGTCGTGCGCAGCACCGCCGAGCTGCGCCTCGAGCCCGAGCCGCGCAACGTCGGCGTCGCCCGCCGGTTCGTCCGCGAGCAGGTCGCGGACCTGCCGGACGACACCCGCGAGGCGCTCCTGCTCCTGACCAGCGAGCTGGTGACCAACGCCGTCGTCCACGCCAGGACACAGGTGGAGGTCGCGGTGGCCGTCACCGACGAGGACGTCGTGGTGATGGTGTACGACCTGGACCTGGGGCGGCGCGAGCAGCGCAGCTACGACCGCGACGGGGGACGCGGGCTGTCCATCGTGCGCGCCCTGGCGGTCGAGACCGGCTTGCTCCCGCACCGAGAGGGCGGTAAGACCGCCTGGTTCAGGATCAGCCTCGCCGCCGGCGGCGCCGGCTCCCCCACGGGACACAGCAGGTACGAGGAGGACGCGTGAACCGTCCTTCCGACGGCGGTACGCCCGAGGGCTCCGCCGCGGCGGAGGGCCAGTCGGTCCGCGGGGCCCGGGAGTCCGACGTGCTCGCCGTCGACGCGGAGCGCTCGTCGTCCTCCGGCATCGAGAAGCTGGAGACGGGGATCCCCGGCTTCGACCACGTGACGATGGGCGGCCTGCCCAAGCGCCGGGCCACCGTGGTCGCGGGCCAGGCCGGCAGCGCCAAGACGGTCTTCGCCGGCCAGTTCCTCGCCGAGGGCGTGCGAAGGGGGCAGCCCGCCGTCTTCGTCACCCTCGAGGAGCCCGCCGCCGATCTGCGCAACAACCTCAGCACGCTGGGCTGGGACATCGCGGCATGGGAATCGGCGGGCGACTGGCGCTTCGTCGACGCGTCACCGGTCGTCCGCGAGGACGGCACCACCGTGCCGTACAGCTTCAGCGTGCTCGCCGCCCAGATCGGCCGCGCCGTCGACGAGACCGGCGCCGACCGCCTGGTGCTGGACAGCCTCAACGCGGTCTTCGCCCTGTCGGACGACGTCGGCACCGCCCGCCAGCGCCTGCGCACCCTCGTCGCGGGCCTGCGCGCGGCCGGGCTCACCGTGCTGATGACCGTCGAGACGGCCTCGGACCCCGCGGGCTCGCTGTCCCGCTACGGCATCGAGGAGTTCGTCGCCGACAACGTGGTGCTGCTGCGCAACACCCGCGAGGGCAAGGGCCGCAGACGCACCCTCGAGGTGCTGAAGATGCGCGGGGCGACGCACCACAAGGGGGACTACGCCTTCACGGTGCTGCCGGGCGAGGGTCTGGTCGTGCTGCCGCTGGCGGCGTCCCGGATGACCGCCGGCCGGGCCACCGAGCGGGTGCCCAGCGGCATCTCCGACCTGGATGCGCTGAGCGGCGGCGGCCTGCTGCGCGACTCGACCATCCTGGTCGCCGGCCCGACCGGCACCGGGAAGACCTTGCTCGGCTTGGAGTTCCTGGCCAGCGCCGCCCGGCGCGGGGAGCGCGGTCTGCTGCTCGGCTACGAGGAGTCGCCTGAGCAGATCGGCCGCAACGCGGTCGGGGCCGGCCGCGACATGGACCGGCTGCGCGAGCAGGACCTGCTGCGCGTCGTCTCGGTCTACCCGGAGGAGGCGTCGCTCGAGGACCACCTGCTGGAGCTCAAGCGCCTGGTCGACCACTACCAGCCGGTCCGGCTGGTCGTGGACAGCCTCACCGCGCTCGAGCGGGCCGGCAGCCCCCAGGCCTACCGGGAGTTCGTCGTCGGGCTGACGTCGTACGCCAAGCAGCGTCAGCTCACCACGCTGCTGACGGCCTCCACACCGGGGCTCGACGGCGGCTCCTCGTTGACCGAGGGGCATGTCTCGACGCTCGCGGACATGGTGCTGCTGCTGCGCTACGTCGAGGCGGCGGGGCAGATCCGGCGGGCGCTGACCGTGCTCAAGATGCGTGGCAGCGCGCACGACCACGGGGTGCACGAGCTCGTCATCGCCGACGACGGGCTCACCGTCGGCGAGCCGATGACCGGGATCGCCGGCGTGGTGGCCGGCATCCCGCACGCCAGCCCCGTCGTCGAAGCGTGACCGTCGTCCCTGCGGCGGAGCAGGGTCGCGCCTGCCTGGTGCTGGTCAGGACGAGTGCTGGCTCGGGCGTCCGCTATGGTTGTCCGGTCCCCGACGGCCAGTCGGCCTGAGCTGGAGGACGGCAGGGCCCGCCGCCAGCCAGGGGCGATCGTCCTCATCGTCCAGCGGCCCAGGACTCCACCCTTTCAAGGTGGCTACGCGGGTTCGAATCCCGTTGGGGGCACGGCACGGCACGTGAAAGGCACCACAGGTCAGAGGCACCACAGTTCAGCGGCCAGGCACACCACCAGGCCCCGTAGCGCAGTTGGTTAGCGCGCCGCCCTGTCACGGCGGAGGTCGCGGGTTCGAGTCCCGTCGGGGTCGCAGCACGGCACGGTCAGGTAGCTCAGCTGGTAGAGCATGCGACTGAAAATCGCAGGGTCGGCGGTTCGATCCCGTCCCTGACCACCCCGCCCGTCTTCCTCCCAGCCCAGGGCCCCCTGTGCGCATCTGGTCGGGTCCATCGGCCAAGATGTCGTTCCCCGCGCGGCACCGGCCCCGGGTCTGAGAGGAGAGCTCGATGGGTGTCTCGCTGAACAAGGGCGGCAACGTCTCACTGACCAAGGAGGCCCCGGGCCTCACCGCGGTCATCGTGGGCCTGGGCTGGGACGCCAGGAGCACCACCGGCTCGGAGTTCGACCTGGACGCGTCGGCGATCCTGTGCAACGCCGCCGGCAAGGTCGTGTCCGACAGCCACTTCGTCTTCTTCAACAACCTGACCAGCCCCGACGGCTCCGTCGAGCACACCGGCGACAACCTGACCGGTGAGGGCGAGGGCGACGACGAGCAGGTCAAGGTCGACCTCGCCCGCGTACCCGCCGAGGTCGACAAGATCGTCTTCCCGGTGTCGATCTACGACGCGGAGAGCCGCAGCCAGTCCTTCGGGCAGGTGCGCAACGCGTTCATCCGGGTGGTGAACCAGGCCGGCGGCAGCGAGATCGCCCGTTACGACCTGTCCGAGGACGCGTCCACCGAGACCGCGATGGTCTTCGGTGAGATCTACCGCAACGGCGCCGACTGGAAGTTCCGGGCCGTCGGGCAGGGCTACGCCAGCGGGCTGCGCGGCATCGCCACCGACTTCGGCGTCAACGTCGGCTGATCGGGGCCGGCTGACCGGCGCCCGGCGGATCCGGGCCGGCTGACCGGCGCCCGGCTGATCGGGCGCCCCCGGCACCTGCACGCCCCGCCGTACGTCTGTTCCTGCGACAACCTACCGAGAGGACGCTCATGGCCGACTACACCAAGCGCCCGGCTGCATCCACCCCCGCCGGCGGCAACGTCTCGCTGAGCAAGGTCACGCTGACCAAGTCCGCGCCCAGCGTGTCGCTGGCCAAGGGGGGCGGCGCGAGCGGGCAGATGAAGGTCAACCTGGCCTGGAACGCCCGGCCGGAGGGCACCGGCGGCGGCGGCTTCCTCAAGAAGCTCACCGGCGGCGACAAGGGCATCGACCTGGACCTGGGCTGCCTGTGGGAGCTCACGGACGGCCGCAAGGGCGTGGTCCAGGCGCTCGGCAACGCGTTCGGCTCGCTCGACAAGCCGCCCTACGTGCTGCTGGACGGCGACGACCGCACCGGCGGCGGTGGTGAGAACATGACGATCAACCTTGACCGGCTGTCCGACATCAAGCGGATCCTGGTCTTCGCCTTCATCTACGACGGGGTGCCGGCCTGGGACAAGGCCGACGGCGTCGTGACGCTCTACCCGCAGGGCGGGGCGCCGATCGAGGTGCGCCTGGACGAGGCGTCCGGCTCGCGGATGTGCGCCATCGCGCTGCTGGAGAACTCCGGCGGCTCGGTGCGGGTCAACCGCGAGGTCAAGTACATCAAGGGTGCTCAGGACGCGCTGGACCGGGCGTACAACTGGGGCATGGACTGGTCGCCGGGGCGCAAGTAGCGCCGGTCGCCCGGCGCGCGCGGCGGCGTGGTCGCCCGCGCGCCACCAGGCGTTCATCCACAGCCCGTCTGCTCGTCCGGCAACTTCTGCCGTCGCGGGAGGCATGCTGACGTCTCCTACGAGCTAGAGGAGTGGCGGTGCAGCACTTCGACTTCCTGACCGAGGAACAGCGGGAGTCCCTGTTCGCCGTGCCTCCCCAGCCGGTCCGGCGCCGGGGCGACGGCGCGCAGCTCGCACTCGCGCTGGGCGCGACGTTCTACAGCCCCGGCACCCGCACGACGCTCGCCGACGACGCCCGGCGGGCCGCCGGCATCGGCACCACCAGCCAGGTGTGGTGCCTGGAGGACTCGATCCCGCACGAGGCGGTGCCGCAGGCCCAGGCCAACGTGGTCGCCGCCCTGCGCTCGCTGCGCCGGCGCGACCGGCTGCCGCTGCTGTTCGTCCGGGTCCGCACCCCGGAGCAGGTCGTCGAGGTGACCGCGCAGGCCGGTGAGGCCGCCGCCCACCTGACCGGCTTCGTGCTCCCGAAGTTCCGCCCCGGGCCCGAGGGCGAGGCGTGGCTGCAGGCCGTCGAGCAGGCCGGCGCGCTTGCGGGCATCCGGCTGTACGCGATGCCGGTCCTGGAGCACGAGGACCTCGCCTGGAAGGAGAGCCGCGCCGAGCACCTGGTCGCGGTGCGGGCACTGCTCGACTCGCGGCGCCGCGACGTCCTCGCGGTCCGGGTCGGCGGCACCGACCTGTGCGGGCTGTTCGGGCTGCGGCGCGACCGGGACACCACGATCTGGGACGTCGCGCTGGTGCGCGACATGCTCGCGGACGTCCTCAACATCTTCGCCCGGCGCGGGGACTACGTCGTGAGCGGGCCGGTGTGGGAGCACTTCTCCGGCAACGACCGGCTGTTCAAGAGCCAGCTGCGGCAGACGCCGTTCGAGAACACCCGGAGCCTGCGGCTGCACTCGCAGCTGGTCCGCGACGACGTCGACGAGCTGCTGCGCGAGGTCGCGCTGGACCGCGCCAACGGCTTCTCCGGCAAGACCGTCATCCACCCGACGCACGTGTCCGTCGTCAACGCCCTGCACGCCGTCACGCGCGAGGAGTACGACGACGCGCTCGTCGTCCTCGCCGGCCGCGAGTCGGGAGGCGTGGTCCGCTCGCCGTCCGGCGGCAAGATGAACGAGCTGGGCCCGCACGCGCTCTGGGCGGAGCAGGTCAGTGCGCGAGCCGCCGTCTACGGCGTGCTGGCCGAGCCCGACGGCGTCGTGGCGTTGCTGGACCACGGCTGGCGGGCCGCACAGGCGGCGTACGGGCAGGGCATGGGCTGGACCGGTGCCCCGCGGCCCCTGCCGGTCATGTAGTGGCCGGTCATGTAGTGGCCGGTCATGTAGTGGCTGTCTCTTGAGGTCGGTCGTCGAGCAGGGGCTGGGGCTGCACTGGCAGGTCGACGCCGACCCGTACGACCTGGGGCTGGACGCCCTCGTCGGGTTGGCGCTGCGCGACAACCCCAAGCGGGTGCAGCTCGCGGTCAGCCGGGTGCTCGGCAAGCACCTGCCGGTCGACCCCCAGGTGGCGCTGACGGCCGGCCGCCGGCTGGCCGCACTGGTCGGCGACGTGCCCGCGCCGCTGGTGCTGGGCTACTGCGAGACCGCGACCGGTCTCGGCCACGTCGTGGCGGAGGCGCTGCCGGGCGCGCACTACGTGCACACGACCCGGCGGCCCGACCCGGCCGTGCCCGCGACCACCGGCTTCGACGAGGAGCACTCGCACGCCGTCGCGCACACCCTGCAGCTGCGCGACCCCCGGGTGCTGACCGACCGCGGCCGGGCGGTGGTCCTCGTCGACGACGAGCTCACGACGGGCACCACCGCCCTCAACACCGTCGCCGCCCTGCAGGCGCTGGCCCCGCACGACCGCTACGTCGTGGCGACGCTGCTCGACCTGCGTACCGAGGACCGGCGGGTCGCCTTTGCGGCCCGGGCCGCCGAGCTGGGGGTGCGGGTCGACGTGGTCGCGCTGCTGTCCGGGTCGCTGGCGCTGCCCGGCGACGTCGCCGAGCGCGCCGCGGTGCTCCGGGCCGAGCTGGCCCGGGTGCCCGCGGCGGCCACCCCCAAGGGCCGCGGGCGGGTGCAGGTGCTCGAGGGCTGCTGGCCCGCCGACCTGCCCACGGGCGGCCGCACCGGCGTCGACGCGGGCACCCTCGACGAGCCGCTGGCCGCGCTGGCAGCGGCCGTCGGCGCCCGGCTGTCGGGCGGGCCGACCCTCGTGCTCGGCACCGAGGAGCTCATGTGGCTGCCGCTGCGCCTGGCCGCGGCGCTGCCCGGGCCGGTCGTCACGCACTCCACGACCCGCAGCCCGGTCCTCGCCGCCGACCTGCCGGGCTACGCCGTCCGTCGCGTCCTGCGCTTCCCCGCCCCTGACGAGCCCGGGCGCACCTCGCGCCTGCACGGGCTGCCCGACGAGCCGTACGCCGACGTCGTGGTGGTCGTGGACACCCCCGTCGTCGATGCCGCGCCGCTGGCCGAGGCGCTGCGGCCGTGGGCGACCGGCTCGGTGCTGGTGGTGGGGCTGTGACCGCGACAGCCGCCCCGACGGCGACCGCCGGCGCGTTCTCCTCGTACGCCCCGCAGGAGTGCACCTGGCTGCTCACCGACCTGTCGTCGCTGTCCCTCGAGGTCGGCACCGAGGACCGTGAGGAGCTCATCCAGGGCGGCCGGCACTACGCCGAGATGCTGCCGGTGGAGTACCAGCCGGACGCCGCCTACACGGCCCTGTTCCACCGCGCCCTCGCCGAGACCGCCCGCCGGCTGGCGGTCGCCGTCGGCCTGGTCGGCGACCTCGTGCTGGCCGAGTCGCGCGCGCACGGCCTCGACCCCGTCCTCGTCTCGCTCGCCCGGGCCGGCACCCCGATCGGGATCCTGCTGCGACGCTGGCTCGCGCAGGTCCACGACGTCGACGCCCCGCACTACGCCATCTCGATCGTGCGGGGCCGCGGGATCGACGAGGTGGCGGTGCGGCACGTGCTGTCGCGGCACCCCGCCGAGTCCGTCCGCTTCGTGGACGGCTGGACCGGCAAGGGCGCGATTGCCAGGGAGCTGGCCGAGGCGGTCCACGCCTACCCCGGCCTCGACCCGCGGCTGGCGGTGCTCGCCGACCCGGGCTCCTGCACCGACCTGTTCGGAACCCGCGACGACTTCCTCATCCCCTCGGCCTGCCTTAACTCCACGGTGTCCGGGCTGGTGTCGCGCACGGTGCTGCGGGACGACCTGATCGGCCCGGGGATGTTCCACGGCGCGAAGTTCTACGCCGAGCTGGCGCCGGCGGACGTGTCCGGTGCGTTCCTGGACGCGGTGTCGGCCCACTTCCCGGCCGTCGCGGCGGAGGTGGCGGCGACAGGACCGGCACACGCGGCGGCCGACCGTACGCCGACCTGGGCAGGCTGGGCCGCCGTGGAGCGGATCGCCGCCGAGCACGACATCGACAACATCAACCTGGTCAAGCCCGGCGTCGGCGAGACCACCCGGGTGCTGCTGCGCCGGGTCCCCTGGCAGGTGCTGGTGCGCCCCGACCGGGCCGCGGACCTCGAGCACGTACGCGTGCTGGCCGGGCAGCGCGGCGTCCCCGTCGTCGAGCGGGACGACCTGCCCTACACCTGCATCGGGCTGATCCGGCCGGCCGGCCGGTGAGGGCGCTCGTCGCCGTCGACCTCGACCAGACCGTCGTCTACAGCCGCCGCTCGGCCGGGGAGGCCGGCCCGTCCGTGGTCGTCGAGCACCTCGACGGCGCGCCCCTGTCATCGATGACGGTCGGCGCGGCGGCGGCGTACGAGGCGCTCGCCGCCCGCCACCTCGTCGTGCCGGTCACCACCCGCACGGTCGCGCAGTACCAGCGGATCACGCTGCCCGCGCCCGCCGCGTACGCCGTGTGTGCCAACGGCGGGGTCCTGCTGCACGACGGGGTGGCCGACCGGGACTGGGCGGCGTGGGTGGGCACGGTCGTCGCCGCGGCCGCCCCCCTGCCCCAGGTCACGGCCCGGCTGGCAGCCGTCGAGGGCGAGCCCTGGGTGCGCCTGGTGCGGACGGCCGAGGACCTGTTCGCCTACCTCGTCGCACACAGCCGGGAGCAGATCCCCGACGACTGGCTCGCCGAGCTGGTGCTCGAGCTCGCCGGGCTCGGCTGGGGGGTGTCGGTGCAGGGCCGCAAGGTCTACGCCGTGCCGGCCGGGCTGTCCAAGGCGAGCGCGGTCGACCGGCTGGCCGGCCGGCTCGGCACCGATCTGCTGCTCGCCGCCGGCGACAGCCTGCTGGACCGGCCCCTGCTCGAGCTGGCCGTCGCCTCCGGCGGCGGCGCGGTGCGGCCGGCCCACGGCGAGCTGCACGACCTCGGGTGGACGGGTGCCCACGTCACCGCGGCCACCGGGGCCCGGGCCGGGGAGGAGCTGCTGCTCTGGCTCGGCGAGCGCGCCGACAGCCTGTGCGCCGTCACAGCCTGAGCCCCGCCGCGCAGAGCGGGCCAGTGCACCGCGAGCTCAGTGCACGGCGAGCTCAGTGAACGGCGAGCTCAGCGCACGGCGAGCTCAGTGCACGACGAGCTCAGTGCACGACGACGAGGAAGCCGACGACGCTGGTGCCCACCCCCAGCAGGAACGAGCCCACCGCCCCGCTGCGCTCCGAGTCGGCCACCGCCCGCCGGTAGCTGATCGACGCGAGCACGATCGCCACGATCCCCAGGCTCAGCACCACACCCCGCGGGCCGAACAGCAGGATCAGCCCGACGAACAGCCCGAGCGCGCCGGCGGTGAGGCTCGCGAAGAACAGGCTCTGGCTGACCTGCCGGTCCTCGGAGGACTGCCGGTCCTCGTCGTCGTCGGCCACGCCGGGGCTGCTCACCCCGGCAGGGTAGGCCAGGGCTAGCCTCCCGCAGATGACCCTCCCGATGGCGGTACCCCTGCCGACGTGCCCGACGTGACGCCGGACCCTGCCGGCGGCGGACCGGTCGAGCGTTACCTCGAGGACTACCCGGTCGGCCTGCGCGAGGAGTTCGGGCCCATCCAGGTCGACGAGGCCGAGATTGTCGAGTTCGCCCGCCGCTACGACGCGCAGCCCTTCCACGTGGACCCCGCCGCCGCGGCGGCCGGCCCGTACGGCGGGCTGATCGCCAGCGGCTGGCACACCTGCGCGCTGATGATGCAGCTGCTCGTGCGGGACTACCTGTCGCCGGCGTCCAGCCTGGGCTCGCCCGGCGTGGACGAGCTGCGCTGGATCCGGCCGGTCCGGCCGGGCGACCGGCTCGTCCTGCGCACCACGGTCCTCGAGTCGCGCCGCTCCCGCAGCAGGCCCGACCGGGGCATCCTGCGGACGCAGGTCGAGCTGGCCGACGACTCCGGCCAGCTGGTCCTGACGATGACCGCGATCAACCTGGTCCTGTCCCGCCCGACCGCCTAGCGCTGGGTGGTGCCCAGGACCTTGTCGCTGTCCTCGACGTCGACGTCCGGCCGGCGCTTGCGCTCGGCCAGCGAGCTGAGCAGCGCGGCGAGGATGAAGCCGACACCAGTGAGGCCCGTAACGATCTCCGGGATGTGGAAGTGCACCGAGACGAGCATGATCGCTGCCAACACGCCGATCGCCCAGTGCGCGCCGTGCTCGAGGTAGATGTACTCCGACAGCGTACCGGCCCGGACGAGGTAGATCGTGAGCGACCGGATCCAGAAGGCGCCGATGCCGAGGCCCAGCGCGATGACCAGAATGTCGTTGGAGATGGCGAACGCGCCGATGACGCCGTCAAAGGAGAACGACGCGTCCAGGATCTCGAGGTACAGGAAGGAGAAGACGCCGGCCTTGAAGACGGCGGTCGTCATCTTGCCGGTCGTGGGGGCGTTGTTCTGGCCGGTCGCCTCGCGATGCTCCATCGACGCCTCGAACACGGAGTCGAGGCCGTTGACCAGCAGGTAGGTCACCAGTCCGGCGATCCCGGCGACGAGGACCGTGACGTGGTCCTCCTCGGCCGCGATGGAGTACATGAGGTAGATGCCGGCCAGGGCGAGCACGACGGAGAGGTTGCCGAGCTTGCCGACCTTCGACAGCAGCTTCTCGATCGGCGTCAGCCAGAAGATCTCCCGCTCCGGATCGAGCACGAAGTCTAGGAAGATCATCAGCAGGAAGGTGCCGCCGAAGGCGTAGATCGCGGCCTCGGCCTCGGCCAGCTCCTCGCCGTAGCGGGTGGAGTCGTTCAGCGCCAGGTCGACGACCGCGCCCAGCGACTCGCCGGTGGTCACCGACACGATGAGGATCGGCAGCACGAGGCGCATGCCGAAGACGGCGATGATGATGCCGACGGTGAGGAACAGCTTCTGCCAGATCGGGTGCATCCGGTTGAGCACCTTGGCGTTGACGACCGCGTTGTCGAACGACAGCGAGACCTCCAGCACGCCCAGGATGAGGACGGTGAAAGCGGTCGCGGGGCCCCCGAACACCAGACCGGCGACCAGCGCCGCCACCGACAGCCCGATGGCCCAGCCGAACGTGCGTAACATGCTGCCCTCTTCTCAGGTCGCGACCGGCCGCGCGCCGAGGAAAGGGTAGACGGCGAGCCGCCCGGACAAGCCCGGGCCTGTACGCCGGCCGCTGTGCGCGCCGACCGCTGCGCGCGCCGCGGCCCCGATCAGGGCCGGGACAGGCCCTGGAGACAGGGCGAGGCGTCAGGCCTGTGGGCGCGGGGCGGGGATGCCGGCGAGCAGCGCCTTGACCTCGGCCTCCCGGTAGCGGCGGTGGCCACCGAGGGTGCGGATCGAGGTGAGCTTGCCCGACTTGGCCCAGCGGGTGACCGTCTTCGGATCGACGCGGAACATGGAGGCCACCTCCGCGGGGGTCAACAGTGCCTCGGACTCGTGCGTTCGGGGGCTCATGTCCGGTCCTCTCGGGCGGAGCGCCGGGTGAAGTGATCCCCACCCGTGTCACACAGTGTGTGTTGCCCGCTTCCACCGATATGGCACATGCGGACCATCTTTGAGCGTAGCCCCCTAACCGGCGCTCTCGACCGATTGCAGCGTCTTCATCCGTGCCGTCACCCGTGCGTACGCCGCCGCCGCGTCGTCCCCGTTGCCCTCGGACAGCGCGGCCAGGGCTGCGGCCATGTCCTTGGCCGACTCGTCCTCGTGGAGGGCCTCGTCGTCGAGCAGGTGCACCAGGCCGCCGTAGTCGAGCTCGACCAGCGACCGCGGGTGGAACTCCTCCAGCCACCGGGCGAGGTCCTCGACCCCGGCGGTCGCGGCCGCGTCGTCGAGCGTGCGGCGCAGGACGGCGAGGGCACGGGCCGTCCGCCGTCGGGCCCGCGACATCGGCGTCCGGTAGACCAGCGCGCGGCCGGTGCGCCGGGCCTGACCGATGTGGCCGGCCGTCGTCGCCGTACCGGGACCGCCGGGGCTGACCTGGCGCTCCTCCGCGTCCACCAGCACGAACCAGCGCAGCGGCACCTGCCAGGTGCTGCTGCGCACGTGCACGTGCATCTCGGGATGCGTCGCCTGCCAGGTCGCCAGGTCGGTCTGCGCGGCGTCGGCGACGGCGCGTGGCAGCAGCGCGTCGACCAGCACCTCCGGCAGCTCCTCGCGGATGTCCGCCACGGCGTGCCAGGCGCGCAGCCGGGTGCGCCAGGGGCAGACGAGCGTCACGCCGTCCACCTCGGTGACGTAGGCCTGCTCGGGCAGGTCGGGCAGGCTGCGCCCCAGCAGGGCCCGCAGCCCGGCCTGGCGCTCCAGGCCCGGCCCCCGCTCGGTCGCCGGCGCGGCCCCCGACGCGGCGTACTCCTGCCAGCGCTCGCGCTCGGCAGCGGCGAAGGCCGCCAGCGGCTCGTACACGCGCAGCTGCGCGACGTAGGCCGGAGGCGGGTACGCAGCGGGGTACTCCGACATGGCCGCATGCTCCCACGCGCGGCGGTCCCGCCGCCGGTCCGCGGTCCGGGAGGCACGTGTCCACAGGCCAGGCGCCGCCCGGTGCGCGTGCGTGCGGAAGAGCGCAGGATGGACGCGTGTCTCCGGTGGTGTGGGTCGTCGTCGCGGTCGCCCTGTGCGCCGGCGAGGTCCTGACGCTCGACCTCGTGCTGCTCATGCTCGCCGGCGGCGCCGTCGCCGGCGGCGCGACCGCGCTGGCCACCGACTCGCTGCCGCTGCAGGCAGGGGTCGCGGCCCTGGTCGCCCTGCTCCTGCTCACCCTGGTGCGCCCCCTGGCGCGCCGGCACCTCGAGGTCCCCGGCGCGCTGACCGCGGGGACCGACCGGCTCCGGGGTCGACCCGCCGTGGTGGTCCAGCCGGTGACCGAGGACAGCGGCCAGGTCCGCATCGACGGGGAGCTGTGGCGGGCCCGGCCATGGTCGGGCTGTCCGGACGCGGCCGCCGGCAGCACCGTCGTGGTCGCGGCCGTCGAGGGCGCCACCCTGCACGTCTACCCCGAAGACCTCTACCCGGAAGGGCCCCCATGACCGACCGCTCGTACCGCAGGCAGGCACCATGACGCCCGGCTCCATCGTCGCCCTCGTCCTGCTGGCGCTGGTGATCTACATGATCTCGCGCACGGTGCGGATCGTGCCCCAGGCCAGCGTGTACGTCGTGGAGCGGCTCGGCCGGTACAGCCGCACCCTGTCGCCCGGGATCCACCTGCTCGTGCCCGTGCTCGACAAGGTCCGCGTCAAGGTCGACATCCGCGAGCAGGTCGTGGGCTTCCCGCCGCAGTCCGTCATCACCCGCGACAACCTCGTCGTCGGCATCGACACCGTCATCTACTTCTCGCCGGTCGACGTCGCCGCCGCGACCTATCAGATCGAGAACTACGTGGCGGCCATCGAGCAGCTGGTGGTCACCACGCTGCGCAACGTGGTCGGCGGCCTGGCTCTGGAGGAGGCCCTGACCGGCCGCGACCACATCAACAGCCAGCTGGCGATGGTGCTCGACGAGGCGACCGGCAAGTGGGGGATCAAGGTCAACCGGGTGGAGATCCGCGGGATCGAGCCGCCGGCGACGATCCGCGACGCCATGGAGCAGGCCATGCGCGCCGACCGGGGCAAGCGCGCGGCCATTCTCACCGCCGAGGGGCAGCAGCAGTCCGCCGTCCTGTCGGCCCAGGGCGAGAAGCAGGCCGCCGTGCTGCGCGCGGAGGCCGCCCAGCAGGCCGCGGTGCTGGCCGCGGAGGGCGAGAAGCAGGCCCGGGTGCTCCGGGCCGAGGGCGAGGCGCTGGCCATCGCGCGGGTCGTCGCGGCCATCAAGTCCGCCGGGATCGACGAGCGGGTGCTGGCCTACCAGCAGCTGCAGCTGCTCCCGCGGCTCGCCGAGGGCACCGCCAACAAGGTGTGGTTCGTGCCGACCGACGTCAGCGCGCACCTGGAGACGGCCAAGCGGCTGCTCAGCAGCAGCACGGACTAGCTCCCCCAGGCTCGGTACTGTCGGGGGGGGCACACCACCCCGGACACCGCGCCGGCTCCTCACGAGGGACGCCGCCGAAGCAGGGAGCACCGCCATGGGCGTCTTCGACCGCAGCGACGACCTCGCCGGTGCCGGCCACGAGCAGGTCGTGTTCTGCCAGGACCCGGCCTCGGGCCTCAAGGCGATCATCGCGATCTGGTCGACGGCGCTGGGGCCGGCGCTGGGCGGGACCCGCTTCCACCCGTACGCCAGCGAGGACGCCGCGCTCACCGACGTGCTGAAGCTGTCGAAGGCGATGGCGTACAAGGCGGCGGTCGCCGGCCTCGACCTGGGCGGCGGCAAGGCCGTGATCATCGGGGACCCGGCGACCGACAAGAGCGAGCTGCTGCTGCGGGCGTTCGGCCGGATGGTGCAGAGCCTCGGCGGCCGCTACTGGACGGCCTGCGACGTCGGCACCTACGTCCAGGACATGGACGTGATCGCCCGCGAGTCGACCTACGTCACCGGCCGCTCGCCGGAGCAGGGCGGCGCGGGTGACAGTGCCGTGCTCACGGCGTACGGCGTGTTCCAGGCGATGCGCGCCGCGGCCGAGCACGCGTGGGGCTCACCGACTCTGGCCGGCCGCCGGGTCGGCGTCGAGGGCGTCGGCAAGGTGGGGCACCACCTGGTCGAGCACCTGCTCCAGGACGGCGCGTCCGTGGTCGTCAGCGACGTCCGCGGCGAGGCGGTCGAGCGGGTCATCGCCGCCGCGCCGCAGGTGGAGGTCGCCGAGGTCGACACCCTGACCACGCTGGACCTGGACGTCTACGCGCCGTGCGCGCTCGGCGGCTCGCTCACCGACGAGCTCGTCGACGTCCTCAAGGCGGGCGTGGTCTGCGGGGCGGCCAACAACCAGCTCGCCCACGCGGGCGTCGAGACCGCGCTCGACGCCCGCGGCGTGCTCTACGTCCCGGACTACCTCGCCAACGGCGGAGGGCTGATCCAGGTCGGCGACGAGGCCCTGCACGCGCACTCCGGCGGGTTCCGCTTCGAGCGGGCCAAGGCCCGCGCGGCCTCCATCGCCGGCACCACCCTGGCCGTGCTGCGCAGCGCCGCCACCGACGGCGTGCCCCCGGCCGTCGCGGCCGACCGGCTGGCCGAGCGCCGGATGGCCGACGTGTCCCGGCTGCGCGCGATCCACCTGCCCGCCTGATACGGCCTCACCCGGAGCCAGGAGATGTCCCGGAGGTCCCGAGCCTGTACCGTAAGGGCCCGAGGACCAAGGAAGGTCCAGGCACCTGCAGGACCCGGCGCGCCGCGCAACGTGCGGCCGTCCCGGCCACTGATCGTCAGCACGTCCTGAAAGCACCGTTCACAGCCCGGGGCCCTGCGCCCCGACGTTCTCGAGGGGGTCGAGCCATGGGGCGCGGCCGTGCGAAGGCCAAGCAGACCAAGGTCGCACGCGAGCTCAAGTACGGCGGCCCGGGTTTCGAGGTCGACCGGCTGAAGGCGGAGCTCGCGGGCATCACTCCGAGCCCGTTCTCACCGGCCCCTGTGGTGCAGGACGACGACGACGAGGACGACGACCCGTACGACCGCGGCGACGAGGACGACGCCCGGCGCTGACCGGCAGCCGGCCGGAGGTCGGCTACCCACGAGCGTCGAGCACCGTGGACACCACGGTGCTGATGACCCCGCGGCGCCTGGTGGTCGTACGGGCGAAGCTGGGCGCCCTCGCGGTCTGGGCGGGCCTGCTGGCGGTGCTCTGCGCCGGCACCGCGTTGACGGTCGGGCGGCTCGTCCTCAGCGGGGATCTGGTGTCCGGCCAGACCCTCGCCCTGCTGGCCGCGCGCACACCGGCTTCGTCGTGTGCGGCGCGGTGCTGGGAGGCGCCGCCTTCCTGCTGCGGTCCCAGGTGCAGGCCCTCGCGGTCATGATCGTCTACCGCTCATGGTCGAGCCGGCGCTGCGCGGCGGGGTGAACGCGTCCGGGCCGGGCTGGCTGGCCGACGCCGCGCGCTTCCTTCCGTGGGCCGCCGGCTCGGCGCTGCAGGAGGGCGCCATGGGCACGCCGAGCTCACGGCTCGGGCAAGGCGGCCTGTCACCGCTGGCCGGCAGCGCCGTCTTCCTGGGCGTGGTCGTGACGCTGACGTGCGCGGCCGCCGTCCTGTTCTCCCGCCGCGACCTGGTGCGCACCGTCTGACCCGCACGGGCCATCAGCGCAGGGTGACGTTGACGACCGTCACCGCGCCGCGCGAGCCGTCCGGCTGCACCATGCAGGAAAAGGCCGTGCCGGGGACCGCGCCGGTCGGGGCGCTCTCCCCCTGCACCAGCCAGGAGCCGCCGGACTGCTGCACGGTGAGCCGGCGTACGCCGATGCCCTGCCCGTCCTCGCCGCCGGGGATCTGGAGCCTGTCGGCGACCGCGCGCCGGCAGGCCACCGCCGCGGCGTCGTCGATCGGAGCCGGGGCGTCGGTGCCGCAGCCCGCGGCAGCTGCCGCGACGAGAACCAGGGCGACCACGACACGGTCTCCGCACACGCGCACCGCGCGAGTGTGCCAGCGCCGGCCGGCGCAGGATCAACCGGCGGGGTGGACACCCTGCACGACGACGCCGCCGTCGCCGGTCTCGACCGCCCCCAGCACCCACGCGGGGACGTGCCGGGCCATCAGCACGGCGAGCGCGCGGTCGGCGTCGTGCGGCGCGACGACGGCAACCATCCCGACCCCCATGTTGAAGGTCCGCTCCATCTCGGCCTGGTCGATCCGGCCCCGGGCCTGCACCAGGTCGAAGACCGGCGCCGGCGTCCAGGTGCCCCGGTCCAGATCCACCCGTACGCCGTCCGGCAGCACCCGGGCGAGGTTGGCGGCGAGCCCGCCGCCCGTCACGTGTGCGAACGCGTGCACCTCGGTCTCGGACATCAGCGACAGGCAGTCCTTGGCGTAGATCCGGGTCGGCGTCAGCAAGACCTCGCCGAGCACGCCGCCGAGCTCGTCGACGACCGCGTCCAGGCGCAGCCGGGCGCCCTGCAGGAGGACGTGCCGGACGAGGCTGAAGCCGTTGCTGTGCACGCCGGAGGACGCCATCGCCACCACGACGTCGCCCGGCCGCACCCGCTCGGCGCCGAGCAGCGCGTCGGCCTCGACGACGCCGATGCCGGTGCCGGCGATGTCGTACGAGTCGTCGGACATCAGGCCCGGGTGCTCGGCGATCTCGCCGCCGACCAGCGCGCAGCCGGCGAGAGCGCAGCCGTCGGCGATGCCGCCCACGATCTCCGCGACCCGCTCCGGCACGACCCGGCCGACCGCCACGTAGTCCTGCATGAACAGCGGCTCGGCGCCGCAGACCACGAGGTCGTCGACCACCATGCCCACGAGGTCGATGCCGACGGTGTCGTGCTTGCCCATCGCCTGCGCGATCGCCAGCTTGGTGCCGACGCCGTCGGTGGAGGAGGCCAGCAGCGGGTCGCGGTAGCGGGAGGTGTCGAAGCGGAACAGGCCGGCGAAGCCGCCGAGCCCGCCGACCACCTCCGGCCGGGCCGCCCGCGCGACCCGGCTCTTGAGCAGCTGGACGGCGCGCTCGCCGGCGTCGATGTCGACCCCGGCGGCGGCGTACGACGCGCCCGGGACCGGCAGGGGTGCACCAGGCGCGGTCACGAGGGCAGCTGCGCGTCGAGCTCGTCGACCGACGCCAAGCCGTTGTGGACGACGACCGTGCCGATCGCGGTGTGGTCGTGCTCGGAGCTGTGCGCCAGCAGCGGGCTCACCGACGCGCCGCGGGCGCCCGGGTCCCCGGCCCCCAGCAGCTCGGGGTGTGGCACCGCGATCGGGTACTGGCCGTCGAAGCAGGCCCGGCACAGCCGGTCGGCCGGCTGGGCGCTCGCCGCGGTGAGCCCCTCCAGCGAGACAAAGGCCAGCGAGTCGGCGCCGATGGAGCTGCGGATCTCATCCACGCCCATGCCGCTGGCGATCAGCTCGGCGCGGCTGGCGAAGTCGATGCCGTAGAAGCACGGCCACATCACCGGCGGGCTCGAGATCCGCACGTGCACCTCGGCGGCGCCGGCCTCGCGCAGCATCCGTACCAGCGCCCGCTGGGTGTTGCCCCGCACGATCGAGTCGTCGACGACGACCAGCCGCTTGCCGCGGATGACCTCGCGCAGCGGGTTGAGCTTGAGCCGGATGCCGAGCTGGCGGATCGTCTGGGAGGGCTGGATGAAGGTGCGCCCGACGTAGGAGTTCTTGACCAGCCCCATGCCGTACGGGATGCCGCTCTGCTCGGCGAAGCCGATCGCGCCGGGGGTGCCGGACTCCGGCACCGGGATGACGAGGTCGGCGTCGGCCGGTGCCTCGAACGCCAGCGTCCGGCCGACCTGGACGCGGGTCGTGTAGACCGACGAGCCGGCGATCGTGGTGTCCGGCCGGGCCAGGTAGACGTACTCGAACAGGCAGCCCTTGGGGGTGGGCTCGGCGAAACGGCTGCTCCGGACGCCGTTCGAGTCGATCGCCAGCAGCTCGCCGGGCTCGATCTCGCGCACGAGGGTGGCGCCCACGATGTCGAGCGCCGCTGTCTCGCTGGCCACGACCCAGCCGCGGTCGAGGCGGCCGAGCACGAGCGGGCGCACGCCGTGCGGGTCGCGGGCGGCGTACAGGGTGTTCTCGTCCATGAACACCAGGCAGAACGCGCCGCGCAGCATCGGCAGCACCTCGAGGGCCGCCGCGTCGGGCGTCCGGTCGTCGTACGACGACAGCAGGGTCGTGATCAGGTCGCTGTCGGTGGTCGACCCCATCGCGTCGACCCGCGGGTCGAGCGCGGCGACCCGCCGGGCGAGCTCGCCGGTGTTGGTGAGGTTGCCGTTGTGGCCCAGCGCGAGGCTGCCGCCGGTCGGCAGCTGCCGGAAGGACGGCTGGGCGTTCTCCCAGGTCCCGGCGCCGGTCGTCGAGTAGCGGGTGTGGCCGATCGCCAGGTGCCCGCGCAGGCTCGACAGGATCGCCTCGTCGAACACCTGCGCCACCAGGCCGAGCTCCTTGTAGACCAGCACCGCGCTGCCGTCCGAGACGGCCATGCCGGCCGCCTCCTGGCCGCGGTGCTGCAGCGCGTACAGCCCGTAGTAGGTCAGCTTGGCGACGTCCTCGTCGGGCGCCCAGACGCCGAAGACCCCGCACTCCTCGCCGACCGGCCGCTCGGGTTGGTACGCGTCGTGCAGGTCCTGCTTGCCGTCGGTGACGGGCACGCGGGGGCTCCTCGCAGGTCCAGGCAGGGGGGCGTCCTCCAGCGTAGCCGGGCCGGACCTGCTCAGTTGACCGCGCGCTCCCGGCCGGCCCAGTACGGCGCCCGGAGCTCGCGCTTGAGCACCTTCATCGCGCCGGACAGCGGCAGCGCCTCGGCGCGGAACTCGATCGACTTGGGCACCTTGTAGCCGGCGATCAGCCCGCGGGTGTGCTCGATCAGCTCCTGCTCGCCCACGCCTGCGTCCGGCCGGAGCACCACCACCGCGTGCACCGCCTCGCCCCACACATCGTCGGGCACGCCGATCACCGCGACCTGGGCGACCGCGGGGTGCGCCGCCACCGCCTGCTCGACCTCCGTGGAGTAGACGTTCTCGCCACCGGTGACGATCATGTCCTTGACCCGGTCGACGAGGTAGAGATAGCCCTCCTCGTCGAGGTAGCCGGCGTCCCCGGAGTGGTACCAGCCGCCGCGGAAGGCCTGCGCGGTCTCCTCCGGCCGCCGCCAGTACTCCCGCATCAGGTTGCCGCCGCGGACGCACACCTCACCGACGCTCCGCTGCGGCAGCACGGTGCCCTCGTCGTCCTGGATCGTGACGGTGACGCCCGGCACCGGCCGGCCCGCCGAGCCCAGCACGGCGTCGTCGCGGTCGTGGTCCTCGGGCAGCAGGCAGCTGACCAGCGCGGCGCTCTCGGTCATCCCGTAGCCCTGGTAGAGCCGCAGGTGCGGCAGGTCGCGGCGCAGCCGGTCGAGCACCGGCCGCGGCATCGGCGAGGCGCCGTACGTCAGGCGGGCGTACGTCGCCAGCCGCTCCTTGGCGTACGCCGGGTGCGCGAACGTCATCGCCAGCATCGTCGGCACCATGATCGTGTTGCTGGCGCGGTACGTCTCGGTGGCGGCCATCACCGCCTCGGGCTCGAAGAACGGGACCGTCACGAGCCGGCCGCCCGCGATCGGAGCCGCGATGATCGCGCCCATCGACGCCGCGTGGAACATCGGCACCTGGGCGAGGTAGACGTCGTCCGGCTCGATCCGCAGCAGCATCTGGATGTGGTAGAGCGTGAGCATCACCGCGCGCTGGTCGAGCAGGACGCCCTTCGGCAGCCCGGTGGTGCCCCCGGTGTACATCAGCATCGCCGGGGCGTCCTCGTCGGGCTCCGGCGGCGTGACCTCCTCACCGGCCGCCAGGATGCCCTCGTACGACGCGTCGTGCGGCACGTCCGTGGGCGGCCCCATCAGCACCACGCACTCGAGGCCGGCAGCCTCACGGATCGAGTCCAGCAGCGGCGCGAATGTGGCGTCGGCGAACACCACCTTCGTCGCGCTGTCGCTGAGCGCGTGCACCAGCTCGCGCGGGGCGAACCGCAGGTTGAGCGGGTTGACCACGCCGGCCCCGAGCAGCGTCGCGTGGTAGAGCTCCTCGTAGCGGGCGCTGTTGAGGCTGAGCACCCCGACGCGATCGGTCGGCTGCACGCCGAGCTCGGTGCGCATCGCATCGGCCAGCTTCAGCACCCGCCGGCCGTGCTCGCCGTAGGTCGTGGTCGCGCCCGTGCCGGCGTCGGTGAGGAACGGCCGTCCCGCGAACCGGTCCACGGCCGGCAGCAGCTGCCGGTGCCAGATGAGCTCCTTCACGACGCCTCCCTGCCTCGGATGCGGCGACCCTAGAGCAACGGCAGGTGCGCCGACAGGTCGGACCGCTCGCCACTGGCGCTGACCCGCCCGTCCCGCACCGCGGCCGCCCAGGCGAGGTCCCCGGTCGCCAGCCGCACCCACGCCAGGGGCTGGGCCTCCACCACGTTCGGCGGGGTGCCGCGGGTGTGCCGGGGACCGGCGACGCACTGCACCGCGGCGTACGGCGGGACCCGCAGCTCGACGGTCCGGCCCGGCGCCCGGGCGGCGAGCCGCTGCGCCAGCACCCGGCAGACCAGGCGCAGCGCCCCGCGGTCCGGATCTGCGGCCGCCGCCACGGCCCGGGCCAGCTGCGCCGTCACGCGCTCGACGTCCGGCGCGGGCTCCGCCGCGGGGTCCTGGGCGTGCAGGGCGCCGACCAGGTCGTCGTACGACGGGAGGCGCGGCGGCATCAGCCGGGGACGTGCATCAGCCCGGGGACGGCCTGTCCCCGGGCCGCCAGCGCCTCGGCCAGGCCGCCGGTGCTCGCCGGGTCCTGCGCCGCGGCCCGCCACGCGGCGGCCGCGTCCGCCGCCTGTGCCGGCGCGTCGGCGGCGGCGGCATCCGGGCCGGGCAGCACCAGCAGCGCGCTGGACACGGCCCGCTCGGGGCCGTCCGAGGGCCGGTTGACCACCCGCCCGCGCACCCACATCGTGCTGGACCCGCCGCCGTCGAGGTTCACGGCCTCCCGGGCGCCGAGGTCGACGAGCAGCCGCGCTAGCTGGCGAAGGCTCATCCCGGTGCTGTATCCGGGCTGGCGTCCGTCGACGACCACGAGCAGCAGGGTGCCGTCGGCGGTGACCCCGACGGCGGTGCGGGGCGCGGCGACCTGCACGTAGGTGGTCGGCTGGTCGACGTCCGCGTCGTTGACCCGGCCACCGACGACCAGGGCCTCACTCGCCCCGATCAGCGACCAGGCCCTCGGAAAGCCGAGGGCCTGCGACAGCGACGCCCGGTCGCCCTCGGCCAGGGTGCGCAGGGCGGCGGCTGCCGGGGTGCCGCGCCGGCCGACGAGCAGCGCCCCGCCGTCGGGAACGGCCGGGGCGCGCGCGGCGCACACCCGCCTCGTCACCTGCACCGGCGTGGTGACGCGGCCGCCCACGCCCACGCTCGGCGCGCCCCGGCGGGTGAGGGCCGCATAGCAGGCGTCGCCCGGCGGCTCCTCGAGCCCCGCGCCCGCGCGGGTGAAGCCGACCAGCTCGCCGCCGGTCGGTGCGCCGCTGTTCCAGCGGGCGACCGGCAGCCCGCCGCCGCGGTGGACGACGCGCACGTCGACGTCCGGGAAGCCGACCCGGCCGGCGCCACCGCGGGTCAGCCCCACCGCCCGGCCGGGCAGCTGCTCGGTCTGGGCCAGGGTGCCGTGCGCGGCAAAGGCGTGCACCGGCCGGCCGGACGGCAGCGCGAAGTCGCCGTTCACGGCCAGCGCCGCGCCGGAGCGGGCCGCCATCGACGACGTCGTCTCGAAGCCGGCGAGCCCGCCGCCCCCCAGGCGGGTCACCGGCGTCGAGGCGGCGTCCGGGCTGACCCGGGCGACGTACGCCTGGGAGGCGCCGCGCGGGAATGTCCGGTAGCTCACCCCGGGCGCCACGACGGCCTCCGCAGCGGCGTCCGCCGGCGTCACCGGCACGGCGACCAGGACCGGCAGCGCCACGAGCACCGGCAGCAGCAGGCGTATCGGCTTCATCGGCCAGATACTCCCGGAGGTCAGCCCAGGTCGGGCTGGCGGGTCTCGAGGTCGGCGGCCGGCCGCAGCAGCGCAGGGCCCGCGGGGGCGGCCGCGGTGCCGCCGGCGAGCGGGCCGAACAGCGCCGGCAGCGTCCCCTCGTACGCCGCCCGCAGCTGCTCGAGCTCGATCTCGAGGACGTCCTGGATGTCGAGGCTGGTGCCGTCGGTGACGCCGATCCGGGTGCAGGGCAGGCCGCGGGCGCCGCACATCTCGGTGAAGCGCAGCTCCTCGCTGCGCGGCACGCTGACCAGGGCCCGGCCGGCCGACTCGCTGAACAGCTGCACGAACGGCGTCTGCCCCGCCGGCAGGACCACCCGCGCACCGACGCCCTTCGCGAGCCCGCTCTCCACCAGCACCTGCGCGAGACCGCCGTCGGACAGGTCGTGCGCGCTGGACAGCATGCCGTCGCGCGAGCCGCTGACGAGCACCTCGCCGAGCAGCTTCTCCCGCGCCAGGTCGACCTGCGGGGGAGTGCCGCCGAGGTGCCGGTGCTCGGCCCACGCCCACTCGCTGCCGCCCAGCTCGTCGCGGGTGTCGCCGAGCAGCAGCAGCGTCTCGCCGGCCTCCTGGAACCCCATCGGCGTACGCCGGGACACGTCGTCGAACAGCCCGAGCACGCCGACGACCGGGGTCGGGTTGATTGGTGCGCCGGCGGTCGAGTTGTAGAAGCTGACGTTGCCCCCGGTGACCGGGGTGCCCAGCGCGGTGCAGGCGTCGGCCAGGCCGCGGGTGGCCTCCGCGAACTGCCACATGACCTCGGGGTCCTCGGGCGAGCCGAAGTTGAGGCAGTTGGTGACGGCGATCGGGATCGCGCCGGTCACGGCCACGTTGCGGTAGGCCTCGGCCAGCGCCAGCTGCGCGCCGGCGTACGGGTCGAGGCGGGTGTAGCGGCCGTTGCCGTCGGTGGCCAGCGCGACGCCGAGCCCGGTCTCCTCCGACAGCCGTACGACGCCGGCATCCTCGGGCCACGCGAGCACGGTGTCGCCGAGGACCACCCGGTCGTACTGCTCGACGACCCAGCGACGGCTGCACAGGTTGGGGCTGGCGACCATGCGCAGCAGCAGGTCGGCCGTCACGTCGGGGTAGGCCGGCAGCTGCCGGGTCCGCAGCTCGTCGAGGTCGGCGGGCCGGGCCCGCGCCCGGTCGTACACCGGGCCCTCGTCGGCCAGGCTCGCCGGCGGCACGTCGACGACGGTCTCGCCGTGCCACAGCACCGTGAGCCGGTCGCCCTCGACGACCTCGCCGATCGCGGTCGCGAGCACGCCCCACTTACGCGCGATCGCCAGCACGGCCTCGAGGTGGCGCGGCTCGACGATCGCGAGCATCCGCTCCTGCGACTCGCTCGCGAGCACCTCGTGCGGCTCCATGCTCGCCTCCCGCAGCGGCACCCGGTCGAGGTGCGCGAGCATTCCGCTGCGGCCGGCGGCGGCCGTCTCGGTCAGCGCGCAGGTGAGCCCGGCGCCGCCGAGGTCCTGGATGCCGGCGATGAGGTCGGCGTCGTACATCTCCAGGCAGCTCTCGATGAGCAGCTTCTCGGTGAACGGGTCGCCGACCTGCACGGCCGGGCGCTTGGCCGGCCCACCCTCGTCGAAGGTGGCGCTGGCCAGCACGGACACCCCGCCGATGCCGTCCCGGCCGGTCTTCGCGCCGAGCAGCACGACGACGTTGCCGACCCCGCGGGCGGCGCTCAGCTGGATGCGGTCCTTGTTCAGCACGCCCAGGCACAGCGCGTTGACCAGCGGGTTGCCCTGGTAGCTCGGGTCGAAGACGACCTCGCCCCCGATGTTGGGCAGCCCGAGGCAGTTGCCGTAGCCGCCGATGCCGGCCACGATCCCGGGCAGCACGCGGGCGGTGTCGGGGTGGTCGGCGTCGCCGAAGCGCAGCGGGTCCATCACCAGCACCGGCCGGGCGCCCATGGTGAGGATGTCCCTGACGATGCCTCCGATGCCGGTGGCCGCGCCCTGGTAGGGCTCGACATAGCTCGGGTGGTTGTGCGACTCGACCTTGAAGGTCACGGCCAGGCCCTCGCCGACGTCGACGACGCCGGCGTTCTCGCCCATCCCCACCAGCATCCGGTCGCCCTTGGGGATAGCGCCGAACTGCCGCAGGTGCACCTTGCTGCTCTTGTACGAGCAGTGCTCGCTCCACATGATCGAGTACATCGCCAGCTCGGTCTGGGTGGGCCGCCGGCCGAGGACCTCGCGGATCCGCTCGTACTCGTCCTCCTTCAGCCCGAGCTCGACGAACGGCTGCTCCGCGAGCGCGCTGGCGGCGGCGTCCTCGACCGTGTCGACGGCCGGGCCGGTCATACCCGCGCCCCGCTCGCCACGCTGGTGAAGAAGGCCAGGCCGTCGGTCCCCGGTCCGGTCAGGTGCTCCACCGCGTGCTCGGGGTGGGGCATGATCCCAACGACGTTGCCCGCGGCGTTGCTGATGCCCGCGATGCCGCGCAGCGACCCGTTGGGGTTGCCGCCCGCGTAGTAGGCGATCACCCGGCCCTGCGCCTCGAGCTCGTCCAGCGTCCGCTCGTCCGCGACGTACGCCCCCTCGCCGTTCTTCACCGGCACCGTCACCTCGTCGGCGAGGTCGGCCGTCCACGCGGTGGCCTTCTGAGCGATCCGCAGCCGCTGGTCGCGGTTGATGAAGCGCAGGCCCTGGTTGCGGGTGAGCGCGCCCGGCAGCAGGTGGCTCTCGCAGAGGACCTGGAAGCCGTTGCAGATGCCGAGCACCGGCAGGCCGCCGCGGGCCTGCTCCTTGATGGTCGCCATCACCGGGCTCACGCTGGCGATCGCCCCGGCCCGCAGGTAGTCGCCGTACGAGAAGCCGCCGGGCAGCACCACCGCGTCGACGCCGTGCAGGCCGGGGTCGGCGTGCCAGAGCGCCACCGCCTCGAGCCCGGCCAGGCGCACCGCGCGCTGGGCGTCCCTGTCGTCGAGGCTGCCGGGAAAGGTGACGACACCGATCTTCACCTGGGGCAGGCTACCGGCGCGTCGGGTCCGGGTGCGGCGTCGGTGCGCTGCTCCTCGGTGCGCTGCTCGTCGGTGCGCTGGCCAGGGTGTCGTCCCGGGTCCACGGCCCCTCCGTGCGCGGCCGGCCCTGGGTGAGCTTCTGGATGGCCGAGCCCTCCTGCCACAGCAGCTGCTTCTCCAGGTGCACGACGGTGCCGGCGTGCGGCCGGCTGGTGAAGGTCACCCGGTCCACGAGCGCCCGCATGAGCTGGATCCCCCGGCCGTCCTCGGCGTGCGGCTGCGCGTCGGCCAGCCCGTGCAGGCTGCCGTCGAAGCCGCTCCCCCGGTCGATGACCTCGATAACGCACTGGTCGCCGTCGATGCCCGCCGACACCTCGTACTCGTCGCCCTCGGCCGCGTGCTCGAGCACGTTGGTGCAGGCCTCGGTCAGCGCGAGCTCGATGTCGTAGGTCACGTCCGGCAGCACCCCCAGCACATCCATGGCCTGCTTGAGCAGCTGCCGCACCACCGGGACGGAGATCTGGTCACGGGGCAGCGCCAGCGTGAGCTTGATCTCCATGAGGGCGGGCTACCCCGCGGGCCGCACGCTGAAGTCCTCGATCACCGGGTTGCTCAGCAGCACCTCCGCCAGGTGCCGGGCCTGCTGCAGCGCGGCGACCTCGTCCTCGGCCTCGAGCGCCAGCTCCACGTGCTTGCCGATCCGCACGCTCACCGGTGCCGCGCCCCCGACCGTGGGGATCGCGTTGGCGACCGCCTGCCCCTGCGGGTCCAGGATCTCCGGCTTGAGCATGACGTCCACGACGACCTGGTGCACCGGCATGCGCAGCAGGCTACCGACCCGCGCCGCATCCCCCGGCCCACGCGCCCCGCGCCGCCCCAGCGCGCCCACCCCCGCCCGCTCCCCCGCCCCCGGTGATCATGAGCATCTGCAGGGCGACACTCCGACAGGAGCCTGAACCAGCCCATGATCACGCCGTGGTGCGTGGGGCCTCGGCCAGTGCCCGGACGCGTGCGAGCAGCCGGTCCGGGTGCGCGAGGTCCGCGGCCGTGAACCGCAGAACGCGCCAGCCCAGCGCGACGAGGTCGTTCTGCCGCTCGCGGTCGCGCACGAACGCCTCGGCCGACTCGTGAGCCGCGCGTCCGTCGTACTCCACCGCGATCCGCTGCTCGACCAGGGCCAGGTCGAGCCGCGCGACGATGCGGCCGGCGGCGTCGCGCACGACGTGCTGAGGCACGGGACGGAGCCCGCCCAACGCGAGCACGACCCGGACGACGGACTCCGGGGGCGACTCGGCACGGGCGTCCGCGAGCGGTACGGCCACGCGGACCGTCTGGACTCCACGGAGCCCAGCGGCGCGGTCCACCTCCTTGACCAGCTGCGCCGGCGTGCAGATGCCGGCGTGCAGCGCCGCGTCCAGCACGGTCACCGCATCTGTTAGCCGCACTCCCCGCGCGACGTCCACCGCCGCGCGCGCCGCCAGCAGGCAGGGCACACCTGAGACCGACCCGCGGTCGCAGGCCTCGATCAGCCCCTCACGTACGCGCAGCCCGGCGCCGCGGGGGACGACGCGGCCTCGCGGGACGAGCACCTCGAGCAGCCCCGCCGGGTCCTGAACGTGCTTGGCACCGCACAGCCACAGCGCCGATCGCCCGGCGACCAGGGCGTACGCCGGCAGCACCAGCCGAGCCGCCTCCGCTCGCGCCCGGAGGTCGGGCGTGCCGTCGGTGTAGACGCCGTGCAGCAGCCGCTGCCACTGCCCGCACTCCAGCGCCCTCGCCAGGGCGTATCGGCCGCCGAGCTGCGCGACGAGCTCCCGGTGCGCAACGACGGCCATGCGCCATTGAGCCCGCCGACGAGGTCTCGCTGCCGGCACCGTCCACAGGCCGAACGGCTGTCCACAGCCACGTCGACCAGTGCGCGGCCCCAACTCCCGCGTGATCATGGACAGGTGCAGGGCGACACGCCGCCGACGACCTGCAGACGTCCATGATCACGGGCAGGGAGGCCGGCGCGCGGGCAGGGAAGGGCAGGGAGGGGGCGGTCAGGACTCGCGCAGGTAGCTGTCAAAGGAGCTGCCGGTGAGTCGTTCGTACGCGTCGACGTAGCGGCCGCGGGTCTGCTCGACGACGTCGTCCGGGAGCTCGGGGCCGGGGGCAGTGCGGTCCCAGCCGGCCCGAGTCAGCCAGTCGCGGACGTACTGCTTGTCGTACGACGGCTGGACGGAGCCGGGGGCGTACGACGAGGCCGGCCAGAAGCGCGACGAGTCCGGGGTGAGCACCTCGTCGCCGAGGGTCAGCACGGCGGCGCTGTCGACGCCGAGCTCGAGCTTGGTGTCGGCCAGCAGGATGCCGCGTGTGGCAGCCAGCGCGGCGCCGCGGGCGTAGACCGCCAGCGTGATGCGGCGCAGCTCCTCCGCCACGGTCAGCCCCACGGCGTCGGCGACGACCGGGAAGCTCACGTTCTCGTCGTGCGCCCCCAGCTCGGCCTTGGTCGCGGGGGTGAAGATCGGCGCGGGCAACGCGGACGCCTCGACCAGCCCCTCGGGCAGGGGCACGCCGCACACCGAGCCGTGCGCGCGGTAGTCGGCGAGCCCGCTGCCCGTGAGGTAGCCGCGCGCCACACACTCCACCGGGTACATCGTCAGCCGCCGGCAGAGCATCGACCGCCCGCGAAGCTCGTCGGCGTACGGCGCCAGCACCGCGGGGTAGTCCGCGACGTCCGCGGTGATCAGGTGGTCGGGCACCAGGTCGCGCAGCTGCCCGAACCACCACAGCGACAGCCCGGTGAGCACCGCACCCTTGTCCGGGATCGGCGTGGGGAGCACGACGTCGTACGCCGAGAGCCGGTCGGAGGCGACCATCAGCAGGGAGTCGTCATCGACGGCGTACATCTCGCGGACCTTGCCCCGCGCGAGGAGCGGGAGGGGGATCACGTCAGCGCCGCGAGCCGCTCGAAGACCGGCGCGAGCCGCTCGAGGTAGCGCTCGGGCCGGCAGACCGCGTCGAGCCGCTCCTCGTCGAGCACGGTCCCGGCGGCAAGAGCCTCGCCGGACAGCGTCGTGCGGAACGGCGTCCCCGTCTCCCAGGTGGCCATGGCCGCGCGCTGGACAAACGCGTACGCGTCCTCGCGGGACAGCCCCGCGTCGACCAGCTCGAGCAGCACGGCAGAGGTGTAGATCAGCCCGCCGGAGCTCTCCAGGTTGACCCGCATCCGCTCCGGGTCGACGACCAGCCCGCTGACCAGCCGGTGCGTGAGGTGCAGCAGGTAGTCGGTGCCGATCGCCGCGTCGGGCAGCGCGACCCGCTCGGTGGAGGAGTGGCTGATGTCCCGCTCGTGCCAGAGCGGGATGCCCTCCATGACCGGGACGACCTGCGCGCGGACGATCCGGGCGAGCCCGGCGATCCGCTCGGAGGCGATCGGGTTCTTCTTGTGGGGCATCGCGGACGAGCCCTTCTGGCCCTTGCCGAACGGCTCGGACAGCTCGCGCACCTCGGTGCGCTGCCCGTGCCGGACCTCCAGCGCGAACGCCTCGCAGACGGTGGCGATCACAGCCAGCGCGGACACCCACGCGCTGATTCCGTCGCGGATCACCACCTGGGTGGCGGCCGGCGCCGGGGTCAGGCCGAGCCGCGCCGCGACCGCCTGCTCCACGTCGTTCGAGATGTTGGAGTAGGTCCCGACGGCGCCGCTGATCTTCGCCACCGCGACGGCCGTACGGGCCGCCCGCAGCCGGTCCCGCGAGCGGGCCATCGCAAAGGCCAGGTCGGCGACCCGGTGCCCCCAGGTCGTCGGCTCGGCGTGGATGCCGTGGGTGCGCCCGACCCGCACGGTGTCGCGGTGCGCGAGACCCAGGTCGCGCAGGGCCGCGACCAGGGTGTCGCAGCGGGCGAGCAGCAGGTCCGTGGCCTCGACGAGCTGCAGCGCCAGCGCGGTGTCGAGCAGGTCCGAGCTGGTCATCCCGAAGTGGACGTAGGCCGCGGCCTCGCGCGGGGAGGTGTTGTCGGCCCATGCCGACAGGAAGGCGATGACGTCGTGCTGCGTGACCGCCTCGATCTCCGCCACGGCCTGCGGGGTGGGCGGCACGGCGGCCCGAACCGGGTCGACCGCGGAGACGGGGACGACGCCCGCGGCCGCGTGGGCCTCCAGCACGAGCACCTCGACCTGGCACCACAGCTCGTACTTGTGGGCCTCGGACCAGACCCGGCCCATCTCGGGCAACGTGTAGCGCTCAATCACCGGGTCAGTCTCGCAGAGCGGGTCAGGGGAGCGCGATCTCCCCGCGGGAGGCCGCCAGGCCGATGTCGGTGCGCCAGTGGCCGCCGCGCAGGCTCACGGCCGCGACCCCGGCGTACGCGCCCGCCCGGGCCTGCTCCAGCGTGTCGCCGCGGCCGGTGACCGACAGCACGCGACCGCCGGCCGAGACGACCCTGCCCCCGGCCGTCGCGGTCCCGGCGTGCAGGACCTCGACGCCCGGCGGGAGGGCGCCGACGCCCACCGGGTCGCCGGTCGCGGGGGCGCCCGGGTAGTGCTCGGCGGCGACGACCACCGTCACCGCCGCGCCGTCCCGCCAGCGCAGCGGCGGGTGCGCGGCCAGCGTCCCGGTGGCCGCCGCGTGCAGCAGCCCGGCCAGCGGGCTGCCGAGCAACGCCAGCACCGCCTGGGTCTCCGGGTCGCCGAACCGGGCGTTGAACTCCACCACCTGCGGCCCGCGGGAGGTCATGGCCAGCCCGGCGTAGAGCAGCCCGGCGAACGGTGTGCCGCGCTCGCGCATCCGGTCGACCACCGGCTGCAGGATCTCGCGCTGCACCTGCAGGACGGTCGTCGGCGGCAGCCAGGGCAGCGGGGCGTAGGCGCCCATGCCGCCGGTGTTGGGCCCGGTGTCGCCGTCGCCGACCCGCTTGGCGTCCTGCGCGGGCAGCAGCGGCACGACGGTCGTGCCGTCGGTGACGGCGAACAGCGACACCTCCGGGCCGTCCAGGAAGTCCTCCACCACGCACGCCGAGCCGGGCGCGGACAGCACGTCGCGGGCGAAGGCCTGCGCCACCGCGAGGTCGCTGCCGACGTGCACGCCCTTGCCGGCGGCCAGCCCGTCGGCCTTCACGACGTACGGCGGCGGCACCTGCGCCAGGTGCGCGGCGGCCGCGTCGCCGTCGGTCAGCGTCACCGACGCCGCGGTCGGCACCCCCGCCTCGGCCATCACCTGCTTGGCGAAGCTCTTGCTGCCCTCGAGCTGCGCCGCCGCGGCGGACGGGCCGAAGCAGGCCGTGCCAGCCGCGCGTACGGCGTCGGCGACACCGGCGACCAGCGGCGCCTCCGGCCCGACGACCACGAGGTCCGGCCCGAGCTCGGCGACCAGCGCGACCACCGCGGCCGGGTCGGCCGGGTCCACCGCAGGCGCGGGGGCGACCGGCGCCGTCCCCGCGTTGCCCGGCGAACACCACACCGCCTCGGCGGCGGGGTCGGCGAGCAGGGCGGCCACCAGGGCGTGCTCACGGGCGCCGCTGCCCAGCACGAGGACGCGCACCTCAGACCAGCGGACGCAGCTCGAGGGTCTGCTCCCGGTCGGGACCCACCCCGATCGAGGCGAACGGCGCGCCGCTCATCGCCTCGAGGGCCCGGACGTACGCCTGCGCGGCGGCCGGCAGGTCGGCGAAGGTCCGGGCGCCGGTGATGTCCTCGCGCCAGCCGTCGAAGTACTCGTAGACCGGCACCGCGTGGTGGAACTCCGTCTGCGTCATCGGCATCTCGTCGAGCCGCTTGCCGTCGACCTCGTACGCCACGCAGACCGGGATCCGGTCCCAGCCGCTGAGCACGTCGAGCTTGGTGAGCACGAAGTCGGTGATCCCGTTGACCCGGGCGGCGTAGCGGGCGATGACGGCGTCGTACCAGCCG
>DASTLY010000151.1:0-12677 GCA_035714445.1 Mycobacteriales bacterium
TCGACTTGCCGTGGTCGACGTGCCCGGCGGTGGCGACTACCCGCACGCGCGCACCGCCGCGGCCAGCGTCTCGTCGGCCTGCTCGGGGACGCAGCGCAGGTCCAGCAGGCAGCGCCCGCGCTCGACCCGCCCGACCACGCACGGGTCGCCGGCCCGCAGCGCGCCCGCGTAGGCCGCCGGCAGCGACACCGCCCAGCCCGGCAGCCCGAGCCCGGGCGCGCCGCCGCCGCCCACCGCGCCCTCGCTCGGCACGACCTCGCCCCCGACGGCCGCGGCCAGGGCGGCGGCCCGCTCGCGCAGCCGGGCGGGGTCGGCCCGCAGCGCCACCCAGGTGGGGGTCAGCGGCCCGCGCAGGGTGGCCTCGAGCGCGGCCAGGGTGGTCTTGTCGACGCGGAGCGCACGGGCCAGCGGGTGCCGTCGCAGCCGCTCGACGGTGTCGCTCCGGCCCAGCACCAGGCCGGCCTGGGGGCCACCGAGCAGCTTGTCGCCGCTGCAGGTCACCACCGCGGCGCCGGCCCGCAGCGCGGTGGCCGCGTCCGGCTCGCCGGGCAGCAGCGGGTCGGGCGCCAGCAGGCCGCTGCCGGTGTCGGCCACGACCGGGACCCCGAGGCCGGCCAGCGAGCGGACCTCCACGCCGCTGGTGAAGCCCTCCACCCGGAAGTTGCTCGGGTGCACCTTGAGGATGCAGCCGGTGTCCGGGCCGACGGCGTCCGCGTAGTCCCGCAGATGGGTGCGGTTCGTCGTACCGACCTCGCGCAGCCGGGCGCCGGTGGACGCGATGAGGTCGGGCAGCCGGAAGCCGTCCCCGATCTCCACCATCTCGCCCCGGCTGACCACCACCTCCCGGCCCGCGGCCAGCGCTGTGGTGGCCAGCACGAGGGCCGCGGCGCCGTTGTTGACCACGAGCACCGCCTCGGCGTCCGGCACCGTCGCCGCGAGCGCGGCCAGCGCCCCACGACCGCGCCGGGCCCGCTCGCCGGTCGCGACGTCGAACTCGACATCGACATAGCCCGCCGCGACGCCGACCGCCTCCAGCGCCGCCGGCGACAGCGGCGCCCGGCCGAGGTTGGTGTGCAGGACGACGCCGGTGGCGTTGAGGACCGGCCGCAGGGTCGTGGCGCGTACGGGCAGGGCCTGCACCGCCGCCTCGAGCACCTGCTCCGGGGCGAGCTCGAGCGCCCTCGCCCGGGCCTGGGCCGTGGTCACGGCGGCGCGGACGACGCCCGCCCCGAGCCGGGCACTGGCCTGCACCAGGCGCGGGTCGGCGAGCAGGGTGTCGGTCCGGGGCACCCGGCGGCGGGGGTCGTCGGCCACGTCGCCCACCCTAGGTCTGGCCGAGCTGCCCGCGCCGGGCGGCGACCGCCAGCCGTACCGCGAGGGCCAGGGCGAGGGCGGCGCCGACGGCCAGCGGCACCTGGACGCTGGTCGCCTCGGCGGCGAGGGCGGTGAGCAGCGGGGCGGAGAAGCCGACGTAGGCGCAGCCGTAGAACGCCGCCGACAGCGCCCCCCGGCGCTCCGGCCGGGCCAGCCGCGCGGCCAGGGCCAGCCCGCCGGCGAGCACCAGGCCGCTGCCCCCGCCGAGCAGCACCGCGGCGGCCAGCAGGACCGGCGGCGAGCCGCTGCCCGAGCCGAGCGCCGCGAGGGCATAGCCGCCGGAGCCGGCCAGCACGCCGACCGGCGCGCTCACGGCCCCGAGCCGGCGCTGCAGCGGCGCGGCCAGGGTCCCGGACCCCAGGGTCAGCCCGGCCAGCACGCCGGTGAGCAGCACCGGGGGAGCCGTCGTCTCGACCAGCAGCGGGACCGCGGAGATCACCACGCTGGGGAAGGCGTAGACGCAGACCGACAGCGGCAGCAGGACGGTGAGCAGCACCCGGCGCTCGTGCGGCTCGACCAGCGGCCCGCCCGGCGGGCCGACCCCCCGCTGCCGCCGTACGACGGTCTCGGGCAGGGTGCGGGCCACCAGGACCCCGCAGGCGACCAGGACGACGTGCACGAGGTAGGGCAGCGTCGTCGGGGCCGGGCCGTACTCCGCGAGGACCCCGGCCGTGAGCGGCCCGAGGCTGAACCCGCCGGTCATGGCCACCGCCGCCCGCCGGCCGGCCGCCTGCCCGGCCGCCGGCCCGGACAGCTCGGTGAGCCAGGCGCTGCCGACAGTGAAGTCGGCGCCGCTCACGGCGCCCTGCAGGCACCGCCCGACGAACAGCAGCGGCAACGACGACGCGGCCGCGACCAGCAGCAGGGACGTGAGGCCGGCCAGCGCGGAGAACACCACGACCAGCCGCCGCCGGCCCAGCCGGTCCGACGCCGGCCCGGCCAGGAACAGGGCGGGGACCAGGCCGACGGCGTACGACCCGAACACCGCGGTGAGCACGTCGGGCGACAGGTCGAGGGTGTCCCGGTAGACCAGCAGCAGCGGCGTCGGCACGTTGGTGCCGGCCGCGACGGCGAACAGGCAGAACGCGGCGCGCCGCCACGCCCGCTCGCTGGTCGCCCGCAACGTCACCGGCGCAGTGTGGGCCTTACCGTGGCCGGGGGCGGGGGGTGACACATGGTCGGGCGTGGTGGCTTTCTGCTGCGGGCGGTCCCGGCGGTGCGCCGCAGCCTCGACCAGGTCGTCGCGCACGCGGCCGAGTGGGAGCGTCGCGGCGCCGACCTGCTCGCCGGACCGCCGGCCGGCGACCCGCTCTGGGTCGTGCTCGGTGACTCCACCGCGCAGGGGGTGGGCCTGCCGGACCCGGACGAGGGCTACGTCGGCCGGGTGCGGCGGCTGCTCGAGCAGCGCGACGGCTGCCCGTGGCGGGTGCTCAACCTCTCCCGCTCCGGCGCGGTGCTCGACGACCTGCTGCGCGTGCAGCTGCCGCGCCTGGCGGCCCTGTCCGGGCAGGGCTGGCAGCCGGACCTGGTGAGCGCCGTGGTGGGCGGCAACGACCTGCGCAGGACGCCGCTTCCCCGGCTGCTCGGCGCGGTCCCGGCGTACGTGTCGTCGGTGCCGGAGGGGACCGTGGTCGCGACTCTGCCGCAGGGCATCAAGCCGGCCCGGGCCCGGGCGACCAACGCGCTGCTGGAGCGCCTCGCGGCCGAGCGCGGGCTCCCGGTCGTCGACCTCTGGAGCGCGACCGGCCCGCCGTGGCGGGGCAAGTACGCCGACGGGCTGCACCCCAACGCCGCCGGCGTGACCGACTGGGTGGCCGCCTTCGCCCGCACCCTGCGCCTGCCGCCCGAGGTCGACCCGCCCCGCCCGCGCTGACTCGCCCCGCGCACGGGACGGGCGCTGTGGCGGAGGCGGATGGGAATCGAACCCACCAGGACCGGATACCGACCCTCACCGGTGTTGAAGACCGGGGCGCCCACCAGGAACGCGTACGCCTCCGTGCGACAACCTAGGGCCATGGCCCGCCGACGTCCGACCCCGGTCCGGCCGTGCCCGTGCGGGCGCGCCCTCTACCCGGACTGCTGCGGGCCGCTGCTCGCCGGGCAGGCGCAGGCCGAGACGGCCATAAGGCTGATGCGGTCGCGGTACACCGCCTTTGCGCTCGGCGACGAGCAGTACCTGCTCTCCAGCTGGCACGGCTCGACCCGGCCGGTCCGCGTGCCGCTGGAGCCGGACCGGGAGTGGCTGCGCCTGGAGGTGCTCGCGACGCAGGGCGGGGGGCTGCTCGAGCCCGAGGGCCGGGTGGAGTTCCGCGCCTACAGCCGCCGCGCCGGTGCGATCTTCGTCCTGCACGAGCACAGCCGCTTCGTCCGGGAGGGCGGGCTGTGGCGCTACCTGGGTAACGTCGCCGGGTGACCTCGACGACGACTCCGCGCCCGGGAACGCAGGTCCGGCTCACGCAGTACGCCAGCGGCGGCGGCTGCGCCTGCAAGATCCCGCCGGGCGAGCTCGAGGAGGTCGTCCGGGGGCTCACCGGCCCGCCGTCGCCCGACCTGCTCGTCGGCCTCGACGACGGCGACGACGCGGCGGTGGTCCGGCTCGACGACACCACGGCGGTGGTGGCGACCGCCGACTTCTTCACCCCGGTGGTCGACGACGGGTACGACTGGGGCCGGATCGCCGCGGCCAACGCCCTGTCGGACGTCTACGCGATGGGCGGGCGCCCGCTGGTGGCGGTCAACCTCGTCGGCTGGCCGCGCAGCGTGCTGCCGACCGAGCTGCTGGGGGAGGTGCTGCGCGGCGGCGCCGATGTGGCCCGGCTGGCGGCCTGCCACGTCGCGGGCGGGCACAGCATCGACGACCCCGAGCCCAAGTACGGCATGGCGGTCACCGGCATCGTCGACCCGCAGCACCTGCTGCGCAACGACGCGGCCCGCGCCGGCCTGCCGCTGACGCTGACCAAGCCGCTCGGCGTCGGGGTGCTCAACAACCGGCACAAGGCGACCGGCGAGGTGTTCGCACACGCCGTCGAATGCATGGCCGCGCTCAACCGGGACGCGGCGGTCGCGGCGGTGGCGGCGGGCGCCCGGGCGGCGACCGACGTCACCGGGTTCGGCCTGCTGGGGCACCTGTACAAGATGATGCGGGCCAGCGGGGTCACCGCGGTCATCGACGCGGCGGCGGTGCCCTACCTGGACGGCGCCCGCGAGGCGCTGGCCGCCGGCTACGTCAGCGGCGGCTCCCGTCGCAACCTCGACTGGGTCCGGCCGCACCTGTCGAGCGCCGCCGGTGAGGACGAGCTGCTGCTGCTCGCCGATGCGCAGACCAGCGGTGGCCTGCTGGTGGTCGGCGAGGTGCCCGGCTACCCGGTCGTCGGCGAGGTCGTGGCCCGCGGCGACGTCGCCGTGCAGGTGCGCTAGAAGTCGCGGAACGGGGAACCACCCGGGGCATGAGCGAGGACCTCCCCGACAGCGGCGAGCCCGGCATCGCGCCCCCGGTGCCGGGCAGCCTGCCCCGACCGGCGATGTGGCCCGCGGGGGCGACCGAGACGCCCTTCGACGGCGCCGAGGAGGACACCGCGACGCCGCCGAGCAGGGCCCGGCGCCGGGTGTCCTACGCGGGCGTCGGCGCCATGATCCTGGCCGTGGTGCTCGTCGGGCTGGCGGTCGTGGCGACCTCGTGGACGCTGCTCGTGGTCGGGCTGGTGGTGGGCGCGGTCGGCGCGGCCGTGGCGCTCAAGGCCGGCATCATGAACGACGTCTCGGTGAGCGACTCCCCGCACAGCGGCTGAGCCCGTCAGGTGCCGATCTGCTCGCCGAGCTCCCCGCCGGACCGGCCGCCGCCGTCACGGACCGGGTCGGTGCGGTAGACCAGCTGCACGTCCCCCAGCTGCAGCCGGTTGCCGTCGTGCAGCTCGGCCTCCGCGACCGGGATCCCGTCGACGTGCAGGCCGTTGCGCGCGCCGAGGTCGCGCACCACCACGCGGCCCTCGCGGTCGGCCTGCAGCAGGGCGTGCCGCGGCGACACGGTCAGGTCGGCCAGCCGCACGTCGGCGTCGCGGGCCCGGCCGAGCACTGAGCGCCCCTCCTGCACCAGCGTCTCGGCCGGCTCGATCTCGCCGTCGTGCCGCACGCTGCCGCCGAGCACGCTCACCAGGCGGGGGCGCCCGGGCAGCGGCTGCGCGGGCGGCGCCGGCACCGGCCGGGCCCGCCGCCACGCCACGCCGCCGAGTCCGAGCGCGGCGAGCAGCACGAGGGCGGGGCGGCGCGCGGTCACGGCGGGAGTCTGCCACCGCGGTGCCCGGCGTAATCGCGACGTACGGTCGGGCGTGGCCACCGGGGCGCAGCCGTACGCCGGGATCGTGCTGGCGGGTGGCCGGTCCCGGCGGATGGGCCGGCCGAAGGCGGCGCTGGAGTGGCACGGCACGACCCTGCTCGCCCGCACCGTCGACGTCGTGGGGCGCGCGACCGGCGGCCCGGTGGTGGTCGTCAGCGCGCCCGGGCAGGCGCTGCCGCCGCTGCCGGCCGGCGTCCTCGTCCACGAGGACCCGGTGGAGGGCCTCGGCCCGGTGCAGGGCCTGGCGGTCGGGCTCGCCGCGGCCGGCCGCCTCTGCGCCGAGGGCGCCTTTGTCTGCTCCACGGACCTGCCTTTCCTGCACGGGGCGTACGTCCGGCGGGTGCTCGCCGCGCTCGTCGACGGCGTCGACGTCGTGCTGCCGGTCGCCCGCGGCTTCCGGCAGCCGCTGGCGGCCGGCTACCGCACCGACCTGGCCGGGCGCTGCGCGTCGCTGGTCGAGCAGGGCCGGCTGCGCCCTGCGTTCCTCTACGACGCGGTGCGCACCCTCGTGCTGGACGACGCCGGGCTGCTCGCCGACCCCGCGCTGGCCGCCGCCGACCCGCTGCTCGAGTCGGTGGTCAACGTGAACACGCTCGAGGAGTACCGGGCCGCGCTGGCCCGGCCGCCGACCTAGTGCACCGGCTGGTCGGCCTTGCCGGCCGCCGCCGCGGCCCGGTCCTTGGGCAGCCGGGTGATCAGCGGCAGGGCGATCGTGAGCAGTGCGACGACGGCGATCGTCGTGTAGGCCCGGGTGTAACCCTTGTCGTCGCCGATCAGGCCGGCCACCAGCAGCGGCCCGAGGACGCCGCCGAGGCTCCACCCGACCAGCATCGAGCCGTAGATGGCGCCGGCGTTCTTGACGCCGAAGAAGTCGCCGGCGGTGGCGGGCATCGTGCCGAACGCGCCGCCGTAGCAGAGGTAGATCACCGCGGCGACGAGGAAGAACAGCGCGGCGTTGCTGAGGTGCGGCAGCAGGGCGAAGCAGCCTGCCTGCAGGGCCAGCATGGCCATGAACGCCGGCATCCGCCCGATCCGGTCCGACACCGCCGCCCAGAAGATGCGCCCGCCGCCGTTGAACAGGCCGAGGATGCCGACCGCGGTCGCAGCGGCCCCCGCGCCGTAGCCGGCGATGTCGCTGAAGCTGGAGGCGGCCTGGGAGACGAACGAGATGCCCACGGCGACGTTGAGCGTGAGGATCGCGACGAGCAGGTACCACTGCGGCGTGCGCAGCGCCTCGGCCTGGGTGTAGCCCTCGACGCCGCCCTTGGCGCCGACCGGCGGCGTCCAGCCCGGGACGGTGTAGCCGGCCGGCGGGTTGCGGAAGAACGCCGCCCCGGCCACCGCCATGACCAGGTAGGCGATGCCCAGCGGCAGGAACGCCTTTGTCGGCACGTCCGGGGAGTTGTCGATCAGCCGCTTGGCGAGCGGTGAGGTGAGCACCGCGCCGAAGCCGAACCCGCCGACGGCGAGGCCCGTGATGATGCCGCGCTTGTCAGGGAACCACTTCTGCAGCATCGCGATCGGCACGATGTACGCCACCCCGAGCCCGAACCCGCCGATGACGCCGTAGCCGAGCACCAGCAGCCACAGGTCGTCCCGGGACTGCGCGAACGACGCCAGCAGCGTGCCCAGGCCGTACAGCACGCCGCCGACGAGCGCGACGGTGCGCGGGCCGCGCTTGTCCTGGATGCGGCCACCGATGTAGGTGCCGATGAAGATCATGCCGATGGTGACCGTGAACGGCAGTGCCGACTCGGTCTTGCTCAGCTGGAACGGCTCCGCGGTCTGCAGCGCCTTGGCGAACGTGCTCCAGGCGTACACCGCCCCGATCGCGAACTGGAGCAGCAGCGCCGCCGCCACCAGGCCCCAGCGTCCCCGAGTGGAGCCCGCCGGTGCTGTGCCCACTGCTGTCGACATGTCGGACTCCTGGTGCGGGGCACGTTCGGACGGCCCCGGATCTTCCCCGACGCCGCCGCCTCACACCGGCCGGGTCAACTCGCCCGCGTGGGCCCCTGCTTCGCGAGCCGTTCCCGCTGCGGCACCACGACGTAGCGCGGGTCGCGCGCCGAGGCCTGGCCGGCCTCGAAGACCCCGAACCGCAGGCAGGCCGAGCCGGCCAGCAGCGCGGCGCCGGACACCGCCGCCCCGAGCCGGCTCCGGCCGAGCAGCAGGGTGCCGAGGGTGCCGGCGGCGGTGAGCGCCTTGCTGGCGCGCACGAGTGCCCCGGCGTGCCCGTCGTGCAGCGGCTCGGCGGTCACGCCCATGGCCCGCTCCATGTGCGTCTCCACCGCCAGCTCGAGCAGGGCCCCGACGATCGCCAGGCGGCGCGCCGGGCCCGCCTCGGCGACGGGGGAGCCGAGCATGCCGAGGCCACCGGAGGCCGCGGAGGCGGACCCGACGAACACGAACGGCAGGTGCCGGTGGGAGTCGTGCCAGGTGGGGGTGGCCGTGTCGGACAGCAGCACGGCGGTGTAGGAGGCGACCGCGGGGGCGACCAGCGCGGCGGTCACACCGGCGGGCCGGGCGGCGAGCCCCAGCACCGGACCGGCCCAGGCCAGCCGGCGGGGCAGCAGGCCGCGCAGCTCGGCGACGGCCGCGAGCCCGGCGAACGGGCCGTACGCGGTGAGGATCCAGGTGCCGACCGACATCGGCGAGGTCGGCTTGGCGACCCGGAGCATGTTGTAGAACCGCTCGGGCCGCCCGAGGTCGTGCACCAGCGCGCCCATGCTGAGCGACAGCGCGACCAGCGACCCGAGCCGACCGGTGCGCCGCAGCGCCGGGCGGCCGGTCAGGTCGGCGCCGGCCGCGAGCAGCGACGAGCCGGCGGCCACGCCGCCCATGAACAGGTAGGCCGGGATGTCCTTCTCCCACGGCGACGCCTTGAGGATCGGCCGGCCATAGTAGGAGGTGAACTCCGCGTCGGGCACGACCGCGTGGGGGTCGCCGCCGCGCCGCTTGCGCTTGCGGCCGCCGGCCTGCCCGGGCAGAGCCTGCTCGGCGCCGCGCTGCCCGGTCGGGCCGTCCCGCGTGACCGTGTTGGGCCCGGCCGTGCCGTCCGCGCGCGCCTGCACGTCGCCGGACAGGTGGCCGGCGGACCCGTGCTGCTGGTCGTGCCCGGCGCCGGCGTCATCGGGTGAGGTGCTCCCGCGCGAGGTGTCCGAGGTGGTCACCGGCGCGCACCGCCGAAGCTTGCCACCGCGCCGACCAGCATGAGAACCGCGGCGACGGCCGCCCGGCGCCACATCGTCGGCAGGTCGCGGGTGGTCACGACCGGGTCCGGCGGCAGGCCGTAGACCTCCGGCTCGTCGAGCAGCAGGAAGAACGCCCCCAGCCCGCCGGTGCCGTCGTTGGGGTTCTCGCCGTAGAGCCGGGCCTCCGGCACGCCGGCGGTGTGCAGCGCCTCCACCCGGGCGGCCGCCCGCTCGCGCAGCTCGTCGACGTCGCCGAACTGGATCGACTGCGTCGGGCAGGCCTTCGCGCAGGCCGGGGTGAGCCCGTCGCCGAGCCGGTCGTAGCAGAGCGTGCACTTCTGGGCGACACCCTCGTTCTTGGTGACCCCCTTCTCGCCGACGCGCCGGTCGATGACGCCGAACGGGCAGGCCGGCACGCAGTAGCCGCAGCCGTTGCACACGTCGTCCTGCACCACGACGGTGCCGAACTCGGTGCGGAACAGCGCGCCGGTCGGGCAGACGTCCAGGCACGCGGCGTGCGTGCAGTGCTTGCAGACGTCGGACTCCATCAGCCAGCGGAACTCCGTACGGGGCGCGCCGTCGGCCTGCCCGGGCAGCTGGGTCGACGGCATGCCGAGGTCCACCGGCTGGGCGACCCGCCCGTCCGTGCCCAGCAGGCTGGGGTCGCCCTGCAGCACCTGGCCGGCGTGCCGGTTGAGCACGTCGGTCGCGGACGGCCCCACCGGCAGCCCCTCGAGGCCCGGCTCCTGCACGCCGAGGTGCCGCGGCTGCTCGATGAACTTCACGTGCCGCCAGGTGCTCGCGCCCAGCGCCCCGCTGTTGTCGTACGACGAGCCGAGGAAGTTCATCCCGTCGTCGGGGACGGCGTTCCACTCCTTGCAGGCCACCTCGCAGGCCTTGCAGCCGATGCAGATCGAGGTGTCGGTGAAGAACCCCTTGCGTGGCTGGGAGTCGCCGTCCACCCAGCCGGCGTCACCGGCGGGGTCGGGCAGCGGCCCGTAGAAGGACGTCACGAGACCTCCCGGCCGGTACGAAGCAGGTTGCCGGTCTCGACGGTGATGCCGGCGCGGCTGCGGTACTCCTCGACGTAGCGCAGCAGGTCGGTCCCGGTGGGACGGCGGCCCGGCTGGATGTCGCAGGTGGCCGCCTTGCCCTCCTGGATGAAGACGTTCGGATCCATGGCCAGCCCGATCAGGTCGTTGGCGGAGTCCCCGCTGACGACGGCGTCGCCACCGACGCCCCAGTGGTAGGGCAGTCCGATCTGGTGCACCACCTGGTCCTTGCCGAACCGCACCGGGACCATCCGGTCGGTGACGAGCACCCGGGCCTCGACCGCCGTACGCGCGGTGGTGATCGTCGCCCAGCCGTGGTGCTCCAGGCCGCGCTCGCGCGCCAGCTCGGGCGACACCTCGCAGAAGAACTCCGGCTGCAGCTCGGACAGGTACGGCAGCCAGCGGCTCATCCCGCCCGCGGTGTGGTGCTCGGTGAGGCGGTAGGTGGTGAAGACGTACGGGAAGACGTCGGTGCCCGGCTCGCCCGCCGACGGGTTCGAGGGGTTCTCCTTGCGCTTCATCACCTGGCGGGTGGGGTTGGCCTGCTGGCGGTAGAAGGGGTTGCGGACCGGCGACTCGTGCGGCTCGTAGTGCGTCGGCAGCGGCCCGTCCATCAGCCCGGACGGCGCGTACAGCCAGCCCTTGCCGTCCGCCTGCATGATGAACGGGTCGTCACCGGCCAGCCCCTCCGGCCCGCTGGTGCCCTCCTCGGGCCGGTAGGACGGCGCCTTGGTCACCGGGAAGTCCGGCACGTCGTGGCCGGTCCAGCGCTGCGCGTCCTCGTCCCACCAGACCAGCGCCTTCTTCTCGCTCCAGGGCCTGCCCTCCGGGTCCGCGGACGCGCGGTTGTAGAGCACCCGGCGGTTCGCCGGCCAGGCCCAGCCCCACTCCGGGGCCAGCCAGTTCTGCTCGCTGCCGGGCTTGCGGCGGGCCGACTGGTTGACGCCGCCGGCGTAGATGCCGGTGTAGATCCAGCAGCCGCCCATGGTGCTGCCGTCCGCCTTCATCTCGGTGAACATCGGCAGCGGCTGGCCGGCCTTGTCCCCGGTGAGGTAGCGGCCGTTGATCTCCTGCAGGACGTGCTCGCCATCGGGGTCCTGCGTCTGTCCCCGGGTCGGGTAGTCCCACGTGAGGTTGAGCAGCGCCTGGTCGCGCGGCAGCGTCGAGTCCTTGTACCGCTCGCGCAGCATCCGGCCCAGGTGGAAGAAGAAGTGCAGCTCGCTGCGGCGGTCGCCGGTGGGCTCGACGGCCTTGTGCCGCCACTGCACCAGGCGCTGCGTCTGCGTGAAGGTGCCCTCCTTCTCGACGTGCGTCGCCGCCGGGAAGAAGAAGACCTCCGTCTCGATGTCCTCGGTCTTCAGCTCACCGGTCTCGATCTCCGGCGCGTCCTTCCAGAAGGTCGCGGTCTCGATCAGGTTGAGGTCGCGGACCACGAGCCACTTCAGGTGCGAGAGCCCCATCCGCTGCATCTTGGCGTGGGCCGAGCCCACCGCGGGGTTCTGCCCCAGCACGAAGTAGCCGTCGATGTCGTCGTTGATCATCGACATCACCGTGGCGTACGTGCCGTGGTCGCCGGTCAGCTTGGGCAGGTAGTGGTAGGCGAAGTCGTTCTCGGGCGTCGCCGCATCGCCCCACCACGCCTTGAGCAGGTTGGCGGTGTAGGTCCGGGCGTTGGTCCAGAAGCCCTTCTGGTCTGGGCTGGCGATCTCGGCCACGTACTCGTCCAGCGAGTCGTGCGATCCCGCCATCGGCATCGGCAGGTAGCCCGGTAGCAGGTTGTACAGCGTCGGGATGTCGGTGGAGCCCTGGATGCTGGCGTGACCGCGGAGCGCCATGATGCCGCCGCCGGGACGACCCATGTTGCCCAGCAGCAGCTGGATGATCGCCGAGCCGCGGATGAACTGCACCCCGACGGTGTGGTGCGTCCAGCCGACCGAGTAGACCCAGGTCGTGGTGCGCTCGCGACCGCTGTTCGACGTCACCGCCTCGCACACGTCCAGCAGCTGCTCCGGCGAGATCCCGCACACCTCCTGCACCAGCTCGGGCGTGTAGCGGGCGTAGTGCCGCTTGAGCACCTGGAAGACGCAGCGGGGATGCTGCAGGGTCGGGTCGGTCTTGACTTCGGCGTGCTCCAGTGCCGCGCCGTGGCCGCCCAGGTCGTGAGCGGCGCCGCGGTCCGACGCGGTCTCCTCGTCCTCGTCGCCCTGGCCGCCGGCGTCCGACCCGTCCGACCCCGGGCCGCCGTCGCCGCCGGTCGCCCCGTCCTGCCCGTCGTAGGCCCAGCTCGACGTGTCGTACTTGCCGGACTCGGGGTCGTAGCCCGAGAAGACGCCGTCAAGGTCGTTGGCGTCGACGTAGTCCTCGCTGATCAGCGTCGAGGCGTTGGTGTAGGCCAGCACGTACTCGTGGAAGTACTTCTCGTTGCTGAGGATGTAGTTGATCACCGCACCCAGGAACACGATGTCGCTGCCCGCACGGATGGGCACGTGCGTGTCCGAGACGGCCGACGTACGCGTGAAGCGGGGGTCGATGTGGATGACCCGCGCACCGCGGGCCTTCGCCTCCATCACCCACTGGAACCCCACCGGATGGCACTCGGCCATGTTGGAGCCCTGGATGACGATGCAGTCAGCCTGCTGCAGGTCCTGCAGGAAGCCGGTGGCGCCGCCCCGGCCGAATGAGGCCCCCAAACTGGGGACCGTGGCACTGTGTCATATTCGGGCCTGG
>DASTLY010000152.1:0-25098 GCA_035714445.1 Mycobacteriales bacterium
GGGCAGCGTCAGCGTGCAGAGCGTCCCCGGCCGGACCGAGTTCTCCATCTGGCTGCCACTGGCGGCTCAGCCCGCGCCCGCTCCGGTCGGCTGACGGAACTGGGTCCGGTAGAGCTCGGCATAGCGGCCCTCGGCGGCCAGCAGCTCCTGGTGCCGGCCGCGCTCGACGATGTGGCCGTCCTCGATCACCAGGATCAGGTCGGCCGAGCGGATGGTGGACAGGCGGTGCGCGATCACCAGCGCCGTCCGCCCGGACAGCGCCTCGGTCAGCGCCGCCTGCACAGCCGCCTCCGAGGTGGAGTCCAGCGCCGCCGTCGCCTCGTCCAGCAGCACGACCCGCGGCTGCACCAGAAGCAGCCGGGCGATGGTCAGCCGCTGCCGCTCGCCGCCGGACAGCCGGTAGCCGCGCTCGCCGACCACGGTGTCGAGGCCGTCGGGCAGCGCCGCCACCAGGTCGGCGAGGCGGGCCCGCCGCAGGACGTCCCACAGCTCGCTCTCCTGCGCCTCCGGCTGCGCCAGCAGCAGGTTGTCCCGGATGGACTCGTGGAACAGGTGCCCGTCCTGGGTCACCAGCCCCAGGGTCTGCCGGATCGTGCCGGCCGACAGCTGGCGCACGTCGACGCCGGCGAGCCGTACGGCGCCCTCGTCCACGTCGTACAGCCGGGGCAGCAGCTGGGCGATCGTCGACTTGCCGGCGCCCGAGGAGCCGACCAGGGCCACCAGCTGCCCGGGCTCGGCGCGGAACGACACGTCGTGCAGCACCTCAACCCCGCCGCGGCTGTCGAGCTGCGCCACCTCCTCCAGGGAGGCCAGCGACACCCGGTCGGCGGACGGGTAGCCGAAGCGGACGCCGTCCAGCTCGACCGACACCGGGCCGTCGGGCAGCGCCACCGGTGCCGGCGGGTCCTGCACCAGTGGCACCAGGTCGAGCACCTCGAAGACCCGCTCGAAGCTGACCAGCGCGCTCATCACCTCGACGCGGGCGCTGGCCAGCGCCGTCAGCGGGGCGTACAGCCGGGTCAGCAGCAGCGCGAGTGCGACGACGGCGCCCGCGTCGAGCGTGCCGCGCAGGGCGTAGTGGCCGCCCAGGCCGTAGACGACCGCCAGCGCGAGCGCCGAGACCAGGGTCAGCGCGGTGATGAAGACCGACTGCACCATCGCGGTACGCACCCCGATGTCGCGCACCCGGTCAGCCCGCAGGGCGAACTCCGACGACTCCCGCTCCGGACGGCCGAACAGCTTGACGAGGGTCGCCCCCGGGGCCGAGAACCGCTCGGTCATCTGGGTGCCCATGGTGGCGTTGTGGTTGGCCGCCTCCCGCTCGAGCGCGGCCAGCCGCGCGCCCATCCGCCGAGCCGGTACGACGAAGACCGGCAGCAGCAGCAGCGACAACGCCGTGACCTGCCAGCTGATGCGCAGCATCACCACGAGCGTCAGCAGGAGGGTGACCAGGTTGCCGAGCACACCGGAGAGGGTGTCGCTGAAGGCCCGCTGCGCGCCGATGACGTCGTTGTTGAGCCGGCTGACCAGCGCTCCGGTCCGGGTGCGGGTGAAGAAGGCGACCGGCATCCGCTGCACGTGGTCGAACACCGCCGTACGCAGGTGCAGGATCAGCCCCTCGCCGATGCTGGCGGACAGATAGCGGGTCCACAGGCCGAGGCCGGCCTCGACGACGGCGATGACCGCGATGGCGGCCGCGAACGCGTAGACGACGGACGGGGAGTCCCCGTCGACGATGGCGTCGACCACCTGCCCGGCGAGCACCGGGATGGCGACGGCGAGGGCCGCGCCGAGGACGGTGAGCACCAGGAACTGCACGAGCCGCCGCCGGTGCGGCTCGGCGAAGGTGAGGATGCGCCGCAGCGTCGCCCGGGAGAACGGCCGCCGGTCCTGCTGGGCGTGCATCGTGTTGTAGAGCGACATCCACGCCGTGGTCTCCATGTCCATCGGGAAACCGTAGGACCTCAACGGCGCTTGACGTCAAGCCTGCGGGCGCGCACGCGAAAAGGCCCTTCCCCGCAAGGGGAAGGGCCTTTTTCGAGGGGTCCTACAGGGGGTCGCGCCGCCCGGTGGGGTCCTGCTCGAGGTAGGACCCGCCGGTCGGGGAGATCCCGGAACCGGCCGCGTGCCCGGCCCGCTGCTCGCCCGCGGCCGGGTAGGGGTCGGTGGAGCCCGCCGCCGAGCTCCCGCCCGAGGAGGCGGTGTCCTTCACGTCGGCGGCCTTCTCCTTGGCGGTGTCGGCCACGGTGCCGGCGGAGGTCGTCGCCTGCTGCTTGACCGTGTCGGCAGCCCCGGCAGCCTGCTCCTTGACGGTGCCCGCGGCGTCGGTCGCCGCCTCCTTCACGGTGGCCGCCGCGTCGGTGACCGCCGGCTGGAGGTTGTCCTTGAGCTCGGTGGCGGCGGACGTCAGGCCCTGCTTGACGGGCTCGGCGACCGCCTGCGCGGCCTCCTTGAGCTTCTCCGCACCGCGCTGCTCGGTCTTGCTCGCGGGCAGCAACCCGGAGATGAGCCAGCCGAGGCCGAACGCGACGATGCCGGCAGCGAACGGGTTGCCGGCCGCCTTCGCCGTCGCCTGCCGCGGCGCCTGCTGCACGAGCGCGGCCGCGGACGACGCGGTGTCGCTGATGCTGGAGCCGGCGGAGCTGGCGGTGTCGCCGACGGCGTGCGCCGCCGAGCCGATACCGGAGCCTGCAGCGCCGAGGCCGGCGCCGGCGTGCGAGCCGGCTGCCGACCCGGAGCCCATGATGCTGTCCTTCGCGGAGCTGGCAGAGCCCATGATCTTCTCCTTCACGCCGGCGACCTTCTCCTTCGTGGCGTCGACCCGGCGCTCGACGACCTTGCTGGGGGTCACCTTCTCAGCGAGCACGTCGAGGTCCTGGCCGAGCTCCTCGCGGGTCCGGGCGATCTGCGCCCTCAGCTCGTCCGGGTCTTGGCCCACTGCGCGTCCTCCTTCAGGGTCTGCACGGTCACTTCCGGCTTCGGGTTTATGGTCTTGGCGGTCTTGCGGGCCCGCGCGAACAGCACGGCGCCGACGATCGCGTAGAGCAGGGTGACGACCAGCGCCGCCCACGTGTAGCTGTCGAACAGGGCGTGCAGGGCGAACAGCAGCGTCCAGGACGCGAACAGCAGCGCGAAGTAGCCGGCCACCGCCGCGCCGCCGAACGCCCCGGCGGTCTTGCCGGCCTTGCCGGCCTCGATCCGGAGCTCGGCCTTGGCCAGCTCGAGCTCCTGGTTGAGCAGCGTGCTGAGGTCCGAGGCGACGTGCGAGATGAGCTCGCCGACGCTGCGCCCGCTCACGTCGGGCGGCGTGTCCCCCTCGACCCGCTGCGAACCTCCGAGATCGGGCCCGGTCACAGCCCTCTGCCCGTGCCGTACGGGGTGGTGGTCGTCACCGCGGTGTCGTCCGGATAGGCCGGCTCCGCGGCACCGGTGAACGTCGACGTCGTCCGGACGGTGACGTCGTCGTCGACGGTGTCGTCGATCCGGCCCGGGACGACCGGCGCTGCCGTGGCTCCGAGCACGGGCACGCCAAGGTCGGGCTCCGCCGTCTGGTAGGCGATCGGCGCGAAGTCCTGCGCCGGCGCGACGTCGAGGGCCGGCGCGGGCGTCGACGGGCCGCTGGAGCCCGCGGTCGCGCCGCGGGTGATCCGGCCCGCGAGCACGCCGGCGGCCAGCGCACCGAGCAGGAAGCCGCCCGGGCGCCGGGCGGCCAGGCTGCGCAGGTCCTGCAGCAGCTCGCCTGGCTGCTTGGCGGCGACGTAGTCGGCCACCATCGCGCCCCGGTCGGCCAGGGTGCGGGCCAGCTCGGCTGCCGGGCCGGAGCCCGAGCCGGAGCCGTCGCCCATCGAGCGGAGCTCGTCGGACAGGCTGCGCAGGCTCTCGCCGAGCTTCTGCTGCGCACCGCCCGCCTGCTCCGAGACCTGGCTGCGGGTCTGGTCGAGCAGCCCGCGCACCTGGCTCACGGCCTCACCGGCCACCGCACCGGCCTGCTGCTTGGTCGTGCCGGCCACGTCTGCGGCAGCGGAGGTGGCGGTCGAGCCGACCTGGGCTGCCTGGTCCTTGGCCGTCGAGGCGGTCTGCCCCGCGGCGTCCTGCGTCGCTCCTGCGACCTGTCCTGGGCTGGTCACGCGTCCTCCTGCTGTCTGGGTAGTGCCCGGACTACCCAGACAGACGCGGGACGATCATCTTCGGGGCCAGTGATTGCCGCAGGAAAGGCGGCGGCTCAGCCGCCCGAGGTCCAGACGTCCGCGCCCTCGGGCACCGTGCGGTCGTCCCCGGAGGCCAGCCACCCCTGCGGCAGCGACACCGTCTTGGGCCCGTACGTGTGCCCGCGGGGCATCCGGACCGCCGCCGGCGGCAGCGCGGTCGCGGGGTCCAGCTCGTCGAGCAGGGCGTCGACCTGGGCGATGGACGCCACCTCGGACAGCTGACGGCGCTTGACCCCGCCGACCGGGTAGCCGGTGAGGTACCAGCCGACGTGCTTGCGGAAGTCGCGGGTGCCGTACCGCTCCGACTGCCGGTGCTCGACCAGCAGCCGCACGTGCTCCTTCATCACCTCGACGACCTGGCCGAGCAGCGGCGGCGGCGCCACCGGCCGGCCGGCGAAGGCGTCGGCCAGGTCGCGGAACAGCCACGGCCGGCCCAGGCACCCGCGCCCCACGACGACGCCGTCGCAGCCGGTCTCGGCCTGCATGGCGAGGGCGTCGGCGGCCTCCCAGATGTCGCCGTTGCCCAGCACCGGGACGTCGGGCAGGGCCTGCTTGAGGGTGCGGATCGCGTCCCGGTCGGCCAGGCCGGAGTACAGCTGCTCGGCGGTCCGCGCGTGCAGGGCGACCGCGGCGGCCCCGGCGTCCCGGGCTGCCCGGCCGGCCGCGAGGTAGGTCAGGTGGGCGTCGTCCACGCCCTTGCGCATCTTCACGGTCACCGGCACCTCGCCGGCCGCGGCGACCGCGGCCTCGACGATGGCGCCCACCAGAGCGGCGCGGACCGGCAGCGCGGCCCCACCGCCCCGCCGGGTCACCTTCGGCGACGGGCAGCCCATGTTGAGGTCGACGTGGTGCACGCCCTCCTGCTCGACCAGCAGCCGCACGGCCGCACCGACGGTGACCGGGTCGACGCCGTACAGCTGGATGCTGCGGACCGTCTCGTCGGCGCTGCACGAGATCCGGCGCGCGCTGTTCAGATCCTCCTCGACCAGCGCCCGCGCCGACACCATCTCGCTGACGTAGAGCCCCGCGCCGTACGACCGGCACAGCGCGCGGTAGGCCGCGTCGGTCACCCCGGCCATCGGCGCGAGGACGACCGGCGGGTCGACGACGAGCGGCCCGATCCGCAGCGGCGTGCCGGTCAGCGTGGTCATGTCGCCCACAGCTCGTGGATCGCGATGCCGAGCTCGGCCAGCAGCGTGCGGAGCACCGGCAGGGACAGGCCGATCACCGTGCCCGGGTCGCCGTCGATGCCGTCGACGTACGGCGCGGACCGGCCGTCGAGGGTGAAGCCGCCGGCGACCTGCAGCGGCTCCCCGGACGCGACGTACGCCGCCAGCTCCTCGTCGCTCGGGCTGCCGAAGCGCACCGCGGTGCCCGCGACCGCCGAGGCCTGCCGGCCGGTCGCCGTGTCGAGGACGCAGTGCCCGGTGAGCAGCGTGCCCGTACGCCCGCGCATCCGCTGCCAGCGGGCGAGCGCCACCTCGGCGGTGGCGGGCTTGCCGAGCGCCTGCCCGTCGAGCTCGAGCAGCGAGTCGCAGCCGACGACGAGCGCGCCCGGGGGCGGGGTCACCGCGCGGGCCTTGCGCACCGCCAGCTCGTGCACCAGCTCCCGCACCGATCCGCACTCCAGGTTCTCGTCGATGCCGCTGACCAGGACCTCCGGGTCGAGCCCGGCCGCGCGCAGCAGACCGAGCCGGGCCGGGGAGGCGGAGGCGAGCACGAGGCGGCGGGCGGACACAGGGATCCAGTCTGCCAGCCCGTTCGTCCGGAGGCGGGCCTGCGGGTCAGGGCGGGCGGTAGGCGTTCTCGGGGCGGCCGCCGCCGTAGCGCAGCGAGCGCACGGCCCGACCGGTGTCGGCCAGGTGCTCGAGGTAGCGGCGGGCCGTGACCCGCGAGACGCCGGTGGCGGCCGCGGCGTCCGTCGCCGACAGCGGCCCGGCGGCCCCGCGCAGGGCCGCGACCACCAGCGCCAGGGTGTCCTCGGACAGGCCCTTCGGCAGCGCCGCGCCGCCGGTGCTGCGCAGCGCCGCGAGCGCCCGGTCGATGTCGCCCTGCTCCGGCGGCCCCTCGGGCGTGAGCGCCGCGCGGTACTGCGCGTAGTTCTCCAGCTTGTCGCGGAACGCCGCGAAGGTGAACGGCTTGAGCAGGTACTGCACCGCCCCGCCGCTCACCGCGCTGCGCACGACCTCCAGGTCCCGCACGCCGGTGACCATGATCACGTCGACCGGCAGCCCGCGGGCGCGGACGGCCCGGAGCACGTCCAGCCCGTCCATCCCCGGCAGCCCGACGTCGAGCAGCACCAGGTCGACGGGGACCTCGGCGAGCAGCCGCAGCGCGGTCGGGCCGTCCGGCGCCACACCGACGCACGTGTAGCCGGTGACCCGGCCGACGAAGGTGGCGTGCGCGTCGGCGAGTACCGGGTCGTCGTCGACGACGAGGGTCCGGACGGCGGTCACGGCGCGGGTGCACGCGGCAGGCGTACGACGAACTCCGCCCCCGGGTAGCCCGGGCCGCCGGAGTCGACGGTGAGCTCACCGCCGTGCCGCCACACGACCTGCTGCACCAGGGCCAGGCCGCGCCCCCGGCCGGCGGCCTTGCTGGACCAGCCGCGGGTCAGCGCCTGGGGAAGCTGCTCGGGCGGCAGCCCGGGCCCGGTGTCGGCGACCCGGACCACGAGGTCCTCGCCGTCCGCGCACACCTCGACCGCCACGCGGCGGGGCGGCGGAGCCGACAGGGCGGCGTCGAAGGCGTTGTCCAGGAGGTTGCCGACGAGCGTGACGAGCTCGAGGGGGTCCAGCCGGTCCGGCGGCAGGGCAGTGGCGTCCGACACGGTCAGCTCGATGCCGCGCTCGGACGCGGCGGCGGCCTTGCCGAGCAGCAGCGCCGCAAGGACCGGCTCCTGCACCGCCGACAGCATTCGGTCGGTGAGCCGCTGGCTGGCCTGCAGCTCGGCGGTGCCCAGGCGCAGCGCCTCCTCGGGCCGGCCGAGCTCGACGAGGGTCAGCACGGTGTGCAGCCGGTTCGCGGCCTCGTGGGCCTGCGAGCGCAGCGCCTCGGTGAGCCCCCGGACGTCGGCGAGCTCGCCGGAGACCGCCTGGAGCTCGGTGGTGTCCCGCAGCGTCGTCACGGTGCCGAGCGAGCGGCCCCCGCGGCCGGCCGCCGCCTGCCCCACGAGCAGCACCCGGGCCGAGGTCAGGTGCACCTCGTCGGTCGCCTCGCGGCCCGACATCAGCAGCTCCTCGAGGTCCGGCGGCAGCCCGAGCTCGTCGGCCCGCCGGCCGGCGGCGGCCGGCGGCAGGCCGAGCAGGCGCCCGGCCTCGTCGTTGGCGAGCTGCAGGCGGCGCTCGGGGTCGAGCACCACCAGGCCCTCGCGCACCGCGTGCAGCACGGCGTCGTGGGCCTCGTACATCCGGGTGATCTCGACCGGCTCCAGGCCGAGGGTCTGGCGGCGCAGCCGCCGGCTGATCAGGACCGCGCCGAGCGCGGACAGTCCCAGCGTGAGCAGGGCGACCGCGGCGAGGGAGGGCAGCTGCCCGGTGACCTGCGCGCGTACCTGGCGCAGGGTCACCCCGACGGCGACCAGCGCGACGACCCGGCCGTCCTGGTTGACCGGCACCACCGCGCGTACGGACGGGCCGAGGCTGCCGGTGTAGGTCTCGGTCAGCGCCCGGCCGGCCGCGGCGGGGGCGGTGGTCCCGACGTACTGCCGGCCGATCAGCGTCGGGTCCGGGTGCGAGTAGCGCGTGCCCGCGGTCGACATCACCACCACGAAGTCGACGCCGGTGTCGCGGCGCACCTGCTCCGCCGCCGGCTGCAGCCGGGCCGAGGGGTCCGGCGCCGCGAGCGCCTCGGGGACGACGCCGCTGTCGGCCACGCCGTACGCCACGGCCAGCACGCGGGTCCGGGTGGCCTGCTCGCCGTCCCGCCGGGTGTCGAGGTAGCCGAGCACGGCGCCGAGCGCCACCGCAAGCAGGGCCACGGCCACCTGCAGCCCGAACAGCTGCTGGGCCAGGCTGAGCCGGGCCGGTCGGGGACGCACCCGGCCAGTGTCCACCGAGGACGCGCCGTGACCGTTGTGAACAGAAGGTGGCCCCCTGCGGTGACGTGCATCACTGTGTCGCTCGGAGTCGATCACGGCTTCACCCGGAGCCGATCCGTCTCCCCGTCGCTGGAGGTCCACATGCCCGCCCTTCCCTCGGCTGCACCACCGGCCCCTACGGGCCGGATCAAGGTCACGCAGCAGCTCTACTTCTGGGTGCTGCTGGCGATCCTCGCCGGCGTCATCGTGGGCGGGGTGGCTCCCGGCGTCGGGGAGTCCCTCAGGCCGCTCGGTGACACGTTCGTCAACGCCATCAAGATGGTGATCACGCCCATCATCTTCTGTACGGTGGTGGCCGGCATCGCCGGCGTGGCGGACCTGCGCGGGGTCGGGCGGATCGGCGGCAAGGCGCTGATCTACTTCGAGGCCGTCACCACGATCGCGCTCCTGCTCGGCCTGGTCGTGATGAACGTGTTCAAGCCCGGTGTCGGCGTCAACGCAGAGGTGCCCGAGGTCAGCTCGACGGTCGCCGAGTACGTCAAGGAGGCCGAGTCGCAGAGCGCCTGGCACCTGCTCACGGACGTGGTGCCCAGCAGCGTCGTCGGGGCGTTCGCCGAGGGCGACATCCTGCAGGTGCTCTTCTTCGCGGTGCTCTTCGGCATCGCCATCAAGGCGCTGGGCCCGGCCGGCGTGCCGATCGCCCGCGGCATCGACAACCTGGCGCTGGTCATCTTCCGGGTCCTCAAGTACGTCATGTACGCCGCTCCGATCGGTGCCTTCGGCGCCATGGCCTTCACCGTCGGCCGGTACGGCCTGGACACGCTGACCAGCCTCGGCAAGCTCATCGCGATCTTCTACGGCACCTCGCTGTTCTTCGTGCTGGTCGTCCTCGGCACGATCGGCCTGCTCGTCGGCGTCAACATCTTCAAGCTGCTGCGCTACATCAGGGACGAGCTGCTGATCGTGCTCGGCACCAGCTCCTCCGAGACGGTCCTCCCGGTCCTGATGCGCAAGCTCGAGCACCTCGGCGCCCCCCGCCCGGTGGTCGGCCTGACGGTCCCGACCGGCTACTCGTTCAACCTGGACGGGACCTGCATCTACCTGACGCTGGCCGCGCTCTACATCGCCCAGGCGACCAACACCCCGCTCTCGCTCGCCGGCCAGCTCGGCATCGTCGCCGTGCTGCTGCTGACCAGCAAGGGCGCGGCGGGTGTCACCGGCTCGGGCTTCATCGTCCTGGCCGCGACGCTGTCGAGCACCACGATCCCGGTCGCCGGCATCATGCTGGTGTTCGGCATCGACAAGTTCATGTCCGAGTGCCGGGCGCTGACCAACGTCTGCGGCAACACGATGGCGACCATCGTGGTGGCCCGCTGGGAGGGCGTGCTCGACCTGGACCGCACCAGGCGGGTCCTCGCCGGCGACCTGCCGTTCGTGGACGAGGCGTACGTCGACCAGCAGATCACCCTGGTCGACGAGCAGGTCTCGCTCGACAAGGCCGCGGACCAGGCGGCGAAGGCGCCGGCACACGCCTAGCCGTCAGGGCAGCTAGCCCAGCAGCAGCCGGAGCGCGAGCAGGGTCAGCCCCACCATGAGGGCCAGCAAGGGGTACTGCGCGGTGCGCGCCGTCCGGTGGAGGCCGGCGACGCGCACCGCGCGGTCGTGCGCGAGCACCACGGCCAGCACGTGCCCGCCGATGACGGCACCCACCTGGACCCCGGCGATCGTGCGGGGGCTCAGCACCGTGAGGTCGACGGTGTTGCGGTAGGTGCCGAACAGGTCGACGCCGTCTACACCGAACGGGTTGCTCGCCAGGATCCAGGTCAGCTGACCCTCGAAGAACAGCAGGGAGAAGTAGTGCGCGACGGCGTAGCCCGCGGCGATGGGCACCAGCGAGTGGGCGAACAGGGCGGCGCCGGAGCTGTCGTCCGCGCTGTCGCCCCGGGCGGCCCGGGTCGCGAGAGCCGCCGCGCCGGCGTACAGCCCGCCGACCAGCAGCACGGTCAGCGCGAGACCCAGGGTGGGGACGCCGATCTCGTCCCCGTTGAGGACGTAGTTGTCCTGGTAGTACGTCGTACGGCCGAGCCCGTCAAAGGCTGTGGTCGCGACCAGCGCGGTGACGAACGCCGCAAGCCCCGGCACGCGCGGGGTCGCGTCGACGCCGTCGAGGGGGTTGCGCAGCACCCAGCGCCCGTCGGCGCGCCGGCCGAGCGGGCTCAGCCGGCCCAGCAGGGTGCTGTACGCCTCGAAGGCGTCGCCGGCGGCGAACCACTGCGGGCCGTACCAGAGCGCCGCGAGCAGCTGCACACCGATGTACGCCACGAGCAGCACCCCGAGGGTGCGGGGGACCGCGCGGTCGGGCAGCACGAGCTCGACCCAGGCGTACGCCAGCAGGAACGCGGTCGCCGGCCACAGGCCCAGCCGGGGCAGGACGGCGGCCCCGGGTGCCGGACCGCTGAGGTAGGCGAGACCGGCGTGCAGGGTGCGCAGCGGGTTGACGGCCCGCCAGACGGGGCCCAGCAGCAGGCTGGCGGGGACCAGCCCGACCCAGAACGTCACGTAAAAGGCGTACGGCGCGAGGTTGAACGCCGACTCCCGCGGGCCCAGCAGGGCGACCACCAGCACGAAGAGCGTGACCACCAGGACGACGGCGCGCAGCACGCCGCGCAGCAGCCGGCTGTCGAGCAGCCGCTGCGCCGAGGTGGGCAGCACGCGGCCGGCCTCGTCGCCACGCAGCCGGGACGTGCGCCACAGCGCGCCGAGCGCGACAAAGGACACCACGACGGCGGCGGCGCCGGCCACGAGCACCGCCAGCAGCGGTACGGGCAGGTCGGAGCGCACGCTCACGGCGTGGGCGAGGACGACCGGGTCCGCGGGCGGCATCGCCACCGACATCGGCACGGAGCGGCTCAGCTGACCTGCAGGCGGGTGAGGACCCGCTTGCGGTTCTCCAGCTCGACCTCGAACCGGCCGGGCGCGGTCTGCGTGAACTCGATCACGACCGTGCCGCCGGCCGGCACGTCCCGGCCGATGTCGACGCCGTGCACGTGCACCTCGTCCGCCACGTCGCTGGTGACCGTCAGCTCGACCGGCCGCCCGAGCTGGACGGGCACCGTTCCGGTGTCGCCCGTCACCGAGCTGCCCGACACGGTGAGGCTGAGTCGCTGCACCTGCGCCGCCGGACTGGCCGGCGGCGGGGTCGCCGCGGCGCTGGACGGAGCGGCAGCGGACGGAGCGGCAGCGGACGGAGCGGCGCTTGCCGGCGGCGTCGAGGGCTCCGCGGTCGAGCTGCCGGCGCTGCACGCCGTGGTCAGCGCGAGGGCGAGGAGGGCCGGTACGGCCAGGACGGTTCGGTACTTGCGCACGTGACCCAGTAACGCACGACCCGGCGCAGGCGTGCCGGCGCTCAGCCGCCGGGCAGGACCGTCCGGGCGAGGGTGGGCCCGGTAGCCGGCGGGACGGCCGTCGGCGGTACTCCCGGGGGCGGCGTGGCGGGTCCGGTCGTCCGCCGGGCGATGGCCAGCAGCACGCCGCCGATCAGCAGCGAGGTGGCCGTGAACACCCCCCACACCCACGGCGGCAGCCCCCACGGGGCCCGGCCGTGCTGGGCGGCGAAGGTGCGTGCCTCCCGGTAGCCGAGGTAGCCGAACAGCGCCGGGAACACCAGGTAGAGCACAGTCATGTGCCCAGCCTCGGCAGCTGCGCCGGCGCACTGGAGCCGCCGGCCGGGTCGTCCTGCCTGCCGTCCGAGGAGACCGACGTCACGGACGTCTGGCACGATGGCCGCACCGGACCCGCCGCTGTCGCCCACCCCTGGCAGCGAGGTGCCGGCCACGCCCTGCCGTTGCCGGAGACCCCGGGTGCGGCGCCGAGCGCAGGACAGGAGTGCCCGCGTGACCCTCCCGCAGACCAGCAGCGAACAGGAATCGAGCACGCAGCCCCCGGCCGGAGGCCGGACCACGCCGGGCCCCGAGCTGGTGCAGCTGCTCACCCCCGAGGGGGAGCGGGTCCACCACCCCGACTACGACCTCGAGCTGACCGACGAGCAGTACCGCGGGCTCTACCGCGACCTGGTGATGGTGCGCCGCATCGACATCGAGGCGACCGCGCTGCAGCGTCAGGGCGAGCTGGGCATCTGGGCGGCGCTGCTGGGCCAGGAGGCCGCGCAGGTCGGCAGCGGCCGGGCGCTGCGCTCCACGGACTTCGCGTTCCCGACCTACCGCGAGCACGGGGTCGCCTGGTGCAAGGGCGTCGACCCGCTCAAGCTGCTCGGCCTGTTCCGCGGGGCCAGCAACGGCGGCTGGGACCCGCAGGAGAAGCGGTTCAACCTGTACACGATCGTCATCGGCAGCCAGACCCTGCACGCCACCGGCTACGCCATGGGCATCCAGAAGGACGGCGCGGTCGGGGACCTCGAGACCGGCGAGGCGGCCATCGCCTACTTCGGGGACGGCGCCAGCAGCCAGGGCGACGTCAACGAGGCGTTCGTGTGGGCCAGCGTCTACGGCGCGCCGATCGTCTTCTTCTGCCAGAACAACCAGTGGGGCATCAGCACCCCGACCGCCACCCAGACCCGCATCCCGCTCTACCAGCGGGCCCGCGGCTTCGGCTTCCCGGGCGTACGCGTCGACGGCAACGACGTGCTGGCCACGTACGCCGTGACCAAGAAGGCGATGGACGACGCCCGCAGCGGCCAGGGCCCGACCCTCGTCGAGGCGTTCACCTACCGGATGGGCGCGCACACCACGTCCGACGACCCCACCCGCTACCGGCTCTCCAGCGAGCTCGAGGCCTGGAAGCTCAAGGACCCGCTCGAGCGGATGAAGTCCTTCCTCTACCGCCAGCAGCTCGCCGACAGCGACTTCTTCGCCGCGCTCGAGGCCGACGCCGACGCGCTCGCCGCACGGATCCGCAAGGGCTGCCTGGAGATGGCCGACCCCGACCCGCTGGGGATGTTCGACGAGGTCTACGTCGAGCAGACGCCGCTGCTCGCGGAGCAGCGCAAGGCGCACGCGACCTACCTGGAGGGTTTCGCGTCATGACCGTGCTCACGCTCGCCAAGGCCCTCAACGAGGGCCTGCGCACCGCGATGGAGAACGACCCCAAGGTGCTCCTGATGGGGGAGGACATCGGCCGGCTGGGCGGGGTCTTCCGGGTCACCGACGGGCTGCAGAAGGACTTCGGCGAGGACCGCGTCTTCGACACGCCGCTCGCCGAGTCGGGCATCGTCGGCACCGCGATCGGCCTCGCCATCCGCGGCTACCGGCCGGTCTGCGAGATCCAGTTCGACGGCTTCATCTACCCGGCGTACGACCAGATCGTTAGCCAGCTCGCCAAGATCCACGCCCGTTCGCGGGGGCAGGTGCGGATGCCGGTCACCATCCGGGTCCCGTACGGCGGTGGCATCGGCGCCGTGGAGCACCACAGCGAGAGCCCCGAGGCGTACTTCGCGCACACCGCCGGCCTCAAGGTCGTCACGTGCAGCAACCCGGCCGACGGTTTTTCCATGCTGCAGCAGGCCATCGCGTCCGACGACCCGGTGCTGTTCTTCGAGCCCAAGCGCCGCTACTGGGAGAAGGGCGAGGTGGACACCGCGGCCGCCCCGGCGCTGCCGCTGTGGTCGGCGGCCGTCGTCCGGCCGGGCCGCGACCTGACCCTCGTCGCGTACGGCCCGATGGTCCGCACCTGCCTCGACGCCGCCACCGCCGCGGCCGAGGAGGGCCGCGAGCTCGAGGTGGTCGACCTGCGCTCGCTGTCGCCGCTGGACCTGTCGACGGTGCTCGAGTCCGTGCGCCGCACGAAGCGGCTGGTCGTCGTGCACGAGGCGCCGTCCTACGTCGGTCTGGGCGCGGAGATCGCCGCGCGGGTCAGCGAGGAGCTCTACTACGAGATGGAGGCACCCGTGCTGCGGGTGACCGGCTTCGACACGCCCTACCCGCCGTCGCGGTCGGAGGAGGAGTACCTCCCCGACCTGGACCGGGTGCTGCACGCGGTCGACCGATCGCTGGGGTTCTGATGCCGTCGCAGCAGGGACAGCCGTCCCAGCAGGGACTCAGCCGGCTGCAGCAGTTCCGGCTGCCCGACCTCGGCGAGGGGCTCACCGAGGGCGAGATCCTGCAGTGGCTGGTCAAGGAGGGTGACGAGATCACCCTCAACCAGCTCATCGTCGAGGTGGAGACCGCCAAGGCCGCCGTCGAGGTCCCGTCGCCGTACGCCGGCGTGGTGCACCAGATCCACCACGCCGCCGGCGAGATGGTCGACGTCGGGGCCCCGATCATCACGGTCGACACCGACCCGACCGCGGGCCCGACGGAGCCGGCCCGCTCCGCCGCAGCGGGTGCCGCGGCCAACCCGGTCGAGTCCGCCGCCCCCAAGGCGGCGCGGGCGGTGGGCAGCCGGGCCGAGGTTCTCGCCGACACGGTGCCAGCCGCTGCGGGCGCGCTGATCGGGGAGACCGCCGCCAACGGCCGTACCGCCACGCTGGTGGGCTACGGCCCGCGGGCCGGGGCGGCCACCCGCCGGGCCCGGGCCGACGCGCCCCCGCCGGCCGCCCCGGAGGTCGCCCCGTCACCCCCGCCGGCCACCGCCGCGCGGGTGTCCGCGGCAGCGGTCGGCCGGCTCGCCCAGCAGTCCGCCGGCGCCGTGACCGTGCTGGCCAAGCCGCCGGTCCGCAAGCTGGCCAAGGACCTCGGCGTCGACCTGTCGGTGCTGCACGGCACCGGCCCGCACGGCACCGTCACCCGCGCCGACGTCGAGGCCGCGGCGGCCCAGCCGGCGGGGGGGCGCCAGGGGGGCGACGCTCCCGAGGCGGCGCCGTCGTACGACCCGCAGACCCGCGAGCGGCGGGTCCCCGTCAAGGGGGTCCGCAAGGCGACCGCGGCCGCGATGGTGGCGTCCGCCTTCTCCGCGCCGCACGTCACCGAGTTCGTGACGCTGGACATGACGCCGTCGATGGAGCTGCTCGGGCGGCTCAAGGCGCTGCCGGAGTTCGCGGACGTCAAGCTCACCCCGCTGCTGCTCGTCGCCAAGGCGCTGCTGCTCGCCGTCCGGCGCAACCCCGAGGTCAACAGCACCTGGGACGAGGCCGCCCAGGAGATCGTGGTCAAGGACTACGTCAACCTCGGGATCGCGGCGGCCACCCCCCGCGGGCTGCTCGTGCCGAACGTGAAGGACGCCGACGCGATGTCGCTCGCCGAGCTCGCGACGGCCCTGCAGCAGCTGGTGGGCACGGCCCGCGAGGGCCGCACCAGCCCGGCCGACATGGCCCGCGGGACCATCACGATCACCAACGTGGGGGTCTTCGGGGTCGACAACGGCACCCCCATCCTCAACCCCGGCGAGAGCGCGATCCTGTGCTTCGGGGCCGTCCGCCCGATGCCCTGGGTGGTCGACGGGCAGCTGGCCGTACGCCAGGTCACGCAGCTCGCGCTGTCCTTCGACCACCGGGTGGTGGACGGTCAGCTCGGCTCGCAGTTCCTGTCCGACATCGCCCGCGTGCTGGCCGACCCGGCCACCGCCCTCGCCTGGTCCTGACCGCTGGCCTGACCGGGCCGCGGACCCGCGTGACCGGCGTCGCTGACCGAGGTCACGCCTGTCACGGCCATCGCCGACCGGCCGCGGGTGTTGTACGGGGTGTACTCAACGAGGAGGACCCCATGTCACGCATTGCGCACCGTCTGGCCGAGCACCACCGGGCCGCGAAGGGCCGCCGGGCCCTGGAGCGGGCCCTCGCCAAGGCGCCCACCGAGGCGTCGCGGCACGAGCTGCTGGTCATCGCCAACCGCTGACCACCAGCACAGCACAGCACGCAGGGTGACGGCCGACGTTGGGAGGGACGTCACCCTGTGCGACGGCCTCGCCCGAGCCCGCCGCAGCGTTAGAGAGGGTGTCAACGACGACACCAGTAGGGGGAACGGCATGACATTCAGCGTCCTGAAGGACAAGCTGGTACGCCAGCACCGGGCGGCAAAGCGCGAGCGCATCCTGTACCACGCGATCTCGCACGCACCGACCCAGGCCTCCCGCGCGGAGCTCCTCGGTCTGCAGCGGGGCTACAACAACCTGTAGCAGCAGGCGGACGTCCGCAGCAGCGACGCTGCAGACGCCGCGGTACGACTCGGGCCGGCCTCGTCGAGAGGCCGGCCCTTCTCGTTGCCCGCGTGCTGGCTCAGCCCAGTCTGGCCGAGGTCAGCCGCGGCACCGGCCGCAGGACCCGGACGGCGACCTCGACGCGGTTGCGGCCACGCCGCTTGGCCTCGTACAGCGCGGTGTCGGCTGCCTGGATGAACGCCGCCGGGTCCGTGTCGCTCTCGAGCACCTCCGCGATACCGGCACTGACCGTGAGGACCTCCGCGCAGGTGCTCTCCGGGTGCGGCAGGGCCAGCTCGGCGACGCCTTCCCGGATGCGCTCGATCCCGGCGACCGCGCCCTCGGCGGACTGCTCCGGATACAGGCACAGGAACTCCTCGCCGCCGTAGCGGTAGACGGAGTCGCCCCCGCGGGAGGTGCGCCGCAGGACCTCGGCGACCTGCCGCAGCGCCTCGTCCCCGCCGAGGTGGCCGTGCAGGTCGTTGTAGGCCTTGAAGTGGTCGATGTCGAGCAGGGCGACGCTGAACCGGTGGCCGTAGCGCCTGGCCCGGTCGATCATCACCGCCAGGTCCTCGTTCAGGCTGCGACGGTTGCCGAGGCCGGTCAGCGCGTCCCGGCGCGACAGGGTGCGCAGCTCCTGGTGGCTGCGCTCGAGCGCCCGGTGCAGGGTGATGGTCCGTTCCGCGGCGATCAGCCGCAGCTCGAGCTCGTCAGGGCGTACCGGCTTGGTGAGGTAGTCGTCCGCGCCGGCGAGCATCCCCTCGCGGGCCTGCGTCACCAGGCTGAGCCCGGTGAGCAGCACGATGTAGACGTGGCTCGCGCTCAGCTGGGTGCGTACGAGGTCGACGAGCTGGAGGCCGTCCAGGAACGGCATCTCCCGGTCGGTGATGAGCACGTCGACCGGCGCGCGGGAGAGCAGCTCCCAGGCCTCCCGCCCGTCGCAGGCGACGACGCAGTCGTGCCCGAGGTCCTGGACGACGGCTTCGACCGTGAGCCGCGAGACCGGGTCGTCGTCGACCGCGAGCACCTTCATCGGTGGCACGCCAGGGCTCGGAAGACGCTCATGCACCACTCTTCGGCGCGACAGACCCCTGACCTGAGCGGGGAAAGGGGTGGGCCTGCGGCCCGGCGGCACTCGGCGGCAGACTTGTCGCGTGACGACGAGCCGCCCCGCGCGCATCCGGGCACCCGAGCTGGTGGGCGGGGGCGGCTGGATCGGGGCCGACCGGTCGCTGCGGCTGCGGGACCTGCGCGGCCGCTTCGTGCTGCTGGACTTCTGGACCTCCTGCTGCGTCAACTGCCTGCACGTGCTCGACGAGCTCCGGCCGCTGGAGCAGCGCTTCGCCGACGTCCTGGTGGTGCTCGGCGTGCACTCGCCGAAGTTCGCGCACGAGGCCGACCACGCCGCCCTCGTCGACGCGGTCGAGCGGTACGAGGTGCGCCACCCGGTCCTCGACGACCCGGACCTGGCGACCTGGTCGCAGTACGCCGTACGCGCCTGGCCGACCCTCGTGCTGATCGACCCCGAGGGCTACATCGTCCACACCGCCTCAGGGGAGGGGCACGGCGAGGGCCTCGGCCGGCTGCTGGCGCAGCTGGTGGACGAGCACGACGCGAAGGGCACGCTGCGCCGCGGCGGGCCGCCGTACGCCCCGGCGCCGGTCGCGACGACGGCGCTGCGCTTCCCCGGCAAGGTGGCGGCGTTGCCGGACGGCACCCTGCTGGTCAGCGACACGGCGCACCACAGCCTGGTCGTGCTCGACGCTGACCTGCGCACCGAGCTGGCCCGGATCGGCACGGGGGAGCGCGGCCTGCTCGACGGCACCGCGCCGCGGTTCGCCGAGCCGCAGGGCGTCTGCGTGCTGGCGGACGGCACGGTCCTGGTCGCCGACAGCGCCAACCATGTCCTGCGGCAGGTTGACCTGGCGCGCGGCAGCGTCACCACGGTCGCCGGGACCGGCGCGGTCCGGCGGCCCGGCGAGCCGGTCGCGGGCGCCGGGCGGGACGTGGCGCTGTCCACCCCCTGGGACCTCTGCGCGTACGACGGGCGGGTGGTGGTCGCGATGGCCGGCACGCACCAGCTCTGGGAGTACGACCCGGGCGCGCGGACCGTGCGGGTGCTGGCCGGTACGACCGGCGAGGGACTGCGGGACGGCGACGCCGGGCGGGCCTACCTCGCGCAGCCCAGCGGCCTGGCCGCCGGCCTCGACCGGCTCTGGTTCGTCGACGCCGAGACCTCGGCCCTGCGCTGGTACCGGGACGGGCAGGTCGGCACGGCCGTCGGGACCGGGCTGTTCGACTTCGGGCACCGGGACGGCCCGGCGGCGCAGGCGCTGCTGCAGCACCCCCTCGGCGTCTGCGTCCTGCCGGACGGCAGCGTGGCCGTCCTCGACACCTACAACGGCGCCGTACGGCGCTACGACCCGGCCACCGACGAGGTCAGCACGCTCGCCGCCGGCGTGCCCGAGCCCAGCGGCGCCGTGGTGGTCGGCGACGAGCTGGTGGTCGTGGCCAGCGCGGGCCACCGCCTGCAGCCGGTCGGGCTGACGGCGGCCGGCCTGGTCGCGGGAGCCGCGCAGAGCACGCGGCGACCGGTCACGGCGCTGGCTCCCGGCCCGGTCGCCCTCGACGTGGTCTTCACGCCGCCGCCGGGCCAGCGCCTCGACGAGCGCGACGGGCCGGCGACCCGGCTGGTCGTCACCGCGTCCCCGCCGGAGCTGCTGGTCGACGGCGCGGGGGCGGGCACCGGCCTGCAGCGGTCCCTGGTGCTGGCGGGGTCCGGCGAGGGGGTCCTGCACGTCGCCGCGACGGCCGCGTCCTGCGACACCGACAGCGAGCATCCGGCCTGCCGGATCAGCCAGCAGGACTGGGGCATCCCCGTGACGCTGTCCGGCGGCGCGCCCGCCGAGCTGCGTCTGGTGCTGCGCGGCGCCTCCTAGCGGTCCGCTAGTAGATGTCGCGCTCGCGCGGCGAGCGGTCGCGGATCACCGTGGTGTCCTCGACGTAGGGCGTGCGGCGGTTGCGCGGGCCGAAGACGGCCAGGAACAGCACGATGCCGAGCGCACCGGCCGCCATCAGGATGTAGCCCACCACCTGCAGGTCCAGGCCGTTGACGTCGGTGTTGACCGCGAAGGCCAGGATGGCGCCGAGCGCGAGCAGGAAGATGCTGCCGCCGATACCCATGGACGTGCCTCCTGTGCGCAGCCGGGAGCCGCGCTCGGACTGTGTCTACCCCGGCATCCTCTGAGCACACTGTGTGACGACGCGCGCGACCTAGAACGCGGCCTCGTCGAGCTGCATCAGCGACAGGTCGGTGGCCTCGGCGACGGCGCGCTGCGCCGCCAGCCCGGGGAAGACGCTGCCCGCGAACCAGCGCGCGGCCGCGATCTTGCCCTCGTAGAACGCCCGGTCACGCGGGCCGGGACCGGCGGCCAGCGCCGTCGCGGCGACCGCCGCCTGCCGGAGCAGGAGCCAGCCCACGACCAGGTCGCCCAGGGCCATCAGCAGGCGGGTCGTGTTGAGCCCGACCTTGTGGATGTTGTCGGGGGTCTCCACGGACGTCATCAGCTCGGTCACGCAGTGCCCGACGATGGCCTGGACGTCCTCGAGGGCCCGGCCGAGCAGCTCCCGCTCGCGGGCCAGCGTCCCGTTGCCGCTGTCGCCCTTGGCGAACTCCTGGATCTCGGCGGTCAGGGCGCCGAGGGCCTTCCCCTGGTCCCGCACGATCTTGCGGAAGAACAGGTCCATCCCCTGGATGGTGGTCGTCCCCTCGTACAGCGTGTCGATCTTGGAGTCCCGGATGTACTGCTCGATCGGGTAGTCCTGCGTGAAGCCGGAGCCGCCGAACACCTGCAGCGAGGTCGCCAGCAGCTCGTAGGCCTTCTCCGACCCGTAGCCCTTGACGATGGGCAGCAGCAGGTCGTTGAGGCGTACGGCGGTGTCGTCCGCGGCGCCCTCGAACGTCGACAGCGCCACCCGGTCCTGCTGGCTCGCGGTGTAGAGCACCAGCGCCCGCATGCCCTCGGCCCAGGCCTTCTGGCGCATGAGCATCAGGCGTACGTCCGCGTGCTGCACGATGCGCACCCGGGGCGCGGTCTTGTCGGTCATCCGGGTGAGGTCCGGGCCCTGCACCCGGGTCCGGGCGTAGTCCAGCGCGTTGAGATAGCCGGTGGACAGCGTCGAGATCGCCTTGGCGCCGACGAACATCCGGGCGTTCTCGATCACCTCGAACATCTGCGCGATGCCGCGGTGCACCCCGCCGACCAGCGTGCCGACGGCGGGCTCGTGCTCGCCGAAGGTGAGCTCGCAGGTGGTCGAGACCTTGAGGCCCATCTTCTTCTCGAGGTTGGTGACGTGCACGCCGTTGCGCCGGCCGAGCTCGCCGGTCTCGAGGTCGACGTCGTACTTCGACACCAGGAACAGCGACAGACCCTTGGTGCCGGGGCCGCCGACGCCCTCGATGCCGACCGGCCGGGCGAGGACCAGGTGGAAGATGTTCTCCGGCCAGTCCCACTCCGCCGAGGTGATGAAGCGCTTGACGCCGGACAGGTGCCAGGTGCCGTCGGGCTGCAGGGTGGCGGTGGCCCGGCCGGCGCCGACGTCGGAGCCGGCGTCGGGCTCGGTGAGCACCATGGTGCCGCCCCACTGCCGCTCGATCGCGATCTCGGCGAAGCGCTGCTGCTCCGGGGTGCCGTTGCGGTGCAGGATCGCGGCGAAGCCCGCGCCGGAGCCGAAGACGAACACGGCCGGGTTGGCGCCGAGGATCATCTCGTGGGCCGCCCAGCGCAGAGTGGCCGGAGCGCCGATGCCGCCGAGGGACTCGGGCAGGTCCAGCTTGTCCCAGCCGCCGTCGGCGTAGGCCTGGTAGCTCTTCAGGAACGAGGCCGGCAGCGTAACCTCGCCGGTCTCCTGGTGGAAGACCGGGGGGTTGCGGTCGGCGTCGGCGAACGACGCGGCGAGGTCCTCGGTCGCGAGCCGCTCGACCTCCTTGAGGACGTCGCGGGCGCTGTCCACGTCGAGCTGGGCGTACGGGCCCTGGCCGAGGGTGCGGTCCACGCCGAGCATCTCGAACAGGGTGAACTCGATGTCGCGCAGGTTGCTCTTGTAGTGGCCCATCGCGGCGCTGCTCCTGGTCGTCGGTCGTCGGCGTACCGGTCGGTAACAAAGCATGCTACTGACCGGTAACGTTGGCAAGTCCCCCAACGGGTACGGCCGGGCGACACCCGTCACCTTCGAGGAGCCGCTGTGCACCCGTGTCCGTACGCCCGTCCGCGGTGACCGCCGCCGTCACGCCTGGGGTCCCCGGGCGCCGCCGCAGTCCCGCCCTTTCCGTCGCTCTCGTCCTGACCCTGGTGCTGCTGCTGGCCGCCTGCGGGACCAGCCCGTCGGCGTCCGGCCGGCCCACCCTCACGATCGGGGCGATCCCCGACCAGGACCCGCAGAAGCTCCAACGGCTGTACGCCGCCGTCGCCGACCGGCTGGGCGCCGCGCTCGGCGTGGAGGTGGTCTATCGGCCGGTGACCGATTACGCCGCGGCCGTCAGCCTGTTCCGCACCGGCGACCTGCAGCTGGTCTGGTTCGGCGGGCTCACCGGGGTGCAGGCCCGGCTGCAGACGCCCGGCGCCGTGCCCGTGGTGCAGCGCGACATCGACGGCGACTTCCACAGCCTGTTCCTCGCCGGCACGTCGGCGCGGCTCCGGCCGGTGAGCGACGTCGCCGGGCTCACCGCGCTGAAGGGCAGCCGGTTCACCTTCGGCAGCCAGTCCTCGACGTCCGGCTACCTCATGCCGGCCTACTTCCTCATCCGGGCCGGGGTCGACCCGCAGCGCGACTTCGCCGGGCAGCCCGGGCTGTCCGGCTCCCACGACCAGACCATCGACCTGGTCACCTCGGGGACCTACCAGGCCGGGGTGGTCAACGAGCAGGTCTGGAACAGCAGGCTGGCCGCCGGCACGATCGACACCGGCAAGGTCTCGGTGCTGTTCCGCACGCCGGCGTACGCCGACTACCACTGGCTGCTCGGTCCCACGGCCGTCGCGGGGCTCGGCGCGGACCTGCCGGAGCGGGTGCGCCGGGCGTTCGAGGAGCTCGACCCGGCCGACCCGACCGACGCGCAGGTCCTGCAGCTGTTCGGCGCCCGCCGCTTCGTGCCGACGGTGGCCGAGAACTACGCGCAGATCGAGCAGGTGGGGCGGCAGCTGGGCCTGATCAACGGGTGAGCGGGCCCGTGGTGGTCCTCGACGACGTCACGGTCCGGTTCGGCAGGACGACCGCGCTGCGCGGGGTCTGCCTGCAGGTGGGCGGCGGCGAGCGGGTCGGCGTGCTCGGCCCGTCGGGGGCCGGCAAGTCGACGCTGCTCGCGCTGCTCAACGGCACGGTTGCGGCCACGGAAGGGACCGTCCGCGTGCTCGGGCAGCGGCCGGACCTGCTGTCCGCGAAGGCCCTCCGGCGGCTGCGGGCCCGGATCGGCACCGTGTCGCAGTCGCTGGACCTCGTGGGCCCGCTGCGGGTGGTGCACAACGTCAACGCCGGGCGGCTTGCCCAGTGGTCGCTGCCGCGCGCTGCCTGGTCCCTGCTGCGGCCCCAGGGGGTGGACCTGGCGGTCGCGGCACTGGGGCGGGTGGGCATCGCCGACCGGGTCTTCGACCGCTGCGACGAGCTGTCGGGCGGGCAGCAGCAGCGGGTCGCGATGGCGCGCCTGCTCGTGCAGGACGCGGAGCTGCTGCTCGCGGACGAACCGGTGTCGAGCCTCGACCCGGGCCTGGCCGCGCACGTGCTCGGGCTGCTCGTCGGGCTCGCGGACGAGGGCGCCACCCTGCTGGCCAGCCTGCACGACCCGGCTCTGGCGGTGCGCTTCTGCGACCGGCTGGTCGGGCTCCGCGACGGTCGGGTGCAGCTCGACGTGGCTGCGTCTGAGCTGCCGCCCGGCGCTCTCGACGAGCTGTACGCGGCCCAGCGGTGACCGCGCTGCTGGCCGAGGGTCTGCGCAGCGCCCGGCCGGTCGAGCCGGCGCCGCCGCGACGCCCCGCGGGACGGGGCCCCAGGCGGCTGCTCGTCGCGCTGCTCGTCGCCGGGACGCTCTGGTCGCTGCACGGCGCGGGCGTCGGCAGCCGGCCGGTCGCCAACCCCGCCGGCTGGCCGCAGGTCCGCGCCTTCCTCGAGGCGGCGTTGCGGCCCGAGGCCGACCCGGCGTTTCTGCTGCTGGTGGCGCAGGCGGCGCTGGTCACAGCGGCGTACGCGGTGCTGGGCTGCGCGGTGGCCCTGGTCGTCGGCGTCGTCCTCGGCGGGCTGCTGTCGCGGAGCGTCTGGCGCGGCGAGCGGCGCACCGGCGCCCGGGGCTTTGCCGCGGCCCGGGCCACGGCCGCGCTGCCCCGCGGGCTGCACGAGGCGGTCTGGGCGCTGCTGCTGGTCAACGTGCTCGGGCTCGACCCGCTGGTGGCGATCCTCGCCATCGGGCTGCCGTACGGCGCCGTGACCGCGAAGGTCTTCGGGGACCTGCTCGACGAGACGCCCCCGCAGGCCTACCGGGCCCTGCTCGCCGCGGGCGCCGGCCGGCCGCGCGCACTGGCGTACGGGCTGCTGCCGCTGGCGTCGGCCGACCTGCTGTCGTACGCCTTCTACCGGCTGGAGTGCGCCGTGCGCTCGGCGGTCGTCCTGGGCATTGTGGGCGCCGGTGGGCTGGGGTTCGAGCTGAGCCTGTCGTTCTCGGCGCTCCGGTACGGCGAGATGTGGACCGTGCTGTACGCGCTGGTGCTGCTGTGCGCGGCGACCGACCTGGCGGGCAGCGCGCTGCGCCGGCGGCTGTCGGCGCCCCGCGCCCGCTCCCGACGTGACGCACGGGGGCGGCTGCGGCCGGCCCGGGACCGGGTGCTGCCGGCGACGGCCGCCGCCTGCCTCGGGCTGGCCGGGTGGGCGTGGGCGTACCTCGACGTGCGCCCCGCCACCCTCTGGAGCGGGCGTGCGCAGGAGCAGGGCCGGCTGGTGGCGGTCGCCGCGTGGCCGCCCCGGCACGACCCCGAGCTCCTGCGCGAGCTGGCCGGGCTCACCGTGCAGACCTTCCAGATGTCCCTGCTGGCCTCTGTGCTGTCCACGGCCGCAGGGATGGCCCTGTCGGTGGTCGCGGCCCGACCGTCGGCCGCCCGCCCGGGGCCGGTACGCCTGGGCGCGCACCTGCTGGCGCGCGCCGTCCTGCTGCTGTGCCGGGCCGTCCCGCCGCCGGTCTGGGCGCTGCTCGTGCTGTTCGTGCTCTACCCCGGTCTGCTGCCGGGCGCGCTGGCGCTGGCGGCCTACAACACCGGTGTCCTCGGCCGGCTGATGGCCGAGGGGCAGGACGCGCTGCCGCCCGCGCCGACCCGGGCGCTGACGGCGCAGGGAGCGCCGCGCCTGGCCGCCTGGCTGTACGGCGTGCTGCCCCGCGCGCTGCCCAAGGACCTGGCGTACGGGCTCTACCGCTGGGAGGTGGCCGCCCGGGAAACAGTTCTCGTGGGTTTGGTGGGGGCCGGCGGCCTCGGCCAGCTGCTCGCCCGGCAGACCGCGGGTTTCGACTGGCCCGGGGTGGTCAGCACCCTGCTGGCCCTGGTTCTGCTCACCCTGGTGGTCGACCTGCTCAGCGGCGCTGCCCGGCGGATATGCCGATAAGCCGTGTGACGTGCGCCGCTGCGCCGTGCGGGTGAGATCCGCGTGAGGTGGTTCCCGCTGGGTAACACAGCCGTCAGAAACGTGCCACCCCGACTGAGGAGACCAACCACATGAGCGTTATCGGCG
>DASTLY010000153.1:0-159682 GCA_035714445.1 Mycobacteriales bacterium
GGCCGCGGCGCCGATCGTGGCGTCGAGGACAAAGGCGCCGCGGCGCACCGCCAGCCGTGCGTGCAGGCTCATCCGGCGGTCGCCGGCCGGGTCCAGCGCTCCCGGAGCAGCAGCAGGATCGTGATGCTGACGGCCAGCAGCACCAGCGCCAACGCGATGGCGGCCTCCGGGTCGGTCTGCAGGGCGAGATAGACCGCCAGCGGCATCGTCTGGGTCGTTCCCGGCAGGTTCCCCGCGAAGGTGATGGTGGCCCCGAACTCGCCGAGCGCGCGGGCGAAGCACAGCACGGCGCCGGCCGCGACCGACGGCCCGGCCATCGGCAGCGTGATCCGCCGGAACGTCGTCCAGCCGCTCGCGCCCAGCGTCGCCGCGGCCTGCTCGTACCGCTGGTCCGAGGACGCGAGGGCGCCCTCCACGGCGATCACCAGGAACGGCATCGCCACGAACGTCTCGGCCAGGACGACGGCCGCGGTGGTGAACGGCAGCTGGATGCCGACCGCGTCGAGGGACGGCCCCAGGATCCCGTCCCTGCGCCCGAAGGCGGCCAGCAGCCCGACGCCGCCGACGACGGGCGGCAGCACCAGGGGCAGGGTCACCAGGGCGCGCAGCAGCCGGCGGCCGGGGAAGCGCAGCCGCGCCAGCGCCCACGCGAGGGGGACGCCGAGCAGCAGGGACAGCAAGGTCGCGGCGCCGGCGCAGAGCAGCGACAGCTGCAGGGCCCGGCGTACGGCGGGCTCGCTGAGCAGCCGGGGCAGGCCGGTCCAGGGAGCCTGCGCCAGCAGCCCGGCCAGGGGCAGGACGAGGAAGGCCACCGCGAGGGTCGCGGGCACGGCCAGCAGCAGCGGCAGCCGGGGACCGGCGCGCCGCGGTGCGGTCACGGCGGCGCGAAGCCGGCCCGCGTGAGCACGGCCCGGCCCGCATCCGACAGCACGAAGTCGGCAAAGGCCGCGGCCGCCACCGGGTTCCCGCTGTCGGCGACGGCGGCGATCGGGTACGACGTGCTGGCGTTGACCTCAGCCGGGATCGGGACGCCGCGCACCGCGTTGCCAGCAGCCAGCACGTCGGTCGCGTAGACGATGGCCGCGTCGGCCTCGCCGCTGGTGACGTAGGCGAGGGTGCTCTTGACGTCGAGCCCCTGCGTGACGGGTGCGACGCGGACGCCGGCCTTCTCGAGGACGGTCTGGGCGAGCGCTCCGCACGGCACCTGCGGCTGGCACAGCGCCACCTTGACGCTCGGGCGGGCGAGGTCGGCCAGCGAGGAGACCCGCTGGGTGCTGGCGGGCGACACCGCGATCTCCGCGACGTTGCGGGCAAAGGTCCGTGCGGCGGCGGCCTCCCCCGCGTCCGTGACCTGCTGCAGGTTGCTCGGGCTGGCCGAGGCGAAGACGTCGGCCGGTGCACCCGCCAGGATCTGCTGGGCGAGGGTGGAGCTCGACCCGAAGCTGAAGCGCACCGAGGTGCCGGGGTGCGCCGCCTCGAACTGCCTGCCGAGCTCGGGGAACGTGCCGGTCAGCGAGGCCGCCGCGAAGACGGTCACCTGGCCGGTGGGAGCGCCCGACGAGCCCGACTTAGCCGGCGATGCGGCGCCCGAGGACGCACCGCAGGCCGCGGCCAGGGTGAGAGCGAGCAGCGCCGCGGCGGCGCGGGCGGGACGTGCGGGCACTCCGGCTCCTACGGGTCAGGGGGGCGGGCAGGCCAGGGCTTGGCGGTTCAGGGCTTGGCGGTTCAGGGCTGGCGGGGCACCTCGACGACGACGTTGGTCGACTTGACGCTGGCCACCGCGAGCACGCCCGGCTCGAGCCCGAGCTCCGTCGCGGCCTCCGCGCTCATCAGCGACACGACCCGGAACGGGCCGGCCTGCAGCTCCACCTGCGCCATGACGCCGTCCTTGGTCACCCGGGTGACCAGCCCGGTGAAGCGGTTGCGGGCGGACGCGCCCACGATGGGACCGGCGTCGAGCGGCGCCGGCCGGCTGGCGAGCTCCCCGGCGAGCCGGGCCAGCTCCGCGCCGTCGACGACGCGTCGCCCGGCCGGGTCGACGTGGGTGCGCAGCCGGCCGGCGTCCGCCCAGCGGCGGACCGTGTCGTCGCTGACGCCGAGCAGCCGGGCCGCGTCGGCCATCCGCAGTGCGGTCACAGCGGGGACCGTACACCGCATCCGCGGAGAAGAGATGACACTGCTCCCGCAGGTGCGGAGCGGGACGCTCGGACACGACGAGGCCCCCACGACCGGGTCGGTCGCGGGGGCCTCGGCGTGCCTGCGTCAGCGGTAGCGGATCACCGCGCCGGTCTCCGGGCGCCAGACGATGTAGCCGCCCTCGAAGTTGTTGCGTCGGCCGCCGGGCACGTCCTTCTCGCCGCTGGTCGGCAGGCCGAGCGCGGAGTTCTCGTAGCCGATCGAGGCCCACGCCTGCAGGATCGCGCCGTACACCTCGTGGGTGCCGGTCGACGCCGACGAGTAGATCGAGCCGCGCTCGAACAGGCTGTACTGCGCGGCGACCCTCGGCGTGGGCCGCTGGTTCTGGATCGGGTAGCCGAGGGCGCCCACCTCGGCGCCCAGCTTGATCCACCGGCTCCGGATGACGCCGTGCACCTCGTGCGCGCCGGTCGGCGGGCTCCAGTAGATCGCGCCGCCGCGGAAGAAGTTGAAGCGGCCGGTGCCGTCCGCGGCCGCCTTCTCGTTGGTCGTGGGCAGGCCGAGGAAGCCGTCGGGGCCGCCGAGGCGCAGGTACTCGGCCTCGATCAGGCCACGCACGTCCTTGGTCCCGTAGATCGTCGCCTGGGCGGGGGTGACGGGGGCTGCGGTCACAGCCACGACGGCGGCCGCCGCCAGCGCAATCGCGGAAAGGGTTCTACGCACGGGGCTCTCCAGATGCTGGGGGATTTCTCGCCCAGGCATCCTGCCACGGTTCGATCGCAGTTCCAGCCGTGCGACACGGCCCGCTGCCGGCCGGCGTCGCGTCAGGCCTCGCGGTGCGTCGCTACGCGTTCGACCGCTGCTGTCACGCGCTGCAGGGCCTTGCGGCGCGATGCGTCGGCGTTCCTGCGCTGCTCCGCGCTGCGGCGCACGCACTCGCCGAGCCGGTCGCGCTGGGCGCGCACCTCGAGCCGTGCCCGCTCGAGCCGGGCGTCAAGGTCCACCGGGGGCCTCCGGAAATCTCGAGGACTGGTGGCGGGGCAGGGCCGGACTGGCAGGTATTCTTCCACGCGTCGGGCACCGTCAACCGGCCGGTGACCGGGCGAATGGTCGGTATGCCGATCGCGTGGCCGGTCGGCTCGGCCCTTGGCGAGCAGCACGGACCGTGTCAGGATGATCGCGGTTGAGAGCACAGCCGCCCGCCCCGCTGCCGCCGTCCCCGCGTGCCGGCTGCGTACTGTGCCGGAGGTCCCTGTGAGCACGAGCAGCTCAACCCCTCGTACCCCGGGCCCGTGGCCGCTGCGCAGCGAGGCCGAGCTGATCGCGGACCAGCTCGCCGGCATCGCGTCCTGGACGTCGGCCCGGCCGCTGCGCGAAGCGGTGGCGGCGTCGGTGACGCTGTCGCGCGAGATGCGCCTGGACCTCAAGCGCCGGATGGAGGTCCGTCGCCGCGAGCAGGCGGGGCTGCTGGCGCGGGCGTCGTACCAGCTCGAGCAGGGTGACCGGGTGCTCGGCCGCCGGCCGCGCGCGGTGCTGGTGCACCGCAACTCCTGGCTGAGCGGGAAGGTCGCGGACCGGCTCCAGGCCCTCGGGGTGCAGGTGATCGGCCGGTTCGAGGACGGCGCCGACGCCACCGGTGCCGTGGTCGTCGAGCAGCCGGAGATCGTGCTGGTGGAGGACCGGCTGCCGACCCTGTCCGGCCTGGAGGTGCTCGAGCGGGCGACGCGCTTCGCGCCGCGCACCCTCGTGGGCGCGCAGCTGCTCGACGCCGACGAGCGCGACATCTACCTGGAGGCGGGCGCGCAGGCGGTCTTCACCCGCCGGGTGCCGCCGGAGATGATCGCCGACCAGCTGGTGGACTGCCTCGCCGGACCCGCGGGCCCCCTCAGCGTGCGCTGAGGACGGCGAGACGCTGGATGGCGTTGTCCTTCGCGCTTCTCGGGCCACTGCAGGTCCGCCGGGACGGCCAGCCCGTCGAGCTCGGCAGCGCCAAGCAGCGGGCGGTGCTCGCGGTGCTCCTCACCACGCCCGACCGGGTGGTCCCGGTGTCGCGCCTGGTGGACGCGGTCTGGGGCGGCGCCGCCGGCGCCAAGGCGGAGAGCACGCTGCAGGCGCACGTGTCGGGGCTGCGCCGCGCCCTCGGGCCGGACGCCGCGCTCCTCGTCACGAGGCCACCCGGCTACGTCCTCACCGCGTCGGCGCAGCAGACCGACCTCGGCGTCGCGCGGGCGCTGCGCGAGCAGGGACGCGCTGCCGTGGCGCGGGGCGACCCGGCCGGGGCCGCGCGCGCTTTCGGGGACGCGCTGGCCCTGTGGCGGGGCCGGCCGCTGGGCGATCTGCAGGGGCTGCCGTTCGCCGAGGAGTTCGCGGTGTCGCTGGAGGAGGAGCGCCTCAGCCTGCTCGAGCAGCGGATCGACGCCGACCTCGGGTGCGGCCGGAGCGCGGAGCTCATCGGGGAGCTGCAGGGCCTCACCCGGGCGCACCCCCTGCACGAGCGCTTCTGGGCCCGGCTGGTGCTCGCCCTCTACCGCACCGGCCGGCAGGCGGAGGCCCTGTCCGCGTACGGAACTGTCGCGCGCACGATGCGCGAGGAGCTCGGGCTGGAGCCGGGCCAGGAGCTCCAGGCGCTGCAGCGCCGGGTGCTTGCCCAGGACCCCGGACTCACCACGGGCACGGGCCCACGCCCGGCCAGCACGGTGCGGGTCAGCCCTGCCCAGGCCCCGCGCGGCGTGCTCGTCCGCCCCGGCGGGGAGCGCGTGGCCCTGGACGGCCGGCGGCTCGTCATCGGCCGGCACCCCGACTGCGGCCTCGTGCTGGACGACCTGTTGACCAGCCGTGAGCACGCCGAAGTGGTCGTCGCCGCCGGTCTGCTCACCGTGGTGGACCTGCACTCCACCAACGGGACGCGGGTCAACGGCGACCCCGTCGAGAGACACCCCCTGCGGCCCGGCGACGAGATCCAGATCGGCGAGACGGTCCTGCGGTTCGAGGGCGCGACGACGGGGATCCCGCGTCCCGTCTGACGTGACCGTTCAGGTGCGCATCATCGTGATGCGGCTGGTCAGCACGAAGGGTCCGAGGCCGATGGCCGCCTCACAGACGGGGCTGACGGCGCTGTAGCTTCCGGTCACCGTCTGGGTGCCCTCGTACGTCCCGGGCTGCGCGTTCGCCGGCGACAGCTGCGTGGTGGTCTCCTGCGTGATGGTGGCGCTGGTGTTCGGGATCTCCGCCCCTGTCGCCGCATCGACGCACGGGCCGGTGTACGTGGAGGTGGCCGAGGCCGTGAGCCCAGTGCGGTCGTACCGCGCCAGCGCGCTCGACCCGTTCACAGCGACGATCGGCCCGGTGCAGGCCTCCGCGGTGCAGCGCAGCGCCAGCTCCAGGGCCTCCTCCCGCACCTGCCCGACGGCCTGGGCGGCCTCGCCGAAGAACTCCGGCTGGCTGTTGCCCACGACCTCGTACCGGACGACCCAGGCACCGTTGACCGCGTCCAGCGCAGCCAGGGGCGTCGCCGTGCTGCTCGGGCCGCCACCGCCCGACGTGGAAGCACGGTCGGCGCTGCCCCCGTCGCCCGCCAGCCTCGGCAGGACGACCGCCGCGCCGACCCCGACGACCACGACGGCCGCCGCGACGGCGCCGGCACTGAGCCTCGACCGCAGCGGCCGGCGTCCGGTCACGGCCTCCGCGCCGAGCGCGGCCACTGGAGCCGGTGCCACACCCGTGTCCGCCGTCGCCGCCGTGACGTGGACGGTCGCCGCGGCAGCGGGGGCACCTCCGGCCCCACCCAGCCCGGCGGCTCCGCCGGCGACTCCCGCGGCCGACGCGGACGCGACCAGGCCGGCGACGGAGGCGCGGGTGAGCCAGGCCGCGCCGTACCGCTGCTCGGCCGCGTCCTCGAGCTCGGCCAGGAACGCCCGGGCGTCCGAGGGGCGTCGTGCGGGGTCCTTGGCCAGTGCACGGGACAGCAGGTCGGCCAGCCGCGGCCCATGGCCGGTCAGCACCGGGACGGGCTCCTCGACGTGCCTGCGCAGCATCGACCGTGGGTCCGGCGCCGCGAACGGCGGCCGCCCGGTGAGCAGCAGGAACAGCACTGCCGCGGCGGAGTAGACGTCACCGGACGTGCCGCTCGGCTGACCGGACGCGACCTCCGGGGACACGAAGGCGGGAGTCCCCAGCACGCCCGAGCTGCCGACCGGGGCTGCCAGCCCGAAGTCGACGAGCTTGGACACCCCCTCGGCGTCCAGCAGCACGTTGCCGGGCGCGATGTCCCTGTGCACGACCCCGCGGTCGTGCGCGTGGGCGAGCCCCAGCAGCCCGCCGCGCAGCACGCCCAGCGACTGCTCGGGGCTCAGCCGGCCGTGCCTGGCGAGGACGGCGGTCAACGACGCACCGGGCACCCACTCCTGGACCAGCCAGGCCCGTCCCGCATCCTCCAGGTAGTCCAGCAGTCGCACCACGTGCGGGTCGTCGAGGCTCGCCAGCAGCGCGGCCTCGGCCCGGAAGCGCGCGAGCAGACCGGGCACGGCGCGCACGGCGGGCAGGAGCTCCTTGACGGCTACGACGCGGTCCACCTCGACCTGACGAGCCCTGAAGACCACGGCCGTCGAGCCGACCGCGACCTGGTGCAGGTCGTCATAGCCCTCGAAGCCGCTCACCCGCCGGCGGGCTGGGCCTTCACCAGCCCCGTCGAGTCGGTGACAAGGACGCCGTCGTCCCCGAGGCCGGTCAGGTCGTCCGGGGCGATGCACTGCGTCGCCAGCGCGACGAACGCCGGCTGGAACTGCTGGTTCGCCACGGTGATCGCCGCCTCGGAGCTGGCTCCGGCCGCGGTGTAGTCGTTCGAGGCCGCCGCGGCGTCGTACGCCGCCACCGCGGCCTGGTACGCCTGCCGCGTCCTGGCCGACGCTCCCGCCGCAGCGCTGGTCATCGCGTCGAGCGCCTTGGCGCAACCGCCTCGAGGTGCCGCGACCGGCCGCTGTGCGAGAGCCGCATCGAGAGCGGTCACGGCGGCGCCGAGGCTGGCGAAGACCCGCCCCCGGCAGGCCCCCGCGAGTGCGGTCTCACCTCGCGACTGTGCCGCCGCGCAGGTGGCCAGCTCCGTGTACAGCGGTGCCGCGGTGCCGTCGTACTCCGTGAGCACCCGCTTCAGCGCCGCCGCCTGGTCCCCGTCGACGTAGGCCAGGTCGCCGACCCGCCGGGTCACGGTGTACGCGAACTCCGTCACGCTGTCACTGCCGCAGCCGGTCACGGTGACGTCCCGTTTCCCGGCCATCGACCCGTCCGCTGCCCTGGTCCACGTGAAGGTGTCCTGCTGCCGAGCGGTGCCGCTCGCGGGGGCGGTGCAGGCGACCGACGTGTCCTTCACCGACGTCCAGGTGCTGCCGGACACCGCGAACAGGCGCGTGGCACCGCTCGAGAGGTCCGGCCGCTGGAAGACCTGGCCGCACTGCGGGTCCGCGCACAGGAACGCGTACTCGAACTCCTGTCGGCTGGCAGGGCCGGCCTGGAGGTCCTTGCTGGTCGTGCTCACGACGACGGCGGAGGCGCCGTAGCTGCCGTCGAAGGCACCGGCTGCCGACGCGACGGGCGTCGGCGTCGGAGCCGGCGCGCTGTCAGGCGCGTCCCCGCCGCAGGCCGCTGTCGCGATCAGCGCACTGACGCAGAAGGTGGTCAGCAGGTGACGCACAGGGGACCCCCGAGAGCAGGCGACCGGCCGGAGGCCCGTGGTCGCGGTGAAGCGGACCATGCCGGATCCGTGCGGTACGTGCACACGCTTCCGCGGAGTTGCCCGTCGTTCGGTGCCTGGACCAGGACAGACCGCCCGGCGGGGGCAGGCCGGCCGGTTGACCGTGCCGGGGACAGCCCGGATGCTCCACGCGTGCCCGGCGCCCGGTTGACGTGACCGGACCCGTGCAGGCCCTGCCGCCCGGGTACGAGCTTGTCCGGGTGCTGGGCGCGGGCGGCGTCGGTGAGGTCGTCTTCGCCAGGCAGATGCCGATCGGCCGCCTGGTCGCTGTGAAGCGCCTGCACGGCTACGCCCTCGCAGCACCCGACGCGTCGCAGCGGTTCCGCCGCGAAGCGAAGGTCCTGGCCCGCCTGGACCACCCGGCGATCGTGCGGGTCTACGACTTCCGCTGCGACGACGAGACGGCAGGCGCGGTCCTGGTCATGGAGTACGTCGCGGGCCAGGCCCTGTGCGACGCGCTGGCTGACGGGCCCCTGCCCGCCGCGGACGCGCTGCCCGTCCTGCAGGACGTGGCCAGCGCTCTCGCCGCCGCAGCCGCGGCCGGAGTCGTCCACCGCGACGTCAAGCCCGGCAACGTGTTCGTGCTGCCGACCGGTCGCGCCAAGCTCGGCGACTTCGGGCTGGCCCGCCTCGTCACCGACGCCGCGAGCTTCCGTACGGCTGACGGCTCGGTGAGCGGCACCCCCGCGTACTTCCCCCCGGAGACCGGTCAGGGGCTGAGCGAGCCGGACGCGCGCTCCGACGCGTACAGCTTCGCCGTCATGGCCTTCGAGGTGCTGACGGGCAGCCTGCCCTTCCACGGCGAGACCGACCTCGACCTGATCGCGGCGCACTGGTCGCAGCAGCCTGCCGCGCCCGAGGTCCTGGTCCCGGGCTTCCCGCTCGAAGCGTCCGAGGCCCTGCTCGGCGGCCTGGCCCAGGACCCGGCCGAGCGGCTGCTCCCGCTCGACCTGGTCGCGCGGTTGGCCGCCGTCCCCGCCGAGCAGTGGCCGCAGCCGGGGCGGCGGCCCAAAGGCGCGGGACCCGGCGGGACGGTGCGCCAGCTCCGCGTGGAGTCGGTGGCGAGACTGCCCCGCACCGGCGTGGGCGGTCGCCGCCGCCGCGCCTCGCTGGTGCTCTGCGTGGCAGCGGGTCTGGCTCTCGTCGCCGCCGCCGCCCTCCTGCTCAGCCGGACCGGCTCCGCTCCACCTGCCGCCCTGCAGGTCGAGTCGGTGACGGTCACGACCACGCCGGCGGCCGGTGGCGGGCGGTGTCCTGCCGCCCGCTTCGCGTTCACGGCTGCCCTGACCACCAACGGCGCACCGGGCGTCGTCCCTGTGCAGTGGACCCAGCCGGACGGCCGGCTCACATCGCCGGTGGAGCTCCACATCGCCGCAGGCCAGCGCTCCGCCTCGGCCGTGCTGTCCTTCGACGTCACCGGCGCCCAGCCGCTGCGGGGCGTGGCCGTGCTGAGCGTGCTGGCTCCCGTCCGACTCGTTGCGTCCAGCGCTCCGATCAGCTTCGAGTGCCCGGTGCGTTAGGACGCAAGCGGTACGGGCATCCGGACCGGAGCCGGGCCGGTCCGTGCCTTCCTGACCCGTCAGACGCGTCGTCACAGCAAGATCCAGCCCGGCCCGACCTGGCACGCGGCGATGCGGCAGCCGTAGTCCCGAGCCGCGTTCAGGTCGTAGCCACGAGCGCCGATCCACCGCCAGTTCGCGTCGAACCAGTTGATGGCGACCCCCACCCGGTAGTAGCCCGGCTGGCCGACCTGGATGTAGTACGTAGGCACAGAGGTGCGCGCTCCGGTCAGAAAAGTGTGCCAGTTCCCGGTGCCGTCGGTGCGCGCCTGCACCCAGCTGGCGCTGGTCGGGTTCCACTTCTCGACCACGATGTTGTACGTCACCGACTGGGCTCCGGAGGTGGCCGGCGATCGCCCGAGCAGCATGCCCGGCACTTGCACTCCGGACAGCGTGCCGGTCTGGGCCTTCGTGACGTACTGCCCGACGGCGGTCGGGTAGGTGTACGAGAGCCCGTTGGAGCCGTAGTTCGTCCAGGTCACGGCCGAGGCAGGCGCGGCGTTCACCGCCGCCAGGCCCAGCAGCACCAGCAGCGCCAGGCCGAGCGCGGTGATCAGGCGGGCAAGGTGGCCGGGACGACTGGTCGGCGTGTCGAGAACGGTCGTCGCGGTGTGGTGGGTGCGGGTGGTGGAGGCAAGGGTCTCGTTCATGGGAATCACTCTCCGGTTCTGCGGATGGGCTGCTGACCGGATGACAGTCCCGCCGACCTCTGAAGCACCGCTGAAGGGTCACCGAAGGCCGGCAGCGCAGGCAGGGCTCAGGCTCACGGACGCTGTCCGGGTCGAGCACGGCCCGGCCCTGCAGCACGAGCCCGCTGTCGTACCGGGCCGTGAGGCTGCCCGCGACGTCGGCGGCGGCGAGCTCCTGCAGGGTGCCGCTGGCCATCCCGTTGAGGTCGACGTCGGCATAGGCGCTGGGACGAGCACGCCTGGAAAGCCAAGAGGGCCACCCGCGCGGCAAGGCCTGCGACGTCTTCTCCGGCCCCGGCGGCGTCTGCTCGAGGTCGCCTACGTGTCCTCGGAGGGGCCGGTCGTGAAGATCAGCCGCCAGCCGACATCCAGGGCGTCCCTGTCCAGCAGGGTCGCGTTCCGGTGTCGCCAGGACCCGTCCTGCAGGTCCGCGCGCAGTGCCGCGACGCCGCGCGCAAGCACCTTCGGGGCGAGCAGCTGCAGGCCGGACATGGACTGCTGCACCTCGGGCAGCAGGTAGGCCTCCGGCCGGCGCCAGTACGCAGGCAAGAACCCGTCGACGCAGTCCCAGGGGACCGGGAGCTCGCGAACTTCCGTGTCGGGTCCGAGCAGGTCGGCGACCTGTTGCGCTCGCGGGACGTCCTGCCAGACCGCCGCCAGCTCGGGGAGGTAGTCCCGGACGAGCCAGAACTGGCAGTGCAGGACGGGGTCGAAGTGCAGGACCACGACGCGCCGGGCGACGCGCTGCAGCTCCCGCAGCCCGGCTGACCAGTCCGTCCAGTGGTGAAGCGTCACCAGCGCCATCGCCACGTCGAACTGCTGGTCGGCGACCGGCAGGTCCTCGGCTGCGGCCTGCAGCGCCGGCGCTGCGCCCAACGGCCGCTGCCGGATCATGATGCTGGACGGTTCCACCGCCAGGATGTAGCGGTCACAGGGCTCGTAGGAGCCGGTGCCGGCCCCCACGTTCAGCACGGTCACCGCGGCGCCGAGCACCTCATCCAGGGCGCGCTGCCAGCGGGGGTCCGGTCGACGGCCGCGGGTGTAGTCCACGCCGATGCGGTCGTAGAGCGCGTCGGTCACCGCTGCCCTCCGGTCGGCACGAGGATCGTCTGCCCGGAGGCCACGAGGGTCCTCGCTCCGTCGGCCTCGGCGGACAGGTCTGCAGCGGTGAAGACCTGCCGGCGCCCTGCCTTCACCACGTGCCCGCGGGCCACGAACACCTCACCTCGGGCCGGCGCCAGGAAGCTCACCGCGCAGTGCGACGCCAGCACCTGGCCGCCGACGACGGTCGCTGCGGCGAAGCCGCAGGCGGTGTCGATCAGGGCTGACACGAGCCCTGCGTGCAGGAAGCCCGCGTACTGCCCGAACTCGGCGCGCCACGGCAACCGGAGCTCCACCCGCCCGGGCTCGGCCTGCGTGACCTCGAAGCCGGCCCACTGGTTGAACGCCGCCGTCTCGTTGATGTGCCGCAGCAACGCCAGGTCGACGGCAGGGACGGTCATCTCGGTGCTCCAGGTCTGTGAGCCCAGCTAGCATGTGGACCAGTCTGTATAGCAGGAGGTTCGATGGCAGCGGCGCCCAGACATCGCGAGAAGATCGTGCGGTCGGCGGCCGTGCTGTTCCGCCGGCAGGGCTACGCCGGTACCGGTACGAGCCAGATACTGACCGTCAGCGGCGCCCCCCGGGGATCGCTGTACCACTACTTCCCGCAGGGCAAGGAGCAGATCGGACAGGCCGCGATCGAGTACGCCGGCGACCTCGTCACCGGCACGCTCGCCCGGCTGACCGAGCAGCGACCGACCCCGGGTGACGTACTGCGGGAGTACGGGCGGCTGCTGGCGGGCTGGTTGCAGGACTCGGACTACCGGGACGGCTGCCCGATCACCACGACGCTGCTTGAGCTGGCCCCGGAGAGCGAGGGCGTGTCGGCGGCCGGGCGGCGCGCCTTCGCTGCCTGGACCGCGACCCTGGAACAGGCGCTCCTGGCCGCAGGCGCCGACCCGGTACGGGCCCCACGGCTCGCGAGTCTGGCCATCGCCGCCCTGGAAGGCGCACTGGTGCTGGCACGGGTACAGCAGGACAGCACCGTCGTGACCGACGCCGCTGACGATGTGGCCGACCTGTTCGACGCCGCCACCCGATGACTTGCTCTCGGCCTGACACCCGAGGCCGGCGACCGCTGTTGCCGGGACACCTCCTGGCAGACATCACCTGGCGCGAAGCAGCGACGCGTCCAGCCACGCCTCGACGAGCACGACGTCCGAGCCGCGCAGGAACGCGTACGCGACCTGTCCGCGCCACTGCCCGGACGCCTCCCGGGACCAGCACAGCAGCAGCCCGGGCCACCGGCCGGGAGCCTCCGGCGGGTCCTGCACCCAGCAGTGCCTTGCGCCGTGGACCTGCAGCTGCGCGAGCGCGTCCGGCGGTTCAGGAGCCCGCGCCGCGGACGACGAGGTCCGCCCGGCCGCGGTCCGCTCGGCCATCGACCGCCCAGACCCGGGGACCATCCCACCGCTCATGCCGGAAGCATGTCAGGAGTTCGAACGCCCGTTCGGTGACGCCACCGAGCGCCGCTTGCGCTACCCCCGCCCTCGCTGCCAGCCCGCACCTATACCGGAGCATCCGGGCCTGCTGCGGGGCCAGGTGGCGTACGCCTTCCGGCCCGGACCGGAGGTGATCCTGGTGCAGCCCTGGCCGGGGTCGGCGCTCCTGCGACAGCGCTGACGGTCGATGCTGTACGGGAGGCGCCCTTCCCGCCGCACCCTGCTCCCCCTGGAGGATGCTTGACGACCACCGGCTGGCCCGCGGGCCGCCCCGCCGCTCGGCCGGCGGTCCGCTGGGTGCTGGAGCACGGGCTGCCCCGGGTCGTCATGGGCCGGGCCGTCCGCCGGGGCGACCTCCAGGCGCGGCTGATCCTGGACCCCGCGGTGCGCGAGGACCCCTACCCGACCCAGGAGCGGATCCGCGCGGAGGGGCCGCTGGTGAGGGGCCGGCTGAGCTGGCTCAGCGTGGACCACGCGGTGTGCCGGGAGGTGCTGCGCAGCGAGGACTTCGGGGCGGTCAGCCCGGCGGCGATGCTGCCGGGCGTCCTGCGCCGGGCGGGGGCCTGGGCCCACGACACCCGGGCGCTCGGGCCGCTCGACCCGCCGTCCCTGCTGGTCGTGGAGCCGCCCGACCACACCCGCTACCGCCGCCTGGTGTCCAAGGTCTTCACCGCGCGGGCCGTCGAGGAGCTCCGCCCGCGCGTGCAGGCGGTGGCCGACCGGCTGCTGGAGGACCTGTCCCGCGCGGGCGACGAACCGGTCGACCTGGTGGAGCGGTACGCGACCCTGCTGCCGGTCACGGTGATCGCGGACATCCTCGGGGTGCCGGCCGGGCAGCACGAGCGGGTCCTCGAGCTGGGCAACCGGGTCGCGCCGAGCCTGGACCTCGGGTTGACCTGGCGGGAGTTCCGCGGGGTGCACGAGGGCCTGCTGGAGTTCAACCAGTGGCTCACCGAGCACCTGGACGGGCTTCGCCGCTCGCCGGGCGACGACCTGCTCAGCCAGCTGGTGTCGGCCGAGGACGAGGGCGTGCGGCTGGACGAGACAGAGCTGCGGGCCACGGCCGGGCTGCTGCTGGGCGCCGGGTTCGAGACGACGGTCAACCTGATCGGCAGCGGCGCGCGCCTGCTGCTGGACCATCCCGGCCAGCTGGCGGTCCTGACCGCCGAGCCGGAGCGCTGGCCGGATGCCGTCGAGGAGGTCCTGCGCTACGAGTCGCCGGTGCAGGTGACCGGGCGGGTGGCGCTGCGCGACACGGCCGTCGCCGGGCGGCGCGTCGCGGCCGGGCGGATGGTCACGACGCTGCTCGGCGGCGCCAACCGCGACCCCGTGGCGTTCGCCGACCCGCACCGCTTCGACGTGACCCGGGCCAACGCGCGTGACCACCTGGCCTTCTCCGGCGGCCGGCACTTCTGCCTGGGGGCGGCCCTGGCGCGGGTCGAGGGCGAGGTCGGCCTGCGCTCGCTGTTCGAGCGCTTCCCCGACCTGGCCGCCGCGCCCGGCGCCGGGCGCCGGGGCACCCGGGTGCTGCGGGGCTGGGAGCGGCTCCCGGTGGTCCTGGGGGCGCCGGCCTGAGTAGCCCGGGTCAGTGCCCGTACAGGTCCGCCGCGTACCCTGGTCCGTAGTAGCGCTCGAGGGACTCCAGCGTCTCGTCGCTGCGCTCCAGCGCGTGCGCGAGCTGGGCCCGCGGCGGCACGGCTTCCGGGGCCCAGGTCGCCGGGTCCCACAGGCCGCTGCGCAGGAAGGCCTTGGAGCAGTGGTGGAAGACCTGCTCGACCTCCACGACGACGGCGAGCAAGGGGCGGCTGCCGCGTACGATCATCCGGTCGAAGAACGGGGCGTCCCGGACCAGGCGTGCCCGCCCGTTGATCCGCAGCGTGTCGCCGCGGCCGGGCAGCAGGTAGATCAGCCCGATATGGGGGTTGCCCAGCAGGTTGCGCAGGCCGTCGGCACGGCGGTTGCCAAGGCGCTCCGGCAGGGCGAGGGTGACGTCGTCGAGCACCACGGTGAACCCCGGCGGGTCGCCCTTTGGGGACACGTCGCACGACCCGTCCGCCGCGGAGGTGGCGACCAGGCAGAACGGTGAGGCGGCCAACCACCGGCGGTCGAGGTCGTGCAGCCGGCTGCGCTCCTTGGCCAGTGCCCGTGGCAGCGGCTCGCCGAGCAGGCTGCGCAGCTCGGCTTCCGAGGCGATCTCGTCCATCCCGACAGCCTGCCAGCAGGCCGGACTGCTCACTGCCTGTATAGTTTCTGTCACGAAACGCGAGCCCCGCGCGAGGAGGGACATGTCGGCCGGACCCACCCAGGACCAGCAGCTGGCTCAGGTGCTGGTGGAGTTCGCCCACACGCTGGGGACCGACTTCTCCGTGCAGCGGATCCTGGACCACTTGGTGCAGCGGATCGTGGACATCCTGCCGGTCACCGGGGCCGGGGTCATGCTCGCCCGCGACGGTGAGGAGATGCACTTCGTCGCCGCGTCGGACGACGTGATCACCTCGATCGAGGGACTGCAGAACGAGCTGCACGAGGGCCCGTGCTGGGAGGCCTACCTCACCGGTGAGGCGGTGTGCGTCGAGAACCTGAGCACCGACACCGACTTCCCGCGCTTCTCCCCCCGCGCCCGCGAGCAGGGACTCGCGGCCATGTTCACCTTTCCGATGCGGCTCGACGCCGCCCGGCTCGGGGCGGTGGACCTGTACCGCGACGTCCCGGGGCCGCTCGGCGAGTGGGACCTGCAGGCCGCCCAGGTGCTGGCCGACGTCGCGGCGGCGTACCTGTACAACGCCCAGTCCCGGATCGATGTCTCCGCAACGCTCGCCCAGCTGAGCCACCGCAGCCTGCACGACCCGCTCACCGGCCTGGCCAACCGCACCCTGTTCGAGGAGATGCTCGAGCGGGCCGTCGCGCGGGCCCGGCGCTCGCACTCGCTGGCCGCCGTGCTGTTCGTCGACCTCGACCGGTTCAAGGGCGTCAACGACCGGCACGGCCACCACGTCGGCGACGAGCTGCTGGCCGCCGTCGCCCAGCGCCTCCACGGCGCGCTGCGGCCGGGTGACTGCCTGGCCCGCCTGGGCGGGGACGAGTTCGTGGCGCTGTGCGAGGACCTCGAAGGCCCGGGCGCGGGCGAGCGCATCGCCGACCGCGTCCTTGCGCTCATGTCGGCGCCGTTCCACGTCGCCGGGCGGACGCTGAGCGTGTCGGCAAGCGTCGGCGTGGCCTTCTCCGGCCCCGGCCAGGACATCCCTCAGGAGCTGCTGCGCGACGCGGACTTCGCGATGTACGAGGCCAAGAACAACGGTGGGGGACGCCGCGCCCTGGTCGTCGCGGGCAGTCGGCTCGCCGCGGACCGGCGGCAGGACCTGGAGGACGAGCTGGCCCAGGCGCAGGCCCGCGAGCAGCTGGGCCTGGTCTACCAGCCGATCATCGACCTGCGTACCAGCCGGCCGAGAGCGGTCGAGGCGCTGCTGCGGTGGAACCACCCGGAGCGGGGCGAGGTGCAGCCCGCGGTGATCGTCCCCAGCGCTGAGCGCACCGGCCTGATCGGGCCGCTCGGGGAGTGGATCCTGCGGGAGGCCTGCCGGACGGCCCGGCTCCGGCAGCGGGACCGGCCGGAGCTCGAGGTGATGGTGAACGTGTCGGCGCACCAGCTCATGGGCCCGGCGTTCCTGTCCGTACTGGAGCGGGTGCTCGCCGACAGCGGCGTCCCGCCGGCCTCGCTGTTCCTGGAGATCACCGAGAGCGTGCTGCTGACGGACGCGTCGCGGGCGCTGTCCCTACTGCGGGAGATCAAGCAGCTGGGAGTGCGGCTGTCGCTGGACGACTTCGGGACGGGCTACTCGTCCCTGGCGTACCTGCGCCAGTTCCCCTTCGACATCGTCAAGATCGACCGCAGCTTCACCGCCGACCTGCTGCACGACGAGGTGACCCGATCGATCGTCCGGGCGATGATCGACCTCGGGCACGTCCTGGACCTGACCGTGACCGCGGAGGGCGTCGAGACGGCGTCCGAGCTCGACGCGGTGATCGACATGGGCGCCGACCACGCCCAGGGCTTCTACCTCAGCCGCCCGGTGCCCGGCCCCGACCTGGTGCTGGACGTCTCGCCGGCGCTGGCCGCGCGGCAGCTGACGACCTAGCTGCCGTCCCGCAGCGACTGCTCCGCGTTCAGGACGACGAGAGCCTGCACCGCACGGGCCCGGGTCGTCTCGGCGTGCAGTCGGGCGAGCAGGTTGGCCCGCTGGACCTCCCGGGCGCGCTGCAGCTGCCCCTGCAGCCGGCGGCGCAGCACCTGCCTGGAGGGGTCACCGCTGCGCTCCGCCTCGCCACCCATGCCTCCAGCCTGCACCATGCGGGCGTGGACAGACGTCGTAGCGTGACCGTATGCCGGAGACGCCGCCCGTCCTGTCCGCCCGCGCCGACGTGCCGACCGACAGCCCGGAGCGCTACGCCAAGCAGCTCGTCGCCCACCTGGGTCACCGGGTCGAGTTCAGCAGCGAGGGCGACACGTCCACCGCCCAGATTGCCGGCGGCACCGGCCGGGTGGTGGTCGGGTCGGGGGTCCTCACGCTGCTCGCGCAGGGCCCGGATGCCGAGACGCTGGCCCGCGTGCAGGACGTGCTCGGCCGGCACCTGGAGCGCTTCGGGCAGCGCAACGAGCTCGCGGTGACGTGGGCGCCCCAGGACTGAGCGGCGGTCCAGCGTGCGCCGGCCCGCCTTGACGGACCTGCTGCCCCCCGCCACGATGTCCCGCACGAGAGACGTACGCCCACAAAGCGGAACAGCTCCCGTCCCGCGCGGTCGACGTCGCCTCTCCCCACCTGCACCATCCGCGACCGTCCGAGACGAGGCTGCAATGTGCCGGTGCTCCCTGCCCGGCCGGACCTGCGTCGCCGGCCGCGCCCGGTGCCGGCAGTGAGCGTGGCCCCGTCCGTGCACGCCGAGGCGCGGGCGCACCCCACCGCCGAGCCGGTCATCTCGGTCAAGCACCTGTGGAAGGTCTTCGGACCGAGAGCCGACGCGGTGCCGAAGGACCCGGCGCTGTCCGCGCTCAGCCGCCGCGAGCTGATGGACCGGCACGGGTGCACCGCGGCGGTCCGCGACGTGAGCTTCGACGTCGCCCCCGGCGAGGTCTTCGTCGTCATGGGCCTGTCGGGCTCGGGCAAGTCGACGCTGGTGCGCTGCCTCACCCGGCTGGTGGAGCCCACCTCGGGTGCGGTGCTGTTCGGCGGCGAGGACATCCTCGGCGCGGACGACAAGCGGCTGCGGGAGCTGCGCCGGCACACCTTCTCCATGGTCTTCCAGCACTTCGGCCTGCTGCCGCACCGGCGGGTGCTGGACAACGTGGCCTACGGCCTGGAGGTCGCCGGCACCGGCAAGGCCGCGCGGCTGGCGCGCGCGCAGGAGGTCGTGGACCTCGTCGGGCTGTCGGGCTACGAGTCGAGCTACCCCGACCAGCTCTCCGGCGGCATGCAGCAGCGCGTCGGGCTGGCCCGGGCCCTGGCCGGCGACCCGGCGGTGCTGTTCTTCGACGAGCCGTTCTCGGCGCTCGACCCGCTGATCCGCCGCGACATGCAGAACGAGGTCGTCCGGCTGCACCACGAGGTCGGCAAGACGATGGTGTTCATCACGCACGACCTCAACGAGGCGCTGCGGCTCGGCGACCGCATCCTGATCATGCGGGACGGGCTGCCGGTGCAGTGCGGCACCGGGGACGAGCTCGTCGGCGCCCCGGTCGACGACTACGTACGCGACTTCGTCCGCGAGGTCCCGCGCGCGGGTGTCCTGACGCTGCGGTGGATCATGCGGCAGCCGACGGCCGGCGACCCCCTGGACGGCCCCGAGCTGGGCCCCGACGTCGTGATCCGGGAGGCCATCCGGGCGGTCCTGGCCGCCGACCGGCCGGTGAAGGTGGTCGCGGACGGGACGCTGCTGGGCATCGTCGGGCACGAGGAGATCCTCGCCGTGGTCGCGGACGTCGAGGGGGCGGGCTGAGGGTGGCGACAACCGCGCCTCCCGCGCCGCGCGCCGGCGCACCCGCCGCGACGCCCCCGACCGGCCGCGGCACAGCACTGCGGCGCCTGCCGTCGCGCGGTCTGCTGGCGCTCGGCACGGTGGTCGTGTGGGTGCTGCTCTGGGCGGTGTTCCAGGGCCGGGACACCCTGTTCCTGTCGCCGTCGGCCCTCACGCCGCTGCACCGCAGCCTCAACGACCTGTCCGACGCGGTCGGCGGCAGCCGCAACAGCAACCCGCTGTTCCTGTACGGCTTCAACGCCGTACGGCTGGCGATCGACGGCGTCGTCGGCGCGCTTCAGGACCTGATCGCCCGGCCGTCGGGCGGCCGCCCCGTCCCGGGCATCGGCTGGCTCGGCGTGGTCGCTCTCGGCACCTACGTCGCCTGCGCCCTCGGCAACCTCAGGGTCGGGCTGCTCACCGCGGCCGGCCTGGTCTTCCTCGGGCTGCAGGGGCTGTGGCTGGAGAGCATGAACACCCTCGCCCTCACGCTGGCTGCGGTCGCGCTGTCCCTGCTGATCGGCATCCCGCTCGGGCTGTGGACCGGGCTGTCGGACCGGGTGCACCGGGTGGTGCTGCCGGTGCTCGACTTCATGCAGATGATGCCCACGTTCGTCTACCTGTCGCCGATGACGCTGTTCTTCCTCATCGGCCCGGCCTCGGCCACCATCGCCACCGTCATCTACGCCCTGCCGCCGGTGGTCCGCCTGACCGCGCACGGGGTGCGTGAGGTCCCGCAGTCGGTGGTGGAGGCGACGACGTCGCTGGGGTCCACCGGCGGTCAGCGGCTGCGCAAGGTGCTGCTGCCGATGGCCAAGCGCACGATCGTCCTCGGGATCAACCAGACGATCATGGCGGCGCTGGCGATGGTGACGATCGCCGCCCTCATCGACGCCCCCGGGCTCGGCAAGACCGTCATCCGGGCGCTCCAGACCCTGGACGTGGGGGTGGCCTTCAACGCCGGGCTGGCCATCGTCGTGCTCGCCATCGTCCTGGACCGGACGAGCACCGCGGCGAGCGTCCGGGCCGAGACGGTCCGCCGCCGCCGCGGCAACCGGGCAGACCGCCTCCGGCGCCCGGCCCTGGTCGCCGGCGCGGTGGCCACCGTCGTCGCCGTGTACGTCTCCCGCACCTACCTCTGGGCGGCGACCTTCCCGGCGGAGGCCGACCTGGGTGGCTCGATCGCCCGGGCGGCCGACGCGTCGACCACCTGGGTGCAGGACCGCTTCTCCGGGCTCACCGGGGGCCTCAAGGACGTCGTCACGCTGCGCCTGCTGAACCCGTTCGAGCAGCTGCTCGTCGACTCGCCCTGGTGGGTCGTCGTGACCGCGCTGGTCGTGCTCGCCGCGCTGGTCGGCGGGCGGTCGGCGGCGGTCACCGCGGGCATCGGCCTGGCCCTGCTGATCGGCACCGGGCTCTGGTTCGACGCCATGACGACCCTGGCCTCGACCGTGCTCGCCACGCTGGTGGTCCTGCTGCTCGCCGTCGTCCTCGGGGTGTGGATGGCGCGCAGCTCCCGGGCCGACGCGGTGCTTCGCCCCGTCCTCGACGCCGGCCAGACGCTGCCGGCGTTCTGCTACCTGGTGCCGTTCCTGGCGCTGTTCTCGGCCAGCCGGTTCACGGCCATCGTCGCGGCCGTGGTGTTCGCCGCTCCCGCCGCGACCAAGATCGTCGCCGACGGCATCCGCGCGGTGCCGACGGCCGCCGTCGAGGCGGCCACCGCCATGGGCGCCACCCGGTGGCAGACCATCTTCGGCGTGCAGCTGCCGATGGCCCGCCGTTCGCTCACCCTCGCCGCCAACCAGGGCGTCATCTACGTGCTCTCCATGGTCGTGGTGGGTGGGCTGGTCGGCGCGGGCGCGCTCGGGTACGACGTCGTCGCCGGCTTCAGCCAGCGGGAGCTGTACGGCAAGGGGCTCGCGGCCGGAGTGGCGATCGTGCTGCTCGGCACCGTGCTCTACCGGGTCACCCAGGCCGCGGCGGACCGGACCGGCCAGCAGGTCCGGCAAGGTTGACCCCTCCTCGCCCTTTCCCGCTCCCACCGCACCCCGAGAGGCTCCCCGTGATCCCGCTACAACCCGTCCCGCTCCGCTCCGCTCCGACCCGTGGCCCGCTGCGGCGTGCGGCGGTGACGCGCGCCTCCGGCGCACCACGGGCCGGGGTCCGCGGCGCCGTGCTCGGCACCGCCCTGGTCGTCGGCCTCGCCGGCTGCGGTGGCGCCAAGGTCGGCGCGTCCGACGAGGGCAGCGCCGGCCCCGGCTCGGCCGGCAGCTGCGGCACCGTCAACCTCGCCGTCAACCCCTGGGTCGGCTACGAGGCCAACGCCGCGGTCATCGCCACCGTGGCCAAGACCCGGCTCGGCTGCACCGTCGTCAAGAAGGACCTCAAGGAGGAGGTGGCCTGGCAGGGGTTCGGCACCGGCGAGGTCGACGCGGTCGTGGAGAACTGGGCCCACGACGACCTGAAGCAGAAGTACATCGTCGAGGAGAAGACCGCCGTCGACATGGGGCCGACCGGCGGCACCGGGGTGATCGGCTGGTGGGTGCCGCCGTGGATGAAGGCGCAGTACCCCGACATCACCGACTACCGGAACCTCAACAAGTACGCCGACCTGTTCAAGACGTCCGAGTCGGGAGGCAAGGGCCAGCTGCTCGACGGCGACCCGTCCTTTGTCACCAACGACGAGGCGCTCGTGAAGAACCTCGGCCTCAACTACAAGGTCGTCTACGCGGGCAGCGAGGCGGCGCTCATCACCGCCTTCCGCAAGGCGGAGGCCGACAAGACACCGCTGCTGGGCTACTTCTACTCCCCGCAGTGGTTCATGTCGGAGGTGCCGCTCGTGAAGGTCGACCTGCCGCCCAACACGCCGGGCTGCGACGCGGACGCGGAGAAGGTCGCCTGCGACTACCCCGTCTACAAGCTGGACAAGATCGTCAGCAAGAAGTTCGCGGACTCGGGAAGCCCGGCCGCCAAGTTGGTCCAGAAGTTCACCTGGAGCAACGAGGACCAGAACATCGTCGCGAAGTACATCGCCGAGGACAAGATGTCCGCCGACGACGCGGCGGCGAAGTGGGTCGCCGCCAACCCCGCCAAGGTCGAGGCGTGGCTCGGCTGACCGGCACCCTGTTCGTCGGCGGCGTCTGGTCGCCCGGCTCGACCGGCGAGGTCGACGACGTCGTCAACCCGGCCGACCAGAGCATCGTCGCGAAGGTGGACTTGGCCGCCCCGGCCGACGTGGACGCGGCGGTGCGCGCCGCCCGTACGGCGTTCGACACCGGGCCGTGGCCGCGGACCCCGGCGGGGGAGCGCGGGGCGCTGCTCGGGCGCGTTGCGGAGCTGTTGCTGCGCGACAAGGAGCAGATCGCGCGTACGGAGACCCTCGACACCGGCAAGACGCTGGGGGAGAGCCGGCTCGACGTGGACGACGTCGTCGCGGTGTTCCGCTACTACGCCGGGCTCGCGGGGCAGGACGCCGGTCGCGTCGTCGACGTCGGACGGCCGGAGATCCTCAGCCGGGTGGTCCGTGAGCCCGTCGGGGTCTGCGCGCTCATCACCCCCTGGAACTACCCGCTGCTGCAGGTCAGCTGGAAGCTGGCTCCGGCACTGGCCGCCGGCTGCACCGTGGTGGTCAAGCCGAGCGAGGTCACGCCGCTGTCGACGGTCGCCCTCGTCGCGCTGATCGAGGAGGCCGGGGTGCCGGCCGGGGCGGTCAACCTGGTGCTCGGTGCCGGCGCCGTGGGCGCCGCCCTGGTCGCCCACGAGGGTGTCGACCTGGTGTCGTTCACCGGCGGGCTGTCGACGGGGCAGGCGATCCTGCGGTCGGCGGCCGACACGGTCAAGAAGGTGTCGGTCGAGCTGGGCGGCAAGAACCCCAACATCGTCTTCGCGGACACCGACCTCGACGTGGTGGTGGACAACGCGCTGACGGCGGTGTTCCTGCACGCCGGGCAGGTGTGCTCGGCCGGCGCCCGGCTGCTCGTGCAGGACGAGGTCTACGACGCGGTCGTGGCAGGCGTCGCGGCCGGCGCCGACCGGATCCGGCTCGGCAACGGGCTCGACCCCGCGTCGGAGTCGGGGCCGATGGTGTCGGCGGAGCAGCGCGCAAAGGTCGAGGAGTACGTCGCCGGTGCCCTCTCGGAGGGTGCCCGCCTGGTGGCCGGCGGCCGCCGGCCCGCCGAGCCCGAGCTGCAGGCCGGCTTCTTCTACCGCCCGACCGTGTTCGCCGACTGCACCCGGACCATGCGCGTCGTACGCGAGGAGGTCTTCGGGCCGGTGCTCACCATCGAGCGCTTCGCCACCGAGCAGGAGGCGGTCGCCCTCGGCAACGACACCGACTACGGCCTGGCCGGTGCGGTCTGGACCAACGACGCCGGCCGGGCGCACCGCGTGGCGGCGGCGCTGCGGCACGGGACGATCTGGGTCAACGACTACCACCCGTACGTCCCGCAGGCGGAGTGGGGCGGCTTCAAGCGCTCCGGCAACGGCCGGGAGCTGGGGCCGTCCGGGCTGGCGGAGTATCAGGAGACCAAGCACATCTGGCAGAACACCACCCCGGCAAAGGCCGGCTGGTTCACCGGGTGACGCTGCCGGAACCGGGCCTTGACGGCGCCCGCCGCCTGACGTTTCCTGTCGGCCCGTACCCGCTCCGGATCGAGGTCGCATGCCGGTCACACCGCCAGGCCCGGACGAGCTCGCCGCCGTCGCGGCCCACTACCGGCTCGGTCTCACGCAGGCCGACGTGGCGCAGTTCCGCCCGCCGGTGGAGGGCCTGCTGACGTCGTGGGACCTCGTCGAGCAGCTCTACCTGGCGACGGCGCCGGTCGCGCCGGAGCGGCCCTGGTCGCGGCCGGAGGGTGCCGACAACCCCTACAACGCCTGGTACGTCACCACGCAGGTGACGGGTGCCGGGCAGGGCCCGCTCGCCGGCCGGACGGTGGCGGTCAAGGACAACACCATGGTCGCCGGTGTGCCGATGATGAACGGCTCGGCGACCGTCGAGGGGTTCGTGCCGACCCGGGACGCGACCATCGTGACCCGGCTGCTCGAGGCCGGGGCCACGATCGCCGGCAAGGCGGTCTGCGAGGACCTGTGCTTCTCCGGTGGCTCGCACACCTCCCGGACCGGCCCGGTGCGCAACCCGTGGGACGAGACCCGCTCCACCGGCGGCTCGTCCTCGGGGAGCGCGGCGCTGGTGGCCGCCGGGGTCGTGGACGTCGCGACCGGCGGCGACCAGGGCGGGTCCGTCCGGATGCCCGCGTCCTACAGCGGGATCGTCGGGCACAAGCCCACGCACGGCCTGGTGCCCTACACCGGGGCGTTCCCGATCGAGCAGACGATCGACCACCTCGGGCCGATGACCCGTACGGTCGCCGACGCCGCGCTGGTGCTCTCCGTGATCGCCGGGGCGGACGGCGCGGACCCGCGGCAGCCGGCCGGGCTCGTGCCGGACGACTACGTCGGCGCGGTCGCGCAGGACGCCACGGGCCTGCGGGTCGGCATCATCACCGAGGGCTTCGGCCACCTCAACTCCGCGCCCGAGGTCGACGCCGCCGTCCGGGCCGCCGCGGAGAGCCTGCGCGACGCCGGGCTGACGGTCGAGGACGTGTCGGTCCCCTGGCACCTGCACGGCGCCCGCATCTGGGACGTGATCGCCACCGAAGGCGCCACGGCGCAGATGGTCGACGGCAACGGCTACGGGATGAACTGGCAGGGGCTGTACGACCCGGAGCTGATGGAACACTACGGGCGGCAGTGGCGGGCGGACCCGAGCCGGTTCTCCGAGACCGTCAAGCTCGTCCTGCTCGCCGGCCGCTACGCGATCGACACCCAGCACGGGCGGCACTACGCCATGGCGCGCAACCTCGCGCCGCAGTTGCGGTCCGCGTACGACCAGGCCCTGGCCCGCTACGACGTGCTGGTCATGCCCACCACGCCGGTCCAGGCGTCGGTGATCCCCGGTCCGGACGCCCCCCGCGAGGAGGTCCTCGGCCGGGCGCTGGAGATGATCGCCAACACCGGCCCGCTCGACGTCACCGGGCACCCGGCGTGCAGCGTGCCGGCCGGTCTGGTGAACGGGCTGCCGACCGGCATGATGATCATGGGGCGGCAGTTCGACGACGCGATGGTGCTGCGGGTCGCCGCCACCTTCGAGCGGCTGGTCGGCGGCTTCCCCGCCCCGCCGTCGGCGATGGCCGGGACCGTAGCTCCGCTGACCTAGGACCCCGCCGGCCGAAAGGTCGCGAGCACCCGCTCGAGGTCCGCGCGGGAGGCGGCGAAGTCGGCCTGGCGCGTCTGCCACCACAGCGAGTGCCCGCGGCCGTTCACCACGAACACCCGGTTGAACACGTGCAGGCCCTCGTAGGTGAACTCCCAGTCGGCGGCGGGGTAGCCGCGGTAGTCCGCCGCCTCGATCCTGATCTGCCGGTAGTCGGGGTGGTCACCCGCGAAGCTCCGGGCCTGCTGCTCGCGGTCGGCCACCGCGTCCGGGCGGCCCGTGCCGGTGCTGACCCGCAGCGTGCGTCCGGTCGCCGGGTCGCGGTACTCCGGGAACCCGCCGAAGCTCCGGACGGCGTACGAGGCCGGCACCGCGGCGGTCCAGCCGCCCGAGGAGTGCGTCGTCCAGCCGGCCGGCAGGTCGGGCGAGCCGGCGGCCGGCGTGGTCGCCTGCGGTGTCGGTGCAGCGCTGCGGGGCGTGGCGGGGGACGACGCCCGCGGGGTGGCTGGCGGCGAGGTGGATCCGGCCGGCGGGGGAGCTGTCGGCGGGGAGGGCGCGGCGGTCGTGGGGTTGGGCTGCGCCGCCGCCGTCGCGGGGTCGTTCCCGCCGGTGCCCCGGGCCAGGGCGACGGCGCCGCCGGCGAGCAGGGCGAGCACGAGCGCGCCGGCGCCGAGCAGCGCCGGGGTCCGGCGCCGACGTACGGGCAGGGCGGCGGGGGGAGCCGTCGTCCGGACCGGTCGGGCCGGCCACGCCGGGGGCGCTCCGCGGGCCGCCTCCCGGCGCACCTCGCCGAGGTCGAGCGCGGCGGTGTGGCCGGCCTGGGTGGCGCCCGCCTGCGTCGGCGGGTCGGCGGCCGGCAGGGGGAGCGTCCGCTGCGGCGGCGCCGGCTCCCTGGCGGCCGACTGCAGGGCGGCCCGGGCCCCGGCCGCGTCGAGCCGGCGGCCGGGGTCCTTCTCGAGCAGCCCGTCGAGCGCCGGGACGAGCGGCCCGGCCAGGGCGTACGGCGCGTGGTTGCCGGTCAGCACCGCCGTGACGGTCAGCAGCGGCTCGCCGGCGTCGAACGGCGGCCGGCCCTCGACCGCGGTGAACAGGGTGGCGCCGAGCGACCACAGGTCCGACGCCGGTCCGGGGGTCTGCCCGCCGGCGCGCTCGGGCGCGATGTAGCCGGGTGAGCCCAGCAGCAGGCCGCTGCTGGTCAGCGACGGGTCGTCGGCGCTGGTGGCGATGCCGAAGTCGGTGAGGACCACGCGCTCCGGCTGGCCGGCACCCGCCGGCGCGAGCAGGACGTTGGACGGTTTCACGTCGCGGTGCAGGATGCCGCGGGCGTGTGCCGCCTCCAGGGCGCCCAGCAGGGCGAGCCCCACCTGCGCGGCCCGCCCCGCGGGCAGCGGACCGTCCTGCGCCACCGCCTGGGCCAGGGTGCGGGACTCGACCAGCTCCATGACCAGCCACGGCCGGCCGTCCTCCTCCAGCACGTCGAAGACGGTGACGGCGTTGGGGTGGCTGAGCCGCCCGGCCGCGCGGGCCTCGCGGCGGGTCCGCTCGCGCAGGACCTCGGCCTCCTCGGGGCTGACGCCCGCCGGGAACGTCACCTCCTTGATCGCGACCTGCCGACCGAGCAGGGTGTCCTCGGCCCGCCAGACGGTGCCCATGCCGCCCGCCCCGAGCTGGCCGAGCAGGCGGTAGCGGCCGCCGCCCACGACGCGTCCGGCAGACTCCATCTCCCGGTGCTACCCCGGTCCGCCCCACGCACCGAAGGCGGTGGTGGTTGTCACCCGGCGCCCAGGTGTGTGCGGGAGGGCAGAGAGGGCAGTGATCGCGCGATGACATCGTCCTCCGTACGCGTGACCGCCGGCCACGACGCCGCTCCTGACGCCGGGCCGGGCTCCGGCGACCCGGGACCCGACTCCGCCCCGGTCTCGACCCGCCGCAGCGACGGCATCGGCCGCGGCATCGCGTGGCTGGCCACCTGGAGCCTGCGGCTGCTGCTCGTCGCGGCGGGGGCCGTGCTGCTCGGGGTGCTGCTGGGCCGCATGTGGTCGATCGTGCTGCCGGTGGTGCTGGCGCTGCTCGTGACGACGGTGCTCTGGCCGCCCACCGCGTTCCTGCGGCGGCACCTGCCGCCGGCGGCCGCCGCGCTGCTGGTGCTGGTGGGGTCGCTGATCCTGTTCCTCGGCGGGCTCGGCGCGCTGGCACCGTCCGTGGTCGACCAGGTCGGCGACATCGCGTCGCAGGCTGCGGCCGGTCTGGAACGCGTCCAGGAGTACGTGACCGGCGCCCCGCTGAACTTCAACGACGCGCAGGTCGACGCGGCCGTCAGCGCCGCGACGGACCGGCTGCAGAGCAGCGCCTCCACGGTCGCCTCCGGCGTCCTCACCGGCGTCACCGCCGTGACCAACGGGCTGGTGACCCTGGCCCTGGTCCTGGTCCTGGTGTTCTTCTTCCTCAAGGACGGCCCCCGCTTCCTGCCGTGGCTGCAGCGCACGGCAGGTGGCCGCGCCGCTCCGCACCTGGACGTCGTGCTGCGCCGGTCCTGGGCCACCCTCGGCAGCTTCATCCGCGGGCAGGCCCTCGTCGGCCTGGTCGACGCCGTGCTGATCGGCATCGGGCTCGTCCTGTGCGGAGTGCCGCTGGCCCTGCCGCTCGCAGTGCTGACCTTCTTCGGCGGCTTCGTGCCCATCATCGGCGCGTTCGTCGTCGGGGCGCTCGCCGTGCTCGTCGCCCTGGTCACCAAGGGCCCCACCATCGCGCTCATCGTCCTGCTGATCATCTTGGCGGTGCAGCAGATCGAGGGCAACGTGCTGCAGCCCCTGCTGCAGGGCAAGAGCCTGCAGCTGCACCCGGCGGTCGTGATCCTCGCCGTGGCCGCCGGCAGCGGTCTCTACGGCATCACCGGCGCGTTCCTGTCCGTGCCGGTCGTCGCCGTGGCCGCCGTGGTCCTGCGCTACCTGGGCGAGGTGCTCGACGGCACCCGGCCCGACGAGGCTGCCGGCACCGACGAGGCCGACTCCACCGACGCCGAGGTCCGGCCGGCCGCCGACCGGGCCGCTGTCGGCCAGGCCGCCGCGGACCAGGCCGCTGCCGGTCAGGGTGCCGCGCCCGTCACCCGCTGAGCCTGACCTGATCCGCTCTTCAGGCGGGGCTGATGACGTCGTCGCTGGCCTCGGGCAGGTCCTCGTTGGCCGCAGCGTCATGGGCGGGAAGTCTGGGAGGGGGCGGTGACCATGGCCGCAGGCCCTGCACGACGTCTCGGTAGAACGTGTCGACCGCCTCGTGGATGGAGGTGATGAAGCCGCCCCGACCGATGCCGCGTTTGGTGCCGAGCGGCAGTGCCAGGCTGAGTCGGTAAGTCCTGGGGGCGCCATCTACGGGCAGCAGCAACGTGGGGTCCAGCCGCGCCACCTTCAGCGTCTCGCATCGACTGTCGGCGTTCCTGGTCCCGAACGCTTCGAGCCGCAGGCCCTCCGGGGCGTGCAGCAGCTGCCGCAAGAGCCAGTTCACGCGCGTCAGCGGCCGACCTTCGCCGGGTGCCTCGACGTCGACACTTACTTCGACCTGACCGGTCCGCAGCTCCGCGGCCAGCAGCATGGGTCCCACGGCCGCCGGGATCCGAAGGCCGGCAGTCAGAGTGCCCTGCTCGACGAGGCCCCTCACCAGGGCCCCCGCTCGCGCAGCCGGATCGGCCGCATGACCACGAGCCCCAATGGCGGTGACGTCGGTGCCGAGCTCTCCTGTCTTGCGCAGACAGACCTGTCGGACGAGGCGGTCCCAGGACGCGGCGACCTGCGGCGCCTTGCGATCGCTGGCGCGAAGCGTGCCGCCGAGGACGGCGTCCCGGACTCCGACCCAGCAGGGCCCCATGTCCTCGAATCCGCTGGCGCCCGAACGCGGATGCTGCAGGTATCGGAGCAGTTCCGACAACACCCAAGCCTGGCTGGGATCGGCCACCCCGCGGTGTGACAGCTGCATCGTCGCCTCGTGAACGACTTCCGCCCACGCGAGGTGGTGGAGTGCGACCTTGCGAAGCTTGCGACGATCGACGCCCACGGGGTGCTCACCGGGGCTGGCCGGCAGCTCGTTCGACAGGGTCACGACGGCGTCGTAGCCCCGCTGCCGGGCGACCTCGAGGTAGGACTCGACCTGGTGCTTGGCGAGCAAGTTGCTGCCGGTCTTGACTTCGAGCAGCGCCGTCCATACCCGGCCGGCTCGTGCCACCCGCAGTACGCCGTCCGGGATCACCGTCGCCTCGCCGAGGGGAAAGGGCACCTCGAGGTACGTCTCCAACAGCCCGCCCGGTGCCCCCAGCCGGCCGGTGATGGCTCGGCCGAACTCCTTGACCCCCATGAGCACGCTTAGGAGCGAGGAGGTGGCGCGCCGTTCCTGCTCGTCGGCGCTGCCGACGCCGATGACCGGGAACAGCCGGGACGCTTTCCAGCTGTCGTCGTCGGCCAGCGTCGGGCCGGGCACGGGGACCGCCCGGCGCAACGGCTTCTTCGTGCGTACCGATCCCCGGCCGCCTGCCCGTGAAGCACCTGCGTCCGGCGGCGGCCCCTCGAGCCCGTCCGGGCCGGGCTCGGGCTGAGACGGCGACTCCGGAAGGTCCATACGGACCGCTTCGACTGCGGGCTCGTCCTTGCTTGGATCCGCTGCGGGGACGTCCTGCCCGCCGCTGGTGTCCACGTGCATGCCGTAGTCGATAGCCAGCCCGGCCAGACCAGACGCATAGCCCTGTCCCACGGCGCGGAAGCGCCAGCCGCCCTCCCGCCGGTAGACCTCGCCCACGATGAGGGCGGTCTCCTCGCGCAGGACCGGGACGGCAAACCGGGCCAGTGGCTGGTCGTCGACGGTGCCCACCACGACTGCGAGGTCGCCGACGGCGCCGAAGCCCAGCTCGGACCCTGCGTCGAGGCTGAGCACGACGACCAACATGCTGATCTCAGGCGGCAGGTCGGACAGGTTGATGAGAAGGCGGTCCTCGGCCTGACCCTCGTTCTCGCTCTTTCCGAGCAGTCGTACGGCGCCGTCCTCGGCCTCCGGCTGGTTGTAGAACACGAAATCGGCATCGCTGCGGACACGACCGCCGGCCGCCACGAGGAGCGCGCTGACGTCAACGGTCATGCCCTCCGCGGGCTGCCAGGAGACGGTGATCCGGGCAGTGGCGAGTGGTTGCTCGCCGACACCCAGGTAGGTGTTCTGGCCTTTGGTCAGTTCGCGCAGGGTCACGTCGGTGACACTGCCGTAACCGATCGTTGCTGGTGCTCATACGGGAGAAGTGGGTCGGACAGGCCGGCAGCCCCCGGTGGAGTGCGACCACCCGACCTCGGTCTCACCACAGACGAAGCTCTCGTGCTCCTGGTCATGAAGTACGCGCTGGTGCAGGCGGACTGCGTGCGGATCGGGCCGGGAGCGCCCTCGCGGTCAAGCGTGGGTACAGGACAGAGCTCGAGCGACGCGTACGGTCCCAGCTGGCCGCACTTCCGGACGACGCGCCCCCGTGGGCACAGGACATGGCCGCGGACGTCGCGGGCCGACGCCACTGCAGGCAAGCCACTACCCCAGTCAGTCCCTGCCGTGCTGGCCGCACACGCGCTGGTGCAACCCAGGGCGCTGCTGGTCTCGTCGTTTCAGCCCTAGAGCCCGTGTGCTGGGTCCGCCGGACTCGCCGGGAGTCCCTCGACTACCTCGGGGGCCACCTTGGGGCGCTCTCGGTCGGGGACGTGCGGGCCGTCGCTCAGGAGCTGGTCCCTGCGGTCGGACTCGGTCTCGGCGTGCTGACCGCGGGACTGGCCGCACCGCTCATCGGTGGGGCGCTGGGGGCCACGGGCCTGTCCGGGGCTGCCGATACCTCATCGGCAAGACCCTCACCTCGGCGGTGTTCCTGCCGCACGGCCCGTTTGCCGTCCGCCACCTCAACGTGCCCGTTCTGCTCCGCCTCGCCGTTCTGGTCGGCTCGGTATCGGGCAGCCAGCGAAGTGGAGCGCTCGGCGCACCGCCCCTCAGAGCCTGACGGCCGGCCGGGCGGGGTCCTGGGCCGGGACACCGGGGGTGACCGGCGCCGCGAGCTCGGCGCGGTGCCGGTAGAACGGCACGTGCTCGGGGGCCAGCGGGGTGTTGCCCAGCACGAGGTCGGCGGCGCGCTCCGCCAGCATCATCACCGGCGCGTAGATGTTGCCGTTGGTCACGTACGGCATCGCGCTGGCGTCGACGACGCGTAGGCCGGTGAGCCCGTGCACCCCCATGGTGGTGGGGTCCAGCACCGACAGCGGGTCGGTGCCCATCCGCGCGGTGCAGGACGGGTGCAGGGCGGTCTCGGCGTCCCGGCGCACCCAGTCGAGGATCTCCTCGTCGGTCCGTACGTCCGGCCCGGGGCTGATCTCGCCGCCGTTGTAGGCCGCCATCGCCGGCTGGGCGAGGATCTCGCGCGCCGTACGCACGCACTCGACCCACTCGCGCCGGTCCTGGTCGGTGGACAGGTAGTTGAAGCGCATGGCGGGGTGCACCCGCGGGTCGCGGCTGGTGATCCGGAGCGTGCCGCGGGCGTCGGAGTACATCGGCCCGATGTGCACCTGGTAGCCGTGCCCGCCCGCCACCCCGCCGGTGTCGGGCTGGCTGCCGTCGTAGCGCACCGCGATCGGCAGGAAGTGGAACATCAGGTTGGGGTAGTCGACGTCGTGGTTGCTGCGGGCGAACCCGCCCGCCTCGAAGTGGTTGGTGGCGCCCAGCCCGGACCGCAGGAACAGCCACTGGGCGCCGATCCCGGGCGCCCGCCACCACCGGCGACCCGGCGAGATCGACACCGGCTGCAGGCAGTTGTGCTGCACGTAGACCTCGAGGTGGTCCTGCAGAGCCTCGCCCACGCCCGGCAGGTCGGCGACGACGTCTATCCCCAGCCCGCGCAGGTGGTCCGCGTCGCCCACGCCCGACAGCTGCAGCAGCTGCGGCGTGTTGATCGCGCCGCCGGCCAGCACGACCTCGCCGGCGTACGCCCGCTGCACCGGCCCGCGACCGCGCTGGTACTCCACGCCGACGGCGCGCGAGCCCTCGAACAGCACGCGCGTCACGAACGCCCGGGTCCGCAGCTCCAGGTTGGGCCGGGACAGCACGGGGTGGACGTACGCCCGCGCGGCCGACAGCCGGCGGCCGCGGTGCAGGTTGCGGTCGAAGCGCCCGAACCCCTCCTGCCGGTAGCCGTTGAGGTCGTCGGTGCGGGCGTGACCGGCCTGCTCCGCGGCGTCGAGGAACGCCCCGAACAGCGGGTTGGTGGCCGGCCCGCGCTCGAGCACCAGCGGGCCGTCGCCGCCGCGGTACTCGTCCGCCCCCGCCAGGCAGGTCTCCAGCTTCTTGAAGTACGGCAGGGTGTGCGCGAAGTCCCAGTCCTGCATGCCCGGGTCGGCGGCCCAGCGCTCGTAGTCCAACGGGTTGCCGCGCTGGAAGATCATGCCGTTGATGCTGCTGGAGCCGCCGAGGACCTTGCCGCGGGCGTGGTAGATCCGCCGGCCGCCCATGTGCGGCTCGGGCTCGGAGGTGTAGCGCCAGTCGTAGAACCGGTTGCCGATCGGGTGGGTCAGCGCCGCCGGCATGTGGATGAAGACGTCCCAGCGCGAGTCGCGGCGGCCGGCCTCCAGCACCAGCACCCGGTTGCCCGGATCGGCGGAGAGCCGGTTCGCGAGCACGCAGCCGGCGGAGCCACCCCCGACGACGATCCAGTCGTACGTCGCGCGGCTCACGGCGACTCCGTCCGCTCCGGGGCGTTGCGCCTTGCACAACAAGGTGGCTGCAGCGCAACAGCCTTACCGGCGCGGCGCCGCGCGTCAAGCCAGGCCGGTGCGCACCTCGGGCATGCTGGACAGCGGGGTGGCGGGACGAAGGCGCCGCCCCGGATCGACCCGTCCATGTCCCGGATCCGGCGGTAGGGGGAGCAGTGCAGTACGACGTCATCGTCGTCGGGCTCGGCGGCATGGGCAGCGCTGCCGCCCGTTCGCTGGCGGCCCGCGGGGTCCGGGTGCTGGGGCTGGAGCGGCACACGCCCGCGCACGACCTCGGCAGCAGCCACGGCGGGTCGCGGATCATCCGGCAGTCCTACTTCGAGGACCCGGCCTACGTGCCGCTGCTGCTGCGCGCGTACGAGCTGTGGGAGGCGCTGGCCCGCGACTCCGGCGAGGACGTCTACACCCTCACCGGCGGGCTGTTCTGCGGGCGGCCGGACGCGACCACGGTGGCCGGGAGCCTGCTCGCGTCCCGGCAGTGGGACCTGCCGCACGAGCTGCTCGAGGCCGGCGAGGTGCGCCGCCGCTTCCCGACCTTCGCGCTGGCAGACGGCGAGATCGCGCTGTACGAGGCCAAGGCCGGGTTCGCGCGGCCGGAGGCGACGGTGGCCGCCCAGATCCGCCTGGCGCAGCGCGCCGGGGCGGACCTGCACTTCGGCGAGCCGGTGACCGGGTGGGAGTCGACCGCCGGCGGTGTGCGCGTGCAGACCGCGCAGGGCAGCTACCGGGCCGACCGGCTGGTGATCGCCCCGGGAGCCTGGGCGCCGCAGCTGCTCGCCTCGCTCGGCGTGCCGATCGTGGTGGAGCGCCAGGTCATGTACTGGTTCCAGCCGGACGGGGGCGTCGACCGCTACGCGGTCGGCCGGCAGCCGATCTTCATCCATGAGGACGCCGTCGGTGCGCAGGCCTACGGCTTCCCGGCCATCGACGGGCCGGACGGCGGCGTCAAGGTGTCGTTCTTCCGGAGGGGCGTGCCGTGCACGCCGGAGACGATCGACCGCGAGGTGCACCCCGACGAGGTGGAGTACATGCGCTCGCACACCGCCCGGCTGCTCCCCGGGCTGCCGGGGCGCTTCCTCGACGCGGTGACCTGCATGTACTCCAACACTCCCGACCAGCACTTCGTCGTCGCCCAGCACCCCGACCACGACAACGTCAGCGTCGCCTGCGGCTTCTCCGGGCACGGCTTCAAGTTCGTCCCGGTGATGGGCGAGGTGCTGGCGGACCTCGCGACCACCGGGAGCACCGCCCACCCGATCGCGCTGTTCGACCCGCGGCGCGCCGCACTCGCCGCGGCGGGCTGACCGTACGCCTTACCGTCTGGCCGTGCAGCCGGTCTCGCCGCAGGAGTTCGAGGGCTATGTCGCGGATGCGCTCGACCAGCTCCCGCCGGAGCTGGTCGCGCGCTTCGACAACGTGGTGGTGGTCGTCGAGGACGAGAACGACGAGGACCCGGACCTGCTCGGCCTGTACGAGGGGGTGGCGCTCACCGAGCGCGGCGACTACTCCGGGGCGCTGCCGGACCGGATCAGCCTGTACCGGATCCCGCTGTGCCTGCTGGCCGAGGACACCGACCACCTCGTGGAGGAGATCGGGGTGACGGTGGTCCACGAGTTCGGCCACCACGTCGGCCTCGACGAGCAGCGGCTGCACGACCTCGGCTGGCAGTGACCGGCGTGGCGCGGGGCGTGCCGGCCGCGCGGCGGGCACGCTGGGCGCCCAGGAGGTGCAGGTGTCCGGGCTCGTCCAGATCCCCGTCGAGGTGGCCGCGCAGGCCCCCGTCTTCGACGTCGTCGCGCGCGGCTACAGCAAGCGTCAGGTGCGCCGGCACCTCGCTGCCCTCGAGCAGGAGCTCGCGGAGCTGCGGTGGGAGCACGACGACCTCGCGGCGCAGCGCCGGGCGCTCGCGCAGCAGCGGGAGGACCAGGCGCGCTGGACGCCGTCCTTCGACGCGCTCGGCGAGCGGGTGGTCCAGATCCTGCGGCTGGCCGAGCAGGAGGCCGCCGTGCTCCGGGGCGAGGCGACGAGGGAGGCGGAGCGGATCGGGCGGGAGGCGACCGCCGGGCTGACCGACCGGGTGGCCGCCGCCGAGCAGGCGGCGGAGCAGACCCGCGGGCGCATCGACAGCGAGCTGCGGGCCCTCGAGGTCGGGGTGCAGACCCGCCGCGAGCTGCTCGAGGCCGAGCTCGGGCGGATCCGGCGCGACGCCGAGCTCGAGGTCGCCGGGCGGATCGCCCAGGCCGGCGCCCGGGCCCGCGACCTGCTCGCCGACGCCGAGCGGGAGGCCGCGGAGCTGCGGGCGAGGGCCCGCGCGGAGGTGGTCGCCCTGCAGCGGCGCCGGGACGAGATCGCCGCCGAGCTGCTCGAGGTCTCCGCCCGGCTCGTCGCGGTGGTGCACCGCTTCGAGCGCACGGACGTCCCGCTGGACCTCAGCGCGGTGCATGCCCGTGCGGTGCAGGACGGCCGCTCGGGGTAGGGGCCGGCCGGGCAGCACGAGCGGGGACTGCGCGCGCTCACCCGGCCGCGGTGAGGGTTGCGCCGGTACCGGCCTCGCCTGTACAACCACCCGGACGACCGAACGATTGGTCGACAACGGAGGGCGGGGCCGTGCCAGAGCAGGAGGCGCCCGGCGTCGAGGCGGCGGTCCGGCAGGCTGAGCAGCTGTTCGGCCGGGACCGCGCGACGCAGGGTCTCGGCATCACGCTCAGCGCGGTCGGGCCCGGTCGGGCGACCGCGACGATGACCGTCACCGGCAGCCAGCTCAACGGCCACGGCACCTGCCACGGTGGCTACCTGTTCCTGCTCGCCGACACCGCCTTCGCCTTTGCCTGCAACACCCGCGGGGCGTCGGCGGTCGCGGCCGGCGCGGACGTGAGCTTCCTGGCCGCGGTCGCCGAGGGCGACGTGCTCGTCGCCGAGGCCGTCGAGCGGGTGGTCCGGGGCCGCAGCGGGCTCTACGACGTGACCGTCCGGCGGGGCGACGAGCCGGTGCTGGAGTTCCGCGGCCGCAGCCGCACCCTGCCCGGGAGGCCCGCGTGAAGGACCTGACCCCCGACCCCGCCACGCTCGACCCGGTCGAGGTCGCCAGCCGCGACGAGATCGAGGCCCTGCAGCTCGAGCGGCTGCGCTGGTCGCTGCAGCACGCCTACGACAACGTGCCGCACTACCGGCGGGCGTTCGACGCCGCCGGGTTCGCGCCGGGCGAGGTACGCGCGCTCGCCGACCTGCGGCACGCGCCGTTCACGGTCAAGGCCGACCTGCGGGACAACTACCCGTACGGGATGTTCGCCGTGCCTCGTGAGCAGGTGGCGCGCATCCACGCCAGCAGCGGCACGACCGGCCAGCCGACCGTCGTCGGCTACACCGCCGCCGACGTCTCGACCTGGGCGGACGTGGTGGCCCGGTCCCTGCGCGCCGCCGGGGTGCGGCGCGGCTGGACGCTGCACAACGCGTACGGCTACGGACTCTTCACCGGCGGGCTGGGCGCGCACTACGGCGCCGAGCGGCTGGGCTGCACCGTCATCCCGATGTCCGGCGGCCAGACCGAGCGCCAGGTCCGGCTGATCGGCGACTTCCAGCCCGACGCCATCACCGTCACGCCGTCGTACATGCTGGCGCTGCTCGACGAGATGGAGCGCCAGGGCGTCGACCCGCGGGGCACGTCGCTGCAGGTGGGCGTGTTCGGCGCGGAGCCGTGGACCGAGGACATGCGGCGCGAGGTGCAGGACCGCGCCGACCTGCACGCCGTCGACATCTACGGCCTGTCGGAGGTGATGGGGCCGGGCGTGGCCAGCGAGTGCGTCGAGACCAAGGACGGGCTGCACGTCTGGGAGGACCACTTCTACCCGGAGATCATCGACCCGGAGACCGGCGAGGTGCTGCCCGACGGGTCGTACGGCGAGCTGGTCTTCACCTCGCTGACGAAGCAGGCGATGCCGGTCGTGCGCTACCGCACCCGCGACCTCACGCGGCTGCTGCCGGGCACCGCGCGGTCGATGCGGCGCATCGAGAAGATCACTGGGCGCACCGACGACATGATCATCCTGCGCGGCGTCAACGTCTTCCCGACCCAGGTCGAGGAGCTGCTGCTGCGGGTGCCCGGGCTCTCCCCGCACTACCAGCTGGTGCTGACGACCCCGCACCGGCTGGACGAGATGACCGTACGGGTGGAGTCCCGCCCGGACTGCGCCGCGGCCGAGCGCGCCGAGCTGGGCGAGCGGCTGTGCGCGCTGGTCAAGGAGAACCTCGGCGTCACGGTGACCTGCGACGTGGTCGAGGCCGGGCTGGTCGAGCGGTCGCAGGGCAAGGCCCAGCGGGTGCTCGACCTGCGCGGTCGCTGACGCCGCGCCCCGCCTGTCCGCGCCCCCGCGTGATCATGGACAGATGCAGGGCCGCGGCGGCGTGTCGGGCAGATCTTATCCATGATCGCCGGTAGAGGCTGTGCCGGGTTGACAGCCCGGACCCGTCGAGGGAGTATTTGAACGATCGTTCGGGAACTCGGGAGGCCGCGTGGGTACGGACGTGCAGGAGCAGCAGTTCCAGGCGTGCATCGACGCCGACGGGCGGATCGAGCCGCGCGACTGGATGCCCGAGGGCTACCGCCGCACCCTGGTGCGGCAGATCGCCCAGCACGCGCACTCCGAGATCATCGGCATGCAGCCCGAGGGCAACTGGATCTCCCGCGCGCCGTCGCTGCGCCGCAAGTGCATCCTGGTCGCCAAGGTGCAGGACGAGGCCGGCCACGGGCTCTACCTCTACAGCGCTGCGGAGACCCTCGGCGTCGACCGCGAGGAGCTCCTCGACCTGCTGCACCGCGGCCGGCAGAAGTACTCGACGATCTTCAACTACCCGACCACCTCCTGGGCGGACGTGGCGGCCATCGGCTGGCTCGTCGACGGTGCGGCGATCATGAACCAGGTGCCGCTCACGCGCTGCTCGTACGGGCCGTACGCCCGCGCGATGATCCGCGTCTGCAAGGAGGAGTCCTTCCACCAGCGGCAGGGCTTCGAGGCGATGGGCGTGCTGGCGAACGGCACCGACGCCCAGCGGAAGATGGCGCAGGACGCGCTCGACCGCTGGTGGTGGCCGGCGCTGATGATGTTCGGGCCGTCGGATACCGAGAGCCCCAACAGCGCCCAGTCGATGGCGTGGGGCATCAAGCGGTTCAGCAACGACGAGCTGCGCCAGCGGTTCGTCGACGCGACCGTGCCGCAGGCCGAGCACCTCGGGCTGACGATCCCCGACCCGGAGCTGTCGTGGGACGGCCAGCACTACGCCTTCGGCGAGATCGACTGGAGCGAGTTCTTCACCGTGATGAAGGGCGACGGGCCGTGCAACCGCGAGCGCCTCGCCAACCGGGTGGCCGCGCACGACGACGGCGCGTGGGTGCGCGAGGCCGCTGCGGCGTACGCCGAGAAGCACGCCGCCCTCGCGGCATGACCGACTACACCGCCGCCGGCGGCCACGGCGCCGTGCCGACGACCGGGGTGCCCAGTGACGAGAAGGGCGCCCGCAGGTCGCAGCCGCTGTGGGAGGTCTTCGTGCGCAGTCGTCGCGGGCTCTCGCACACGCACGTCGGCAGCCTGCACGCGCCGGACGCGCACATGGCGCTGCGCAACGCCCGCGACCTCTACACCCGGCGCCAGGAGGGCGTGTCGCTGTGGGTCGTCGCCGCCGCGGACATCGTGGCCAGCAGCCCCGACGAGAAGGACGCGTTCTTCGACCCCGCGGGTGACAAGCCCTACCGGCACCCGACGTTCTACGACGTGCCGGAAGGGCTGACGCACCTTTGAGGGACACGGCGGCGTACGCGCTGCGGCTCGGCGACGACGCGCTGGTCCTGGGCCAGCGGCTGTGCGAGTGGGCGGCGCGCAGTCCGCAGATCGAGGAGGACGTCGCGCTGCTCAACCTCGCGCTCGACCAGCTCGGCGCGGCCCGGTCGCTGCTGACCCACGCCGGGGAGCTCGAGGGGGCCGGCCGAGACGAGGACGACCTGGCGTACCTGCGCGACGAGCCGGACTGGACCAACGCGCTGCTCATGGAGCTCGACGGCGGCGACTTCGGGAAGACGATGGCCCGCCAGCTGCTCGTCGCGGCCTACCAGCTGCCGCTGTACGAGGCGCTGACGACGTCCGCCGACGAGGGCATCGCCGGCGTGGCGGGCAAGGCGGTCAAGGAGGTCGCCTACCACCTGGACCACGCGCGCAGCTGGGTCGTCCGGCTCGGCGACGGGACCGAGGAGTCGCACCGGCGGGTGCAGGCGGGGCTCGACGAGGTCTGGCCGTACGCGGCCGAGCTGTTCGAGCGCGACGCGCTCACCGAGCGGCTGCTCGCCGCCGGGGTGGCCGCCGACCCGGACGAGGTCGAGCCGCAGTGGCGCCGCACCGTCGAGGACGTGCTCGCCGAGGCGACGCTGACCGTGCCGGAGACGACCTGGCGCCCCACCGGCGGGCGTACCGGCAGGCACACCACCGGCTTCGGCTACCTGCTCGCCGAGCTGCAGCACCTGCACCGCTCGCACCCGGGGGCGAGCTGGTGACGACCGCCGAGGCCGTCCGCGAGGTCCTGGCGACCGTCCACGACCCGGAGATCCCGGTCATCACCATCGAGGACCTCGGCATCCTGCGCGACGTGCGGGTCGACGGCTCGCACGTCACCGTGGTCATCACGCCGACCTACTCCGGCTGCCCGGCGATGGACGAGATCCGGGCCGACATCGGTACGGCGCTCGCCGCCCACGGCTGGCACGACGTCGACGTCGAGATGGTCCTGTCGCCGGCCTGGACGACGGACTGGATGAGTGAGGCCGGCCGCGACAAGCTCCGGGCGTACGGGATCGCGCCGCCGACGCGCCGCTCCGGGCCCGTGCTGGTCCAGTTGACGACGCGCCTCACCTGTCCGCAGTGCGGGTCGGCGGACACCGAGGAGCTCACCCGGTTCGCCTCGACGTCGTGCAAGTCGATGTGGCGCTGCCGGTCGTGCCGCGAGCCGTTCGACCACTTCAAGGACCACTGATGGAGTTCCTGCCCCTGCGGGTCGCTGCGGTGGACCGGCTGACCGCCGACGCGGTGGCCATCACGTTCGCCGTTCCGCCGGAGTTCCGGGAACAGTTCCGGTTCTCCCCGGGCCAGCACCTGACCCTGCGGCACGTGGCCGACGGGCAGGACCTGCGCCGTACGTACTCCGTCTGCGCCAGCGCTGCCGGCGGGCCGCTGCGGGTCGCGGTGAAGCGGCTCGAGGGCGGCGCGTTCTCGACCTGGGTCACCGACACGCTGCGGCCGGGCGACGAGATCGAGGTCCTGCCGCCGGCGGGCCGGTTCGGGCCGTCCGTCGACCCCGCCCGCGCCCGGCGGTACGGCCTGGTCGCCGCCGGCAGCGGCATCACGCCGGTGCTGTCGATCGCCGCGACCGTGCTCGACGTGGAGCCGGAGAGCTCCGTCGTGCTGCTGTACGGCAACCGCACGCAGGGCAGCGTGATGTTCCTGGAGGAGCTGTCCGACCTCAAGGACCGCTTCCCCGAGCGGCTGCAGCTGGTGCACGTGCTCTCCGGTGAGGAGCAGGAGAGCGAGCTGCTGTCGGGGCGGCTCGACGGGCCGCGGCTGGCGCGGCTGCTCGAGGTGCTGGTGCCGGTCGGCGACGTCGACGAGTGGTACCTGTGCGGGCCGTTCGGCATGGTCACCGACGGCAGGCAGGCGCTGCTCGACGCCGGCGTCGACCCGGCGCGCGTGCACACCGAGCTGTTCCACGCCGACGCCCCGCCGCCGCGGGCCCCGCGTGCGTCCGGCCCGGTCGACGCCGCCACCGTGCTCGCCGAGCTGCACGGCCGGACCACGACGCTGCTCGTCGACCCCGACGGGCCGGCGGTGCTCGACGCGCTGCTCGCCGTACGCCCGGACGCCCCGTACGCCTGCAAGGGCGGGGTGTGCGGCACCTGCCGGGCGCGGGTGCTCAGCGGCGCGGTGGAGATGGACGTCAACTACGCCCTCGAGCCGGACGAGATCGCCGCCGGCGTCGTGCTGACCTGCCAGGCGCACCCCACGACGCCCGAGGTGCGGCTCACCTACCTGTAGACGTCCCACAGAACTCTTGACGCCGGCCACCCCTGTGTAGACAGTCGCAGCGTGGCGACGTTCGCAGAACCCCGGATCGGCTGCTCCCGCTCGGACGACGGGACGGTGCGCCTGTGGTCGCAGGACCCGCTGGGCCCCGCCGCCCGTACGGTCGCCGACCAGTTCCGGCAGGGCAGCGACGCGCACCCCGACCGGCTGCTCGTCGCCGAGCGCGACGGCGACGGCTGGCGGCAGCTGACCTGGGGGCAGGCCCGCTCTCTGGCGGACCGGCTGGCCCAGGGGCTGCTGGACCGGGGGCTCGCCGACCGGCCGGTGATGATCCTCTCGGGCAACAGCAACGAGCATCTGGTCCTGACCCTGGCGGCCTACACGCTCGGCGTCCCGGTCGTGCCGGTGAGCACGGCGTACTCCCTGCAGAGCCGCGACCACGCCAAGCTGCGGGCGATGGTGGAGCTGGTCGAGCCGGGGCTGGTGTTCGCGGCCGGTTCGGAGTTCGAGCCGGCCCGGGCGGCGGTGGGCGCCCCGGCGACCGGCCTGGCGGAGCTGCTGGCCGACGCGGCCGGACCCGAGGTGGAGGAGCGGTTCGCGGCACTGACGCCGGACACCGTCGCCAAGCTGCTGTTCACCTCAGGCTCGACCGGGACGCCGAAGGGCGTCATCACCACGCACGGGATGCTCACCGCCAACCAGCAGCAGATCCGCCAGGTGTGGCCGTTCCTGGCCGACGAGCCGCCGGTGCTGCTCGACTGGCTGCCCTGGAGCCACACGTTCGGCGGCAGCCACGACCTCGGCCTGGTGCTCGCGAACGGCGGCACCATGTGGATCGACGACGGGCGGCCGGTGCCGGCTCTCGTCGGGCGCACCGTGGCGAACCTCGCCGACGTGTCGCCGACGCTCTACTTCAACGTGCCTGCCGGGTACGCCGCCCTGCTCCCGCTGCTCGAGCGCGACCCGGTGGCGGCGAAGGCGTTCCTGGCCCGGCTGCGCTTCGCCTTCTTCGCCGCGGCCGCGCTGCCGCAGCAGCTGTGGGACCGGTTGGAGGCGCTCGCGGCGGAGCACGGCGCGACGATGCGGATGACGACGAGCTGGGGGATGACGGAGTCCAGCCCGGGCGCGACGACCGCGCACTTCGCGGTGACCCGGTCGGACTGCCTGGGCGTGCCGCTGCCCGGGGTGGAGCTCAAGCTCGTGCCGGTCGGCCGGGCCGCCGAGGTGCGGCTGCGCGGGCCCAACATCACGCCCGGCTACCACCGCCGGCCGGACCTCACGGCCGCCGCCTTCGACGAGGAGGGCTACTACCGCACCGGCGACGCGGTGTCGCTGGTGGACGAGGACCGCCCGGAGCTCGGCCTGCTGTTCCGCGGCCGGCTGGCCGAGGACTTCAAGCTGTCCACCGGCACGTTCGTCAGCGTCGGCACGCTGCGCCCCGCGCTGCTGTCGGCCGCCCAGGGGCTGCTCACCGACGCGGTGCTGTGCGGGCACGACACCGAGCAGGTCACCGCGCTGGCCTGGCTGCACCCGGATGCCGCCGGCCGCTGCTCGGACGACGGCATGCCGGACGCCGGGCTGCGGGCCGAGCTGGCTGCGGCGCTGTCCCGGCTGGCCGCCGCCGGCGGTGGGTCCTCCCAGCGGGTCGAGCGGCTGCTGCTGCTCACCGAGCCGCCGGCGCTGGACGCGGGGGAGATCACGGACAAGGGCTACATCAACCAGCGGGCCGTACGCGAGCGGCGTACGGCCGACGTCGAGGCGCTGGGCGGCGACGACCCGCGGGTGGTCGTCCGGCCCACCCCACCGCCCCGATGATCTACGCCAGAGGACCGGCCGTACGGCGTGTCGTTGGTCATCTGGCGTAGATCATCGCGACCGCAGGGCGCAATGGCGGTCTCAGTCGCCGGCTCGCACGCTGCCGGCCTGCTGGAGCAGCGACGCGTCGACCGTCGTGCTCAGGCGTATGCGCTTTATGCCATCACCGTGCCACGGATCGGCCGGTGGTGAGCACCCGCTCGTCGCGCTCGGCGCGCAGCACGGGCTGCGCGCCCTTGTAGAGCGAGGCCAGCGCGACCGGGGAGATCCCGAGCTCGCGGGCGGCCTGGTGCAGCTCCAGCTTGTGCATCCGCCCGCCGGCGGCGGCCACCCGGTCGAGCAGCGCCTGCACAGCCGCGGGGTCGGCGGCCGGAGCGTCGATCTCGTCGGGGGAGTCGGCGAGCAGCGCGTCGACCTGGCGCTGGATCCCGCGCAGCGCCAGCCGCAGCCGGGTGGCCTCGTCGACCTGCTGGGGCTCGCCGCCGGAGCCCTGCCAGGTGCGCTTGGGGTGCCGACGCAGGTACTCCTGCTCGAGCTCGAGCATCCGCTCGGTGTGGTGCGCGAACTGCTCGGCGGTGCCGTGCAGGAACACCCAGTTGCGGGTGGCGTGCGCGTGCGTGCCCTGCTCCTCGAGCTCGGCGTCGCTCAGCTCTGCGGCCGGCCGGCCCTGTGTCGTCGTCATGCGGACCACCCCGCGACCAGCGGCGTGTCCACGCCGAGCTCGCCGACCTTGCGGGACCCGCCGGGAGCGCCGAGCGGCGCGTCGCGGCCCGGCAGCACCTCGACGAAGAACACCCGGTTGTCGTCGATGAACACCTTCTGGTCGTCCTCGACCCGGCGGTCCTGCGCGATCGCCTCGACCGGGCAGACCGGCTCGCAGGCCCCGCAGTCGATGCACTCCTTGGGGTTGATGTAGCTCTTGCGGTCCCCCTCGTAGATGCAGTCCACGGGGCACTCGTCCATGCACGCCTTGTCGTTGACGTCGATGCAGGGGCCGGCGATCACGTACGCCACGGGAGCTCCTCAGGCGGGGACGGGGACAGGGACAGCATCGGTGCTGTGGCCGGGGAACAGCTGCGCGGCGGGGTCGAGCTCGACGGCCGCGTTGTTGACCGCGGTCGCGACCTCGCCGAAGCCCACGCTGATCAGGCGCACCTTGCCGTCGTAGTCGGTGATGTCGCCGGCGGCGTAGACGCGCGGGCGGGAGGTGCGCATGCGGGTGTCCACGACGACGTGCCGGTTGTCGTGCAGCGCCAGGCCCCACTCGCGGACCGGGCCGAGGTCGGCGAGGAAGCCGAGGGCGGCGACGACCCGCTGGCACGGCAGGACAGCAGGCGCCTCGCCCTTGACCTGCACCTCGACGGCGTCAACCGCGCTGCCGCCGAGCACGGCGGTGACCTCGGCGTCAACGAGCACCGTGCTGCAGGCCTGCATGGCGGCGACGGAGGCGGCGTGCGCGCGGAAGGCCTTGCGGCGGTGGACGACGGTGACGCTCCTCGCCACCCCCTGCAGCGCGAGCGCCCAGTCGCAGGCGCTGTCGCCGCCGCCGACGATGACGACGTCGGCGCCGGCGTAGTCGGCCAGCCGCGGGACGAAGTACGCCAGCCCGCGGCCGAGGAACTCCTCGCCGGCGGGCAGCGGCCGCGGCTCGAACGTGCCGATCCCGCCGGTGAGCACCAGCGCCCCGCACCGCACGGTCGCGCCGCTGGCCAGCCCGACGTGCAGCCGGCCGTCCGGGCCGTCGGCCAGCGTCACGGCCGGGTCGCCGAGCAGGTACGCCGGGTCGTACTGCGCCGCCTGCCGCACGAGCCCGTCCACGAGGTCGCGACCGCGGATGCTCGGGAACCCGGCGACGTCGTAGATCGGCTTCTCCGGGTACATCGCGCTGATCTGCCCACCGGGCTCGGGCAGCGAGTCGACGACGGCGACCGACAGCCCGCGTACGCCGGCGTAGTAGGCGCCGTAGAGCCCGACCGGGCCGGCGCCGACGAGCAGCAGGTCGACGTCCATCACACCCGCCTGGTGTCGTACGCCGCCCGCGTGCCGGTGCCGAAGCGCCGCAGCGCGCCGTCCGGGCCACTGGCGTTGGGCCGCAGGAACACCCAGTTCTGCCAGGCGGTGAGCCGGCCGAACACCTTGGTCTCCACGGTCTCCGGCCCGACGAAGCGGTGGTTGGCCTCCATGCCGGTCAGCGCGTCCGGCGACAGCGAGGCCCGCTCCTCCAGCGCGATCCGCAGCTCCTCGTCCCAGTCGAGGTCGTCCGGGGTGAGGGTGACCAGGCCGAGCGCGGCGGCAGCCGCGGCGTCGAGCGGCTCGCCGGAGGGGACCGCGGCCAGCGCGTCGGGCCGGCCGTGGAAGCGCGACTGCAGGCGGGTGAGGCCGTTGCCCATCGGCAGCGGGCCCAGGTTGTCCGGCCCGACGGTGATGGTGGCCGGCGTCGCGTCCGGGTCGACGTCCTCGAACACGCCGTCGAGCATGTACTGGCGGTCGCAGGCCAGGGCCAGCTCGAGCAGGCTGCCGGCGAAGCAGCTGCCCGGCTCGATGACCGCGAACAGGCTGCGGCTGGTGACGTCGAGCCGCTTGAGGGTGCGCTTCCAGTACTGCGTGACCTCGTGCGCGAACCAGCCGCCCTGGGCGCGCTGGGCGTCGTACGCCGCGACCAGGTCGGCGTCGCCGCGAGTCCGGATCACCCAAGTGCCCAGGTCGTTCTCGTTGGTGCGCAGCCGCAGGACGAGGTCGTCGAGCTCCCGCGCGAGCGCCATCGGCCACCAGGCGGCGCCCTGCTCCAGCGGGTCAGCGGGCGGCGGGGCGTCCGGGCCGAGCACCGTGATGTCGACCCGGCGGGCGCTGCGGTCGAACTCGGCGCTGACCCAGCGGTAGGCCAGGGAGGTCGCCGTCTCCGTGCGCTCCAGCGGGGTCAGCGCGACCCCGGCACCCTCGTCCGGCCGGAACGAGTGGTTGGCGGCCGCGAGCGCCCGGCCCTGCACGACCTCGGGAAAGCGGCTCAGCGGCGCGGTCTCGTCGACCAGCCCCCACTCGACGGCGGTCCGCCCGCGGATGCCCTCGGTGCGCGTGGCGAACAGGTCGGCCAGGTCCTTGCGCACGAACCGCTTGTCGACCACGCGGGTCAGGCCGCCGGTGCCGGGGAGCACGCCGAGCAGCGGCACCTCGGGCAGCGACACGGCGGACGAGCCGTCGTCGACGAGCACGATCTGCTCGCAGGCCAGCGCCATCTCGTACCCGCCGCCGGCGGCGGTGCCGTTGAGCGCGGCGATCCAGGTCTGGCCGGAGGTCGCGGTGGCGTCCTCGATCCCGTTGCGCGTCTCGTTGGTGAACTTGCAGAAGTTCACCTTCCAGGCGTGCGGGCTCTGCGCCAGCATCCGGATGTTGGCGCCGGCGCAGAACATCCGGTCCAGCCCGCCGGTCAGCACCACGGCCTTGACCGTCGGGTGCTCGAAGCGCAGCCGCTGCACGGCGTCGTACAGCTCGATGTCGACGCCGAGGTCGTAGCTGTTCATCTTCAGCTCGTAGCCGGGCACCAGGCCGGCCTGCTCGTCGACCCGCAGCGTCAGGGTCGCCACCGGGCCGTCGACCGCCAGCTGCCAGTGCCGGTAGCGCTCGGGGGCGGTGTCGAAGTCGACCCGGACGCTCTCGGGCGCCTCGGTCGGCGGGTCTACGAGCATGGTCATGGAGACCTCCGGCTGTCGCGTGGTGTCCCGCAACACACTACAACTTCTGCGTCGGGCGTCAAGCACGTGTAGCAGGTCCGCGTACGCCAGGCCGCCTCCGACCCTGTCCGCTGACACAGACCTCTCCGCTTGTCTGCCCGCAGCGACCTCCCAACGGCCGGTTGATGTTGCTGCCGGCAGACAAGCGGGGGTGGGTTGGGGGTTTTTCGGGACAGGGCGGAGGGTCTGGGGGTCAGAGGCCGGCGTAGACGCGGCGGGCGTTGCCACCCAGCACCAGCGGGACGACCTCGTCGGGCAGGCCGAGCCCGAGGACCGCGCGGGCGTTCGCGGCCTGCCCGGGCACCCCGGGCCAGTCCGTACCGAAGATCCACCTGCGGGCGAGCCGGCCCAGGTCGTACTTCGCGTAGTAGTCCGGCAGGCGCTTCGGCGGCAGGCCCGACAGCTCCAGCCAGACGTGCTCGTTGCTGAGCGCGAGGAAGGCGGCGGCGTCGTACCACCAGCCGCGGCCGCCGTGGGCGAGCACCACGTGCAGGTCGGGGAAGTCGCGCAGCACCGCGTCGAGCAGCTGCGGGTCGGCGTACGCGTTGGTGGAGCCCGGGAAGCTGCTGGTGCCGCAGTGCACGACCAGCGGCACGCCGCGCTCGACCAGCACGGCGTACGCCGGGTACATCGCGGCGTCGTCGGCCCGGAACCCGCCGTGCACGGGGTGGATCTTCAGCGCCGCGGCACCGTGGTCGAGCTGCCGCCCGAGCTCGCGCGCGATCGGGAAGTGCAGGTGCGGGTTGACGTTGGCGACCGGCCGGAAGCGCGCCGGGTCGTGCTCGACCAGCGGCAGCAGATCGTCGAACAGCTGGTAGCCGGTGGCCTTGGGGCTGTACTCGCAGAACAGCAGCGCCACGTCGACGCCCTCGGCGGCGAACAGCTCCGACAGCGCGGCCGGGTCGGGGGTGCCGTCGGGCCGCCAGACCTGCTCCAGCACGCCGGGCCGGCCGAACTGCCGGGCCCAGTCGGCCCAGGCCGGTGCGACGGTGGGCAGCAGCGGCACGTGCACGTGGGCGTCCACGAACAGGTGGCCGTCGAGGGTCACGGCTACAGCGCGCTGACCGGCGACGCGGCGGGTGGCACCGGGATGCTGGTGTCCTGCACCTGCTCCCGCAGGCGGAAGCGCTGCACCTTGCCGGTGGCGGTCTTCGGCAGCTCGTCGAGCAGCACGACCGAGCGCGGCCGCTTGAAGGCCGCGAGCCCCTCGCGGCACCACGCCACGAGCTCGTCGGCGTCGACAGCGGCCCCGGCGACCGGCACCACGCACGCCACCGGCTTGTCGAGGTCGTCGCGGTCGGGCACGCCGACCACCGCCACCTCGGCCACCGCCGGGTGCTGCAGCAGCCGCTCCTCGACCTCCGCCGGCGACACCCAGATGCCGCCGGCCTTGAGCAGGTCGCTGGACCGGCCCAGGCAGGTGTACCAGCCGTCGGCCGACCGGCTGTAGGTGTCGCCGGTGCACAGCCACTCGCCCTGGAAGACCGACCGGGAGGCCGACGTGCGGCACCAGTAGCCGGTCGCGATCGACTCCCCTCGCACGAACAGCGCCCCGGGCTCGCCGTCCGGCACCTCGGCGCCGGTCTCGTCGCGCAGCGAGATGTCGTAGCCGGGGACGGGCCGGCCGGAGGTGCCGGGCCGGATCGCCCCCGGCGCGTTGGACAGGAAGATGTGCAGCGCCTCCGTCGAGCCGATGCCGTCGAGGATCTCGACGCCGAACCGCTCGGTGAACCGGCGCTGCAGCGTCGCCGGCAGCGCCTCCCCCGCACTGGGGACCAGCCGTACGCCGGCGAACGTGTCGGCCGGCAGGTTCGCGGCCAGCAGGGCGGCGAAGAACGTCGGCCCGGAGAAGAACAGCGTGGGCCGGTGCTCGCGGAGCACCTCGGCGGCGATCAGCGCGGACGGCCGGCGCGGCTCGAGCACCGTCGTCGCGCCGACCGACAGCGGGAACAGCGCGGAGTTTCCCAGCCCGTAGGCGAAGAACAGTTTCGCGACGGAGAAGCACACGTCGTCGCGGGTGATCCCGAGCACCTGCCGGCCGTACGTGTCGCAGACCGCCCGCAGGTTCTCGTGCCGGTGCATCGCGCCCTTGGGCGTGCCGGTCGTGCCGCTGGTGTAGAGCCACAGCGCGGGCGCGTCGGCGCTGGTCACGGCGAGCGCGTCGCCGCCACCGGCGACCAGGTCGTCCCAGGCCGTCACCTGGACGGCGGCGGGCAGGTCGAGCTGGGCGCCGGCGACGGTCACGACGTGGGCGAGCTCGGTGGCCGCGGCCACCGCCCGCGACGCGGCCTCGGCGAACTCCGGCGACGCCACGAGCACCCGGGCACCGGAGTCGACCAGCACCTTGGCCAGCTCGGGCCCGGTCAGCATGGTGGACACGGGCACGGCGACCGCCCCGGTGCGCATCGTCCCCAGCAGCCCGGCGAGCAGCTCCGTACGGTCCGAGCAGACGAACATCACCCGTTCGCCGGTGCGGGTGCCCAGGTCGCGCAGGCCCCGCGCGAACGCCGCGGACAGGTCGCGCAGCTGCGCGTACGTCGTGGCCCTGCCCTCACAGCGCACCGCGACCCGGCCGCCGTCGCCCGCCTCGACGCGCCGGTCGGTGAAGTACGAGCCGGCGTTGAACAGGTCGGACACGGTGCCTCCCGCGGAGAAGTGTGGCTCACGACACACTACGGTGAACTTGTCGCGCGTCAAGGACCTGTAGTGCGTCGGGCTGTGGTGCAATCGCCGGCATGGACGCCGGGCCGGGTGGGCGACGCCGCGAGGCGGGTGCGGCCAGCGCACGGTCCCTGCTGCTCACGGTGCTCGGCGAGTTCGTGCTCCCTCGCGGCGGCGCCGTCTGGACCGGCGCCCTGGTCGGCGCGCTCGGCGAGGTGGGCATCGAGGAGAAGGCCGCCCGGCAGGCCCTGTCGCGGCTGGCCGCCGAGGACCTGCTGACGGCCGAGCGCGACGGGCGGCGGGTGCGCTGGCACCTGACCGCTGCCGGCACCCGGCTGCTGGCCGAGGGCACCGAGCGCATCTACGGGTTCGGCCGGCCGGGGCCCCCGTGGGACGGCCGCTGGCTGGTCCTGGCGGTCAGCGTCCCCGAGAGCCAGCGGCAGCTGCGGCACCGGCTGCGCACCCGGCTCACCTGGGCCGGGCTCGGCAGCCCGCTGCCCGGGCTGTGGGTGACTCCCGACGTCGACAAGGAGAAGGAGGTCGCCGCGGCCGTGCAGGAGCTCGGCGTGGCGGCGTACTCCTTCCTCGGGCCGTACGGGGCGGTCGGCGACGAGCAGCGCGTGGTCGCCGACGCCTGGGCGCTCGCGGACGTCGAGCAGCGCTACGGCGAGTTCCTCGAGGCCTTCGCCGAGCCGACGGCGGACGACCCGTTCCGCGCGCAGGTGCTGCTGGTGCAGGAGTGGCGGCGCTTCCCGTTCCTCGACCCGGCCCTGCCCGCGCCCCTGCTGCCGGCCACCTGGCCCGGGCCCCGCGCGGCTGAGCTGTTCCACGCCAGGCACGACGCCTGGCACCTGGACGCGCAGGCCCATTGGGCGGCACTGTGCCGGGACGCCGGCCGGCGTACCTGAACCCGCAGAGAGGACGCAGTTGTGATCTTCATCGTCGTCAAGTTCCCCGTCCGGCCCGACAAGGTCGAGCAGTGGCCGGACATCGTCTCCGCGTTCACCCAGGCCACCCGCGCGGAGCCCGGCAACCTGTTCTTCGAGTGGTCCCGCAGCCTGGACGACCCCAACACCTACGTGCTGGTGGAGGCCTTTGCCGACGCGGACGCCGGTACGGCCCACGTGCAGAGCGACCACTTCGCCAAGGCCATCGAGGAGCTGCCGGCCGCCATCGCCGCGACGCCCCAGATCGTCAACGTCGAGGTCCCGCAGGACGGCTGGGGCCCGATGGCGGAGATGCAGCCGCGCTGACCTGCGCGCCCTGGCTTCCGGGAGGTGGGATCAGAAGCGGACGTAGTCGTACTCGACGGGCATCGCGTTGATGCCCTGCGGCGGGGCGGCGATCCAGCCGGCGAACTTCCCGTCCTCGTACTCCGGCACCATCAGCGCCGCGACCTGCTCGCGGTCCTCGGGGCTCGGCACCCACTCGGCCTTGCGGGCGTCGAAGGCCTCCGGGCCGATGATGTCGCCTTCCGGCGTGATGCCCTTGCCCGCGTACGCCCCGACCTTGCGGAAGAAGCCCTCGTGCGGCAACGTCAGCCGGTCGGGCAGGCCGGCGTCCTCGAGCGCCTGGTTCCAGCGGCGTACGCCGTTCTCGCAGTCGGCGACGTACTCGTCGCGCAGGTCCAGGTTGAGCGCGGACAGCAGCGGCACGGTCTTCTGCACGAACTGCCCGTCCTCGACGACGGTCATCTCGCGGGTCTGCCCGAGCAGGACGTGGTCGTCCTTGCGGCGGGTCTCCTGCCAGCGGCCCTTGAGGCCGGAGGTGAAGTAGTTGCCGGCGTTGGTCGACTGCTCGGAGCCGAACAGGTCCATCGAGACGGCGAACTGGAAGTTCAGGTACTTCTGGATGACGGCCAGCGGGATGCCGCCGTACGGGAAGACGTCGGCGGTGCCGTGCTCCTTCATCAGCGCGGCGGTGCGCTCCACGACCCGCTGCACGCCGGTCGTGCCGACGAACATGTGGTGCGCCTCCTCCTTGAGCATGAACTCGCAGGTGCGCGCCAGCGGGTCGAAGGCCGACTCCTTCAGTGTTCCGAGCTGGTACTTGCCGTCCCGGTCGGTGAAGTAGGTGAACATGAAGAACTGCAGCCAGTCCGTCGTCTCCTCGTTGAACGCCCCGAGGATGCGCGGCGCGTCGGCGTCGCCGGAGTTGCGCTTGAGCAGCTGCTCGGCCTCCTCGCGGCCCTCGCGGCCGAAGTAGGCATGCAGCAGGTAGACCATCGCCCAGAGGTGGCGGCCCTCCTCGACGTTGACCTGGAACAGGTTGCGCATGTCGTACAGCGACGGGGCGGTCGCGCCCAGCAGGCGCTGCTGCTCGACCGACGCCGGCTCGGTGTCGCCCTGGATGGTGATCAGGCGCATCAGCTCGGCGCGGTACTCACCGGGCACGGTCTGCCAGGCCGGCTCGCCCTTGTGCGACCCGAAGGCGATGGTGCGGTCGGGGTCCTGCTCGGCGAGGAAGATGCCCCAGCGGTAGTCCTCCATCGGGACCCGGTCGAAGTGCGCCCAGCCGTCGCGGCCGACCGAGATCGCCGTACGCAGGTAGACGTCCTGCGTCGGGATCGCCGGGCCGAGGCTCTTCCACCACTCCAGGAACTTCGGCTGCCAGCCCTCGAGGGCCCGCTGCAGCCGCCGGTCGTTGGCGAGGTCGACGTTGTTGGGGATGCGCTGGGAGTAGTCGATGGGGCTGGTCGGCCCGGTCGGGGTGGGTGCCTCGCCGGTCTGCGTCGCCGTGGGTGCCGTCGTCGTCATGTCTGCCTCCGCGAGCCCATACGTCCTACGCCTGCTTGGCGCAACGTCACGAGTGTGTAGTACGTACGCGCAGAGCGCAAGCACTCGGGTTGAGCCGGCCACCCCGGGGCTAGGTTCCGTCTCGGACATCCGCCCGGCGAGCACGGAGGTACGCGTGGCCATCCAGGACAGCCCGGAGTGGGCGGCGCTGCGCGAGCACCACGCTGCGGTGAAGGACGTGCACCTGCGCGAGCTCTTCGACGCCGACGCCTCGCGCGGGACGCGTCTGGTGGCGGACGCCGCGGACGTGCACCTGGACTACAGCAAGCACCGCGTCACCGACGAGACGCTGCAGCTGCTGCTCGCGCTGGTCGAGCGGGCCGGGCTGCGCGAGCGCACGGAGGCGATGTTCGCCGGCGAGCACATCAACTCCACCGAGGACCGGGCGGTGCTGCACACCGCGCTGCGGCTGCCCCGGGACGCCTGCCTGGTCGTCGACGGCCAGGACGTGGTCGCCGACGTGCACGCGGTGCTGGACAAGATGGCCGGGTTCGCCGACCGGGTGCGCTCCGGCGAGTGGGTCGGCAGCACCGGTCGGCGCATCCGCAACCTCATCAACATCGGCATCGGCGGGTCGGACCTGGGCCCGGCGATGGCGTACCAGGCGCTGCAGGCCTTCTCCGACCGCTCGCTGACCGTCCGCTTCGTCTCCAACGTCGACGGCGCAGACATCGCCGAGGCCACCCGCGACCTCGACCCCGCCGAGACCCTCGTCATCGTGGTGTCCAAGACGTTCACCACGTCCGAGACGATCACCAACGCGACGAGCGCGCGCGACTGGCTGACCGGCGGGCTCGGGGCGGACGCCGACGTCGCCAAGCACTTCGTCGCGGTGTCGACCAACGCGGAGAAGGTTGCCGACTTCGGGATCGACCCGGACAACATGTTCATCTTCTGGGACTGGGTGGGCGGGCGCTACTCCTACACCTCCGCGGTCGGCCTGGCCCTCATGGTCGCCATCGGGCCGGAGGCGTTCCGCGAGATGCTGGCCGGCTTCCACGCCATGGACGAGCACTTCCGGACCACCCCGTACGACCGCAACGTGCCGGTCCTCCTTGCGCTGCTGGGGATCTGGTACGCCGACTTCTTCGGCGCGGAGACCCTCGCGGTCCTGCCGTACAGCCAGTACCTGGGGCAGCTGCCGGCGTACCTGCAGCAGCTGGACATGGAGAGCAACGGCAAGCACGTCACCCGCGACGGCTCCCAGGTGCAGATGCAGACGGGGCCGGTGGTGTGGGGCCAGCCGGGCACCAACGGGCAGCACGCCTTCTACCAGCTGATCCACCAGGGGACGAAGCTCATCCCGTGCGACTTCCTCGGCGTCGTGCAGGCCGCCGAGCAGGTCGGCGAGCACCAGGACCTGCTGTTCGCCAACTTCCTCGCGCAGACCGAGGCGCTGGCGTTCGGCAAGACCGGCGAGCAGGTCGCGGCGGAGGGGGCCGCGCCGGAGCTGGTGCCGCACCGGACGTTCCTCGGCAACATCCCCACCAGCTCGATCGTGCTGGAGCGCCTGACGCCGTCGACGCTCGGCCAGCTGGTCGCGATGTACGAGCACAAGGTCTTCACCCAGGGCGTCGTCTGGGACGTCAACTCCTTCGACCAGTGGGGCGTCGAGCTCGGCAAGGCGCTGGCCCAGCGGATCGTGCCGGAGCTGTCCTCGTCCTCGCCGCTGGAGCACGACAGCTCCACCAACGCGCTGATCGAGCGCTACCGCGCCGGCCGCGCCGGCTGAGGCCGCGGCTGGGCCCGGCCCGCGCTTGTCTGCCGGCAGCGACGTCGTACGGGCCCGCGGACGTCGGCCCGGGCAGACAAGCCGCAGGTTGGGGGGCTACAGGACGCTGCCGACGATGTCGCGGGCCTCGTCCTGGATGCGGGCCAGGTGGTCGGCGCCGAGGAAGCTCTCCGCGTAGATCTTGTACACGTCCTCGGTGCCGGACGGCCGGGCGGCGAACCAGCCGTTCTCGCTGGTCACCTTGAGCCCGCCGAGGGCCGCGCCGTTGCCGGGCGCGGCGGTGAGCGTGGCGGTGATCGGCTCGCCGGCCAGCGACCTGGCGCTGACCTGCTCGGGCGACAGCTTGCCCAGCACCGCCTTCTGCTCGCGGGTCGCGGGCGCGTCCACCCGGGCGTACGACGGCTCGCCGTACCGCGACGTCAGGGCGGCGTACCGCTCGCTCGGTGAGCTGCCGGTGACCGCCTGGATCTCGGAGGCGAGCAGGCACAGCAGGATGCCGTCCTTGTCGGTGGTCCAGACGCTGCCGTCCTTGCGCAGGAACGACGCCCCGGCCGATTCCTCGCCGCCGAACGCGACCGAGCCGTCCAGCAGCCCGGGCACGAACCACTTGAAGCCCACCGGCACCTCGAGCAGCCGCCGGCCCAGGCCCGCGACGACCCGGTCGATCAGGGAGGAGCTGACCAGCGTCTTGCCGATGGCCGCGTCCGCGGGCCAGCCGGTCCGCGAACCGAGCAGGTGCTCGATCGCGACGGCGAGGTAGGCGTTCGGCGCCAGCAGGCCGGCGTCCGGCGTGACGATCCCGTGCCGGTCGGCGTCGGCGTCGTTCCCGGTCGCGATGGCGTACTGGTCCTTGTTGGCGATCAGCGAGGCCATGGCGTACGGCGAGGAGCAGTCCATCCGGATCTTGCCGTCCCAGTCCAGCGTCATGAAGCGCCAGGTGGGGTCGACCAGCGGGTTGACGACGGTGAGGTCGAGCCGGTGCCGGTCGGCGATCTCCCCCCAGTAGTCGACGGCCGCGCCGCCCAGCGGGTCGGCGCCGATCCGTACGCCGGCGTCGCGTACGGCGTCGAGGTCGAGCACCGAGGGCAGGTCGTCGACGTAGCCGGCGAGGTAGTCGTAGGTGCCGGTGGTGTCGGCGGCGCGCGCCCGGGCCAGCGGGACGCGCTGCACCCCGGCCAGCCCCGCGCGCAGGTAGGCGTTGGCGGCGTCCTGGACCGCGCCGGTGATGTCGCTGCCGGCGGGCCCGCCGTCCGGCGGGTTGTACTTGAAGCCGCCGTCGGCGGGCGGGTTGTGCGAGGGCGTGATGACGACGCCGTCGGCGAGCCCCGAGCTGCGGCCGCGGTTGTAGGTCAGGACGGCGTGCGACAGCGCCGGCGTCGGGGTGTAGCGCTCGCGGCCGTCGACGAGCACGCGTACGCCGTTGGCGGCGAACACCTCCAGCGCGGTGGCCCAGGCCGGCTCGGACAGCGCGTGGGTGTCCTTGGCCAGGAACAGCGGCCCGTCGGTGCCCTGCGCGCGCCGGTAGTCGGCGATGGCCTGGCTGGTCGCGGCGATGTGGTCGTCGTTGAACGCGGCGTGCAGCGAGGAGCCGCGGTGGCCGGACGTGCCGAACGAGACCCGCTGGCCGGGGTCCTCCGGGTCGGGATGCTCGCTGTAGTACGCGGTGACCAGCCGGGCGACGTCGACGAGGTCGGCGGGCAGGGCGGTGGTTCCGGCGCGGTCGTGGACGGCCACGGTGCCTCCAGGCAGTGGGGGGTCAGCGGGGGGCGAGCTCGGCGCGCCAGGGCGGGTCGGCGCCGACCCGCCGGCAGGTCTCGGCGGCGACGGTCTGGGCGAAGGCGAGCGCCGAGTGCAGCGCGTCCGACGACAGCGACTCCAGGCGCTCCCGGGTCAGGTTCCCGGCCTCGTCCAGCGCGCACAGCAGACCGGCCATGAACGCGTCGCCGGCGCCCACGGTGTCGACGACGTCGACGTGCCCGGCGGCGAGGTCCACCGTGCCGGCCGCCCCGACGGCGTGCACACCGTGCTCGCCCCGGGTGACCACCACCAGCGCCGGACCGGCGGCCAGCCAGCTCGCGGCGACCTGCTCCACGGGCTGCCCCGGCGCCACCCAGTCCAGGTCGTCGCTGCTGACCTTCACGACGTCGACCAGCCGCAGCCAGCCGTCCAGCCGGGTGCGCAGCGCCGCCTCGTCGCGGGCCAGCCGCGGCCGGACGTTGGGGTCGAGGGTGAGGACCCGGGAGCCGCGCTCGCGCCGCAGCAGCTCCTCGACCGTCTCGCCCATGGAGGCGACGGCCAGCGCCAGCGAGCCGCTGACGTGCAGCGCCGCGCCGACCGGCAGCTGCGCGGGCAGGTCGGCGGGCCGCCAGCCGCCGTCCGCGGCGCCGTCGACGTAGAACGCGTACTCCGCCCTGCCCTCGTCGTCGAGGGTGACGACCGCCAGCGTGGTCGGCTCCTGCGCCTCGAGCGCGTACGACGTGTCGACCGAGGCCGCCTCCACGTGCGCGGCCAGCTGGCGGCCGAACGGGTCACCGGACAGCCGGGCCAGCAGCTGCACCTGGCTGCCGAGGCGGCCGAGCCCGACGGCGACGTTGGTGGGGCTGCCGCCGGGCCGGGCGGTGTAACCGCCGTCCACGTCGAGCGGCACCAGGTCGATCAGAGCCTCGCCGCAGACCACGATCACGCGGCGATGCTCGCACGCCTGCCGAACGGCAGCCGACGTGCCCCCGGCTCAGCCGCCGCGGACCAGCGCGAGGAACTCGGCACGGGTGCGCGGGTCGTCCCGCAGCCGGCCCCGCAGCGCCGACGTCGTCGTCCGGGTCCCGGTGACCTTCGCGCCGCGCAGCCGCATGCACATGTGCTCGGCCTCGACGACCACCCCCACCCCCCGGGGCGCGAGCTCGTCGCGCAGCCAGTCCGCGACCTGCTGGGTCATCCGCTCCTGCACCTGCAGCCGACGGCTGTAGCGCTCGACGACCCGGGCGAGCTTGGACAGGCCCAGGATGCGCCGGTCAGGCAGGTAGGCCACGTGCGCGACCCCGACGAAGGGCAGCAGGTGGTGCTCGCACAGGCTGGAGAAGGGGATGCCGCGCACCAGCACCAGCTCGTCGTAGCCCTCGTCGTTGGCGAAGGTCGTGACGTCGAACGGGGCCGGGCTCAGCTGCTCGGCGAAGGCCCGGGCGACGCGCTCGGGAGTACGCACCAGCGCGTCGTCGGTCGGGTCCTCACCGAGGGCGAGCAGGAGCTCCCGTACGGCGGCAGCCGCCCGTTCGAGGTCGACCTGCGGCCGGCTGCTCAGCACTGTCATGGCCCGACCCTAGGGGCCGCGAAGCGTGGGCCACGCGGGTCAGGATCAGGCGTCGGCCAGCACGTGCCGCAGGTCCTGGCGGGCGCTGCGGCCGGCGAGCACGGGCACGAAGCTGCGGATCGGTGCGCCGTCGAAGCGGTCGACGGTCTCCTCGAACATCCGCTGCACCTGCTCCGGGCTGACCCGGTCGCCGAACTCGCGGACCAGCTCGGCCCGCACGCTTGCCAGCTGGCGCTGCTCGTCGTCGTTACGCGCCTGGGTCATGGTGCCGCCTCTCCGTGCGTTGTGGCCGGTCGTGAGCATGCGCCAGCCGGGTGAACAGCGGGTGAACAGACCTGGTCGGCGTTGCGGTCCGGCCGGCCGGGAAGGTGCTCTGCGTGAGCACGCCAGCGCCGGTCACGACGCCTCCGCGGTCCGGCCGCGCCCTGCCGGGCCAGGCGGCGCTGGCCGCCCTCGCCTGTTTCGTGGTGCTGCTGCTGCTCGTGGACGGCGGCTGGCGGCCGCTCGCGGACCTGGACGCGACCGTTCTCGAGCGGCTGAACCGGGTCGCCACCGCGTCGGCCACCTTTGTCACCGCCAACCAGGCGGTCAGCCTGCTGGGCACGTTCGGCTGCTACGTCGCGCTGGGCGCACCGCTCGTGCTGCACCTCGTACGCCGTGACCGGCAGCGGGCGGCCGTGTTCGTCAGCCTGGTGGGCCTCGGCGGCTCCCTGCTCAACACGCTGGTGAAGGCGCTCGTCGACCGGGCCCGGCCGGTCCTCGAGGACGCCGTGGCGAGCGCGGCCCACAGCGCGTTCCCGAGCGGCCACGCGCAGGGGGTGGTCGTCGCGACCGGGGTGCTGCTGCTCGTGCTGGGGCCGGGGCTCCGCCCCCACCATCGACGGCTGGCGGTGGCCCTGGCCGTCGGCTGGGTCCTGCTGATGGGCTTCTCGCGGCTGGCGCTCGGCGTGCACTACGTGTCCGACGTGCTCGGCGGCTACCTGCTCGGCCTGGCCTGGCTGGCCGCCTGGGTCGCCGTGTTCGCCGGCGACCTCGGGCGGCGGGGCCGTCAGGAGTAGCTGAGGCCGTCCGTCTGCCCGCCCCCCGCGCGGGGTAGGCCCACAGGGTCGCGGAACCTCGAGTGCCTGGCCGGAGGGCTGCAATGTGCGAGCACACGCCCCGCCAGGAGGTCGTCCTGCCCCTCGACGCGACGGCGCCGGCGGCCGCGCGGGCCTGGCTGCGCGTCGTCAACTGCAGCACGCACAGCGGCGCTCTGATGGACGACGCGACCCTGCTGGTGAGCGAGCTGGTCACCAACGCGGTGCGGTACGGCGGGCCGCCGATCGTGCTCGCGGTGGACTGCGACGGGGTCGCCCTGGACGTCCGCGTCCGCGACGGCGCGGCGGACCTGCCGGTCCCGCGGCCGGTCACCTCGGACGCCGAGGACGGGCGCGGCTACGTCCTGCTCGACATGATCAGCGATCGGTGGGGGGTCGAGCCCGAGCTCCAGGGGATGCAGGGCAAGGAGGTCTGGTTCCACCTGCGCGCTCACGACTGACAAGGCAGGTCGTACGCGGGGGCGCGGAGATCGTGAGAGCGTCCGCACGTGCTCGTGGACCTCGTGCTCGCCGGGAACGGCGCCTACTGGCGCAAGCGCGTCGAGATGAGCAGGCCGCCTCCGCGCGGTCAGAGCGTCGTGCTGCTCGAGGCGCCGGTGCTCGTGGGGGTGGTCGTGGGCAGCGCGACGCCCTTCGACGGGGACGGGAACGTGGCCTCGGTGCTGCTCCGCGCGGCGCCGGAGGGCCCGCCGGCCGCGCTGCAGGCAGGACTTCGCCGCGACGGCTGGAGGCCGCTGCTGTGACGCGGGTCGGCGGCTAGATCACCCGGACGACCAGGAGGGCGACGTCGTCGTCGCTGTGCTGAGCCAGGGCGGCCAGCAGGGCGTCGGCCAGCTGCTCGGGGTGGTCCCCGGCGCGGTCGGCGACGAGGCCGCGCAGCACCTCGAGCCGTTCGTCGATGGGGCGGCGACGCTGCTCGACCAGCCCGTCAGTGCAGAGCAGCAGCAGGTCGCCGCTCGCCAGGTGGGCGTCGTGGTCGGTGCGCCGGCTCTCCGGGTCGACGCCCAGCATGAGCTCGGGCGGTGTGCTCGCCACGACCGCGGCGCCGCCCCGGACGAGCACCGGCGGCAGGTGGCCGGCGGAGGACCAGCGCACGGCCCAGCCCTCGGCCAGCCGCTCGAGCCGGGCGTACAGGCAGGTCGCGGAGGCGTGCTCGCCGAGCGCGCTGCCGGTACGGTCGAGCCGCGTCAGCGTCGCCGCGGGCTGCTCACCGCGGTCCAGCGCCAGTGCCCGCAGCTGGTTGCGGAGCCCCGCCATGGTGGCGGCGGCCGCCGTGTCGTGCGCAGTCGCGTCGCCGATGACCACCGCCAGGGCGCCGTCCGCCAGGTGGAACGCGTCGTACCAGTCACCACCGACGTCGAGCCCCTCGGTCGCGGTCTGATAGCGCGCCGCGAGGTCCAGGCCCGGGACCTGGGGCAGCGGGGGCAGCAGGCTGCGCTGCATTGCCGCGCTGACACTGCGCTGCGCCTCCAACAGCCCGGCGGTCGCCAGGGCCAGGCCGACCTGACCCGCGACGAGCGCGAGCAGCTCCCGGTCGGCTGCGGAGAACGGCGTGCGGGTCCGACCGACGGTGAGGACGCCGTGGAGCCGGCCGCGCGACGCGGTCCCCAGCACCAGGGCGTCGACCGTGCCGAGCGAGGCCGCGAGCTCGGCCTGGCCGCTGAGCCGGGGGTCGGCGCTGCCGGCCATGGCCGTGATGTCGTCCGGCGAGAGCCGCAGGCCCGGAACGGGGGACTCCAGGAGCGTGGCGAGGAGCCCGCCCGCCCTGGCGGAGGACCGCCGCGCCCTGGCCGAGCCCGCGAGGCCGGGCAGCTGGAGGGGCCCGGCCAGCCCCAGCGCCGCGACCCGGATGATCAGGTCGGGGTCGGTGAGCCGGTCGGCGATCACCCAGTCGGCCAGGCCGCCGGCCAGCAGCTGCGCGGCGTCGGTCATGACCTCGTCCGCGTCGGCGGCGCCGGCGGTGCTGCGCAGCACCGCCGCCAGCAGCTCGCCGGCCGGGGCCGCGCCGCCTACCCGAGCGCCCACGCCCCGGCCCCCCGCCTGGTCGGCCACCCGTCGCGGCCCGGGCCACCGTACTGAGCGGGTCCGTCAGGACGCTCGACCCCGGCCGCCGTGTGTCGTTGCACTCCTGCTACGTCGGCGTGGCGCTGCGGCTGCTTCAGCGCACCGGGTGCTGGGCACGGCATCGGTGTGTCCCAAGACAGCGAGCCGGTCGAGGACCAGCTCATCGTGCCCAGCCTGCCGGCGAGCATCGCGAGCGTGCGCCGCTTCGCGGTGAGCGCGTGCCTGGCCGGCGGCCTCGACCCGCTGTGCGACACGCTGGCGTTGCTGGTCAGCGAGGTGGCGACCAACGCGCTGGTGCACGGCTCAGGCAACGTGCAGGTGCGGGTGACCGCAGCGGGCCCGGTGCTGCGCGTCGAGGTCGCCGACGACAGCCCGCGGATGCCCGAGCCGCGGGCAGCGGGGCTGCTCGAGGAGGGCGGGCGCGGACTGTCGCTCGTTGAGCAGCTGTCCCGCGGCTGGGGCGTCTATCGGGAGGGCGCCGGCAAGGTGGTCTGGTTCGAGCTCGTCTGAGCCGTTGATCGAGCCGCTCGCCGAGGCCGGGCGCTCAGGCCCCGCGGGTGGTGGAGCCGACCTGGGTCGACGCCCGCTCCGTCCAGGCCGCGCGGCAGTCCGGGCACTGCCACCGGAACTGGCCCTTGTCGCTGGTGAACACGACCAGCCGCCGGCTGGCGCCGTGCGGCTGGCCGAGCTCGACGCCGCACGTCGGGCACGGGTCCTTCGCGGGAGCTGCGGCTCGGGCGGGGTTTGCCCGCCGACGCTGGCGGGCTGCCGCCGCTCGGGTGGCGGCGGTGGGGGCGGTCATGGCGAGGTGGTGCCCGCTTGCTGCCCGGAGATCACCTCGCGCACCCTCGAAGATCTCTCGCCTGCGGCACCACGGGCGAGACGCGGGTCACACACGGAGCCATCCGCCGTTCACCTGACCGAGACGTCGTGGCAATCCCGGCCCGGGATCGTTGCGCACATGCCAGACGTCTACGCCGTCCGAGGTCGCCCGACCGGTCGGGGCCGCCCCCGCGGCCCGCTGCTGCACGCCGTCCCCGGCAGCGACCGTACGCGCAGCGCGCTCTGCGGCGCACGGGTCGGCGGCGCGGCGCTGCCGTGGCCGGAGCAGCGACCGGCTCCCAGGATCGAGCAGACGTGGGCGGGCCCGTCGACCTGCCCCGAGTGCGCGGCCCTCGTACAGCCGGGCGCTGCCTGACTCAGCCGGCAGCCGTCGTCGCCGGGACGCCCAACCCGGGGGTGAGCTCGCCGAACCGGGCCGCCTCGCGCGCGATGTCCAGCGGCCGCGGACGGGGCGGGTCCCAGCTGTCGGCGTCGGTCAGCAGGTGCGCCGGCACCAGCCAGACGACCTCGAACTCCAGGCCGTCGGGGTCCTTGGCGTACAGGCTCTTGCTCGTCCCGTGGTCCGAGGCGCCGACCAGGGCGCCCGCGGTCGACAGCCGCTCGGCGTGCTCCGCCAGGTCGGCGAGGGTCTCGACCTCCCAGGCCAGGTGGTACAGGCCGACGGTGGACCGGCCGGCGGCGCTGTCGCCCGCACCCGGGCCCATCGCGAACACGCCGAGGTCGTGATCGTTCGTGGAGCCGGGGGCCAGCAGGAAGGCACCGGCGCCGCCGGGCAGCTCCGCGGTGACCCGGAAGCCCAGCACGTCCCGGTAGAAGGCGACCGTGCGCGCGGTCTCCCGCACGTACAGCACCGCGTGGTTGAGGCGGCGGATGCCCATGACGACTCCCTACGATAGTTGAGAGTTCAAAGATAGCCGGTGCAGCGCTGCTGCTCAAGTCACAGGCACGTCAGCCGCGTGCACGCCGACCGTCGGCGTCGGGTGAGCCATGGACGGGCGTCAGGCCCTGGTGCCGCGGTAGCGGCGCATCTTGGCCCGGGCGCCGCAGATGTTCATGTCGCACCACGTCCCCGCGCGGTTGCGGGAGGTGTCGTAGAAGGCCCAGCGGCAGGCCGGGTTCCGGCAGATGGTGAGCCGGCGCCAGGCGTCGGCGGGGGTCATCGCGACGGCTGCGAGAACGGCGCCGCGAACGCGCGGGGCGTCCGGGTGCGGCCGCACCAGAGGGGTCCCGCCGGGGTCGACCCCCAGCACCAGGGGGACACCGGCGGCGGCGGCGACGACGCCCTGCGACGCCCGGTCCCCGGGCTCGGGCGCCTCCGCTGACAGCAGCAGCTCCCGTACGGCCTCGCGCAGGACGCGCAGGGCAGGCAGCTCCTCCTCGTCCAGGTCCTCGGGCACCAGCCCGGCACGGCGCGCCGGCGCGCTGCTCGCGATCCACCGCCGGGCCGCGGGCAGGTCCTGCAGGTCGTCGAAGGACCGCAGCAGGCTGCGTGTGTTGAGCAGGCTCTGCGGCAGGTCGAGCGGGGCCGGCGCACAACGGACGTCCTGGAACGGGTCGCGGCCGGTCTGCCCTGCCCGGCTGGGTGCTGCATCCACCTCGTCAGTCTGCCTGTTACCGTCGTAAACGTGATGACAGTAACTACGGTTGGTGCTCGGCCGAGCCCCGTACGCGTCGCGGCAACCGGAGCGGCAGCGGTGGCGGTCAGCTTCGGGTTCGCCCGCTACGGCTTCGGGCTGTTCGTCCCGGAGCTGCGCGCGGCCTTCGGCCTGTCGACCGGTGCCGTCGGGGCGATCACGAGCGCCGCGTACGTCGCCTACCTGTTCGGGCTGCTCGGCGCGGGAGCGCTCTCGCGTCGGTACGGCCCCCGCCTGCCGGTCCTGGTCGGCTGCGCCTGCGCGGCCGGTGGCACCGGCCTGGTGGCGATGGCCGGCTCCCCACGCGTCCTGGTCCTCGGCGTCGTCCTCGCCGCGAGCAGCTCCGGCTGGTGCTGGGCCCCGTTCTTCGACGCCACCAGCGTGCTGCTGCCCGCCGCCGCCCACGACCGGGCCCTCGCGATCATCAGCACAGGCACCACCTTCGGGCTGGTGCTGGCCGGGCCGCTCGCGCTGCTCTGCGCCGGCTCGACCGACGGCTGGCGCTGGGCCTGGGCCGGCTTCGCTGCTGCGGCCACCGTCACGGCGCTGGCCTGCGCGCCGTTGCTGCCCGCACGGCCGCACGTAGCCCCTGCTCGCGGGGCCGTGTGCAGCGCGCGACCCCTGTGGCAGCGCAGCGGCACCGCGCCGCTGCTCGGGCTCAGCGCCGCGTTCGGCGGCCTGGGCGGTGTCTACTTCACGTACGCCGTCGATCTCGTTCGGGGTGCGGGGCTGTCCGCGGCCTGGGGTGCCCTGCTGTGGACCATCATCGGGGCAGGCGGTCTCGCCGGCCTCGCGGCCGGGCACCTCGTGGCCCGCGCCGGGCTGGGCCGCAGCACCGCCGGGTGCGTGCTGCTGCTCGCCGCCGGTACGGCTGCCCTACCGGCAGAGCCCACCGCTGTCCTCGTCGTCGCCCTCAGCGCGCTCGGGTTCGGCGCCGCCTACATGACCCTGGGCGCGCTGCTCGCGATGTGGAGCACCCGCGTCTACCCGGACCAGCCCACGGGCGGCTTCACCCTCGTCCTCGTCGCCATGGCTGCGGGCTCGAGCCTCGCCCCCCTTGCGTTCACCCCGCTCGTCGGCGCCGCAGGTCTGCCCGGCGGCTTCCTGTGCCTGGCCGCGCTCACCCCGCTCGGCGCGCTCCTGCGTCCAGCCCGGCCCCACCGTCGCTGACGCCCGACACCGGTTGCCCCCTGAGCTGCGCCGGGCGGCAGCGGACGGCGACGTGGTGCAGCATCGACGGGTGACCTGCCCCGACCTGCCCGCCCTGCCGCTGTGACGGGGACGCCGCGCGACGGCGACGGGTGGACCGTCTGCGAGCTGGGGCACCGGCACTGGGGGCTGCACGGGGCAGCCGGCCTGCTGGTCGTGGCGCCTGGGCCGTACGTCCTGCTGCAGCACCGGGCGACCTGGAGCCACCACGGCGACACCTGGGGCATCCCCGGCGGCGCCCGGGGGTCCGCGGAGAGCGCGCAGGATGCGGCGCTGCGCGAGGCCGCGGAGGAGACCGGGCTGCGCGCCCTCGACCTGGTCGTCCGCGGTGAGCGGGTCGACGACCACGGCGGCTGGGCCTACACGACCGTGCTGGCCCAGGCGGCGGCCCGGCTCCCGGTGCACCCGCACGACGGGGAGAGCATCGCGCTCGAGTGGGTGGCCCTGGGGGAGGTCGCGGGCCGGGTCCTGCACCCGGGCTTCGCGGCGGGCTGGCCGCGGCACCTCGACGAGCTCGCCCGCTGACCGATCCGGCGCAGCACGAGCCGGGTGGCACAGTCGCGACCGATGGCAGACGAGGCGGTGGGGGAGCTGCGGCTGAGCTCGGCCGCGGGTCGGTGGGTCCTGCTCGCCACCGTGCTGGGCAGCGGCATGGCGATGCTGGACGCGACGGTGGTGAACATCGCGCTGCCCGCGCTCGGCCGGGACCTGGGCACCGGCTTCGCCGGGCTGCAGTGGACGGTCAGCGGCTACACCCTCACCCTGGCCTCGCTGATCCTGCTGGGTGGCTCGCTGGGGGACCGGTACGGCCGGCGCCGGGTCTTCGTCGTCGGGACGGTGTGGTTCGCCGTCGCCTCGCTGCTGTGTGCGCTGGCGCCCACTGCCCCGCTGCTGGTGGCCGCGCGCGCGCTCCAGGGCGTGGGCGGCGCGCTGCTGACGCCGGGCAGCCTGGCGCTGATCTTCTCCACGTTCGCCGAGCAGGACCGGGGGCGGGCGGTCGGCGCCTGGTCCGGGCTCAGCGGCATCGCCGGCGCACTCGGGCCGTTCGTCGGCGGCACGCTGGTCGACATCAGCTGGCGGCTGGTCTTCCTCATCAACCTGCCGCTCGCGGGCGTCGTGGTGGTCGTGGCCCTGCGGCACCTGCCCGAGTCGCGGGACGAGCACAGCCACCCGCACCTCGACCTGGCCGGCGCCGGCCTCGCCGCGGTGGGCCTGGGCGGTACGACGTACGCCCTGGTCGGCCTCGGGGAGGACGGCGGCTCGGGACCGGTGCTGGCCGCCGGCGCTGCAGGGCTGGCCGGGCTTGCCGCGTTCGTGCTGGTCGAGCGGCGGTCGAGGCACCCGATGCTGCCCGTGGAGATCTTCGCGGACCGGGACTTCACGGCGTCGAACCTGGTGACGTTCGCGGTCTACGGCGCGCTGTCCGGCATGTTCTTCCTGCTCGTCGTGCACCTGCAGGTCGTCGCCGGCTTCTCGCCGCTCGAGGCCGGCGCCGCCCTGCTGCCGGTCACGCTCTGCATGCTGCTCCTGTCGGCGCGCGGTGGCGCGCTGGCCGCCCGGATCGGGCCCCGGCTGCCCATGGCGCTGGGGCCGGTGGTGTGCGCGGGAGGCGCGCTGCTGCTCCGGCAGGTCGGACCGGCCGCGTCGTTCGCGCACGACGTGCTGCCGGGAACGGTGCTGTTCGGGCTGGGGCTCTCGCTCACGGTCGCGCCCCTCACCACTACCGTCCTCGCGGCCGCCCTGGGCCGCGCCGGCATCGCGTCGGGGGTCAACAACGCGGTGGCCCGGGCGGCCGGGCTGCTCGCGGTCGCGGTGCTGCCCCTCCTGGCGGGGATCACGGGCGACGACTACCGCGACCCCGGAGCCTTCCAGTCCGGCTTCCGCACGGCCATGGTGCTGTGCGCCGGACTGCTCGTGCTCGGCGGCCTGCTGGCCGCCGCCACGATCCGCCCCAGGTCCGCCGTCGCCGGCGGCTGACGCCGACCCGGTCACAGCGGGTCGCTCTTCGAGTTGGTCTCGTAGGACCGGCGGGTCAGCAGCGAGTGCAGGTAGTCGTCGTCGAGCAGCTTGAGGATCTTGTAGCGGCGGCGGTCCGGGTGGAACACCAGCCGGGCCTCGCTCCCTGTCCCGACGACCTCGACCTCGGTCTCCGGATGGGCCCGCACGAACGCCACCAGCTTGTCCATCGTCAACGCCGCGCGGTAGCCGGGGTCGGTGTCGAGGTGCCGGCGCACCGAGGCCAGCTTCGCCATCATCGCCGGGCTGCTGGTGCAGGCCGCCGCCAGCTCGGCGGCGCCCTCGATGCGCAGGTCGCGGGTGACCGCCGCGTAGGTGTCCGCGGCGCTGCGCCGCAGCTCGGCGACGAAGTCGAACAGCCGCTCGAAAGTGCCCTTGGCGGTGAACAGCGCGACGCCGTGGACCACGGCGGCGTCCGTACGGTCGTCGAGCAGCAGCACGTGCTCGTGCTCCAGCCGCACGTAGCGGTCACCGGTCCACAGGGCCGCCAGGAAGCGCGAGCGCTCCAGCCGCGCGGACGGGCGCAGCTCGCGCCAGAAGGTCAGCCGCGTGCCGTCGGCGGTGGTGACCCGGCTGGCGAGCAGGCACAGGTGCTCGGCGGCCGGCGCGTCGGGGTCGTACGGCTCGACGTCCCCCTGGGTCAGGGTGTCCTCCAGGCCGGCCAGCAGGGCCGGCACCGGCGTCAGGTGCATGACCTCGCCGCGGGCGAGCAGGCCGGCCGGTGTGTAGGGCCGGGGTGGCCGGTCCGCGAGGTCGTGCGCCCGGGCCTGCGCGGCCTCCCGGAGCAGCTCGTCCAGCGACGCGCCGAGCAGCACCCGGCTGACCACCGGCGGGTCGCCCGCCGACCGGCTCACCGCGAACACCTCGAGCGTGCAGGTGTCGGCCCGCAGCCCGGCCAGTGCCGCCAGGGCCCGGTCGAGGTCCGCGGACGTGTCGGTGGCCTCGCTCATGGCGGACGCTCCAGGTGCACGTGGGCGCTGAGCTGCGCGGCCCGTACGGCGACGTTCTGCGGCAGGAAGCGCCGGCGGGTCAGCAGCAGCAGGGGGCGGCCCTGCGCCGTCTCGACGGAGAACACCCGCACGCCGGCCAGCCCCAGCACCGGGTTGACCCAGAACAGGTCGGCCCGGAGGTAGAGCCCCGCGACGACGACGAGGAACAGCAGGAGCGCGAGCCGCTGCCGGGCGTCGCCGTCCTGGGCGGCCGCGAACGGCACGACGTAGGTCGCGAAGAAGCCGAGCACCTCGGTCTCCCGGGACGTGGACGACACCAGCTCCAGCGGGGCGGCGGGCAGCCGCCGGGCGCCCCGCCAGAACGCGGCGAGCCCGACGAGCGAGCCGCCGGCCACCCCCGCGCACAGCATGCTCGGCCAGCCCCGGCCCAGGCTGTCGAGCAGCGCGAACAGCACGAGCAGGGGCGCGTACGACGAGGTGAACAGCACGCCTCGAACAGCCAGCGACGGCACCTGCCCACCTCCCTGCTCTCCGGTCCGCCGGACGCTAGAGCAGGCGTCTGACAGAACGGCCCGTCAGGCGAGCAGGTCCTGCAGGCGCAGGCCGGCGAGCTCGGGTGCGTCGGCGGCCAGGATCCGTTGCGGGGCGCTCTGCTCCAGAGACCTGGACTCGCCGGGGACGACGCCCAGCTCCTTGACGCCGTCGATCTCCTCCGCGACCAGCCTGGCGACGCGCTTGCGGTCGTTCGGGATCAGGTCGGGGGAGCTCCAGGCCCGCGCCACGGCCTCCGTCCGCCGGGCCCGGTACTCGTCCTCGTGCCCCTCGAGGTAGGCCACGCCCGCCCGCTGCACCAGCGCGTCAAGCTCGGGGAAGCGCCAGTCGTCACGCTCGGTGCGGCACTCCACCCGGAGCACCAGGTAGTCGATGCCCTGCACGAGGTCAGGGCCGGAGCCGATGTCCATCTGGAGCCGGCCGTCGCGGATCTGGAGGCTTCCGGGGAGCTGGGCGGGGGCCACGCCCAGCACGGCCAGGTGACCGGAGCGCAGCGGAGCGGGGCCGCCCTCACCCGAAGCGCCCGTGCCGGCCATCGCCCAGTGCACGGCCAGGACCGGTTGGTCCCCGCTTTCGGCGAGCACGGCATCGAGGCCGTCCGAGATCTTGTCTGCCACGGTGGCCGCGGCCGACAACGGTGGACCCAGCAGGCTGCTCAGACCGCTGACCAGCTGGAGCGCGGTGGACAGCGGGCCGGTCACGGACGCCTTGTAGAGCGCGGCCTCCACCTCCACGGTCCCGCCGCCGAACGGCAGCAGCGACGTGACCGGGAACTCGAGCAGGACGCCGGGACTGTCCCAGTCACCCTCCGGACGTACGAAGGTGGAGAACGGCGTCGACTCGCTGCCGAGGAAGCGCAGGGCGAGACCGCCGTGCAGGGCGGGAAAGTGGGTGCTGCCCCACGTACGCCGCTTGGCGAGGAAGCCCTCGACGAGCCAGAGGCGGACGTAGCCGCCGTAGGCAGGCAGGGGCTCGGCGCCCGGGTCCGGGAAGTGCGCCACCGTCAGCTGCTCGGCGTTGGCGTCGAACCACCCCGAGATGCGCTGCCACATGCGGCGGAGCGCACCGTCGGTCATCGGACCGCTCCTCTGTCCCTGTCGCCCGGATGCCCGTCAGGCCACATATGAACCTCCCGTGGGGGTGTGCGTGTCGGTGCGGAGGAAGAGCAGGATGTCGACGTCGGCCGCGGGCCACTGGTCGTCCCGGGTGACCGCGGCCTGCACCTGCCGCACCAGCAGGACGAGGTCCGAGGGGCGCAGCCGCCGACGCCGCTCCGCGAGCTCCCGCCAGAGCAGGGCCGACACCTCCGCTGCCGTCTCGTCGGGCAGGGGGGGCACCACCAGTACGGCGGGTGCGCCGTGGTCCAGCGACGCGCGGGCCAGCCCGACGAAACCGGGACGCAGGTCGCCCAGCAGCTGCGGCGCATCGTCGACCGGCTCCGCCTGGAGCACGACGACAGGGAGCACGTCGTCGCCTAGCGACTGGACCGCGAGTAGGCGCTCCCCGGCCTCGGTGCCGCGGCTGGAGCTTCGGGCGCCCTGCCCTGCGTCGAGCTGCACCCGGATCCGCCAGCCGCCCGCCGTGCGCACGGGTGTGCCGACCAGGTGGGCGAGGCCCCGCAGGCCGGTGCTCTTCGCGGGCGAGAGCTGGCGGGGCCCGAAGAAGCTGGTGCCGGCTGTGGGCACCGGCCGAGTGGGCCGGCCGTCCCCGGCCCGGTAGAGGACCAGGCGGGCACGCCCGTCCCGGAACACGCCGTTGCGGATCAGCCCCTCCCAGTCCCCTGACTCGGCGTCACGGGCAATGTCCAGCTGGACGAGGACCAGGCCCCGTCGGGTGCGCACCCTGGCCAGCGCGGCGAGCAGAGGCTGCACTGCAGCCGCACTTGCCCCTTCGATCGGCGCCAGCTCGGTGTCAGCCGTACCGGGCCTGGCGGGCCGGCCGGAACGGGGACGGTCGGACCGCAGGCGGCCGGACCGGGGGTGGCGCAGGCGCGCGCCTGCCCCCGCCCACCAGCCGCCGTCCAGGTCGGCGAACCCGCGGTGGCCCCCCACCGTGCCGCCGAACCGGTCCACGCTGAAGCGCCGGGCGGCAACGATCCGGTGGCCGCGCCGGACCGAGGAGCGACGCACGGCGAGCAGGGCGCCCGCGGCCAGAAGTGCCATGGCCGCGAGCGCGGCCACCAGGAGCGCGTCACCGCTGGACCCGGCCCGGTCGACGACGACCGGCGGCGCGGTTGGCCGGGGCGTGGGCGGCGACTGGGTCGTGGTCGTCGGCCCGGTGGCGGTGGGTGGCCCGGTGGCGGTGGGTGGCTCGGTGGCGGTGGGTGGCTCGGTGGCGGTGGGTGGCCTGGTGGCTGCGGCGGTGGGGTCAAGGGTCGCGGACGCCGTCGGCAGCGGCGCCGCGTTGTCCTGGCGCAGAGGGGACAGCGTGAGGACGGCGACCCCCGCCACGACGGCCAGGGCCAGGATGGCGAGCCAGCGCCGGGCGCGGGAAGGCGTCGAGCGCGGGGGCGGGGCCGGAGCCGGCGACGGCATGGGCACCACCCGGACCGGGGCCGGGGAAGGTGGGGGCGGGGAAGGTTGGGCCGGGGGCGGGGTGGCCGGCTGGCTATGGGCCGCGCTCGGCGGCGGCGGCGAAGGCAGGGCGCGCAGGCCGGGCAGCGTCGGCCACTGCCCCGCCTCGAGGCCCGCAGCCGGGTCGTGGGCCGACGGGACCGCCAGCTCAGGGCTGGACGCAGGCGGCTGGCGGCTGCCCGCCAGGTACGCACGGACCGCGGTCGCCCGCTCGGGCCACCCGCCGACGCCGTCCAGGCCGCTGTCCAGGTCCGGCGTCAGGCGCAGGTAGGCCGACCAGGCGTGCTCGGCGCGCGCACGGCGACCGGCACGCGCGGCAGCCAGGGCCGCCAGCAGGTACGCCGAGCCGGCGCCGCGGACGTCGCCGGCGTCCGCCAGGTCCGTCGCGGCGCGCAGCAGCGTCTCGGTCGCCGCGGCCGGGAAGCGCAGCGCCAGCGCCTCTCCGGCTGCCAGCGCGACCCGGCCCCGGAGGCCGGGCGGGCCGGGCAGGTCCAGGCCCAGCCGGGCGAGCTCCTCCGCTGGCGCGTCCGGCCGGCCGGCGGCCCTTCGGGCGTTGATCAGCGACGCGTTCCAGGAGGCCTGCCCCAGCTCGCGGAGCTCCTGGGACCCGGCGCGACCGGCCAGGAAGTCCAGCCACACCCCGTACTCGAGGGTGTCGACGGCCCGGGCCAGCGTCGGCGCGTCTTCCCGCGCGCCCGCGAGCCCGGCGGCGTCCCGCAGCCGGGCCAGCCGGTCGGGCCCGAGGCCGATCAGTGACGCGGTGTCCTGGCACTGCCACCAGGCCTGCCAGGAGCCGGCCTCCGCCAGGCTCGCCGGCTGCTCGCCCAGGACCAGTGCCAGCACCAGCCAGGCCTGCGCGCGGGTCCGCGGCGTACCGGTGACGGCGAGCTCGTGCACCGAGGGAAAGAACGCGGTCGTGCGGTAGCGGCGGCACAGGTCGAGCAGCCCCAGGTCGCACGCCTCGATCGTGTCGGGGTCCGTGCCGACGGCGACCGCCTCCTCGCGCCGGTCGAGCAGGACGACCTGCGCGCGGGCAGGTGCGCCGAGAACCACCCAGCCCAGAGCGATCTGCTGCGCCAGCGGGGCGACCGAGCGGTGCAGCGCCGACCGGGTGCGTCGGCCGGGGGTGTAGATGTCGGCGGCCTGCAGGTCCTCCAGCGCGAGGGCCGAGACCGTCCGGTGGCCGAGCTCCCACTGCACGGTGAGGGCGACCAGTCGCTCGGCGTCCACGTCGTCCAGGCCGCCGGCTGCGCTCAGGGCGGCCTCCTGCCAGGCCTGCCACGGCAGGGAGTCCAGGGCCTCGCCGCGGCGCAGCGCGATGAGCAGCCGCAGCAGCCGGCACCGCTCGAGCAGTCGCCGGGGCGGCACCCAGTCGGCCCACGCCCGCTGTCCCGTCGACCTGGCGGCGGCGGCTTCGGCGCGGTCGGCAGCGGCGGCGGCCTCGGCGAGCTGACCGGCTCGCAGGGCCGAGGTGGCGGCCGCGAGCCCAACGACGGCCGCGACGAGCGGGTCGTCGTCGTGGGCGCTCGCGAGCAGGCGCAGGAGCACCTGCCGGCCCCCGCCGCCGGCGTCGCCGGCCGGGTCCAGCGCGCCGAGCAGCGCGGCCAGGACCGAGCCCAGCGGCACCAGCCCGCGGGCCAGGGCGGGTCGGTGCTCGTGCACGGCCACCGCGACGTCACCGGCGGCCAGCCTGCCCAGCGCCGCCCGGGCGGCGAGGGCGCGGCGCCCCAGGTAGGTCGGGTACGACGGCGCCGCCCGCTCCACGTCGCCCCACAGCGCCGCGAGGTCGTGGCCGCTGCCGGTGTGCAGCCGGGCCGCCGCCTGGGTGGCGATCACGCCGGCCAGGATGCTGGCACGGCCCGGCGTGAGGCGTTCGAGCTCCATGCCGCCGACGCGCTCGGTGACCGTGGCGGCCCACGCCCACGCCCCCTCGGCCACGACCCGCTCCTCCAGCGACTCCCAGAGCTCCGCGGCCTCCGTCGGCGGCAGCAGCCGTACGGCGGCCTCGACCGTCTCTGCGGGCAGGGCGCCGAGGGCGGCGGCCCGACCGACGACCTCCGCGGCGTCCTTGCCGAGCTGCCGCGCGTCGACCGGGTAGGTCTCCGGGCGGCTCCTGGTCACCCGCCTGATCCGGTCCCGCAGGTGCTCGCTGATGGCGATGACCAGCGGGCGCCCGTCCGCCGTGCGGGACAGCACGCTCACCCACTCCTGCGCGGCGAGGCCGTCGAAGGCGGCCTCCGGCGGGACCCCGATCCGGCGCCATGCCGGGGCGGCGAGGTTCAGGTCGAAGCGGCCCAGCTCGGCGGCGACCGCCAGGCCAGCGCTGGCTGGGCCGTCACCGAGCCGGCCGAGGATGCGCCGCTCCACGTAGGGGTCGCCGGGCGCGCCGGCCAGCTCTGCCGGGGACAGCGACGGCTCGCTGAACGCCCACTCGCAGTAGCTCGCGAGCTCGAACGGGTTGTAGTGGTGCGGGCCGTCGCGGCGCTCCCGTGCGCGCTGCAGCAGGGCCGCCCGCATCTGCCCGGTGAGGGCGGCCTGCCCGCCCTCGGCGCGCTGCCGCTGGTCGCGGGCACTCAGGTAGCCCTGCGCCTCCGCCTCGGTGAAGCCCCTGACCGGCAGCACGCTGAGATAGTCGCGCTGCGCCAGGCGCGGGCCGGCCGCGACCGGCTCCCCCGGTGCGGGCAGGGCCAGCCGCCGGCGGCCGGCCAGCAGGAACCGCACCGGCGGATGGGCCGCCCGGATCAGCCGGAGCAGCTCGAAGGTCCAGTCGATCGCGGGTGCGGGTGAGCCCAGCGCGTACAGCTTGGCGAGCTCCTCGCAGGTGTCGAGGACCAGGACGACCGGTGCGGGCAGCTCGACCAGCATCCGCTGGAAGCCGTCGACCATCTCCCGCAGGACGGCCTGCTCGGTGGCCAGGTCCCCGGACGTGCGCGCGAGTTCCTCGTGCAGGGCGTCGGTGGAGTCCCGGAAGCGGCGCTGTGCCGCGTCGAAGGCCCGGGTCACCCCGAAGCCGGCCAGCTCGTCGCCGAGCGCGAGCAGCAGGTCGGCCGGCCGCTGGTGCGGGAACCGCGGGTCGAGGTTGTCGAAGTCGGCCCGCGCCACCGGGAAGCGCTCCCTCCCCCGGTCGGCGGCGTAGCGCCCGGACGCCAGGTAGCGGATCACCATGGTCTTGCCGAACCCGCCGTCGGCCAGCAGGTGCAGGGCGTACGACGGGGTCGAGGGCTCCAGCAGCGCATCGATCCGGCCCTCCACCGACGCGCGCCGGTAGTAGTGCCGCAGGTGGTGCTCGTCCTGCTCGGTCCGGTGCGCGCGGTCGACCCGCCACTGCGCACGGCGCGCCGTCGCGGCCAGCGGCCCGGCCAGGACCGCGCCGAGCACGTCGGCGGTCCCCACCAGGCCGGTGGCGTCGTGCAGCCGGCCCTGCTCCAGGTACGTGTCGACCTGCCGGATCAACGACGAGCCCGACGCGTCGACGGCGTGGCGCTCGACCACCTCCAGCCAGTTCTGCAGCCCCGGCCGCCGCGCCGCCGCACCGCGGGCCTCGACGACCAGCGCGTGCAGGTCCTCCTCGAGCCGGTGACCGCGGGCCCGGCGTACGTGCTCGCCGAGCTCGCCGCGCCGTGACGAGCGGACCCAGAACGAGGCGGAGCGCCGGCCGTCGTTGCCGAGGACCTCGCGGGACTCGACGAGGTCCGCGGCCGCCAGCCGTCGGACGAGCGCGCCGGCGTCGCCGTCGGGGGCCAGCCCGAGGTCGCGCGCCAGCTCGACGGTCCACTCCGGCAGCATCGCCAGCCAGGCCAGCACCCGGGGGTCGAACTCCCGCAGGCCCGCGGCCGCCGCGGCCGCCTGCTGCGCGTGGAAGTCGCGGAGCAGGTCGGCTGCGGTGGCGTTGCTCATCCGAAGCGGCCCACGTACTCGCTGTAGGCCCGCTCGTCGTCGTCGGCGACGAAGTGCCCCGTCTTCACCAGCAGGTCGGCGAACTGCCAGAGACCGTCCACCACGACCGTCGGGCTGCCCTCCAGGGTGGCCAGGAAGTCCTGGACCTGGGCGGGGCTGACCGAGGCGGCCGGGGCGTAGACGTAGTCGTAGTAGTTCTTGGACAGGTCGCGCCGCCAGGGGTGCAGCAGCACCCACTGGTAGCCCAGCGCGGCCTCCCGCGGGGCCAGCGCCTTCAGCTCAGGGAAGACGAAGTTGGGGCGGCCGGCGCGCTCGTCCCGGAACGTCCGGACGGCGGCGCCGCTGTCCTGCACCAGCGAGGCGGTCAGCACCACGGGAGCGGGTCGGTCGGGGGTGCCGACGCCGTTCGTGCCCACCATCGACAGCAGCGGTTCGACCGCGCCGACCCACCGGTGGACCGCGTCGCAGAGCAGCAGCACGCGGGTGTGCGGCCCGAAGGGCGGTCCGACGGCCTCGACGGCCTCCGCCAGCCGGGCGAGGTCCCTGGCCAGCTTGAGCCGCACCAGCTGGGGGTCGAGCCGGCTCGTCCCGCGGCGGAACGCCACGAGCGCCTGCAACACCCGGTCGTGCACGTCGTCCGGCGACAGGCCGACCAGGGCCTCGGGCCGGGTCCCGGCGTCGGCCGCCAGGTCCGGGTCGAGGGCGAGGACGGTGAGGGCCGGTGGGGGCAGGCGCAGCTGCTCCGTGACCCGCAGTGCGCGGTCCAGGACCTCCCAGACCACGGTCCGCAGGTCGCCCGGCGAGTCGACCGGCCCGTACGGCCCGAGCAAGAGCGGTATGTGGCCGTTGCGCAGGGCCGTCAACCCCATCTCGCGCAGCAGCCGGGTGCCGCCGAGCCGCTCCAGCGGACCTTCCCTGACGATGCCCACCAGGCCGACGTGCCGGTCGGCGGCGACCAGCGCGTCCACCAGCGAGAGGATGTCGGTGCGGCCGATGAACAGCGGCGACTCGCGCAGCTCCAGGCTCTCGGCGAGCCGGGACAGCGACCGGGTCGCCGCCGGGTCGACCGCAGCGAAGGCCGGCGGCACGGACGGCGCCAGGAACAGCGCCGGCATGGCCCAGTCCAGCTGCTCGGTGCCGCCTCCGGAGCGCAGCAGGGCGGCCCGTCGGCCCCGCGCCGCCGCCGCGACGACCGGCTCGCCGTCGTGCAGCGCGCGTACCAGGCGCTTGGTGTAGAGGCGGCAGGCCTGCTCGCTGACCTCCCCCGCCATGGCCGACACGATCGGTATGCCTCGGGCGACCAGCTCGGCCGCCAGCGGGTCGGTGCCGGCGGCGCCACCGGCCGCCCCGCTCCAGCAGGCGCTCAGCACGACGGCGACCGGCCGGGTGCCCGTGGCGAGGGCGGCGGCGATCGCCGGGGCGTCCGACGGCTCGTCGCCGCCCGAGCTGCCCAGCAGCAGCCGGCCGGTGCCGTCCTCCCCGAGCGTGCCGTGGGCGACGAGGTGCACGACGTCGGGCTGGAAGCGGGCGCACTCCTCGGCCAGGTCGGCAGCCGAGACGTCCTGGACCACCCGCGCGGTGCAGATCCCCTCCGCGTCGAACGAGCGCAGCAGCCCCATGAACATGGCGCCCGGCCGGACGACCTCGTCGGTCAGGGGTGAGCCGACGGCGAACAGCACCCGGGGCACCCGGGTCACCGTGGCCGGCGCTTCCACGTCCACCGGCACCAGCCGCGTGATGGCGACGAGGAGCCCGCTGCTGCCGGCGAGCGCCGACGTGCCGTCGTGCATGGACTCCCACACCAGGCGGTGCAGGTCGCTCCGGCCGACCGGCCACTGCAGGGCCAGCTCCACGCCACGGGCGGCCTCCACCGGCGGCAGGGCCCGGACCGCGTCCCAGCACGGCTGCAGCAGGCACGTGAACAGCCACCGCCCGTACGTCACCGCGTCCCCCGGGTCGGGGGTGCGGGTCTCCAGCCGGAACTGCAGCGCTGCAAGGGCAGCGGCGTCGCCGCCGCACAGGTCGGCGTACAGCCCCTCGCCCGGCGGCCGGCGGTCCGGCGGGACCACCGGCAGGTCGCCGCCGGCTGCTGCCGGTGCCGCATCCATCGCGTACGGCGGCACGAGCGGCGCGCCCCCGGGCCACTCCCGCGCCGTGACCATCCACCCGGTCCGCGCGCCGGCTGCGTCGGCCGCCCGGTGCTCGACCTCGAGGACGACCCGGGGCAGCGTCATGGGGCTGAGTCCGGTCCGGGGTCGGGGCCGCCCCGGGTGGCAGCCTCGAGAAGCCGACCGGCCAGGTCGTCGGCCAGCCCGGAGACGTCGACGACGCTGGTGGCGGCGAGCGTCCCCGGCCCGCCGCACGAGGGCAGGACGCCCAGCAGGTTGTGGGCGACGACGGCCCGCGTGGCGGGGTCCGCGCAGGTGGCCGCCGCGCGCACGCCGGCGGAGACCGCGATCCGGGCGGCCGGTCGTTCCTTCAGCGGGCTGAGGACCGGGGCCACCGCCGCGAGCTGGCCCGACCAGAGATCGGTTCGTCCGCCGGCGCCGAACCACTGCGGCCGCAGCCCGCTCACCTGCCCGAGCGTGCGCTCGCCGATAGTCAGGCCGACCAGGGCCGCCGCCACTGCCGGCACCACGGCGAGCTGCTGCTGCACCGCTGCGCGGGCCTTCGGGTGCACCGCCGCGGCAGGCAGTCCGTCCACCCAGCCGCGCACCTGCTCGGCGCCGTCGCAGCCCGGCCCGGCCACCCCGGCGCTCCTGGCCAGCTCGCCCAGCAGCGCCCACCGCACGGCGGGCGGGGGATACCTGTCGCCGGGGGCCGGGACGACGACCAGGGCGTCGGGCGGGCCGTGCTGCAGCTCCTGCACGGCCCAGGCCGCGTGCGGGCCGACCATGAGCACCGACCAGGCGTCGGCGAACACCTCGAGCGACCACGCGGACCAGTCGTCGGCGAGGTCGCCGGCCGCAACCGCCACCGCCGCGCGGCTGCCAGCGACCAGGCCGTCGGCGAGGTCCCGCTGCACGTGGTGCCCGGTCTCGTGGGCGGCCAGCACCAGCCACCACGGCTCGTCGACAGCAGTGGCGGGCAGCGCGATGGTGGGAATCGGGAGCTGCTGGACGCACTCCGCGACGACCGAGTCGGCCGGCGCCCGCAGATCCGGCGGCGGGGACACCCGAGGGGTGGCCATGGCGTCGAACCGGGCGTCGAGGTACGCGAGCGGACCGGGCGGGGGTGGCTGACGGGTGAGCACGAACGGCTCGGCCCAGCAGCTGCGCACGACCTCGTCGGCGGCCTGCAGCACGGGGGCGAGCCGGTCGTCGAGCCGCTGGTCGTACTTCTGGGCGTACCACTCGAAGGTGCGCTGCACGTGGACGACGCCGGCGTCGACGGTGCGGCAGCAGGGGTAGGCCTGCGGGTCGTCCAGGCCGGCGGTGCGCGCGCGCAGATGGTCGGCCAGCACCTCGAGCATGCGCTGCAGCACGGCGCGCAGGAGGTCGAGGTGGACGACGAAGCGCGCGAAGCGGGCATCGGTCCGGCGAAGCTGGACCCACTGTTCGATGCGGCTGGACAGGTGCTCGATCGAGCGCGCGGTGCGTTCCACCCTCAGGAACCCGCGGTCGGCATCCAGGCTCAGCGCCACGCGGCACCCTAGCGCCGGGAACCCCGAGGCCGCGCTCCTGTTTCGGTGGGCCGCAGGTCAGTCCTCGTCGTCCCGGCGGTCCATGGCCGGCGGCTCCTCGGCCTGCGGAGCGGCTGCCGGCGTGGGCAGCGGCTTGCGGCCGTAGATCCCGTGCTCGCCGAAGATCTCCTCGGTGAGCAGCCGGTACAGCTCGTCCGGGCGCGGCAGGAAGCGGATGCGGTGGAACGCCTGGTCCTGGCCGGCCGACTCGAAGATGAAGGTCCCCCAGCCGTAGTCGTCGAACATCCGGCTGGCCAGCGGCTGCTCGTACGTCATGTCCGTGACCTTGCGCAGCGGCATCACCGCGAGCCGGCGCGAGATGAGCCCGCTGACGAGCAGCAGGCGGCGGTCGGTCACCACGAGACGCTCGCGGCGCCAGGACGCGATCCGGAAGGCGTACCAGCCGACCAGTGCGAGCAGCAGGAACGGCAGCACCGGCCCGAGCGTGCTGTTGTCCGGCAGGCCCGCCGCGACCCAGCCGAACAGGGTGAGCAGGCCCAGCAGCCACAGGGTGGGCGCCAGCACGGCGACGGGGTGCCAGCGCACGTCGGCGACCAGCCGCTCCCGGGCCAGCAGGTAGCGGTCCAGATCGGGCGGACGGGCCGGCGTCGCGCTCACCGGCGGCCGGTCACGCGGAGTCGGCGGGTGTCAGCGCGTTGAAGAACTCGAGCACGGCGCTGATGACCTCCTGGCCACCGTTGCCGGCCGAGCGCACGGCATCGGCCGCGACGTCCGGAGTGGCGACGATCGAGTAGACCGCGAAAGCGACCACGATCCAGATCACGCCCTTCTTGATCACGTCGCTCCTCTCGTCGTCGCACCGGCCTGCCGGCGGTTCGTACCGCAGTCCGGGCGGGCGGCGGGGGAGGCGCGCCCGCTCGGGCCGCCCGGGCGCGGCGCCGCCTACCGTGGCTGCCGTGGACGAGGTGCGCAAGGGGACGCTGCTCGGCGCCGGCGCGTACGCCGTCTGGGGCCTGCTCCCGCTCTACTGGCCCCTGCTCGAGCCCAGCGGGTCGCTGGAGGTCCTCTCCCACCGCGTCGTCTGGTCCCTGCTGGTCGTGGGGGTGCTGGTGTGGGCGCTGCACCGCTGGCCGGAGGTCCGCGACGTGCTGCGCGACCGGCGCCGCGTCGGGCGGCTGGCGGTGGCCGCCGTCCTCATCGCCGTCAACTGGGGCGCCTACATCTACGGCGTGAGCAGCGAGCAGGTCGTCGAGACCTCGCTCGGCTACTTCATCAACCCGCTGGTGACCGTGCTGCTCGGTGTGCTCGTGCTCGGCGAGCGGCTGCGGCCGGTCCAGTGGTTCGCGCTCGGTCTCGCCGCGCTGGCCGTCGTGGTGCTGACGGTGGAGGCCGGGCGGCCGCCGCTGCTCGCCCTGCTGCTCGCGGGCACGTTCGGCCTGTACGGGCTGCTGAAGAAGACCGCGGGGGTGCGGGCCGTCGAGGGGCTGGCCGTCGAGACCGCCGTGCTCGTACCGATCGCCGCCGGCTACCTGCTGGTGCTCGCGGCCCGCGGCACCGGTACCTTCACCTCGGCCGGCACCGGCCACCTCCTGCTGGTGCTCAGCGCCGGACTGGTGACGGTCGTCCCGCTGCTGATGTTCGGAGCGGCGGCCCAGCGGGTCACGATGACGAACCTGGGGCTGCTGCAGTACCTCGCGCCGACCATGCAGCTGCTGCTCGGCGTGCTCGTGCGCCACGAGCCGCTCGGGATGGCGAAACTGCTCGGCTTCGCCCTCGTCTGGGTCGCGCTCGCCGTCTTCACCTACGACCTCGTCCATACCGCCCGTTCCCGTCCCGTCCCGGAGCTCGTCTGATGCTGACCCGCGAGGGTGTCCCGCTCGCCCCCCTGACCACCCTGCGTCTCGGCGGGCCCGCCCGCCGGCTCGTCACGGCGTACGACGAGGCCGAGCTCGTCGAGTCGGTGCTCGCGTCCGCGCGGGTGCCGCTGCTCGTGCTCGGCGGCGGCAGCAACCTGGTGGTCGGCGACGACGGCTTCGACGGCACCGTCGTCAAGGTCGCCTCGCACGGGCTCGCGGCCAAGCGCGACGGCGAGGACGTGCTGCTCACCGCGCAGGCCGGCGAGGACTGGGACGGCCTGGTCGCGCACGCCGTCGCCGAGGGGCTGGCCGGCCTCGAGGCGATGTCCGGCATCCCGGGCCTGGTCGGTGCCACCCCGATCCAGAACGTCGGGGCGTACGGCACCGACTGCGCGCACGTCGTCGAGCGGGTCCGCGCGCTCGACCGCACCAGCCGCCGGGTCGTGGAGCTGAGCGCGAAGCAGTGCGCGTTCGGCTACCGGACCAGCCGCTTCAAGCTCGACGAGGACCGCTGGGTGGTGCAGGCCGTGACGTACCGGCTGCGGCCCGGCCCACTCGGTGCCCCGGTGCGCTACGCGGAGCTGGCCAAGGCGCTCGGCGTGCCCGTCGAGGGGCAGGTGCCGCTCGCGGCGGTCCGCGAGGCCGTGCTGCGCCTGCGCCGCCGCAAGGGCATGGTGGTCGACGAGCGCGACCCCGACAGCCGCAGCGCCGGCTCGTTCTTCACCAACCCGGTGGTCGACGACACCGAGCTCGCGGCGCTCGTCGCCCGCGTCGGGGAGGTCCCCGGGCACCCCGACGCGCTCGGCCGCACCAAGCTCTCGGCGGCCTGGCTCATCGAGCGGGCCGGCTTCGACAAGGGGTACGGCGACGGCCCGGTGGGCCTGTCCGGCAAGCACGTCCTGGCGCTGGTCAACCGCGGCGGCGCCACCACGGGGCAGCTGCTGGAGCTGGCCCGCGAGGTGCGCAACGGGGTGCGCAACAAGCTCGGCGTCGACCTGGTCCCCGAGCCGGTGCTGGTCGGCGCCGAGCTGTAGGTGCCGCTACTCCATGCCGCGGAGCATCTCCATCAGCTCGGCGCACCTGGGGCAGATCGGGTACTTCTCGGGGTCCCGGTTGGGCATCCACTTCTTGCCGCAGAGGGCCACCGCGGGCACGCCGTCGATGGCGCTGCGCATGATGTCCTCCTTCTTGACGTAGTGGCTGTTCTTGGGTTCGTCGTCACCGGTGTCGAGGCTGGGATCGCCGACCGGGCGGGTGTCGAGCTCCGTCATGCCTGCAGGGTACGACCCTCGAGCACGATCGCGTACGCGTCCGCCCGCCGGTCCCGCACGCTGGTCGGCAGCTCCAGGTGCCAGGCTCCCGACGGGAGCACGCCCGCGCCACCGGAGCGCTCCAGCACCCGCAGCTGCGCCACGACGTCCTCCCCGGCGGAGGCCGGCGGCAGGTCGGTCCAGAACCCGAAGCCGCCGGCGTCCAGCAGCGCCTGGCGGTCGAACAGCACGCAGCCCGCCGCCCAGGCCAGCCGGTAGGCCCGCCAGCCCCGAGGGTGCGGCCCGAGCCGTCGGTCCAGGTGCACCAGGTTCGCGGCGTTGTGCAGCCGCCAGCGCTCCCAGCCGGGGGTGTCCTTGCGGACCCGCTCCGGCGTGACCGGCCCGTCCCACTCCTCGTACGCGACCTGCTCGTGCGGGCGCTCGTCGCCGGCGTACGACAGCCCCTGCATCGCCATCCCCACGAACCCGGCGCCGGTCGTCTCGAGCGCGTCGAGCAGCACCGCCACGGCGTCCGGCTCGAGCAGGATGTCGTCGTCGAGGAACAGCACCCGGTCGGCGGTGGCGAGCGAGAGCAGGAAGTCGCGGTGCTCCGCCATCCCGCGGTGCGGCAGGTGCCGGTGCAGCTCGACCGCCGTCCCGTGGTGCTCGAGGACCCGCAGCACGCCGCGCACCACCGGGTCGTCGTACGACGGCTCGCCCGGGGACTGGTCGCTGACGACCACCCGCAGGTCGCGCACGCTCTGGCAGGCCAGCGCGGTCAGCGTCACCGCCAGCGCCCCCGGCCGCCCCGACGTCGGGACGAGGACGTCGAGGGCTCCGCTCACCAGGACGTCGCGCGGATGCGGTCCAGCAGCTCGTCGGTGGAGTGCTCGTCGACCCAGCCGAGGGTGACCACCTCGCCGCCGAGCCGCTCGACCAGGGCGGTCTCGGGCAGCATCTCCGGGGGGTAGTCGCCGCCCTTGACGTAGACCTCGGGGCGGACGACCTCGAGCAGCTCGGCGGCGGTGTCGGCGTCGAAGACCACCAGGTGGTCGACGCCGGTGATGCCGGACAGCACCGCGAGGCGGTCCTCGACGCCGTTGACCGGCCGTTCGGGGCCTTTGAGCCGGCGTACGGAGTCGTCGCTGTTGAGCCCGACGACCAGGACGTCGGCCAGCGACCGGGCCTCCCGCAGGTGCGCGACGTGGCCGGCGTGCAGCACGTCGAAACAGCCGTTGGTGAAGGCGATCCGGCGGCCGTGGGCGCGGTGCCGGGCGACGAGGTGGGCGAGCCGCTCGAGGTCGCCGACCCGCTGGTCGTCGGTGCTGACCGCCTCCCGCAGCTCGGCGGCGGTGCAGGCCGTGGTGCCGGGCGACCGCACGACGACCTGGGCGGCCCGCTGGGCCAGCTCGCCGGCCAGCGCCGGCGCGGCGCCCTGGGCGAGGGCGAGCGCGAGGGCGGCGGTGAACGAGTCGCCGGCGCCGGCGGCGTTGCCACCGGGCTGCGGCGTGGTGTGCAGGCGCACCGGTGGGCCGCCGGAGAGCACCACCGCGCCGTCGGTGTCGAGGGTGGCCGCGACGACCTGGGCGCCGAACGCCGCGTGCAGCAGCTCCGCCGCCGCGACCACCTGCTCGGCCCGGTCGAGGCCGGGCTCCAGCAGCGCCTCGAGCTCGGCGAAGTTGGGCTTGACCGCCCGCGGGCGGGCCGGCGCCCAGCGCTGGGGTCGGCGGGCATCGACGACGACGCACGGGTGGTCCAGCGAGGTGACCAGCTCGACGGCGCCGTCGGCCAGCAGGCCCAGCCCGTAGTCGCTGACCACCACGGCCGCAGCCGACGCCGCAGCGTCGCGCAGCAGGCCCGCGAGCGCGGCGCGGGTGCCGCCCCCCACCGGCGCCGACGTGCCGGTGTCGAAGCGGGTGAGCATCTGGCTGCCGGCCGACACCCGGCGCTTCGCGCACGTCGTACGCCCCGGTTCGACCAGCACGTCCGCGTCGTCGACGCCGGCCTCGCACAGCACCCGCCGCAGCAGGTCGCCGTCGGCGTCGTCCCCCACCACGGACAGGAAGCGCACACGGGCGCCCAGCGCGACGAGGTTGACCGCGGTGTTGGCGGCTCCGCCGGGGGCGTACCGGGTCTGCGTGATGTCGACGACCGGCACCGGCGCCTCGCGGGACAGCCGGGAGGACGGTCCGTGCAGCCAGCCGTCGAGCACCGCGTCGCCCACGACGACGACCGGCAGCCCGCGGGCGCCTGTGACAAGGTCGAGCAGGGCGATCACGCCGGCACCCGCTCGGTGAGCACGGCGAGCCAGTCGCGGACGAAGCGGTCGATGCCGAACCGCTCCCGGGCCAGCGTGCGGGCGCCCGCCGACAGCTCCGCGGCCTCGTCGGGGTCGGCGAGCAGCCGTCGGACGTGCCCGGCGAGCTTGCGCTCATCGGTTTCCACGTATCCGCTGACGCCGTTCTGCACGGCCGTGGCCATCTCCGTCGTCGCCAGCCCCACGACCGGCAGCCCCAGGGCCATCGCCTCGCAGACCGCGAGCCCCATCGAGGTGTAGCGGATCGGGTTGACGAAGCACCGGTACGCCGGCAGCCGCCGGTGCAGCTCGGCCAGCGGGATGTCGCCGAGCCAGCGGCCGTACGCCTCGCCGTTCATCCCGGCCAGGTCGACGGGGACCTGCGCGGCGAGCCGGTCGAACACGTCCGGCCCGAGCCGGCGGCCCCGCCGGTAGAGGTTGTTGACGACGGCCACGGCCGCTCCGGTCTCGCCGGTCCACGGCAGGTCGGGCACGACGACGCCGTGGTCGACGACCCGCGTCGGGGTGATCCCGCTGTCCCACATGAGGTCGTTGAACGGCGTGACGTGCACCAGCGTCGCGTCCTGGTCCTGCACCGGGTGCAGGGCGTCGTTGGGCCAGCCCTGCGGCGGGTCGTGCTCGATGTGGACCCGCGGCAGCTCGCCGACCCGCCCGCGGAGCAGCTCGTGCCGGTCCAGCTCCCAGTTGCGCCGGTGCTGGGTGACGACCAGGTCGAGGTCGGCATCGGCGACCTCGTCGGCCGGCACCTCCTCGACGTTGTCGGGCCAGGCGAACGACGGCGTACGCCCGCCGTACCCCTCCCCGCCGCCTGGCCGCACCGGCAGCACCCACGTCACCGGGACCTGGCTGAGGTACCAGAGGTAGGAGCCGTGCACGTGCCACGTCAGCACCCTCATGCGGCGACCTCCCGCACGGCTGCGGCCACGTCGGCGGGGGCGATGTCGAGGCACTCGTGGGAGTACGGGCAGGCAAAGGCGCGGCAGGGTGCGCAGGTCGTCGGCACCCGGAGCAGCCGGGCCGGCACCGAACGCGGCGCGAACTGCGACTCGTCCTCCGTGCCGGCGAACAGGGTGACGACCGGGGTGCCGACCGCGTCGGCCAGGTGCATCCCGCCGGAGTTGTTGGTCAGCGCCACCTGCGCGCCCTCGATCAGGGCGGCCAGCGCCGGCACGTCGAGCTGCCCGGCCAGGCCCACCACGCGCGGCCCCGTGATGCTGGCAACGAGGTCGGCCTCCTTCGCCGTACCGACCACCGCGACCGCCATCCCCAGCTGCTGGGCGGTGACCCGGAACCGCTCGGGGTCCCACCGCCGCGACGGGCAGGACGCGCCCGGCGCCAGCACGGCGTACGTGTCGGGGAGCCCGGCCTCGCGCCGCACCTTCGCGGCGCGCTCCCGCGCGTCCTCGGGGACCGTGAGGGACAGGTGCGTGCCCTGCGACGGCACCCCGGCGCTCGCCAGCAGGGCCAGCGCCCGGTCGCTCTGGTGCTGCTCGTCGGGCGGGGCGACCAGCCGGTGCGTGAGCAGGCTGCCGCCGAACTCCTTGCTCACGCCGAGCCGCACCGGCACCCCGGCGAGGTAGGCGGCGTACGCGACCGGCCACGGCGACTGCGCGAAGGAGGTGAACACCACCACGGCGTCGTAGCCACGCAGCCGGTCGACGACGGCCAGCTCGCGGGCGGGGTCCAGCGGCAGGCGTCCGTCGGCGTCCTGCCACACGGCCGACAGCGCGTGCACCTCGTCGACGCCCTCGAGCAGGGGCGCGAGGGAGGCGCCGGCGGGGCTGGCCAGCAGGTCGAGGCGGGCCCCGGGCGACAGCGCCGCCCGCAGCGCCCGCAGCGCCGGCGTGACCATGACCACGTCGCCCAGGTTGTCCAGGCGCACCGCGAGCACGCGCGACATGCCCTGCCAGTCGACCGTGCCCACGCGTCCTCCCGCCCGGGCCGCGGTGGCCCCGCGGAGCCGCTTCCCCGTGCCGGTGCCGGGAAACGGGCGCCGCTGGTCGGGTCGTGTCGGTGGGACCGGTGTTTCTGGCCCGACACACCGGGGATCCCGCAGGCCACGCTGCACTGACCCCGGAGGACACGCATGGCCGCCAACGCCACGAAGGACAAGGCCGCAAAGGCCAAGGACAAGGAGCGCGAGGCCAAGCGCAAGGACAAGGAGCGGGCCGCAAAGGCCAAGGAGAAGGAGAAGGCCGCCAAGGCCAAGGAGAAGCAGAAGGCTGCCAAGGCCAAGGAGCGCGAGAAGGCCGCCGAGGCGAAGGCCAAGGAGGAGGCCCGCGCCAAGAAGGCGAAGCAGAAGCAGCGCGAGGACCGCCAGAAGGAGAAGGAGCGCGAGGCCAAGGCCAAGCAGCGCCGTGACGCGCAGCGGGCGGCCAACGCGAAGGAGAAGGAGCGCGAGGCCAAGGCCAAGGCCAAGCAGCGCGAGGCCCGCGAGAAGGAGAAGCAGCGCGAGGCGAAGGCCGCCGAGAAGGCCCGAGCCAAGCGCGCCCGGCCCACGGAGGCGCCGGCTCCCGAGGAGGCGCCGGCCGCCGACGAGGTCGTGCAGCCGGTCGAGGAGGTCGCGGTCCCGGAGCGTGGCGAGGCCGAGGAGGTGCCGGCCGGGCGCACGGCCGACGAGAGCGAGCAGCCTGCCGAGCCCGCCCTGCCCGACCTCGACGTCCCGGACAACGACCGGACCGTACGCCCGAAGGGCTACCTCGCCGAGGCCCTCGGCAAGGAGGACGCCGTCGAGCGGTCGACGCAGCGGGCGACGCTGGCGGCCAGCTACACGACCCGCGACCACGACGTCATCCGGGCGTGGGCGCAGACCCGCAACGGCCGGCCGGCGGACGTGAAGGGCACCGGCGGGCGCCGCCGCGGCCCCGGCACGGCCGGCGTCCTGCGCATCGAGTTCCCCGACGGCCCCGGCGACGACAGCCGCCTCGAGGACATCGACTGGGGGCCGTTCTTCGCGACGTTCGACGACAGCGACGTCGACTTCCTCTACCAGGAGCGGGTCCGCACCGGCGACGTCAGCCGGTTCCACAAGTTCGTGCGTACGGCGAGCTGAGTGACCCGCGTCCCTGACCCCGACGTCCCCGCGCTCGACCTGCCGGCCGGCCCCCTTCCCGGGCCGGTCCCCGGCGTACGCCGGCTCGCGGTCCTGCGCGCCAACGGCGTGGGCGACTACGTCGTCGCCGAGCCGGCGCTGTCCGCGCTGCGCGACGCCTATCCCGACGCCGAGATCACGCTGCTCGGCGCCGCCCACACCCGGCCGCTGGTCGAGGACCGGCCGGGGCCGTGCGACCGCTACGTCCAGGTCCCCCTGACTCGGGGCGTACGCGTCGGGCCCGACCCGGACGCCCCCGCGGAGGTGCTGGAGGCCTGGTGCGCGGAGCAGCGGGCGTACGGCTACGACCTGGCGGTGCAGCTGCACGGCGGCGGCCGCAACAGCAACGCCCTGCTGCTGCGCCTCGGCGCCCGGGTGACGGCAGGCGCGGCCACCCCGGACGCGCCCAAGCCGGACCGCTGGGTGCCCTACACCGCCTACCAGCACGACACGCTGCGCTGGCTGGAGGTCGCGGCGACCGTCGGTGCGCGGCTGCAGCGGGTCGAGCCGCACCTGGCGGTCACGGGCGCCGACCTGGCCGAGAGCCTGGCGGTCCTGCCCGCCGGCGACGCCCCCCTGGTGGCGGTGCACCCGGGGGCGACCGACGGCCGGCGCTGCTACCCCGAGGAACGGCTCGGCGCCGTCGCCCGGGAGCTCGCCGACTCGGGAGCGCGGGTCGTCGTGCTCGGCGGGCCGGGCGACGCGGACCGCGTCGGGCGGGTCGCGGCAGGGTTCGGCCGGCCGGTGGAGACCGTCGTCGGCGGGCTGTCGCTCGGCGGCCTGGTCGGGGTGCTCCGGCGCTGCTCGCTCATGTTGGGCAACGACAGCGGCCCGCGGCACCTGGCCGGCGCGGTCGGGACCCCGACCGTCGCCGTCTTCACCTACGCCAACCTCGCCGACGTGGCCCCGCTCGCGCGCACCTGGCACCGGGTCGGCGTCTCCTGGCAGAGCGCCTGCCGGGACTGCGGGATGCGGGTGCTCGAGGGCTACTGCCCGCACGGCGCCAGCGCGACCTGGGACGTGCCGCTCGAGGAGGTCCGCGGGATGGCCGTCGAGCTCTGGGACCAGGTGGTCGCCGCCGGACGTACCGGCCGGGACACACCCGCGTACGGCGCGGTCACTGCGGCCTGAGCGGGGTAGCCCGGCTGAACCTGCCGCCGTACGAGCCCCGGAGCCGATCCTGACCACCACCGCCGACTCAGCCGTTCGCCTGCGCGACATCGCCCGGGAGGCGTTCGGCTACGAGCAGCTGCGGCCCGGTCAGCTCGAGGCGATGGAGCACGTGGTCGCCGGCCGGGACGCCCTGGTCGTCATGCCGACCGGCTCCGGCAAGAGCGCCGTCTACCAGGTGCCCGCCCTGCTGCTCGACGGGCCCACCGTGGTCGTGTCGCCGCTGATCGCCCTGCAGCGCGACCAGGTCGAGGCCCTCGCCGCGGTGGACAGCGGCGGCGCCGTCGCCGCCAACAGCAGCCTCACGGCCGGCCAGCGCGAGGAGGCGTTTGCGCGGCTGCGCGCGGGCGCCGTGGAGTTCTTCTTCCTCGCACCGGAGCAGCTGGCCAAACCCGAGGTCGTCGCCGCCGTCGCCGAGGCCCGGCCCTCGCTGCTCGTGGTAGACGAGGCGCACTGCGTGTCCTCGTGGGGCCATGACTTCCGGCCCGACTACCTGCGTCTCGGCTCGGTCGTCGAGCAGCTCGGCCACCCCACGGTCCTCGCGCTGACCGCCACCGCGTCGCCGCCCGTACGCGCCGAGATCGTCGAGAAGCTGCACCTGCGCGAACCGGCCGAGGTGGTGCGGGGCTTCGACCGCCCCGGCCTGCACCTCGAGGTCGAGGCGCACCGCGACGACGACCAGAAGCGTGAGGCCGTCGTGCTGCGCGCCATGGGCGAGGCCAAGCCCGGCATCATCTACACCGCCACGCGCAAGAGCGCCGAGGCGTACGCCGAAGCCCTGGCGGAGCTCGGCATCGACGCGGCCGCCTACCACGCCGGCCGGAAGAAGGCCGACCGCGAGGCGGTGCAGACCGCGTTCATGGCCGGGAAGCTCGACGTGGTGGTCGCGACGACGGCGTTCGGGATGGGCATCGACAAGGCGGACGTGCGCTTCGTGCTGCACGCCGAGGTCGCGGACAGCCTCGACAGCTACTACCAGGAGATCGGGCGGGCCGGCCGCGATGGGCAGCCGGCGCGGGCGGTCCTCTACTACCGGGAGGCCGACCTCGGGCTCCGGCGGTTCTTCGCGTCGGGCAGCGCGGACGAGACCGCGCTGCGCAAGGTGGCGACGCTGGTGCACCACGCGGACGAGCCGGTCGCGCCGAGGGAGCTCGCCGGCGAGATGGACATGACCGCGAGCCGGCTGGTGGGGTTGGTCAACCTGCTCGAGGAGGTGGGCGCCGTGGAGGTCACCGATGACGGCGACGTCGCGGAGACCGACGGCGACACCGGACCCCGGCAGGCCGCGCAGGCCGCCGTCGAGGTGGCCGAGTCGCACAAGAAGGTCGAGCAGTCCCGGGTGATGATGATGCGCGGGTACGCCGAGACGACCGGCTGCCGGCGGCAGTACCTGCTGGCCTACTTCGGCGAGCAGCTCGACGAGCCCTGCGGCAACTGCGACACCTGCGAGGCCGGGACGGCGATGGAGCAGCCGGACGCCGACGAGTCGCCGTTCGGGCTGCAGACCAGGGTCGAGCACACCGAGTGGGGGGAGGGACTGGTCATGCGCTACGAGGGCGACCGGATCGTGGTGCTGTTCGAGCAGGTGGGCTACCGCACGCTGTCCCTGCCCGCGGTGCTGGCGCACGGACTGCTGAGGGAGCTGTGATGCGGCACGAGGTGGACGCCGTCGTGGTGGGCGGCGGGCCGGCCGGGCTGGCTGCCGCCTCCTGGCTCGGCCGCTACCGCCGATCGGTGGTGGTCGTCGACAGCGAGGACTACCGGTCGGGCATGGTCGAGCGCTCGCACGGCTATCTCGGCCGGGACCCGCAGAAGCCCGTGGAGCTGATCGCGCGGGGCCGCGACGAGGTCTGCGCCTACCCCACCACCGAGATCCGCCCGGGTCGCGTCGAGCGCGTCGAACGCCGCGAGGACGGGCTGTTCGCCGTGGGCGACAACCTGCTGTGCCACCGCCTGGTGCTGGCCTGCGGCGTCAAGGACGTGTTCCCGGACGTCGGGGGCTTCGCCACGCACTACGGCGCCTCGGTGTTCCACTGCCCGGCCTGCGACGGCTACGAGACCCGCGACCGGGACGTGGTCGCGCTCGGCTGGGACCCGCACCTGGTCGGCTTCTCCTCGACGCTGCTGAACTGGGCGCGGTCGGTCACGGTGGTCACCAACGGCCGGCGCTTCCAGGGGGACGACTCCTGTCGCGCGGTCATCGCGGAGAACGGCAACGAGCTCGTCGAGCGCGACGCCGTCCGCTTCGTCGGCGAGCGGGGCAACCTGACCGGCCTCGAGCTCGACGACGGCACCATCCTGCCGACCTCCCTGGTGTTCTTCTCCGTGGCCCACGAGCCGCGCACCGACCTGGCCGCGTCGCTGGGCTGCGAGATCGACGACGAGGGCTACGTGGTCGTGGACCGCGAGGGCCAGACGTCGGTCGAGGGGGTCTACGCCGCGGGGGACCTCACCCCTGGTCTGCAGCTCGTGCAGGTCGCGGCGGCCGGTGGGGCCACCGCCGGGGTCGGCGCGGCCCAGTCGCTGTTCGGGTGTGCCGGCGCGCCCACGTCGCCGACGCCGGCTCCCGACCCCACGCAGCCGGGCCAGGGCGGCTGAGCCTGGCATTCCTGTGTCGAGGCCGCCTGCCCCGGCACAGGAAGTGACCCGGGCACTCCGACACGAGGGGGCGTTCCGGGCGCCGCACCCGGAGTTCCTGTGCAGCCCGGCCGGGCCTCGACACAGGAACTCCGGGCTGTGGACAAGGGCGGCCCCGACGCGCGCGCAGCGGGCACGCTGCGCCCGTGGACCTCGAGGTGTTCGTGCGGCTCGGCTCGAAGGCGACGGCCTGCCACGAGACCGCGGCGCAGCTGTGGGGCATCGAGCTGGTGGGCACGCCGCTGCACCGCGTCACCGTGCCGCTGAGCCGCAGCCGGCTCGCGGTTCCCGGCTGGCAGGTGCGGCGGATGGACCTTCCCGACGACGACGTGGTCGTGGTCGACGAGGTCCGGCGGACCGTTCCCCTGCGCACGGTCCTGGACCTGGCCATGGTGCTGCCCCACGAGGAGGCGGTCGCCGCCGCGGACAGCGCGCTGCGCCAGGGACTGGTCGACTCCGGCGACCTCGTGACAGCGCTGTCCGGCCGGCTCGGCCGAGGCGCCCGCCGCCCGCGCGCGGTCGCCCAGGCTCTCGACCCGCTGGCGGGGTCGGTCCTCGAGAGCCTGCTCCGGGTGCTGCTGCGCCAGGCGGGCTTGCCTGCGCCGCAGACGCAGCACGTGGTGAGCGAGCGCGACGGCACCTTCGTGGCGCGCGTCGACATGGCCTGGCCGGGCTCGCGGCTGGTCGTGGAGGCGGACGGCTTCGCCTTCCACAGCGACCGCGAGTCCTACCGCTCCGACCGCCACCGGGTCAACGCGCTCGAACGCCTCGGCTGGCGGGTCCTGCGCTTCTCCTGGGAGGACGTGCGCTACGCGCCCGAGGACGTGGTTCGGACCGTCCGCTCCTGCCTGGCAGCCGCGGCCTGACAGCACGACGCCCCGCCCTCCGGCTGGAGGGCGGGGCGTCGGGTGCGATCAGCTGGAGACGGTGCCCTTGGCCTTCGCGAAGCCCGCGCCGGCAGCGCCGGTCAGGGCCGTACCGATGGTGGACGGCAGGCCCTTGAGGGTCCCCTTGACCACCTCGGTGCTGCGCTGCTGCTCCTCGTGGAGCGAGGAGCTGGCGAGGATGCCGCCGGTGAGGGCCGGGATGGCCCACTGCAGCGCCGTGAGCTGCTTCTGCGCCTTGGCCACCTCGGCCGGCGTGGTGGACAGCGAGTCGGTGCCGCCGGCAACCGGTACGTCGCCCGCGCTCTGCATCTTCTTGCCGAGCACCCGGGAGTACGCGGTCGCGGCGAGCGCCGCCGCGGTCAGGCCGAGCTTGACGTTGGTGTTGGCGAGCACGCCGTCCTGGGTCGCGACGCGGCTCTTGTTCTCCTTGAGCAGCTGCGCACCGCCGAACAGGTGCGCGCCGATGGCGACGGCGTTGACCGGGGTCCAGCGCGCCCAGCCGGCGTTGGCCACGCGGGCCCGCTGGCGGGGGTCGTCGACATCCGCAGCTGCGCCGTTGACGCCGATGGCGCCCATGAGCGTGCCGCCGAACCAGGCGGCGAGACCGGCGTCGTGCAGGAAGTGGGCGAGGGTGTTGCGCTGAGCCATGAGGGTCCTCCAGGGACTAGGGGGTGTCTGCGACCTCTGCCGTTCGCCTACCCCCGCCCTGCGCCACCCGAACCCACCCTCCGGCGGGCGAGCCCGCCCGGGCTACCGGTCCCCGGCCGGATCTGCCACAGTCGGGCACTGCCCGGGACCGGGCCGAGGGCAAGGGGGGTGGCGATCGTGCAGGCAGCCTCCGACGGGCCTTCCGACGCCTACGCGGTGGTGGTCTACCGGCAGGACGGCGTCTGGCAGGCCGGCCTGCTCCCGGACGTCCTCACCGAGGACCTGGACGGGCTGATCGCCGCGGTCCGGAAGCAGTCCGGGGACGGCGGCAGCTTCGCGCTCGTCGACGTCGCCCACGAGTTCTTCGTAGTGGTGCGGGTCGTGATGGGCCGGGTGCGCCTGCTGCTGTCCGACGTTACGGCCGCGGTGGCCTGGGAGCTCGCCGGCCAGGTGGTCGAGCGGCTGGACCTCGAGGTGCCGGGCGACGACGACCTCGAGGAGGTGTGGCCGGCGGGCGACCTCGGCGTGTTCGACGACCTGGGCCTCGACGAGATGGAGCTCGGTGCGATCCTGGCCGACCTCGACGCGTACGCCGACGAGATGCTCTCGACGGTCGCGCAGCGACTCGGGTTCGCGGACGTGTACGAGCGGGTAGTCGACGCGGTCGTCGACTGACCCCGGCTCACGCCCCCCGCGTCCACTGCACCCCCCGGAGAGCCCCGTGTCCTATTTCGCCGCCGCTCTCGCTCGCTCCGCGGGCGGCTGGTCCGCCGAGGAGGTCGACCTCGACGAGCTGGAGGACCTGGAGGCGGTGTCGGAGCTGCTCCGGGAGCTGACCGGCGAGGGCGAGGGCCCCGCGCTTCTGCTGCTCGAGGAGAACGACGAGTACGTCGCTGTCGTGCGCGTCGACGGCGGCCCCGGCTCCCTGGAGGAGCCGCGGGTGTTCCTGTCCGACGCCCGGGCCGTGCAGGCCAGCGACGTGGCGGCGATGCTCTGGGAGGAGTCCGCGCTGGCGGACCCGGTCGAGGACGAGGACGACGAGGGCACCCACCCGGTGGCCGAGCCGGTCGGCGACACCTCGGTGCTGACCGACCTCGGCACCTCTGCCGACGACCTGCTCGCCCTGTGCGCCGAAGAGGGGCTGCTGCCCGCCGACGTGCTGTCCGCCGTCGGCGAGCGGGCCGGGTTCGCGGACGTGCTGGAGCAGGTCCGCGGGGAGTGAGCCGCTACGAGCCGGCGATGCGGGCCGCGCTCGCCCAGGCCGCGCTCGCCCCGGCGCACGGGGACGTCCCGGTGGGAGCCGTGCTGCTGGACGAGACCGGTGCCGTCCTGGCCGCGGCGCACAACGACCGCGAGCGGGCCGGCGACCCGACGGCCCACGCCGAGCTGCTGACGTTGCGGGCGGGCGCGGCGGCCCGGGGTAGGTGGCGCCTCGACGGCTGCACGCTCGTGGTCACCCTGGAGCCGTGCACCATGTGCGCCGGCGCGCTGGTGCTCAGCCGGGTGTCCCGGGTGGTGTACGGCGCGGTCGACCCCAAGGCCGGCGCGGCCGGGTCGCTGTGGGACGTCCTGCGCGACCGCCGGCTCAACAGCCGGCCGGAGGTGGTCGGCGGCGTGCTCGGGCAGGAGTGCGGCGAGGTGCTGCGGGAGTTCTTCGAGCAGCGCCGCGGGCAGGTCCTCGGGGATCAGGGCTAGGCTCCCCTCCGGTGGCGTGTCCGAGCGGCCGAAGGAGCACGCCTCGAAAGCGTGTGACGTGGCAACACGTCCGTGGGTTCAAATCCCACCGCCACCGCTGCGGGGTCCCGATGCGAGGATCCCGAAACTGCCGAGGACGATCCGGCCCCCGCTGCTTCGCGGCGGGGGCTGGTCGCTCCCTCGCCCGGCGCCGGGCCGTACACTCGGCGCTTCGAGGGGGAGTAGTTCCCAGCAGGCGCCGGAAGATCGGCGCGGAGGTGCATCGACATACTGGTGGGCGACCACCCGGTGCACCGCCCGGACGTCAGGTCCGGGTGAACGAGACCTTCGGCACTCACCGTGCCGGAGACTGCCCATCGCTTCCGGCACACGACCGGAAGGCCCGTCCCCGCGTGTCCAGCCTGACCCTGGTGCTCATCGCATTCGGCGTGTCCGCGGACGCGTTCGCGGTGGCCGTCGGCAAGGGCCTGCAGATGCGGCGGCTCGACCTGCGTACCGCCGCCACGATCGCCCTCGCCTTCGGGGTGTTCCAGGCCGGCATGCCGGTGGTCGGCTGGCTGCTGGGAAGCCAGTTGGAGCGGGTCGTCACCACCTACGACCACTGGCTCGCCTTCGCCCTGCTGGTCGGCGTCGGCGGGAAGATGCTGCACGAGGCGGTCGCCGGCAGCGGTGCGCCCGGGTCGGCCGCCCTGTCCTGGCGCCAGCTGCTGGTCCTGTCGGTGGCGACGAGCATCGACGCGCTCGCGGTCGGCATCAGCTTCGCGTTCCTGCCGGTCTCCATCGTGCCCGCGGTGCTCCTCATCGGGGCGGTCACGCTGGCGGTGTCGTTCGCCGGCGTGCTCCTCGGGCACCGCGCGGGGGCGCGCTGGCGGGGTCCGGCGGAGGTCGCCGGCGGCCTGGTCCTCATCCTGATCGGCTTCCGGATCCTGTTCGACCACCTCGGGCTCCTGTAGCGGTTAGCATCGGCGAATGCCGATGACAGCGCAGACCACCGACGTGACAGCCGCCGTCCTGCTGTTCCGCAGCCTGGCCGACCCCACCCGGCTGGCCATCGTGCAGCACCTCGCGCTCGGGGAGCACCGCGTCGTCGACCTGACCGCCCACCTCGGGCTGGCCCAGTCCACCGTCTCCGGCCACCTCTCGTGCCTGCGCGACTGCGGGCTGGTCACCGCCCGGGCGCAGGGCCGGGCGGCGGTGTACAGCCTGGCAAGGCCCGAGCTGATGGACCTGCTCTCGGTGGCGGAGCGGCTGCTCGACGCGACCGGCTCGGCCGTGACCCTGTGCCCGGCCTCCGGCGCATGACCACCGCCCACGACCACGACGCGCTGGCCGCCGCCGTCCCCGTCGAGGAGCAGGCCCGCCTGGGCCGTCGGGCCCAGCTGCTGGCCGGCGCGTCCGTGGCCTACAACACCCTCGAGGCGGTGCTCGCCCTGGCCGCGGGCCTGGTCGCCGGGTCCGTCGCGCTCGTCGGGTTCGGGCTCGACTCGGTGATCGAGGTCTCGAGCGGCCTGGTCATCCTGTGGCAGTTCCGGCAGCGGCTGCCGCAGAGCCGCGAGCAGCAGGCCCTCCGGCTGATTGCGGTCTCCTTCCTGGCCCTGGCGGCGTACGTGAGCGCCGAGTCCGTCCGCGCCCTCGTGACCGGCAGCGAGCCGGACCCGTCGCCGGTCGGGATCGGGCTGGCGCTCGCGTCCCTGGCGGTCATGCCGTTCCTGTCGTGGGCGCAGCGCCGTACCGGCCGCACCCTGCACTCCACCTCTGTCGTCGCCGACTCGACCCAGACGCTGCTGTGCACGTACATGAGCGCGGTCCTGCTCGGCGGGCTGGTCCTCAACGCCACGGCTGGCTGGTGGTGGGCCGACCCGGTCGCCGGGCTGGTGATCGCCGCGATCGCGGCGAAGGAGGGCCGGCAGGCGTGGCGCGGCGAGGGCTGCTGCGCCCCGGCGGTGGCTGCCCCCCGGCCCGGCGCCGGCCGTACGCCCGGATGCACCGACGGATGCTGCTGAGCCCGGCGCGGCGGCGGGTCGCGGGCCGTACCGCGTGGGAGCGTGCGCGACCAGCCGGAGGGAGCGCCCGTGGACGTGATCGAGGTGCGCGGCCTGACCAAGACCTACCGGCGACGCCGCCGGCCGGCGCTGCGCGCACTGGACGGGCTCGACCTGACGGTCGGCTCCGGCGGGGTGCACGGCTTCCTCGGGCCCAACGGATCGGGCAAGACGACGACCATCCGGGCGCTGCTGGGACTGGTACGCGCCGACGAGGGCGAGCTGCGGCTGTTCGGCCGGCCGGTGCCGAAGGAGCTGCCCGCGGTCATCGGCCAGGTGGGCGCGCTGGTGGAGACGCCGCTGTTCTTCCCGACCTTCGCCGGGCGGCTCAACCTGCAGCTGCTGGCCGAGACCGCCGGGGTGTCGCGCGGGCGGGTCGAGGAGTGCCTGGAGCTGGTGGACCTCCGCGACCGCGCCGGGGAGCGCTTCAAGGGCTACTCCCTCGGGATGAAGCAGCGGCTGGGCATCGCGGCCGCGCTGCTCAAGCAGCCGCGGCTGCTGGTGCTGGACGAGCCGAGCAACGGCCTGGACCCGGCCGGCATCCGTGACGTCCGCGAGCTGGTCCGGCGCCTCGGCGCGGACGGGCACACCACGGTCTTCCTGTCCTCGCACCTGCTCGCCGAGGTCGAGCAGGTCTGCGACTCCGTCTCGATCATGGCCCGGGGGCGCTGCGTGGCCTCCGGGCCGGTGTCCGACGTGCTGGCCGGCCGCTCGTCGGGGGACGTACGGGTCCGCGTCGACGACCTGGCCGCCGGCCGGGCCGTGCTGGAGCGGGCCGGCCACCGGGTGAGCGACGACGACGGCGCGCTGCTCGTCGCCGGCGTCCAGGCGCCTGCCGACCTCACCCGCCTGCTGGCCGGCTCCGGGCACTGGGTCTCGGAGCTCACCCCGGTCGCCGTCGACCTCGAGGAGGCGTTCCTGGCGCTCACCGCCGACGCCGTGCCGGAGGCCCGGCCGTGAGCACCGCCCTCGAGGTGCCGCCGGCTCCCGCCACCTCCCGTCGGGGGTCGCTGCTGCGCGCCGAGCTGCACCGCTTCCGCTCCCGCCGGATGGTGCGGGTGCTGCTGCTGCTCGCGGTCCTCGGCTTCGTCGGTGGCGTCGCGACCGCCTCCACCCAGTACGCCAAGACCTCGCCGGCCCGGGTTGCGGCCGCCGAGGCCGAGCGGCAGCAGATCCTGGTCGAGTCGGAGGGCTACCGCCGGCAGTGCCTGGACCAGGTGGGCGGCGACGCGGCCGAGGAGCAGTGCGGGCCGCCGCTCACTCTCGACAACCTCGGCGATCTCAGCAACTTCCTGCGGCCGGCGCCGTTCCGGCTCGCCGAGGACGGGCGCAACGGCGTGGTCGCGGTCGCCGTGCTCACGGCGGCGCTGGCGTTCCTGCTCGGCGCGACCTACGTCGGCGCGGAGTGGTCGACCCGCTCGATGGTGGCGCTGCTGTTCTGGGAGCCGCGCCGGCTGCGCGTGATGGCCGCGAAGCTGACCATCCTGGCCGTGCTGTCCGCGGTCCTCGCGGTCCTTGCCGCTGCCGCGTGGCTGCTGGCGGCCCGCGCCCTGGCGGCGACCCGCGGCACCGGCGACGGTCCGCCGGGGCTGTTCGGCGAGCTGGTCGGCTCGGCCGGCCGGGGGGTGCTGCTGGTGGTGCTGATGAGCCTGCTCGGCTTCGGGGTGGCCAACCTGCTGCGCAACACCGCGGCGGCGTTCGGCTTCGGGTTCGTCTACTTCGCCATCGTCGAGAACATCGTGCGCGGGGTGCGGCCGCGCTGGCAGCCCTACCTGCTCACCGAGAACACCCTGGCCCTCCTTCAGGAGGGCGGCCTGAAGATCTTCCTGAACGAGAGCTTCGTGGACTCCACGGGCGCCTACCAGACCGGTGGCCGGGAGGTCCTCGTGGGCAACCTGCACGGCGCCCTCGTGCTGACGGCCGTCACAGCCGTCGTCGTGGCTGCCGGCGTGGTCCTGTTCGCCCGCCGCGACCTCGACTGACCCACCCCCCGGCGGGGCACCGGCTGCGGATGAGCACCTCGTGGGTCCAGGACGCCGTCGTCTACGAGGTCTACCTGCGGTCGTACGCCGACAGCAACGGCGACGGGGTCGGCGACCTGGCCGGGCTGCGGTCGCGGCTGCCCTACCTCGCGGACCTCGGCGTGGACGCCGTGTGGGTCACGCCGTTCTACCCCTCCCCGATGGCCGACCACGGCTACGACGTCGCCGACCCGATGGGCGTCGAGCCGGTCTTCGGCGACCTGGCCGACGTCGACGCGCTGCTCGCCGACGCGCACCGGCTCGGCCTCAGGGTGCTCGTCGACGTGGTGCCCAACCACACCTCCAGCGCGCACCCGTGGTTCGCCGCGGCGCTCGCGGACCCGGACTCGCCGATGCGGGAGCGGTTCGTGTTCCGGCCCGGGCGCGGCGACGGGCCGCCCAACGACTGGCAGAGCACGTTCGGCGGGCCGGCGTGGACGCAGGTGCCCGACGGTGCGTGGTACCTGCACCTGTTCGACGTGGAGCAGCCCGACCTCGACTGGACCTGCCCGGCCGTGCACGCGTACTGGCTGGAGGTCCTGCGGTTCTGGCTGGACCGGGGCGTCGACGGCTTCCGGATCGACGTGGCGCACGCGCTGTACAAGCGCCCCGACCTCGCCGACGAGGGGCCGCTGCCGGAGCCGGTCCCCGGCGTGCCGCACGAGCGCCGGCACGTCTGGGACCGCGACGAGGTGCTGGCGGTGTACGAGGACTGGCGGCAGGTGACCGACGCCTACTCGCCGGAGCGGATGATGGTCGGCGAGGTCTTCCTGTACGACGTCGCGCGCATCGCCCGGTACGTCGGGCCGCACGGGCTGCACCAGGCGTTCAACTTCACCCTGATGCGCTGCGCGTACGACGCCGGCGAGCTGGCCGCGGCGGTGGCCGACGCGCTCCGCTCGTTCGCTCTCCCGACCTGGGTGCTGTCCAACCACGACCTCGTACGGCACGTCACGCGGTACGGCGGCGGCGAGCTCGGGATCCGCCGCGGCCTGTCGGTGACCGCGCTCCTGCTGGCGCTGCCCGGCTCGCCGTACCTCTACCAGGGCGAGGAGCTCGGGCTCGAGGAGACCGAGGTCCCGCCGGACCGGCGGCAGGACCCGGTCTGGGCGCGCAGCGGTCACACCGTCGCGGGCCGGGACGGCTGCCGGACGCCGATGCCCTGGCGGGCCGGCATGCCGGGGCTGGGCTTCACCACCGGCCAGCCCTGGCTGCCGTTCGGGCCGGACGCCGAGGGCAAGGCGGTGGAGCCCGGCCCGCCGGCGCTGGCGACCTACCGCTCGCTGCTCGCGCTGCGCCGGTCCCTGCTGCCCGGGCTCGGCCGGCAGGCGGGCCTGCTCGACGCCCCCGAGGGGGTGGTCGCCGTGCATCGCGAGGGCGGGCTCGTGGCCGTGCTCAACACGCTCGGGGAGGACGTCGAGGTCCCGGTCGCCGCCGAGCGGCTGCTGACGGCGACCGCGCCCGGCGCGCAGCTCGCCGGCGGGCTGCTGACCCTGCCGGCTGCCAGCACCGCCTGGCTGCGCGCGGGCGGTTGAGCGCGCCGGCCGATGGCCCGTGATCTTCGCCTGAGGGCGGCGGTCGAGCGCGGGGTCAGTCGTGTCCGCGGGCCGGCTCGGGGCGGTCGGCATCGACGCTGCGGCGCAGGGCGGCGTGCAGCGAGGTGGGCGTGAGCACGCCCAGGTAGCGGTCGGTGCCGGGCTCGAGAACGGCCACCCAGCCCGCGTCGTGCTGCAGCATCTCGGCCATCGCGCGCTTGAGCGTCGCGTCGGCCGGCACGGCGGCGGGCAGCCGGCGCAGCCGGTCCGCGACCCGGCCGTCCCCGCCGAGCCGGTCCGCCGAGACGTAGCCCCGCAGGCCGCCTGCGCCGTCGAGCACCAGCGCGACGCCGTGCGGCAGGGCCCGCCGGGCGTCGGCCAGGGTGTCGTCGACGCCGACGACCGGGGGCGTGTCGAGGTCGGCGACGTCGATGGCGGTGACGGCCAGGCGGCGCAGCCCGCGGTCCGCCCCGACGAAGTCCGCCACGAAGGGGGTGGCGGGGGTGCCCAGCAGCACCGCAGGGGTGTCGTACTGCTCAAGGACGCCGCCCTGGCGGAAGACCGCGATCCGGTCGCCGAGCCGGACGGCCTCGTCGATGTCGTGCGTGACGAAGACGATCGTCTTGCGCACCGCGGCCTGCACCCGCAGGAACTCGGCCTGCAGCCGGTCCCGCGCGATCGGGTCGATGGCGGAGAACGGCTCGTCCATGAGCAGCACCGGCGGGTCGGCGGCGAGCGCGCGCGCCACGCCGACCCGCTGCCGCTGGCCGCCGGACAGCTGTGAGGGGTAGCGGTCGCGGTAGACCGACGGGTCGAGGCCGACGAGGTCGAGCAGCTCGTCCGTACGAGCCCGGGTGCGGGCCTTGTCCCACCCGAGCAGCCGCGGCACGGTGCCGACGTTGTCGCCGACCCGCTGGTGCGGGAACAGCCCCACCTGCTGGATCACGTAGCCGATCCGGCGGCGCAGCTCGCGGACGTCGACGGCCGTGACGTCGTCGCCGTCGAGCACGATGCGGCCGCTGGTGGGCTCCACCAGCCGGTTGATCATCTTCATCGTGGTGGTCTTGCCGCAGCCCGAGGGGCCGACCAGGCAGACCAGCTCGCCGCGGGCGACGTCGAGGTCGAGGTGCTCGACGGCGACCGTGCCGTCCGGGTAGCGCTTGCTCACGCCCGACAGGCTCAGCATGACCGGCGGCGGGCCGGCGGTAGCGTCCGCCCGTGGCTGCTGACCGGTCGGGCGCACGGGTCCCGTCATGCGCGTGGCCCGGTCATGCGCCGAAGGCTAGGTGACCGTGGCGACGGCAGCCTGCATCAGGGCCAACGACTGGTTCTGCCCGGCCTACCTCACCCAGGACTCGGACCAGGTCGTGGCCGCGGTGCGCTCGCACGTGGAGCTGACCGCGTACGCCCTGGGGCTGGCGCTGCTGGTCGCGGTGCCGCTGGCCCTTGTCGTACGCCGGTCCCGCACCGGCCGGCTGATCGCGCTCGGGATCGGCGGGATCGTCTACACGATCCCGTCGCTGGCGCTGTTCGTGCTGCTGGGCCCGGTGTTCGGCTTCACCAGCAGCCTGCCGGTCATCGTGGCTCTGGCGGCGTACGACGTGCAGGTGCTGCTGCGCCAGCTGCTCGTGGGGCTCGACGAGGTGCCCGCCGACGTCGTCGAGGCGGCGGTCGGCACCGGCTACGGGCGGCTGGCGCTGCTCACCCGGGTGGAGCTGCCGCTGGCGCTGCCCGCGCTGCTGGCGGGGCTGCGCCTCGCGGCGGTGTCGACCATCGCGCTGGTCACGGTGGGTGCGGTGATCGGCCACGGCGGCATCGGGGCGCTGCTGTTCGCCGGGTTCAGCAACGACTACAAGGCGCAGCAGCTGACCAGCCTGGTGCTGGTGGTGCTCCTGGCGCTGGCCGTCGACCTGCTGCTGCAGCTGGCCCTGCGGGTGCTCACCCCTTGGCGCCGCGCCGTGGGCCGGCCGGCGTGAGCCTGGTCGGCGACACCGCGGTGTGGCTGGGCGACCTCGCGCACTACCGCGGCGTCGACGGGGTCCCGCACCGGCTGGCCGAGCACCTCGCGCTGACCGGGATCGCGGTCGGAGTCGCCGCCCTGGTCGGCCTGCCGGTCGGGCTGCTGCTCGGCCACCTGCGCCGCGGCGGCACCGTGGTCACCGCGCTGACCAACGCCAGCCGGGCCGTGCCCACGCTCGGGGTGCTCATCATCTTCTCCTCCATCGCGAGCATCGGCATCGGCAACCGGGCGGCGGTGTACGCGCTGGTGCTGTTCGCGATCCCGCCGATCCTGGTCAACACCTACGTGGGGATCGCGGGGGTCGACCGCGAGGTGGTCGAGGCCGCCCGCGGCATGGGTATGGGGGAGGCCGCCGTGCTGCTGCAGGTCGAGCTGCCGCTCGCCCGAGGGCTGGTCGTGGCCGGGCTGCGTACCGCCGTCGTCCAGGTGATCGCGACGGCGACCCTGGCGGCGTACGTCGGCGGCGGCGGCCTCGGCACGTTCGTCAACAACGGGTACGGCCGCCAGGACTACGCCCAGGTGCTCGGCGGCGCGGTGTGGATCGCCGGGCTCGCGCTCGCCGCGGAGATCGTGCTGGCCGGGCTGCAGCGCCTGGTCACGCCGGCGGCGCTGCGCACAGGTCCTGTCGGTGCTGCGTGATTGACTCCCGGCAGCGGGGCTCACCCGCCTGACACGCGCGCGGCACGGCGCTGCGCGGGACACAGAAGGCGAGCTGTTGTGATGCGCCTCTCCCGATCGACCCTTGCCGCGGCGCTGGCCGTGCTGCCGCTCGCGCTGGCGTCCTGCAGCGACTCCGGCTCGGACACGGCCACCCCGGCGACGCCCGCGCCCGGGGCCGCTTCGGGCGCGAGCTCCACCGTCTGCGAGCCCGTCGCCGGGGACGACCTGGTGGCCCTCGACGACGACAAGAGCCTGCAGGCCAGCGACAACATCGTCCCGGTGGTGCGCACGGCGGTGCTGTCCGACCCGCTCACCACGGCGCTGGACCAGGTCTCGGCGGCGCTCGACCAGGAGGCGCTGGCCGGGCTCAACAAGAGCACCGACGTGGACCGCATGCAGCCGGCGGAGGCCGCCGCGGAGTTCATCCAGGCGCAGTCGCTCGCGGAGGGCGTGTCCGGCGGCAGTGGCCCCATCCGCGTCGTCGCTGCCAACTTCAGCGAGAACCAGACGCTGGCTAACCTCTACGCGCAGGTGCTCAAGGCCGCGGGCTTCGACGCCACCGTCGTGCAGCTCACCAACCGCGAGCTCTACGAGCCGGCGCTGGAGAAGGGCGAGGTCGACGTCGTCCCGGAGTACGCCGCCACCCTGACCGACTTCCTCAACAAGAAGGTCAACGGCGCCGCCGCGCCCAGCCGGGCGAGCGGCGACATCGACACCACCGTCACGGCGCTCAAGGAGCTCGCCGCCCCGCTCGGGCTGACGCCCCTGACGCCGGCCGTCGCCACCGACCAGAACGCCTTCGCGGTCACCCAGGCCTTCGCGGACAAGTACGAGGTGACCAGCCTGTCCGACCTCGCAGCGGCCTGCGGCGGGGGAGTGACCCTCGGCGGACCGGCGGAGTGCACGGCCCGGCCGTACTGCCAGATCGGGCTGCAGGGGACGTACGGCCTCAAGATCAGCAGCTTCACCACGCTGGACGCCGGCGGGCCGCTGTCGAAGAACGCGCTGAAGACCGGCAAGGTGGCCCTGGCGCTGGTGTTCAGCTCCGACGCGAGCCTGGCGCCGCCCTCCTGAGATCGATCGGGCCGCCGGTCGGTCAGGCGGTCGGCGTGAGCTTGATCGCCGAGATGTCGAACTCCAGGGTGATCTTCTCGGAGACGAGCAGGCCGCCGGTCTCGAGGGCGGCGTTGAAGCTGACGCCCCAGTCGCTGCGGTTGAGGGTGGCCTTGCCCTCGAAGCCGGCGCGCAGGTTGCCGTAGGGGTCCTTTGCGGAGCCGGTGAACTCGAAGTCCACGGCCACCGGCTTCGTGACGCCCTTGAGCGTCAGGTCGCCGGTCATCCGGAAGGTGTCCTCGCCGGTGACCTCGACGGCGGTGCTGGTGAAGGTCATCGTCGGGTGCGTCGGGACGTCGAAGAAGTCGTTGTTGCGCAGGTGCCCGTCGCGCTGCACCTGGCCGGTGTTGATGCTGTCGACGTCGATGCTGATGGTGGCGGTCGAGCGGGTGGGGTCCTGCGCGTCGAGGTGGGCGGTGCCCTCGAAGGCCTCGAAGCTGCCGCGCACCTTGGTGACCATGGCGTGCCGGGCGACGAAGCCGATCCGGGTGTGGGCGACGTCGAGCTGGTAGTCGCCGGTCAGGTCCTGGATGGCCGAGGTGGCGGTGGTCATGGAGTCCTCCGGGGTAGTTGTACGTGCAACGTTCCGACACCGTACTATGTGCTGGACGCTTCAAGCAATACCGGACCGGGACCGGCTCGACCGGGGGCATGCGGCAGCGGAGCGGTCCGGGGCGCGGTCGTCGCGGCGGCGCGGGCTCCCAGGCGCGGAACGGTGCGGGCAGGCACGCCGGCGTCGCCCTGCGACGCGGGCCGGGACCACCGGATGGTGCGGAGCGGAGGATGCGAGATTCGAACTCGCGAGGGGTTGCCCCCAACACGCTTTCCAAGCGTGCGCCATAGGCCAACTAGGCGAATCCTCCGTTCGCGATCCTAGCGGTCCGGGACGCCGGCCGGGCCCGGGGCCGCGGTGCGGCCGGGGGTTAGAGTGCAGCCAGACCCCTCGTGCGGCGCGCACCTCGCTGAACCCCCCCAGGGCCGGAAGGCAGCAAGGGCAGGCGGGCTCTGTGCGGGTGCGCGAGGGGTCCTTTTCCACGGCGGAGGTCCAGTGAGCGAGAGCTGCGGGGAGCTCCCCCGGGCGGTGCCGTGAGCCTGGCGCTCTACCGCAAGTACCGGCCGGGCAGCTTCGGCGAGGTGAAGGGGCAGGAGCACGTCACCGGCCCGCTGCGGCAGGCCCTGCTCAACGGGCGGGTGCACCACGCGTACCTGTTCAGCGGCCCGCGCGGCTGCGGCAAGACCTCCAGCGCCCGCATCCTCGCGCGCTCGCTGAACTGCGCCGAGGGCCCGACCCCGGACCCCTGCGGCGTGTGCGGGTCGTGCGTGGCCCTGGCCCCGAACGGCAGCGGCTCGCTCGACGTGATCGAGATCGACGCCGCGTCGCACAACGGCGTCGACGACGCGCGCGACCTGCGGGACAAGGCGTTCTACGCGCCGGTGTCCTCCCGGTTCAAGGTCTACATCATCGACGAGGCGCACATGGTGACGCCGGCCGCGTTCAACGCGCTGCTCAAGCTCGTCGAGGAGCCGCCGGAGTTCGTGATGTTCGTGTTCGCGACGACCGAGCCCGAGAAGGTCCTGCAGACCATCCGGTCCCGTACGCACCACTACCCCTTCCGGCTGATGCCCCGCAAGGACCTGACCGCGCTGCTCGAGGGGGTGATCGCGGCCGAGGGCATCGCCGTCGACCCGCAGGTGGTGCCGCTCGTCGTACGGGCCGCGGCCGGCTCCGCCCGGGACGGGCTGTCGATCCTGGACCAGGTGCTGGCGTCGGCGGGGCCGGCCGGGGTGAGCCGTGAGGACGCCGCCGGGCTGCTCGGGGTGACACCTGACGTCCTGCTCGACGACGTGCTCGACGCCTTTGCCGTCGGCGATGCCGCGGTCGTGTTCGGCACCGTCGACCGGGTGATGGAGGGCGGCCACGACCCGAAGCGCTTCGCCGCCGACGTGCTCGAGCGGCTCCGTGACCTGGTGATCCTCGACGCCGTGCCGGACGCCGGCAGCAAGGGCGTGCTCGACTGCCCCGCCGAGCAGCTCGACCGGATGGCCCGCCAGGTCGCGGCGTTCGGCACCGCCGGGCTGTCCCGCGCCGCCGACCTGTTCGCCGCCGGGCTGACCGAGATGCGCGGCACCACCGCCCCCCGGCTGCTCCTGGAGCTGGTGTGCGCGCGGGTGCTGCTGCCGACCGCCTCCGCGGACGCCGTCCTGGCGCGGGTCGAGCGGCTCGAGCGGCGCTTCGACATCGGCGCGCCGGCTCCGCTGGCCACCAATGCGCCCCAGCCGGCCCGCCCGCCGTCGGCTCCGCCGCCGACCCGCAGCCCCACCCCGGAGCCGCCGGCCCGTGAGCGGCCCAGCCCGGTCCGGCCCGAGTCCGAGTCGCCCGGAGCGGCGCGGCCGGCGGCCGACCGGCCCGGCGGCGGTCGCCCGGCAGCCGACCGGCAGCCCGGGGCAGCACCCCAGACCCAGCGCGAGGACGGGTCCTGGCCGGCAGCGGCCCAGCTCGGGCGCGCGGCGCCCGAGCCGCCCGCGCAGGCCCGGCCCTCGGCAGCAGCGCCGGGCGGGCTCGAGGCCGCGGAGGTCCGGCGCGCCTGGGACAGCGTGCTCGAGCGGGTCAAGGCCGCGAAGCGGGTCACGCACGCCCGGCTGTCGGAGACGACCGTGGCGGCGCTGGAGGGTCGCCGGCTGTCGGTGTCGTTCCCCACGCCGACGCTCGCCCGGCAGTTCTCGGAGGGCGTGCACGTCGAGGTCCTCCGGGAGGCGCTGGCCGGTGTGCTCGGCGCCCACCTCGACGTGGTGTGCGTGTCCGGGGGCCAGCCGCCCGACGGCCCGGCCGGCCCGGGCGCGCGGGGCCCTGACCCGGGTGGTCGACGCCCGGCCGGCCCCCGACCGGGCACGGGGACGGGTGGCCCGGCCGGCCCGCCGGCGCACGAGGGCTTCGCGCCCGGCGACGAGGCGGCCGACGACGACGGGTCCGCCCCGCCCGAACGCGGCGAGGACGCGGCGCTCCGGCTCGTCCAGCAGGCGCTCGGCGGACGTGTGGTCGGGACGATCGGGGAGTAGCGGCCGCGTCGGGCGGCGCTGTCGGAGGTGGCCCGTAGGCTCGTCGTTCCCGAGCAGCAGGAGCACAGCGTGAAGCCTGGCGGCCAGCCCAACATGCAGCAGCTCATGAAGCAGGCGCAGAAGATGCAGCAGCAGGTCGTCGCCGCGCAGGAGGAGCTGGCGCGGGCGACGGTGGACGGCACCGCGGGCGGAGGCCTGGTCACCGCGACCGTCACCGGCGCCGGCGACGTCGTCAGCATCAAGATTAAGCCGGAGGCGGTCGATCCGGACGACGTCGAGAGCCTCGAGGACCTCGTCGTCGCGGCGCTGCACGACGCCTCGCACGCTGCGCAGGCGCTGCAGGCCGAGCGCATGGGCCCGCTCACCGGCGGCATGGGCGGCCTCGGCCTGCCCGGGATGTAGGCCCGCACCTTGTACGAAGGAGCCGTCCAGGACCTCATCGACGAGCTCGGCCGGCTCCCGGGCGTCGGGCCCAAGAGCGCCCAGCGCATCGCCTTCCACCTGCTGGCTGCGGACTCCGCCGATGTCGCCCGGCTGGCAAGGGTGCTGCAGACGGTCAAGGAGCAGGTCCGCTTCTGCCGGGTCTGCGGCAACGTGAGCGAGCAGGACGAGTGCCGCATCTGCCGCGACCCGAGGCGCGACCTGTCCGTGATCTGCGTCGTCGAGGAGCCCAAGGACGTCGTCGCGGTCGAGAAGACGCGCGAGTTCCGCGGGCGCTACCACGTGCTCGGCGGCGCGATCAGCCCCATCGAGGGGATCGGGCCCGACGACCTGCGGGTCCGGGAGCTGATGGTGCGGCTGCAGGACGACACGGTCACCGAGCTCATCCTGGCGACCGACCCCAACCTGGAGGGTGAGGCGACGGCGACCTACCTGGTGCGACTGGTCTCCCCGATGGGCCTCAAGGTCACCCGGCTGGCCAGCGGGCTGCCGGTCGGCGGCGACCTGGAGTACGCCGACGAGGTGACGCTCGGCCGGGCCTTCGAGGGACGCCGGCGGGTCGATGTCTGACCCCGGGGCGATGTCGGGCCCCGGAGCGCCCGGCCCCGCCGCCGACGTGCTGATCCGGCCGATGCGCGCGGACGACGTACCCGCCGGCTACGCGATGGCCGACGACGCGCTGCGCGAGGCCGGGCGCCGCTACGGCTGGCACACGCAGCCGGCGGACGCCCGCAGCCGGGCCGCGGGCGAGCGCCGGCACGCCCACCTGCAGCGCACCGACCCCGACGGCGCCTGGGTCGCGGAGCTGCAGGGCCGCGTGGTCGGGGTGGCCTTCGCCCTGGTCCGCGGGCCGTTCTGGTACCTGTCGCTGCTCGCCGTCGCCGGCGACGTCCAGGGCCGCGGGGTCGGCGGCCGGCTGCTCGACCGCGCCCTGCAGACGGCTGAGCCCTGCCCGGCCGCGATGATCATGTCGAGCGCGGACCCGAAGGCGCTGCGGCGCTACGGCAGCGCCGGCTTCGCGCTGCTGCCCGGCCTCGAGGCGAGCGGTCCGGTCGACCGGGCTCTGCTGCCCGCCGCGGCCGGGGTGCGTGACGGCGACTGGGACACCGACGGCGAGCGGGTCGACGACCTCGGCCGCCGCCTGCGGGGCGCGCCGTACGGCCCTGATCTGGCGGCGATGCGCGACTCGGGCCACCGGCTGCTCGTCGCGGACGGCGGGTTCGCGGTGCTGCGCGAGACCGGGCTCGTGCAGCTCGGGGCCGCCGACCCGGCCACCGCGCAGCAGCTGCTGTGGGCCGCCCTGGCGGAGGGCCCCGACGAGGCCGACCTGTTTCCGATCACCGCCGACCAGCAGTGGTGCGTGCAGGTGGCGTTGCGCGCCCGCCTGCAGCTGCGCCCCGGCACGTCGTTGTGCACCCGGGGTGCCGTCGGCCCGCTGGCGCCCTACCTGCCCAGCGGCGCGTACGGCTGACAGCCCGGCCGGGCGCGTACGGCTGACTGCTGGACCCGGTCCCGTCGGTGGTCGCCGGTAGGATCGCCGGCATGGGGCTGGTCGTGCAGAAGTACGGTGGCTCGTCCGTGTCCGACGCCGAGCGCATCAAGCGCGTCGCGGAGCGCATCGTGGCCACCCGCAAGGCCGGGCACGAGGTCTGCGTCGTGGTGAGTGCGATGGGCGACACGACCGACGAGCTGCTCGACCTCGCGCAGCAGGTGTCGCCGCTGCCCCCGGGCCGCGAGCTCGACATGCTGCTGACCGCGGGTGAGCGCATCTCGATGGCGCTGCTGGCCATGGCGATCGCCAACCTCGGCGCGTCCGCGCGCTCGTTCACCGGCTCGCAGGCCGGCGTCATCACCGACTCCACGCACGGCAAGGCCCGCATCATCGACGTGACGCCCGGCCGCATCCGCGACGCGCTGGACAAGGGCCACATCGCCATCGTGGCCGGCTTCCAGGGCGTCAGCCAGGACACCAAGGACATCACCACGCTCGGCCGCGGCGGCTCGGACACCACGGCGGTCGCCCTGGCCGCCGCGCTCGACGCGGAGGTCTGCGAGATCTACACCGACGTCGACGGCGTCTACTCCGCCGACCCGCGGATCGTCCCGTCCGCGACGCAGCTGCCGTCGGTGTCGTACGAGGAGATGCTCGAGCTGGCGGCCTGCGGCGCCAAGATCCTGCACCTGCGGTGCGTGGAGTACGCCCGGCGCTACGGCGTGCGCCTGGTCGTGCGCTCCTCGTTCTCACAGCTGCCCGGCACGACGATCTCAGGAGACAGCGTGGAGCAGGCCATCATCAGCGGGGTCGCCCACGACCTGTCCGAGGCCCGGATCACGGTGGTCGGCGTGCCGGACAAGCCCGGCGAGGCCGCGGCGATCTTCCGCGCGGTGGCCGACGCGGAGGTCAACATCGACATGATCGTGCAGAACGTGTCGGGTGCGACGGACCGCACGGACGTGTCGTTCACGCTGCCCAAGAGCGACCTCACGACCGCCATGACGGCGCTGTCCCGGCTGCAGAGCAGCGTCGGGTTCGAGGCCCTGCTGTCCGACGAGCACATCGGCAAGGTGTCCCTGGTCGGGGCGGGGATGAAGAGCCACCCCGGCGTCACGGCCACCTTCTTCGAGGCGCTGGCCGGCACCGGCATCAACGCCGAGGCCATCTCCACCTCCGAGATCCGGATCTCCGTCGTCTGCCGCGACACCGACGTGCCCAACGCGGTGAAGGCGGTGCACGAGGCGTTCGAGCTCGGCAACGACGACGGGCCGGGCGCCACCGTCTACGGCGGGACCGGTCGATGAGCCTGCGCATCGGCGTCGTCGGCGCCACCGGGCAGGTCGGCGCGGTGATGCGCCGGCTGCTGGCCGAGCGCGCCTTCCCCGCCGAGCAGGTCCGCTTCTTCGCCTCGGCCCGCTCGGCCGGCAGCACGCTGCCCTGGGACGGGGGTGAGGTGGTCGTGGAGGACGCGGCGACCGCGGACCCCTCCGGGCTCGACCTCGCGCTGTTCTCGGCCGGCGGGGCGACCTCGAGGCTGCTGGCGCCGCGGTTCGCGGCGGCCGGCGCGCTCGTCATCGACAACAGCTCGGCCTGGCGGATGGACCCCGACGTCCCGCTGGTGGTCAGCGAGGTCAACCCGCAGGCGCTGCGCGAGGCGCGCAAGGGCATCGTGGCCAACCCCAACTGCACCACGATGGCGGCGATGCCGGTGCTCAAGCCGCTGCACGACGAGGCCGGGCTGGTCCGGATCGTCGCCAGCTCCTACCAGGCGGTGTCCGGCAGCGGGCTGGCCGGCGTCGAGGAGCTCGCCGGCCAGGTCGCCGCCGTGGGCGACCGCGGGCCCGACCTGGTGCAGGACGGCGCCGCCGTGCCCGTTCCGGCGCCGCAGAAGTACGTCGCCCCGATCGCCTTCAACGTGCTGCCGATGGCCGGCTCGCTGGTGGACGACGGCTCGCTGGAGACCGACGAGGAGCAGAAGCTCCGCAACGAGAGCCGCAAGATCCTCGGCATCCCCGACCTGCGGGTGTCGGGGACGTGCGTCCGGGTGCCGGTCTTCACCGGCCACTCGCTGTCGCTGAACGTCACGTTCGGCCGGCCGCTGTCGGTCGAGCGGGCCACCGCGCTGCTGGCCGGTGCCCCGGGCGTACGCCTGGTGGACGTGCCGACCCCGCTCGACGCGGCCGGCATCGACGAGTGCCTGGTGGGGCGCCTGCGGCAGGACGGCGACGACGGGTTGGCCCTGTTCGTCTGCGGAGACAACCTGCGCAAGGGCGCGGCGCTCAACGCCGTGCAGCTGGCCGAGCTGGTCGCCGAGCGGCTCGGCGCGCCGGCCCGCTGACCTGCGCGCCCCGACCGACACCCGACCACCCACCCGAGAGGACGACGTGCCCGACGCTCCGGGGCTGTCTGCTGGACGACCCGGTGCCCACGTCGGGGGCCGCTACCGGCTCGAGGAGATGGTGGGCCGGGGCGGCTCCGCGGCGGTGTGGGCCGCCGAGGACGAGGCGCTCGGCCGCCGGGTCGCGCTCAAGCTCGTCACGTCGACCGGCGGCGACGACGCCGGGCGGGTCGGGGACGAGGCCCGGCTGCTCGCCCGCCTCAACCATCCCGGCCTGGTCCCGGTCTACGACGCGGGCACCGACGACTCCGGACGCCCCTGGGTGGTGATGGAGCTGGTCGTCGGCGAGACGCTGGCCGACGCGGTGAGGCGCGGCCCGCTCGGCAGCGAGCGGGTCGCCGAGATCGGCCGGGTCCTCGCGGAGGCGCTCGGCTACGTGCACGGCGAGGGCCTGGTGCACCGGGACGTGAAGCCGGCCAACGTGCTGCTCGGCCGGGACGGCCGGGTCCGGCTGACCGACTTCGGGATCGCCCGGCTGGTCGACGCGGCCAAGGTCACCGCCACCGGCCTGACCGTGGGCACGGCGTCCTACCTGTCGCCCGAGCAGGTCCTGGGAGCGCACGTCGGGCCGCTCGCGGACGTCTACTCCCTGGGGCTGGTGCTGCTCGAGTGCCTCACCGGGCGGCGGGAGTACCCCGGCACCGCCGTGGAGGTCGCCCTCGCCAGGCTCAGCCGGCAGCCGGTCGTCCCGGCCACGCTGCCGGGCGGCTGGCCCGGCCTGCTGGCGGCCATGACCGCGCGCGAGCCCGGCCCGCGCCCCACCGCCCACGAGGTGGCTCGCGAGCTGGCCACGATCGCGGCCGGCGGCGAGGCGACGACGGTGCTCGGCGCGGGCCGGGCGGACGCGGGAGAGGCTCGCACGCAGGCACTGGACCGCACACAGGTCCTCGGCCGTACGGCGGCCGTCCCCCTGCCGGTCGCCGAGCCGGCGCGCCCCCTGCCCCGGCCGGCACCCGGCCCCGCGCCGCTGCCCGCGCCACGGAGCAGCGGATGGTTCTGGGCACTGCTGCTGGTGGGGCTGGTCGCGCTGGCCGTCGTCGGCTTCCTGGTCTACGACTCCCGCGCCAACGACCCCGGCCAGGCGCCGCCCGCCGTCAGCCCCACCCTGCCGGACCAGCTGCGCCGGGACCTGGAGCAGCTGCAGCGGGAGGTGGCGTCGTGAGGCGGGTCGTCCTCGCCGCGCTCGCCGCCCTGCTGCTGGCCGGCTGCGCGAGCTCCCCGCAGGCCGACCTCAACCGGGCGTTGACGACGGTGACCGAGCGGGCCAACGCCCAGGACTCCGCCGGGCTGCGGGCCGCCGTCGACGACCTGATCGCGCTGGTCAACCGGCAGAGCGGGAGCGACCTCCCCCTGGACGAGGCGGACCGGATCCGGGCGGACGCGCAGCGCGTCCTCGCCTCCGCAGCCCTGCTCGATGCGCCGGTGGTCACCCCGACCCCGTCGCGTACGACGGCCTCGCCGACGCCCAGCCGGACGCCGAGTGCGACCCCGAGCGCCACCCCCAGCCCCACGCCCAGCGCCACGCCGAGCCCCAGCCCGAGTCCGTCGCCGAGCCCGACCCGCTCGCCGGCCCCCACGGCGTCCCCCAGCGCCTCGCCGACCCGCTCGGCCACGCCCACCGCCAGCAACGGCAACGGGAACGGCAACGGCGAGAACATGGACGACGACAGGGACGAGGCCCGCGGGCCCACCTCGTCGACGAGCCCGGACGGGCCCGACGACTGACGTCGGCCCCGTCGCGTTCGTGCTCGGCGGCGGCGGGGTGCTCGGCGCCGCGGAGGTCGGCATGCTGCGTGCGCTGCTGGAGGCCGGCGTACGACCCGACCTGGTCCTCGGCACCTCCGTCGGCGCGATCAACGGCGTGTTCGTGGCTGCCGACCCGACGCCGGCCGCGGCGCAGCGGCTGGCCGCGCTGTGGGGCGACCTGGCCGGGCAGGTGTTCGCCGGGTCGCTGGCCCGGCAGGTCGGGACGGCGGTGCGCACCCGCACCTCCCTGCACCGCCCGGCGCCGCTGCGCCGGCTGCTGCTGGAGCACCTGCCGGTGCGCAGCTTCGCCGAGCTCCCGGTGCCGTTCGGCTGCGTCGCCGCCTCGATCGAGCGGGCCGCCGAGCACTGGTTCACCGACGGGCCCCTGGTGGACGCGGTGCTGGCGTCGGCGGCCGTACCCGGCCTGCTGCCCCCGGTCGCCCTTCGCGGCGAGCACTTCCTCGACGGCGGCCTGGTCAACAGCATCCCGATGGGCGAGGCGGTGCGCCGCGGCGCGGCCACGATCTGGGTGCTGCAGGTGGGCCGGGTCGAGCGGCCGCTGCGCCCGCCGCGGCAGCCGTGGCAGGTGGCCTCCGTCGCCTTCGAGATCGCCCGACGGCACCGGTTCGCGGCCGACATGGCCGGCGTCCCGCAGGGGGTGACGGTGCACGTGCTGCCCACCGGCGCGCCGGCCCCGGGTGCGCTCGACGACCTGCGCTACCGCGACACCTCGCGGGTCGCCGACCGGATCGCCCGGGCGTACGACGCGACCGCCGGCTATCTGACGACGCGCTCGGGGAGCGGGGCGTGAGCCTGCCGCCGGCGTGGGTCCGCCGGCCGCTCGCGCTGGCCGTCCTCGGCGCGGCCACCTGGGGGGTGCTGTCGACCCCGTGGCCGGCCGTCGTCGTCGGGCTGGGAGCGGTCAGCACCGTCGTGCCCGGGCGATGGCGTCCGGTCCGGCTGCTCGCCTTCGCCGTCGTCGGGGTGCTGCTCGAGGCCGCCGGGGTGCTCGCCTTCGCCGCCCTCACGGTGGCGTACGCCGGTCGCCTGCGCGGCGAGGCGTCGCAGCTGGCGCACCTGGCGGTGCTGCGCGTGCTCCTGCAGGTGCTGGTGGGCGCGGCCCGGGTGCTGTTCGGGTTGCGCCTCGACACCGACGAGGTGTCGTGGTCACCGCTGGACGACGGGACCGCCGGCTCGGAGAACGCCATGCTCGTCCTCAGCCGGCACGCCGGGCCCGGGGACTCGCTGCTGCTGGTCCACACCCTGCTCAACCGCGACCACCTGCGCCGGCCACGGATCGTGCTCAAGGACACCCTGGCGCTCGACCCGCTCGTCGACCTCTACCTGCACCGGCTGCCGAGCGCGTTCGTCCGCGCGGCCGACGGGCCGGAGGTCGTCGGCGGGCTGGCCCGCGGGCTGGCCGAGGAGGATGCCCTGCTGCTGTTCCCGGAGGGCGGCAACGTCACGCCGGAGCGCCGGGTGCGGGCAATCGCGTCCCTGCGGCGCAAGGGGATGAGGGCCCGGGCCGCGCGCGCCGAACAGCTGCAACACCTGCTGCCGCCGCGGCCCGGCGGGGTGCTCGCCGCCCTGGCCGCCGCGCCGCACGCCGACGTCGTCTTCGTCGCGCACACCGGACTCGAGCACCTGGACAGCGTGCGGGACATCTGGCACGGGCTGCCGCTCGACACCCGGCTGCTGCTGCGCTGGTGGTTCGTCCCGGCGGGCGAGGTCCCGGAAGATCCGGGCGCGCAGACCGACTGGCTGGACGACCGCTGGGCAGAGCTCGACGCCTGGGTCGCCCGGCGCGCGTAGTCCACGACGAGGAGCAGCACGTGTCCCAGCCCACCGCGTCCGTACGGGCGTCGCCGGCTCGCGGTGACCTGTCGGCGCCGTCGTGGCGGCTGCTGCTGCGGCCGGTCGGCATCTACGTGGCGTCCCGGGTCGCGGTCCTGCTCGCGTTCTGGCTGGCCGTACGGCTCACGCCCGAGCTGCCCGACACGCACGTGTTCCTGTTCTGGGACAGCAACCTCTACGTCCAGCTGATCGAGCACCCGTACCTCCCGGACCCGGCCGACCGCGGCGTGTACGCGTTCTTCCCGCTGTTCCCGCTCCTCGCGCACGGCCTGTCCGTCGGTCTCGACATCGGTGCGCTCGAGGCCGGTCTGGCCGTCGGCGCGCTCGCCGGGGTGGCGTCGGCCGTCGCCCTGTGGTGCCTGTGCCGGCGGCTGCTGGGCACGGAGGTGGCGGACCGGGCGGTGGCGCTGTATGCGTTCTTTCCAGCCTCGTTCGTGCTGTCCGCGCTGTACGCCGAGGGGGTGATGATCGCGCTGTCCGCCGCCTGCCTGTGGGCGCTGGTGAGCCGGCAGTGGCTGCTCGCCGGCGTGCTCGCCGCGCTCGGCACGGCGTCCCGGCCGAACGCGGTGGCCCTCATCGCCGCGTGCGTCTGGGCGTCCGGGGCCGCGCTCTGGACCCGACGGGAGTGGCGCTCGCTGGTGGCACCGGCGCTCGCCCCGCTCGGGATCCTCGGCTTCTTCGCCCTGCTGCGGGTGCGGACGGGCAGCTGGCGCACGTGGTTCGACATCGAGCGGGACCTGTGGCAGGAGAAGTTCACGCTGACCGCCATGCGCGACCACTGGAACTACTTCTGGGGGGCGCCGTTCGCCAACACCAACACCACGGTCGTGATGATCGGCGCGGTGCTGTGCATCCTCGGGCTGGTCCTGCTCGTCCGGGCCCGACTGCCCGCGGTCCTCACCGTCTACTGCGTCGTCGTCATCGCGCTGGCCGCCTGCAGCCAGACGCTCGGCCCCCGCCCCCGGTTCGTGATGACGGCCTTCCCGCTGTTCTTCGTCTTCGCGCTGCACCTGCCGAGGAGCGCGTTCTCCGCGGTCCTCGGCCTGTCCGCCACCCTGCTGGGCGGCCTCGCGCTGATGACCGTCAGCACGCTGCTGTTCACCCCCTAGGCAGGGCCGGGCAGTCCCAGCCGGCGTGCGACGAACTCCAGCTCGGTGCGCATCTGCCGCACCCGCTCGTCCACCACGAGCGAGCCGTGCCCGGCGTCGAAGCGGTAGACCTCGACGTCCTTGCCCTCGGCGGCCGCGGCGGCCAGCCAGTTGTCGATCTGCCGTATCGGGCAGCGCGGGTCGTTCGCCCCCGCCAGCACCAGCACGGGGGCGCGGACGTCGGCGACGTACGTCAGGGGCGAGCTGGCGCGGTAGAGCTCCGGCACCTCCGCCGGCGAGCCCCCGAACAGCGAGCGGTCGAAGGCCTTGAGCGGCTCCATCTCGTCCTCGTACGCCGCCACGTAGTCCGCGACCGGCACGGCGGCCACGCCCACCGTCCAGAGGTCGGGCTGGGTGCCGAGGCCGAGCAGCGTCAGGTAGCCGCCCCAGGAGCCGCCGGTCAGCGCGATCCGGTCGGGGTCGGCGTCGCCCCGCTGCACCAGCGCGTCGCGCACGGCCGCCAGGTCCTCGAGCTCGGTCAGGCCCGGGCGGCCGGTCAGCGCGTCCCGCCACTGCCGCCCGTACCCGGTGGACCCGCGGTAGTTGACCTCGACGACCGCGCACCCGAGGTCGACGTACGCGGCCCGGTCGGCAGCGAAGGCGTCGCTGTCGTTCCAGGTCGGCCCGCCGTGCACCAGGAAGACGGTCGGGTGCGGCGCCGGGGTCGACGGGCGCGCGAGCAGCGCGTGCACGACGCCGCCGGGCCCGGCCGCCTCGACGTCCTCGACCGGCACGGAGCCGGGAGCCGGCGCGCCCGGCGCGGCCAGCACGACCTCGCCGGACGTCGAGCGCACCACCGTCGGCTCGGCGGCGCTGGACCAGGCGTACTCGACGGTGCCGTCGGGGCGGGTCGTCGCGCCCGTGACGGTGCCCGGCGGGGTGAGCAGCCGGGTGAGCCCGCCGCCGACCAGGTCGAGGCGGTGGAGCGTGGACCGCGCGCGGTCCTCCGCGTGCACCAGCAGCGCCCCGCCGTCGGTGTACCAGTCCGCCGACAGGTCGCCGGCGAGCGCCGACAGGTCCAGGTCGACCTGCTCACTCGTGGTCGGGTCCCAGACGAAGGGCAGCGGCCGGCCGGTGCGCTCGTGCACCGCGAGCAGCCGCGGGTCCCCCGGCACCGGCGAGAAGCCCAGCACCGACAGCCCGAGGTCGGGCCCGTCCCACAGGTCCGCGACCACCTCCGCGCCCGCCGGGCCGAGCCGGAGCACCCGCAGCGCCTTGTGCCGGCTGTCGCCGTGCTCGCTGTGCTCGATCGCCAGCAGCTGCTCGTCGCGGGACAGCCCGGCGACGTCCGCGTCCTCGGCGTGCCGGTAGACCACCACCGGCGGGGCGCTCCCGCGGACGGCGTACGCCGTGGCGCCGTCGTCGGAGGAGCAGCCGACGACGGTGACCGTACGGCCGATCTCCAGACCGGCCGGATAGGCCGGCGGGACGCCGGGCAGCGCCGCGACGTCGTCGCCGCCCGCCCAGGGCTGGCTGCGCCACACGCCGAACTCGTCGCCGCCGGAGTCGTCGAACCACCAGACGGCCTCCCCATCGGGTGGCAGCGCGCCGTCGCTGGTGCCGTCGGGGCGGTCGGTGACCTGCCGCGTGCTGCCGGTCGCCCGGTCCCACGCGTAGAGCTCGAAGGTCCCGGTGGCGTTGCCGACGTACAGGCAGCGGTGCGGGGCGTCCTGCGCCCACTCCGGCAGGGACACCCGGGCCGCGCGGAAGCGCTGCTCCCACGCGGGGAGGAGATCGGTCACCGGCAGAGGCTACGGGGCCGGCGGCCCGACCGCCGGACAGCAGAAGGGCCGCCCCTGCAGGAGCGGCCCTGGTGCTTCGGGAGGACTGGTCGGGGTGACAGGATTTGAACCTGCGGCCTCTGCGTCCCGAACGCAGCGCGCTACCAAGCTGCGCCACACCCCGGTCGTGCACGGTGCGGGCCCACACTACAGGCCCGACGGGCCGGTACGGGACCGCTAACCTGCCTCGGGTGTCCCTCAAGCAGCAGCTGCAGGCCGACCTCACCCAGGCGATGCGCGCCAAGGACGACGTCACCCGCGCCACGCTCCGGATGGTGCTGACCGCCGTCAAGGACGAGGAGGTCGCGGGCAAGGCCGCCCGCGAGCTCTCCGACGACGAGGTGCGCAAGGTGGTGGCGCGCGAGGCCAAGAAGCGGCGTGAGGCGGCCACCGCGTTCCGGTCGGGTGGCGCCGTGGACCGGGCGGAGCGGGAGCTGGCGGAGGGGGCCGTGCTCGACGGCTACCTGCCGCAGCAGCTCTCCGACGACGAGCTCGCCGCCCTGGTGGCGGAGGTCGTGGCCGAGCTCGGGGCCGCCGGCCCGCAGGCGATGGGCCAGGTCATGAAGGCGGTCGGGCCGAAGGTGGCGGGTCGGGCGGAGGGCGGCCGGGTCGCCGCCGCTGTACGCACGGCCCTCGCCGGCTGAGCGGTTGCCGGTTGGGCGGGTTGCCGGTAGGGCGGTTGCTGCTGGCGGGTCAGCCGGTGGGCGTCGCCGGGATGCCGGGCGCGCGGCTCCGGGTCGGCGGCACCGGTGTCGCCGGTGCTGCGGGCTGGGTGGTCGCCGGCGCCGGGGGGGCAGCCGGCGGATCGGTCGGAGCGCTCGGCGCGCGGGGGGCCGGCGGTGCCTGCGTCCGCGGCTGCGCCGGGGCCGGGCCGCTCGAGCGGTAGATGTAGACGGTCGCCCCGGGCGGCGCGGAGCGGCCGGCCCGCGGCGAGGTGTAGGCGACCCGCCCGGCGCCCACCCGGCTGGGCACCGCGCGACCCGCGGCGGGCTTGAACCCGGCCGCGCTCAGGATGGCGGCGGCGTCGGAGTAGGACCGGCCGGAGACGTTGGGGACGCTGCCGGAGGTGGTGCTGCCGTCACCGGCGGCCACCCGCGGGTCGGCCGGCTGGAAGCCCTTCACCGGCTGGCCGGCCAGCGCCAGCTGCATGCCCTGCTTCCAGAGCGCTGCCGGGAGCGTGCCGCCGTACACCTGCCGGTAGTAGCGCTTGTTGATCCGGATGTTGGTCATGTCCGCCGGCGCCGGCACGTGACCGACCCAGACCGTCGAGGCCAGTTGCGGGGTGTAGCCGGCGAACCAGGCGGCCTTGCTGTCGTTGGTGGTGCCGGTCTTGCCCGCGGCCGGTCGACCCAGGGCGGCGCCGGTGCCCGTGCCGCCGGTGATCACGCCCTGCAGGACGGAGGTGACGGTGTCGGCGACGCCCGGCTCCACCACCTGCTTGCAGGCGTTCTCGGGCACCGGGACAGGCTTGCCGTCCGGCCCGGTGATGCCCTGGATGGCCCGCGGCGGGCAGTAGAGCCCGTGCGCGGCGAACGCCGCGTAGGCGCCGGCCATCGCCAGCGGGCTGACGCTGGCGCTGCCCAGGTAGGACGTGCAGACGTCCGGGAGCGGCCCCCCGCTCACCTGGCGCACACCAAGCGCGTCGGCGAGGGCCAGCGGCTTGGCGAGCCCGGTCCGCTCGGCCAGCTGGGCGTAGTAGGTGTTGACCGAGTCGGCGGTGCCGCTGCGCATGTCGAAGGTGCCGGCCTCGCTGTCGCCGGCGTTGCTGACGGTGAACGGGCGGCCGCCCTCGCCCGCGTTGGCGCAGCCGTTCTTGGTCGAGGTGTACTTCGCCGGCGAGACGAACTTGGTGGACAGCGGGATGCCCTGCTGCAGCGCGGACGCCAGCCAGAAAATCTTGAACGTCGAGCCGGGCTGCACGCCCTGCGTGCCGCCGGTCGCCAGGTTGACCTGCGACTCGCCCTTGGACGCGTCCTCGCCGTACGCCCGGTCGACGGCCATCGCCCGGATCAGGCCGGTGCCGGGCTCGACGATGTTGTTGGCGGCCGCCACGCCGCTCGGGTCGCCGTTGGGGACCTGGCTGTCGACGGAGGTCTGCGCGGCGCGCTGGATCCGCGGGTCGATCGAGGTCTGGATGGTCAGGCCGCCGGTGAACAGCGCGTTCTGCCGCTCGACCTTCGTCTCACCGAGGGCCGCGCCGACCGGCGTCTCCTCGAGCTCGTAGCGCATGTACTGGCAGAAGAACGGGGCGAGGACGCCGGCGGCTCCGCAGTCCTGGCCCAGCTTGACGGGATTCACCGGCTCGAGCGGCAGCGCGGCCGTCTCCGCCCGGACCTGCTCGGTGATGTAGCCGACGTCGCGCATCCGGCCGAGCACCGTGTCCCGGCGGTTCTTCAGGTCGGCCAGGACCTCCGGGTCCTTGCTCGCGACGTTGTACTTGCTCGGGTTCTGCACCACGCCGGCCAGCAGGGCGCTCTGCGCGAGCGTCAGCTGCTCCACCGGCTTGTTGAAGAAGTAGGTGGCGGCCGTGCCGATCCCGTAGACGCCCTCCCCGAAGTAGGCGATGTCGAGGTAGCGGTGCAGGATCTCGTCCTTGGGCAGCTTCTGCTCGAGGGCAACCGCGTAGCGGGCCTCCTTGAGCTTGCGGTCGGCGGACTTGGTGGTGGCCGCCGCCTGAGCCGCCTTGTCCTTCGCCGCCTGCAGCAGGGCGTTCTTCACGTACTGCTGGGTCAGTGTCGAGCCGCCCTGGGTGACCCCGCCGCTCTTGGCGTTGGCGACCGCCGCGCGGGCCGTGCCCTTGTAGTCGATCCCGTCGTGCTCGTAGAAGCGGCTGTCCTCGATGGCCACGATCGCCTGGCGCATCGACACCGGGATCGACGCCAGGGGCGCCTCGACCCGGTTCTGGCTGTAGAAGTTGGCCAGGACCGACCCGTCGGCCGCGAGCACCTGGCTGCGGGTGGCGAGCGCCGGGGTGTCCAGCTCTGTCGGTAACGCCATGAAGTCGTCGGTGCTGGCCTTGGCCACCAGCCCGATCCCGCCGATGACGGGCGCCGCGAGCCCGGCGACGAGGACGCCGGCCAGGACGCTGATGAGCAGAGCGAGGCCGAGCCGGGGGAGCGCACCGGTCGGCGAGAAGGGTCGAGCCACCTGTCGAGACTACGTGCTGGCGCCGGGCTGCGGTTTGCGGCAGCGGCTGTACGTCGCGGAGGCCGCGGTTTAGAGTGGGCGGAAAGCCCGGCTTGTCCATCGTTGGGCACACGTCCGGATCTGGTCCGAACGGACTAGTACGCACCCCCCAACGGGGTCTGTCGCACAAGGTGTCCCTTTCCGTACGGTTGTCCCAGCCGCCGCAGTCCCCCTCGGCCCCTCCCCGCAAGGACCCCTTGAATGAGTGCACTGAGCCCCGCTCTCCAGGACTGGACCACCCGCTCGGCGTGCCGGACCAGCGATCCTGACGAGCTGTTCGTGACCGGGGCCGCGCAGAACCGCGCGAAGGCGGTGTGCATGGGATGTCCGGTGCGCACCGAGTGCCTGTCCGACGCCCTGGACAACCGGGTCGAGTTCGGCGTGTGGGGCGGGATGACGGAGCGTGAGCGCCGGGCCCTGCTGCGCCGTCGCCCCGACGTCAGCAGCTGGTCGGACCTGCTGCAGTCCGCGAAGTCCGCGCACGAGCGCGAGACCCGCGCCAGCTGAGCTGCCGCGTGCGCAGGGCGGGCAGCAACAACGTCAGGCCGGTACGGCGGGCACCGCGGCCTGTCGGCCGCCGGCCAGGTCGTCGCCCACCGAGCGCAGCCCGGCCAGGTCGTGCACGTCGCCCGGCTGGGCGGCGACCTCGACGACCGGGACCCCCGGGTGGGCCCGGCTGAACCGCTCCTGCAGGCGCGCCTCCCGGGTCGCCAGCGCCACCCGGTCGGCGTGCAGCCGCAGGACCGCGGACGCGAGCGGGCTGTCGGCCCGCTCGTCGAGCGCCTCGGCGGCCGCCAGGGAGCGCTCGGCCGTGAGCGAGGCCGCGGCGGACCGGTGCACCCGGTTGACGACCAGGCCGGCCAGCGGCATCCGCTCGGCCGCCAGCCGCTCGACGAAGTACGCCGCCTCCCGCAGGGCGTCCCGCTCCGGAGCCGCCACCACCACGAACGCGGTCCCGGGCGCCTTGAGCAGGTCGTACGTCGCCTGCGCCCGCTCCCGGAACCCGCCGAACATGGTCTCGAGCGAGGCGACGAACTGCGACAGGTCCACCAGGACGTCCGCGCCGATGATGCGGGTCAGCACGTTGGTGAACACGTTCAGCCCGGCCGTGACCGCGCGCAGGTAGACCTTGCCGCCGGCCTTCGCCGGCGCGAGCAGGATGCGCACCATCCGCCCGTCGAGGAACGTCGTCAGCCGCTGGGGCGCGTCGAGGAAGTCCAGCGCGGAGCGGGTGGGCGGCGTGTCCACCACGACCAGGTCGTAGGCGCCGGTGGAGACCAGCTGGCTCAGCTTCTCCATGGCCATGTACTCCTGCGTCCCGGCGAAGGAGGACGAGAGCGCCTGGTAGAAGGGGTTGGCCAGGATCGCGTCGGCCTTGCCGGGCTCGGCGTGGTCGACCACGAGCTGGTCGAACGTCCGCTTCATGTCGAGCATCATCGCGTCGAGCGCGCCGCCGCCGGTCAGCCCCTCGACCGGCCGGGGGGTGTTGTCCAGCTCGGTCAGCCCCATGGACTGGGCCAGCCGCCGGGCGGGGTCGATGGTGAGCACCACGGTGCGGCGACCGAGCTCGGCGCCGCGCAGCGCGAGGGCCGCCGCGGTCGTGGTCTTGCCCACCCCGCCGGAGCCGCAGCAGACCAGGATCCGGCTGCCGAGCAGTGTCCGGTCGATGTCCAGCACCGGCGTCTTGGTCATGCCCGTCATGCGATGCCCTGCTCCTGGAGCGACTGCGCCAGCGCGTAGAGGCCGCCGAGGTCGACGGCGTCCGGCAGCAGCGGCAGCTCGTACGTCGGGCGGGCCAGCCCGGCGAGCGCGTCGCGGCCCCGCTCCTCCAGCGACACCCGCGACGCGTGGTCGGCGGCCTCCCCGGCCAGCGCGGCCACCAGCGACTCGGGCGCGTCGAGCCCCGCCTTCTCGAGGCCCGCGGCCAGGGCGGTGGTGTCGAGGGCGCCGCTCTCCGCCGCCTTCAGGTCGGCCGGGGCCAGCAGCGGCGTGCGTACGGCGTTGACGAAGACGGCGCCGACCGGCAGGTGCACGCTCCGGAGCTCGTCGACGGCGTCCAGCGTCTCCTGCACCGGCATCTCCTCGAGCAGGGTGACGAGGTGCACGGCGGTCTGCGGCGAGCGCAGCACGGCCATCACCCCCTCGGACTGGTTCTTGATCGGCCCGACCTTGGTCAGCCCGCTGACCTCCTGGCTGATGTTGAGGAACCGGGCGATGCGGCCGGTGGGGGGAGCGTCCAGCACGACCGCGTCGTACACCGGCCGGCCGTCGCGGCGCTTGCGGATCACCGACTCCTTGACCTTGCCGGTCAGCAGGACGTCGCGCATCCCCGGGGCGATCGTGGTCGCGAAGTCGATGGCGCCCATCCGGCGCAGGGTGCGGGCCGGGATCCCGCTCGGCGACAGCTTGTAGAACATGTGCAGGTAGTCCAGCAGCGCCTCCTCCGGGTCGACCGCCAGCGCGTACACCTCGCCGCCGCCGGGGGCGACCGCCACCGACTTCTCCAGGTAGGGCAGCGGCGGCACGTCGAACAGCTGCGCGATGCCTTGGCGTCCCTCGACCTCCAGGAGCAGGACCCGCCCGCCGCCGCCGGCCAGGGCGAGCGCGAGCGCGGCGGCCACCGTGGTCTTGCCGGTGCCGCCCTTGCCACTGACGACGTGCAGCCGCACGCCGGGGAAGTCCGCCACCTGACCAGGGTAGGGCGCGCCTCGATAGGCTCCGGGCATGCAGACCTGGGAGTACCTGACGGCGCCGCTGCTCGTGCACGCCACCAAGCAGATCCTGGACAACTTCGGGGCGGACGGGTGGGAGCTGGTGCAGGTCGTGCCGGGTCCGGGCGGCGGCGACCAGCTGGTGGCGTACTTCAAGCGGCCCAGGTCGTGAGCGGGCCGTTCCAGCGCCTCGCCGGCCTCGGGCTGGAGCTGCCGCCGGTGGTGCCCCCGGTGGCGGCGTACGTCCCGGCCGTACGGTCCGGCGACCTGGTCTTCACCTCCGGGCAGCTGCCGATCGTCTCCGGGCAGCTCGGCGCCGTCGGCAAGGTGGGCGCGCAGGTCTCCCCGGAGCGGGCCAGGGAGCTGGCGCAGGTCTGCGCGCTCAACGCGCTGGCCGCCGTCGACGCCCTGGTCGGGCTGGACCGGGTCGAGCAGGTCGTCAAGGTCACCGGGTTCGTCGCCTCGGTGCCGGAGTTCACCGGCCAGCCGGCGGTCGTCAACGGCGCGTCCGAGCTGTTCGGCGCGGTGTTCGGCGACGCGGGCCGGCACGCGCGGTCGGCGGTGGGGGTGGCTGCGCTGCCGCTCGACGCGCCGGTGGAGGTCGAGCTGGTCGTGCGGGTCAGCACCGCCGGCGCTGCGGGGACCGCGCCGGCATGACCGGACCGGACGCGGGCGGCGGCCGCTTCCAGGGGATCGCCGAGCGCGTCCGCGGGCTGGCCGACGGCACGCTGGTCCCGGTGGCACCGCGGGACGCGGCCACCGTCGTCCTGCTGCGGGACAGGCCGACCGGGCCCGAGGCGTACCTGCTGCGGCGGGTGCGGGCGATGAGCTTCGCGGCCGGCATGCACGTGTTCCCCGGCGGCTCGGTCGACCCGGCCGACGCGGAGGCGCACATCGGGTGGGTCGGGCCACCGGTGGCCACCTGGGCCGGCTGGCTGTCGTGCGGCGAGCCGCTGGCGCGGGCGCTGGTGTGCGCGGCCGTGCGCGAGACGTTCGAGGAGTCCGGGGTGCTGCTCGCGGGCCGCGGCCCGGACGACGTCATCGCCGACGTCAGCACCGACGACTGGGAGGCCGAGCGGGTCGCGCTCGAGGCCCGCGAGCACTCGCTGTCGGAGCTGCTCGCCCGGCGCGGCCTGGTCCTGCGGGCCGACCTGCTGCGGCCGCTGGCGCACTGGATCACGCCCGAGGCCGAGCCCAAGCGGTTCGACACCCGCTTCTTCCTCGCGGAGCTCCCGGCCGGCCAGGTCTGCCGCACCGTCGGCACGGAGGCCGACTCGCGGCTGTGGGTGCGCCCGGCCGACGCCCTCGCGCAGGGTCTGACGATGATGCCGCCGACCGAGAGCGCGCTGCGCGAGGTCGCGGACGCATCGGACGTGGCGGCGGCGTTGGCCGCGCCGCGCGAGGTCGTGCCGGTGATGCCGACGTTCGTGCTGGACGAGGACGGCCTGGTGCTGCGCGTCCCGGGTGCGCCGCCTTGAGCGGACTGCGGCAGGTGACCCGGTCGGCTGCGGTGCTGCTCGCGCCCAACCCGGGGCCGATGACCCTGGAGGGCACCAACAGCTGGGTGCTGCGGGCCCCCGGCGAGGCGGCGTGCGTCGTGGTGGACCCCGGGCCGCTGCACGAGGGGCACCTGCAGGCCCTGGCGGCCTGCGGCCCGGTCGCCGTCGTCCTGCTCACCCACGGCCACGCCGACCACCGCGAGGGAGCGGCCCGCTTCGCCGAGCTCGTCCGCGCGCCGGTCCGCGCCCTCGACCCGGCCCACCGGCTCGGCGAGGAGGGGCTGGGGGAGGGGGACGTGGCCGCCGCCGCGGGGCTCGAGGTGCGCGTGCTGGCCACCCCGGGGCACACCGCCGACTCGCTGAGCTTCCTGATCGAGGCCGATGGCGACGCGCCGGGTGCCGTGCTCACCGGTGACACCGTCCTCGGCCGCGGCACCACGGTGGTCGCCCACCCGGACGGCGTCCTCGCCGACTACCTGAGCTCGCTGCGGCGGCTGCGCGACCTCGGCGGGCGCACCGTCCTGCCGGGGCACGGCCCGGAGCTGCCGTCGGCGGGTGAGGCGGCGGAGCGCTACCTCGCCCACCGCGAGCAGCGCCTGGACCAGGTCCGCGCGGCCGTCGCTGCCGGCGCGCACACCCCGCAGGCCGTCGTGGAGAGCGTCTACGCGGATGTCGACCGGGCGCTCTGGCCGGCCGCGGAGCTGTCGGTGCGGGCCCAGCTCGCCTACCTGGGAGCCGACGAGTGAGCAGGGCCGGGTGACCTGCCCGACCTGCGGCACGGCGACGGTGCCCGCAGCGCACTTCTGCTTCCACTGCGGCACTGCCCTCGACGGGCTGGCGATCCCGGACGTGGAGACCGAGCGGCGGGTCGTGACCGTCCTGTTCGGCGACCTGTCGGACTTCACCAGCTGGGCCGAGGACCTCGACCCCGAGCGGGTCGGCGTGGTCACCGACCGGGTGCTCGCCTCGCTCGCCGAGATCGTCGGGGACTTCGGCGGGCACGTCGACAAGCTCACCGGCGACGGCATCATGGCCGTGTTCGGGGCCCCGACGGCGCACGAGGACGACGCCGAGCGGGGCGTCCGTGCGGCCGCCCGCATGCAGGCGGTCGTCCGCCGGCTGGTCGAGGAGGAGAGCGGCGGCGGTCGCCGGCTCGGCCTGCGGGTCGGCCTCAACACCGGCGAGGTGGTCGCCGGGGTGCAGGCCCACCTGAGCTACACGGTGATCGGCGACGCGGTCAACACCGCCGCACGGCTCTCGGACGCGGCCGGCGTCGGCGCGGTGCTCGCCGGCCGCGGCACCGCGCTGACCACCATCGCCGCCGCGTCCTGGCGGGCCCTGCCGCCGCTGCGCCTGAAGGGCAAGCGCGAGCCGGTCACGGCGTACGAGCTGGTGGCGCTGCGTCCCGGAGGTGCCAGTCGGCTGGGCCTCGGTGACGAGGCGCCGTTCCTGGGGCGGGAGCCGCAGTTCGGGGCGCTGGTGGGCCGGCTGCTGGACGCCGTGGAGGACGCCGTCCCGAGCTGTGCCGTGGTGACCGGCGAGGCCGGCGTCGGCAAGACCCGGCTGGCGCAGGAGCTCTCGCGCTTCTGCGGCGAGCTGCCCGATGCGCGCATCCTCTGGGGCCGCTGCGCGCCGTACGGGGAGGGCCGGGACCTGGCCGCGGTCGCGGACATGGTGCGGACCGCCTGCGGCATCGTGGACAGCGACGACGTCGACACCGCCCGGGCCAGGGTCGCCCGTACGGTCGCGCGGTTGGAGCAGGGCGAGGCGCCCGAGGCGGTCGAGCCGCTGCTGCCGGCCGGGGTCGCCGAGCGCCTGCAGGCGCTGCTGGGCCTCGAGGAGCCGGCGCCCGGGACCGGGCCGGTGGAGGGGGCGACGCCGGGCACCGGGACCGGCGGCGACCGGGTGCGGCAGGCCGTCGCCGCGCTGTTCAGCGCGCTCGGCCGCGAGGGACCGCTGCTGCTCGTGCTGGACGACGTGCACTGGGCGACCCGCACGATGCTGCAGGGGATGCTCGACGTCGCCCGGCAGGTGCACGGCCACGTCCTGCTGCTCGTGATGGGGCGACCGGACATGCTCGACGGGGTGCTGCCGGCCGGTTGGTGGCGCGAGCTGCCCGGCGTGGAGCTGCTGACGCTGCCGCCGCTGGCCGAGGCCGCGAGCGAGCGCCTGCTGCGGGCCTACCTCGGGCTGCCCGCCGGCCGGCTCGACGAGCACCTGCGCGACGCCCTGCTGGCCCGGGCGCAGGGCAACCCGTTCTTCCTGGCCGAGCTGCTGCACCTGCTCGTCGACCGGGGCGTGCTGCGCCGCGAGCAGGACCGCTGGGTGCTCGACCCCGACGCCGACACCGGCGAGCAGTGGCCGACCGTGCTGCCGGCCGGGGTCCAGGCGGTGCTCGCCGCCCGCATCGACGGCCTCGACGGCGCCGCCAAGGGCGTGCTCCGCGACGCCAGCGTCCTTGGCCTGTCGGTCTCGCTGCCGGCCCTCGAGGCCGTCGGCCGGGCGTCCGGCCACGGCCACCCCGAGGTCGTACGACGGGCGGTCGAGGTGCTCGTCGACCGGCGGCTGCTTGAGCCGACCGACGACGCCGGCGGGCTGCGCTTCGCGCACACCCTGATCCGGGACGTGGCGTACGCCGGGCTGGCCAAGGCCGAGCGGGCCCGCCGGCACGCGGCCGCCGCCGAGCACGTCCTGACCACGCTCGCCCGCGGCAGCGAGGCCGACCTGCTGGCGGCCGCCCAGGGTGAGCGGGCCGTGCGGCTGGCCGCCGAGATGGGACTCCCGCGCGCCGACCCCGCGTGGCGGGCCCGCGGGATCGCCTTCCCGGCACTGGCCCGGCTGGGGCAGGTCGCGCTCGCCCGGGACGACCACCGCGCGGCGGAGCACGCCCTGGCCCGGGCCCGCGCGCTCGGCAACGCGGCGTACGGCGAGCCGCTGCCCCCCGACCTCGTCCTGCCGGCCCGGGTGGCCCACGCGCAGGCGCTGCCGCCCTGCACCGCCTCGACGAGGCGGAGGCCGAGCTCGCGCCGGCGCTGTCGGCGGTCGAGGAGGGCCTGCGGGCCGGCGCGCTGACGGCGCTCGGCGACATCCGCCGGCGGCGCGGCGACACCGTCGGCGCGCGCGAGGCGTTCGTGTCGGCGCTGGCCGCCGCCGGCGCGGCGGGCGTGGACCGGCTGACGGGGGAGGCGCTGCGGCAGCTCGGCCTGCTCGACTACTTCGACGGCCGGCTGCGGGACGCGGAGGAGCGGTTCCGGGAGGCGTACGCCCTGGCCCTGCAGGTCGACGACGACCACGGCGCGGGCTGGGCGCTGCAGCACCTGGCCTGGAGCGCGACGACCCGAGGGGACTACCGGCTCGCCGACGAGGTGCTGGCGGACGCCGGCCGGGTGTTCACCCGGCTGGAGGACCGCGGCGGGCTGTCCTGGGTCGCGGGCACCGAGGGGTTCGTCCGGTTGCTGCAGGGCCGGTTCTGCGAGGCGCGCGAGCTGGCCGGCTCCCTGCTGCCGCTCGGCGAGGCCAGGGGGGAGCGCTGGGGGGTCGCCGCGCTGCTGGTCATCGACGCGCTGGCGGCGGCGGAGCTCGGCGAGGTGCGGGTGGCCGCCGAGCAGGCGGAGCAGGCCCGCGAGCGGTTCGCCGAGGTGGCCGACGCGTGGGGGCAGGCGCTCGCGCTCACCGCCGCCGGGATCGCGGCCCGGGGCGCCGACGAGCCGGACCGGGCGGTGGCGCTGTTCGACGACGCCGTACGACTGGCCGAGCGCCGCCACCCGGTCGTCGCCGGCCTGGCGCTGGTCGCCGCCGGCTACGCCCACCTCGACCGCGGCGACCTCGACAGCGCCGAGGGCTGCGCGTGGCGGGCCGCGGCCCAGCTGGCCGGCCTGGACCTCGAGCCGGCGGCCGCGGTCGGCAGCAAGGTGCTGCTGGCCCAGGTGCTGCGCCGGCGCGGCCAGCTGGCGGCCGCGCTGGCCGAGCTGGACGAGGCGCTGTCGGCGACCGGCACCCCGGCCCTGCTGTTCCCGTTGCGTCAGGCGCTGTCGCACCGGGCCGGCACGCTGCTCGAGCTCGGCCGCACCGAGGAGGCGCTGGTGGCCGCGCAGGAGGCGGTCGCGACGCCCGCCGAGGACGTCCGGTCCCGGGTGCTGGCGCTGCGCGGCCTCGGCGCCGCCCTGCGCGCGTGCGGCCGGCCGGTGGAGGCGCACGCCGCGCTCAGCGAGGCGCTCGAGATCGCGCTGTCGACGGACATGCGCTCCGAGGTCGCCGCCACCGAGCGGCTGCTGGTCCGGACCTGAGACGGCTCAGCGGGCCCGGCGGGCCAGCCGGTCGGCGTCGAGGATCGTGACGGCCCGGGAGTCGACCCGCATCCAGCCGCGCGAGGCGAAGTCGGCGAGCGCCTTGTTGACCGTCTCGCGGGACGCGCCGACCAGCTGGGCGAGCTCCTCCTGGGTGAGGTCGTGGTGCACGCGTACGCCGTTGTTCTCCGGCGTCCCGAAGCGCTCGGCCAGCTCGAGCAGCGCCTTGGCGACGCGGCCGGGCACGTCGGTGAAGATCAGGTCGGCCAGCGCGTCGTTGGTGCGCCGCAGCCGGCGGGCGAGCACCCGCAGGAGCTGCTCCGCGATCTCCGGCCGGTCGTTGATCCACGGCCGCAGGCTGCTGTGCGCCAGCGACGCCAGCCGGCCGTCGGTGAGCACCGTGGCCGTCGCCGTACGCGGCCCCGGGTCGAACAGCGAGAGCTCGCCGAACATGTCGGACGGGCCCATCACCGACAGCATGTTCTCGCGGCCGTCCGCCGCCCGCCGGCCGATCTTGACCTTGCCCGTCTCGACGATGAACAGCGTGTCGCCCTGCTCGCCCTCGACGAAGACCGTCTCGCCCCTGCTGTACTCCGCGTGCTGCAGGGCCGACCCGAGGGCCTCGACCGCCTCCGGCGCCACCCCCTGGAACAGCCCGGCCGCTGCCAGGACCTCGTCCACCGCCAACCTCCCGCTCTCCTGCCGCTGCCCGGCGCGCCGTGTCCGGGCGTCCGGTCGGGGCCGATGATCGGCCGGTGCGGGAGTGTCCCACGTCAGGAGCGCGACAACCCCGGGATCAGCCGGGCGAGTCGCCGGCGGCGCCAGTAGCGGTCCAGCGCCGGGGCGAGACCGTCACTGATGAACGCCTCGATGTCGTCCGGGCCGGCCGCGGCGAGGAAGCTCTCGAGCTGGTCGCTCAGCGACGCCTGGGACAGCGGGCGCTCGACCCGCTCCATGAGCAGCAGCAGGGCCAGCCAGCCCAGCGGCGACAGCAGCGTCAGCGACAGCACGACCACGTGGGGGCCTTTCCCCCGCACTCACGCGTCCACGCCGGCTCAGCGCGGCGCCGGGCCGCGCGAGGGCTGCAGCGGCAGCGAGGACAGGCAGGCCCGCGGCTCCAGCCGGTAGCGCGCGATCAGCTCGTCGGTCGCCGCGCCGAGCCGCGCGTGCAGGGCGGTGCGGTAGCTCGACAGCTGCTGCTCGGCCTCGGACAGGTCCTGCAGGAGCTCGGCGACGCCCTCCTCGTCGGTGAGCTCGACCTGTCGCTCCCAGAGCTCGGCCAGGTTGGGCAGCGGCGGGATGTCGTCGACCGGCAGGATCTGGATGAAGGCGGTCCGGCCGGAGCCGACGCGCGCGTCGGTCAGGACCGGTCGCAGCGTGGCGGCGTCCAGGTTGCGGGTGCCGCCGAGCGTGCGGCCCTCCCGTACGACGTCCAGCCGGGCCTGCAGGATGCGCCGCCAGTACGACACGTTCCCCTCCTCCGCCTGCAGCGCGGTGCGGTAGGTGCGCAGACCGTCGAGCGTCAGGTGGTCGAACTCGCCGCTGCTCACCGGCACCGGGCGCGGCGCGGGCCGCTGTCGGCCGGGACGCTTCGGCGCTGGTACGGCGTCCACCCCGGCGCGCGCGCCACCGGCCGCGGACAGCGCTTCCATGCATCCTCCTTTGGGCACCGCCCTGGTGGCGGCTCTCCCTAGGTCGTCAGCGGTCGGCCCGGCCTTGAGCACCCTCACCCGGGCGGGGCAGCGCCCGGTCCGCCAGGCGGGCCGCGCCCCGCCGACCGTAGGCTCGGCGGGTGGGCGACGAGCGGGGAGCGGGCGGCCCGGCCGGACCGCCCCCGGCGCGCGGGGAGTCGCCGCTGGCGCTGGTGCGCCGGGCCCGCCGGATGGCCCGCGAGCTGGCCGTGCTGCACCCCGACGCGCACTGCGAGCTCGACTTCACCACGCCGCTGGAGCTGGCGGTGGCGACCGTGCTGTCCGCCCAGTGCACGGACAAGCGGGTCAACGAGGTGACACCGGTCCTGTTCGCGCGCTACCGCACCGCGGCCGACTACGCGGCTGCCGACCGCGACGAGCTCGAGGAGCTGATCCGCCCGACCGGCTTCTTCCGCAACAAGGCGAGCAGCCTGATAGGTCTCGGGGCGGCGCTGGTCGACCGGTACGGCGGCGAGGTGCCGGCCCGGCTGGACGACCTCGTGACGCTGCCCGGCATCGGCCGCAAGACGGCGAACGTGGTGCTCGGCGACGCGTTCGGGGTCCCGGGCATCACGGTGGACACGCACGTCGGGCGGCTGTCGCGCCGGTTCGGCTGGACCGACGAGCAGGACCCGGTCCGGGTCGAGCACGCCGTCGGCGCGCTGGTCCCGCGCCGGGAGTGGACCCTGCTCAGCCATCGCGTGATCTTCCACGGCCGGCGGGTCTGCCACGCCAGGAAGCCGGCCTGCGGCGCGTGCGGGCTGGCCCGCTGGTGCCCGTCGTACGGGCTGGGGCCGGTCGACCCCGACGTCGCCGCCGCCCTGGTGAAGACGCCCGCGCAGGTGGAGTCGTCGCCGTGAGCGGGCCGCGCCCCGCCTCGCCCGGCCGGGTCGCCGGGCTCGTCGCCGTGCTCGCCCTGCTGGCCGTGGCGCTGTTCGTCGGCACCCGCAGCCGCGCGGCGGAGCCGGTCGCCGCCGACCCCCGGCTGGCCGCCGCCCGCGCCGCCGCCGCGCTGCCGGCCTGCCCGCCGGGGCTGACCACCGACCTGCCGGACCTGCGGCTGCCCTGCTTCGGCGGCTGGCCCGACGTCGCGGTCTCGCGGCCACCCGGCCGGCCCACGGTGGTGAACCTCTGGGCGACGTGGTGCCCGCCCTGCGTGGACGAGGTCCCCGAGCTGGTGGCCTTCGCCGCAGCAGCCGGGGACCGGGTGGGCGTGGTGGGCGTCGCCCACCAGGACAGCCCGCTGAGCGTCTACACGTTCGCCCAGCAGTTCCGGATCGGCTACCCGCTGCTGCGCGACGACGAGGGCGATGTGCTGCGAAAGTACGGGTCCTTCCTGCCGGTGACGCTGCTCGTCGCCGGTGACGGCGCCCTCAGGCACGTCCAGGTCGGCGCGTACCCCACCGTGGCGGCGCTGCAGGACGCCGTGGCCGTGCACCTCGGGGTGCGGGTGTGACGCTGCCCGACTGGCTGGGCACGCTGGCGGCCGCGCTGCCCGGCATCCGCGGCGAGCAGCTCGGGCGGCTGCTGCCCCCGCGGGAGGGGGCCCGGCGGCAGGCCGCGGTGCTGGCCCTGTTCGGCGCCGGCCCCGAGCCCGACCTGCTGCTCATCGAGCGGGCCGCGACGATGCGCTCCCACGCCGGTCAGCCGGCCTTCCCCGGCGGGCGGATCGACCCGGGCGACGACGGCCCGGTCGGCGCCGCGCTGCGCGAGGCGCAGGAGGAGGTCGGGCTGGACCCGGCGAGCGTCGAGGTGCTCGGCACCCTGCCCGAGCTGTGGCTGCCGCCCTCGGGGTTCGCCGTCACCCCTGTCGTCGGCTGGTGGCGCGACCCGCACCCGGTACGGGTCGTCGACGCGGCCGAGGTCGCCTCGGTCGTACGGGTGCCGGTCGCCCGGCTGACCGACCCGGAGCACCGCTGGACGGTCACCCACCCGAGTGGCTACGTCGGCCCCGCCTTCGACACCGGCGACCTCCTGGTGTGGGGCTTCACCGCCGGCGTGCTCGACCGGCTGCTGGCCTTCGCCGGCTGGGAGCGCCCCTGGGACGCCACGCGCACCCGCGAGCTCCCGGCCGACGTCGTCGCGCTCGCCCTGGCCAGCTCCCCCGCGTACGAGCCGGTCGTCCCCGAGGCCGACCGCACCGGGAGCACGCTGCCCTGAGCGCGCGGTGATTCGCTGCAGGGAGGCGGTGGCCGCCGGCCACCTACTGTCTGCAGGGTGCCCGGCGACCTGCTCGACCTAGCCCTGCTGGGCGCGGCGGTGCTGTTCGCGTTCTCCGGCTACCGGCAGGGCTTCGTCGTCGGTGTGCTCTCCTTCGCCGGCTTCCTCGGCGGCGGCGTGCTCGGCGCCCGGATCGCGCCCTGGCTGGCCGAGCAGGGTCCGCTGTCCGGGGTCGACGAGACCGTGGTGGGCCTCGGCGCCGTGTTCCTGCTCGCCTGCCTCGGGCAGGTCCTGGCCACCGTCGTGGGTGGCCGGCTGCGGGCCGGCCTCACCTGGCGACCTGCGCGGCTGCTCGACGCCGGGGCCGGCGCCGTGGTGAGCGTGGTCAGCATGCTGCTGGTCGCGTGGCTGATCGGCACGGCGGTGGCCTCGGCGCCCTACCCGGCGCTCGCGTCGCAGGTGCGGCGGTCGGTGGTCATCGACGCGGTCGACGGCGTGCTGCCCGACGCGGCGCGGCGCTCGTTCGCCGGGTTCCGCCGGCTGATCGACGACCGGGGCTTCCCCGACGTGTTCGGCGGTCTCGACCCCACGCGCAGCAACGCGGTGGCCCCCCCGGACCCGGCTCTGGCTGCCAGCCCGGCCGTCGAGGCCGCCCGGGCGGTCGTGCTCAAGGTGACCGGTCTCGCGACGGACTGCTCGCGGCGGATCGAGGGCACCGGCTTCGTCTACGCGCCGGAGCGCGTCATGACCAACGCGCACGTGGTGGCCGGCGTACCGGAGCCGTCGGTGGAGGTGGGCGGACGCTCCGTCCGCGCCCGCGTCGTCGTCTACGACCCCCAGCGCGACATCGCGGTGCTGTACGTCCCCGGGCTGCGCGCCGCTCCGCTCGCCTTCGGGCCGCCGGCCGCGGCGGGGGACAGCGCCATCGTGGTGGGCTACCCGCAGGACGGCCCGTTCCGGGCCGACGCCGCGCGCATCCGGGAGACGCAGAACGCGCGGGGCCCCGACATCTACGGCGACCGCACGGTGGTGCGCGAGGTCTACGCGGTCCGGGCCCTGGTGCAGCCCGGCAACTCCGGCGGGCCGCTGCTGGACCCGCAGGGCCGCGTGCTCGGTGTGATCTTCGCTGCTGCGGCGGACCGCACCGACACCGGTTACGCCCTCACCGCCGCGGAGGTCGCCGGCGACGCCGAGCTCGGCCGTACGGCCACCGCGGCCGTCGGCACGCAGGGCTGCGACTGAGCGGCACCCCGGTGTGGACGCGTGCTGCCTGAGTGCTTACTCTTGCAAGCAGGACGCGTCGACCCGGAGGTGCACATGACCCAGCCCACCGCTCGGACGCTGACCGGGGGCGCGGCGCACGTCCGCGTCGTGCGCCGGATCGCCGCCGACCCCACCAGCACGGCCCTGCTGCTCGCCGGGCCGGCCGCCGTGGAGCTGTGGCCGGGCGTGCACCGGGTCGGCGAGCTCGACGGCCGCACCCTGGTCGAGGTCGACCCGGAGGTCGAGGTCGGCACCCGGGCGACCGCCTCGGTCACCGCGTTCGCGCCGCAGCGCACGCCGACGGCGTTCGTCTCCCGCTTCGCCTGGTCCGGTCCCGACCTGCCGGCGACCACCGCCACGCTGACCCTGACCTACGCGCCGCGGGTGGGCGGTGTGGTCGCCACGGCGGCCGTTCTGCAGCTCGACAGCACCGGGCCCGCGGGCAGCCGGGTCGACCACGCCGGGCTCACCCGGATGGCCGAGCGCTTCCTGAGCAACCTCGCGCGGGCCGCCGAGCAGCGGGCCTACGCCGCCTGAGTCGCCCCCTCACCGCCTGCGCAGGGCCGGCGGGGGTCGCTCGGCCGTGTCGCCGGCGTCGACGGCCGCGGCGAGGTCCAGCGCCCACCCGGCCAGCCCCGCGTCGATCCCGTACGGCGGGTCGGCGGGCAGCCGGCCCGCGGCCCGGCGCAGCAGCCGGGCGGCGCCGACCAGGTTGCCGCGCTGCAGGTGCGTCAGCCCGACGCACAGCTGCGCCAGGCCCTGCCAGAGGTCGCGCTCGGCGGCGGGGGCGGCCTTCCAGGACGCCTCGAGGACCTCGTGCGCGCCGAACGCGCGGCCCTCGTCGAGCAGCGCCTGCGCCCGGGCCAGCGCCTCGTACGGCGGGAACGCCTGCTCCGGCACCGGCCGGCCGAGGCGGTCACGCCCGCGCATGGTCCAGCACCGCCGCCGTGACCGTGTCCGGCACCTCCTGGTGCGGGAAGTGGCCGACGCCCGGGAGCACCCGCAGGTCGTAGCCGCCGTGCGCGTAGTCGCCGGAGCCCCGCACGGTGTCCGGCAGGATGCAGCCGTCCCGGGCGCCGTGCAGGTGCAGGACCGGTGCGGACACGCCGGGGCGCAGCGCCTCGGCGAAGCGCCGGCCCTCGGGGCGGGCCTGCGACCGCACCGCCCAGCGGTAGTACTCCAGCGCGCAGTGCGCCGCTCCCGGGATCGCCATCGCCTCCCGGCAGCGCCGGTCGGTCTCCTCGTCCGGGAAGCCCGGCCCGCCCCAGCCCGCGAGCAGCTCGCCGACCAGGGCGCCCTCGCGCAGCCGGCGCTCGGGGACCCGGGGCACCTGGAAGCCGGCGACGTACGCCGACGCGCGGGCCTGCCGGCGCGACAGCAGTGCCCGCCGCAGCCGCAGCGGGTGCGGGACCGACAGCACGGTCAGGCTGCGCACCAGCCGCGGCTGCAACGTCGCGGTCGTCCAGCCCAGCAGGCCGCCCCAGTCGTGGCCGACCAGGTGGGCGTCGTGGGCGCCCAGTGCCCGTACCAGCCCGGCCACGTCCTCGGCCAGCGTGGGGAGGTCGTAGCCCCGCGGCGGCTTGTCCGTCGCGCCGTAGCCCCGCAGGTCCGGGGCGACCGCGTGGAACCCCGCCTCGCCCAGGGCTGCAAGCTGGAAGCGCCAGGACCACCAGAACTCGGGGAAGCCGTGCAGCAGCAGGACTAGCGGTCCGCCGCGCGGGCCCGCCTCGGCCACGTGGAAGCGCAGCCCGCCGGCCGTGACGTCCCGGTGCGTCCAGGGGCCCTCCACGAGGACCACGCTCTCCTCGGGTGGCACCCGGCGAGCGTGTCACACGCGGGGCGAGCCCCAGCGGGGGCGGCCAGGCGGGACGCGGCTAGACGGAGGTGCGGCGCGTGGGGGCGGTGGTCGGGTGCTTGGCGAAGGCGACGTCGTCCTTGACCGTCGCGATCGTCTTCTCCGGCGGGCCGACCTTGGCGATGCTCTTCTTGCCGACCAGCGCCGCGATGCCGGCGACGACGAGGTAGATCAGGCCGACGGTGAGGAAGCCGAGCCCCTCGTTGTCGCCGCCGTACAGGCTGCCGAAGCCGTACGCCGCGGAGATCGACAGGAACAGCAGGGCCAGCAGGCCGGTGAACCCGGCGGCACCGAACGCGCCGGCGCCCTTGCCGGCGTTCTTGACCTCCGCCTTGAGCTCCACCTTGGCGAGCTCCACCTCCTTGCGCAGGAGGGTGGAGATGTCGGCGGTCGCCGAGGCGACGAGCTCGCCGAGGCTCTTGTCCTGCGCGGGGGTGGTCACGCCTGCTCCTCGAGGTGTCGCGGTCGGGGGCGGTCGCCCCTTCGGCCAGCGTCTACCCCTGCCTGCGCGTCGCGACACTGCCCGCCGCCGCCCGCTCGCTCATCCGCGCTCAGCAGGCCTGCTCCTCCTGCAGGTGCGCCGACCGCCGGGCCCGAATGGCGGCGGCGCCGAGAACCGACGCTACGATGCTGGCGACCAGCACGGCCAGCGTCACGCGGTCGGCGCGCGCCGGGTCCTCGAAGGCGAGCCCGGCCAGCAGCAGGCTCACGGTGAACCCGGTGCCGGCCAGCACGGCGACCCCGGCGACGTCGGACCAGCCCAGCCCCTCGGGCAGCCGCGCGAGCCGCAGGCGTACGGCGAGGAACGCGGCGCCGAGGATCCCGACCGTCTTGCCGACCAGCAGCCCGACGGCGACGCCGACCGCCGCGCGGTCCTGCACCGCCTCGCCCAGCACGTCGCCGCTGATCGCCACGCCGGCGGCCGTGAACGCGAACACCGGCACGACGACGCCGGCCGACCAGGGCTGCAGCCGGTGCTCGAGGCGGTCGGCGGGGCTGTGCTCCTCGCCCTCGTCGGCCCGCACCCGGGTCAGCAGCCCCAGGGCGACCCCCGCGACCGTCGCGTGCACACCGCTGGCGTGCACGCACAGCCACACCGCGAGGGCGAGCGGCACGTACAGCCACGGCGAGGTGACCCGGCGCCGCTGGGCGAGGGCGTACACGCAGAGCAGGGCGGCGGCGCCGCCGAGCGGCATCACCGCGAGGTCGCTGGTGAACTTCACGGCGATGACGGCAATGGCCCCGAGGTCGTCGACGACGGCCAGGGACAGCAGGAACACCCGCAGCCCGACCGGCGCGTGCGAGCCGACCAGGGACAGCACGCCGAGCGCGAAGGCGATGTCGGTGGCCATCGGCACCGCCCAGCCGCGGGCGGTCACCGGGTCGCCGCCGGCGACCGCCAGGTACAGCAGCGCCGGCACCACCATGCCGCCGACGGCGGCCAGGGCCGGCAGCGCGGCCGCCCGCCGGTCGGACAGCTCCCCGACGACCAGCTCGCGCTTGACCTCGAGCCCGGCCACGAAGAAGAACAGCGCCAGCAGGCCGTCGGCGGCCCAGTGCTCGACGTCGAGCCGGGCACCGAGCGACGCCGGCCCGAAGGTCAGCTCCCGCAGCGACTCGTACGCGCCGTGCAGGCCGGTGTTGGCCGCCACGAGGGCGAGCGCCGCTGCCGCGAGCAGCACGACACCACCGACCTGCTCGACCCGCAGGAAGTCCACGAACGCGGTGTCGTGCACGTCCTTGCCGGCCTTGCTGGCCGCCTGGTGGGTGATCGGCCGGTGCGCGCGCGACATGGGACTCCTGGTCTGGGCATGGGTGATTGCCACGCCGACCAGGCTTCCCGGCACACCGGGCGGGTCCCGCCGTGCGGGCCCGCCGTCCGGCCACCGTACCGGGGCGGTCCGTCAGTCCTCCTTGGTCGTCCCCATCTGCGAGTTGATCGCGTTCACCACGGTCGGGTCGGCCAGCGTCGTGACGTCGCCGAGCTCGCGGTGCTCCGCGACGTCGCGCAGCAGCCGGCGCATGATCTTCCCGCTGCGGGTCTTCGGCAGCTCCGGCGTGATGAGGATCTGCCGGGGCTTGGCGATCGGGCCGATCTCCCGCGCGACATGGTCCCGCAGCTCCTTGGCGAAGGCCTCGCCGCCGCTCTCCTCGTCGCCGACCGACCCGCGGACGGTCACGAACGCGACGATCGCCTGCCCGGTCGTGGGGTCGGCGGCGCCGACGACCGCGGCCTCGGCGACCTTGGGGTGGCTGACCAGCGCGCTCTCGACCTCGGTGGTGGAGATCCGGTGGCCGGAGATGTTCATGACGTCGTCGACCCGGCCGAGCAGCCACATCACGTGCTCCTCGTCCCACTTCGCCCCGTCGCCGGCGAAGTAGCGGCCCTCGAACCGGCTCCAGTAGGTCTCCTGGTAGCGGTTCGGGTCGTTCCAGATGCCGCGCAACATGGCCGGCCAGGGCTCGTCGAGGGTGAGGAAGCCACCCCCGACCTCGCCCACGCTGACACCCTCGCCGTCCACGACGTCGACGGAGATCCCCGGCAGCGGACCCATCGCCGAGCCCGGCTTGGTCGCCGTCACCCCCGGCAGCGGAGCGATCATCATCGCCCCGGTCTCGGTCTGCCACCAGGTGTCGACGATCGGGCAGCGGTCGCCGCCGATGACCCGGCGGTACCACATCCACGCCTCCGGGTTGATCGGCTCCCCGACGCTGCCCAGCACCCGGAGCTTCGACAGGTCGTGCGCCGCCGGCAGCTCCTCGCCCCACTTCATGCAGGTACGGATGAGCGTGGGCGCCGTGTAGAGCAGCGTCACGCCGTACTCCGCGGCGATCCGCCAGAGCCGGTCGCGACCGCCCGCGTCGGGCGTCCCCTCGTACATCACCTGGGTGGCGCCGTTGGCCAGCGGGCCGTACGTGATGTAGCTGTGGCCGGTCACCCAGCCGACGTCGGCGGTGCACCAGTAGACGTCGGTCTCGGGCTTGAGGTCGAAGACGGCCCAGTGCGTCCAGGCGGTCTGGGTCAGGTAGCCGCCGGAGGTGTGCAGGATGCCCTTGGGCTTGCCGGTGGTGCCGGAGGTGTAGAGCAGGAACAGCGGCTGCTCGGCCGGGAAGGCCTGCGCCGCGTGGGTGTCGGGCTGGGCGTCGACGACGTCGGACCACCACACGTCACGCCCCTCCACCCAGCCGACGTCCTGGCCGGTGCGCCGCACCACCACCACGCTCGCGACGTCGGGGCACTTCTTCAGCGCCTCGTCGAGGATCGGCTTGAGCCCGCTGGGCGCGCCGCGGCGGTAGCCGCCGTCGGCGGTGACCACGATCTTCGCCTGCGCGTCGGTGATCCGGTCGATCAGCGCCTGTGCGGAGAACCCGCCGAACACCACGGAGTGCGGCGCTCCGATCCGGGCGCACGCCAGCATCGAGATGACGGCCTCGGGGATCATCGGCAGGTACAGGCACACCCGGTCGCCGGCCTGCACCCCGAGGCTGGTGAGCGCGTTCGCCGCGCGGCTGACCTCGCGCTGCAGGTCGGCGTACGTGAGGTCGCGCCGCTCGCCCGTGCCGTCGTCGTCGAGCGGCTCGCCGACCCAGTGGATCGCGACCCGGTCGCCGTTGCCCGCCGCCACGTGCCGGTCGACGCAGTTGACGGCGACGTTCAGGGTCCCGTCGGCGAACCACTTCGCGAACGGCGGCTGCCAGTCCAGCACCTCGGTGAACGGCGTCTCCCACTCCAGGCGCCGGGCCTGCTCGGCCCAGAACGCCAGCCGGTCCGCGGCAGCCCGGTCGTACGCCTCCGCGGAGACGTTGGCGGTCGCGGCCAGCTCTGCCGGCGGCTCGAACCGCCGGTCCTCCCGGGACAGGGCCTCCAGGCCGGTCTGCTGGGTCACGTCAGGTCCTCTCGGGTCGGGCTGCGGTGGTACGGGGACGCTGTCCTACTGTGACCGGAGCCACAAGGGGGTCTGCAGCGGGGTCGGACGAGCGGTCGGATCGCGTCGACGGGCGGTTAGGCTCCCCGGGTGCGCTGGCCCGGCCGGTCCCCGAGCACGGCGGCGCCCCGGCGCGCGCACCCGCAGCGGGTCCCGCTCGGCCCGCCCGGGGGAAGCGGCGAGGGCTGGCCCGACCCGGCCCTGCTCGGCCGCCCGTCCTTTGCCGCCCGCACCCACCTCGAGACCGGCACCCGCCGGGCGTACGACCCCGAGGCGCACGAGGCCGCCGAGCGGCTGGTCGACGCCGCCCTGCCGCGGCTGCGCCTTGCGGTGGCGGGCGAGGACGCGCCGCACCTGCGGAAGGTGTTCGTCAGCGCGGCCCGGGTCGGCGTAGGACTGGGGCTGGTCGAGTGCGGCACCGGCGTGCCGGTCGCCGGCGAGGTGGACCGGGACGTCGCCGCCGCGCTGTGGCTGGCCCGCGGCGGGCTGCCGCCGATGCCCGCCGACCGGGCCGCGGCCGCAGCCTGGTTCCTGCTCGCCGGGCACGCCCTGGGCCGCTGCGCCGCGCCGGAACGCGACGCGCTCGCCGCCGACCTGCTCGACGCCCTGGTCCTCCCATGAGCGACGGCCCGGGGCAGTGGTGGTCCGAGCGCCCGCCCCCGGGACACGGCACCAGCGGCGACCGGGCGTGGGCCGTGCTCGCGCACGTCGGGCTCGTCCCGCTGCCCATCGCCGTGCCGCTCGCGGTGGTGCTCGGCCGGGGGCACCGGTCGGCGTACGTCTGCCACCAGGCGGTCGAGGCGCTCAACTTCCACATCACGGTCGTGCTCGCGCTGCTGCTGGCGTCGGTCGCGCAGGTGGTCGCTCTCGGCGTGGTCGTGCTGCCGGTGGTGGTGCTGGGTGCGCTCACCCTGGCCGGCCGCGCCGCGGTGGCCGCCCGGCGCGGCGCGTGGCACCGCTACCCGTGCTGCCTGCGCCTGCTGTCCTGAACATGCCGCGGCGCCGGCTCCCCGAGGAGAACCGGCGCCGGCGGGAGTGACCTAGTGGTGGGCGACCTCGCGGGACGACCCGGCGCCGGTCAGCGACCGGACCTCCATCTCGGCGTACTTCGCGCTGTTGTACTCCTTGCTCGAGACCGCCCCGAGGTAGCCGAGCAGGAACGACGCCGGGATCGACACCAGACCGGGGTTGGCCAGCGGGAACCAGGACCAGTCGGAGTCGGGGAACATGGCGGCCGGGTCCCCGGACACCGCGGGCGAGAACACGATCAGCGTGATGGTGATGATCAGACCGCCGTAGATGCTCCAGAGGCAGCCCCGGGTGTTGAAGCGCTTCCAGAACAGCGAGTACAGGATCGTCGGCAGGTTGGCGGACGCGGCGACCGCGAAGGCCAGGGCCACCAGGAAGGCGATGTTCTGCCCGTTGGCGGCGATGCCGCCGCCGATGGCGACCACCCCGACGACGACCGCGGCGATCCGGGCGACCTTCACCTCGGCCCCGGGCGGGGGGTTGCCCCGCTTGATCACCTGGGCGTAGATGTCGTGCGCAAAGGACGCGGACGCCGTGATGGTCAGGCCGGCCACCACCGCGAGGATGGTGGCGAAGGCGACCGCGGAGATGATGCCCAGCAGCACGGTCCCGCCCAGCTCGTACGCCAGCAGCGGGGCCGCGGAGTTGGCCGCTCCCGGAGCCGACCGGATCCGGTCGGCGCCGACGAGGGCCGCCGCGCCGTAGCCCAGGGTCAGCGTGAACAGGTAGAACAGCCCGATCAGCCAGATGGCCCAGACCACCGAGCGGCGGGCCTCCTTGGCGGTCGGCACCGTGTAGAAGCGCATGAGGATGTGCGGCAGACCCGCGGTGCCGAGCACCAGCGCGAGCGACAGCGAGATGAAGTCGATGCGGCTGATGTTGGAGATGCCGTACCTCTTGCCGGGGGACAGCTGCGCGCCGGCCTCCGCGCCCCTGCCGAGCATCTCGGAGAAGTTGAAGCCGAACCGGGTGAGCACCCAGAAGCTCATCAGGGCGGCGCCGGAGATGAGCAGGACGGCCTTGATGATCTGGACGTACGTCGTGCCCTTCATCCCGCCGATCAGCACGTAGGTGATCATCAGCAGGCCGACGAGGGCGATGACCAGGCTCTGCCCGCTCTTGTCGGTGACGTTGAGCAGCAGCGCAACCAGCCCGCCGGCGCCGGCCATCTGGGCCAGCAGGTAGAAGAAGGACACGACCAGCGTGGAGGTCGCCGCGGCGGTGCGCACCGGCCGCTCCCGCATCCGGAAGGCCAGCACGTCCGCCATGGTGAAGCGGCCGGTGTTGCGCAGGAGCTCGGCGACGAGCAGCAGCGCGACGAGCCAGGCGACCAGGAAGCCGATGCTGTAGAGGAAGCCGTCGTAGCCGGTCAGCGCGATGGCGCCGGCGATGCCGAGGAACGACGCGGCCGACAGGTAGTCGCCCGAGATGGCGACGCCGTTCTGCCGGCCGGTGAAGGCGGCGCCGCCGGTGTACATGTCGGCGGCGCTCTTGTTGGTGCGGCCGGCGCGCAGCACCAGGGCCAGGGTCACGGCCACGAAGCCGAGGAAGATCACCAGGTTGAGCGCCGGGCTGCCGACCGCTGAGCTCTCGACCGCGAGCAGGGTGGCCATCAGCGGTCCCCGTCCTCGAACTGCTGACGGAGCCGGGCCGAGACCGGGTCGAGGACCTTGTCGGCGTGCCGGATGTACAGCGCGGTGACCACGAAGGTGGAGACGAACTGCAGCAGGCCGAGCACCAGCCCGACGTTGATGTTGCCGGCCAGCTTCTGGCCCATGAAGTCGGGGGCGTACGCGGCGAGCGCGACGTAGGCGAAGTACCAGATCAGCGCGCCGGCGGTGACCGGCAGCACCCAGCCGCGGTAGCGGCGGCGCAGCTCCTGGAACTCGGGGCTGTCCTGCACGGAGACGTACCGCGTCTCGGCGGCGGTGTACGTCTCGTGCCCTCTCTCGTGCTCGGCAGTGCTCAAGGGCGCTCCTCCTGGCTCAGGCTGTGACGCGGGTCACGGTGCGGGCGGCGGCGCCGGCACACAAGTGCCGTCAGGCGCCGGTGCGCCTGGCGACCGGCTGGCTGCGTCGAGCGGTCGATCCGGGCGCCGAGCGGTCGGGCTCCGGGGGCAGGCCGAGGGTCTCGGGGGCGTGCAGCCGGAGCATCGTGCGGCCCACGTCGGCAGGCACGGTGGACCGGGTGAGCAGTGAGCCGGTGACCATCACCGCGAACGCGGTGGGCGCCGTCCAGGCTGCCGGCTGGGCCAGCAGCGCGCCGGCCCAGCCGCCGTCGACCGCTCCGGTGAGGGTGGTGGTCACGGCCAGCGCCGACAGCCCACCGCCCACCAGCAGGCCCGCGGCCGCGCCCTGCGCCGTCAGCCCCCGCCACCAGATCCCGAGCACCAGCAGCGGGCAGAAGGTGGACGCCGCGACCGCGAAGGCCAGCCCCACCACCTGGGTGAGCGGCAGCGCGGCGGCCGGCAGCGCGAGCGCCAGCGCCGCTGCGCCGCCGAGGACCGTCGCCAGCTGGAAGCCGCGCACCGTGCCGCGCCGGCCGGCGGGCAGCAGGTCCTGCGCGAGCACGCCCGCGCAGGTCACCAGCAGGCCCGACGACGTGGACAGGAAAGCGGCAAAGGCGCCGGCCACCAGCAGGGCCTGCAGCGCCTGGCCGAGCGGGCCGCCGACCGCGGCCACCGGCAGCGCCAGCACGACGGCGTCGGTACGGCCGGTGAGCAGCAGCTCCGGGGTGTAGAGGCGGCCGAGCGCGCCGTACAGCGCCGGGAGCAGGTAGAACGCGCCGAGCAGCGCCAGCACGACCAGGGTGGTGCGGCGGGCCGCCCGGCCGTCCGGGTTGGTGTAGAAGCGCACGAGCACGTGGGGCAGCCCCATCGTGCCGAGGAAGGTGGCCACGACCAGGGCGTACGTCGCGTAGAGCGGGTGCTCCACCCCGCCGGCCCCGGACAGCGGCTGCGCCCACGACGTACCGGTGGCCGGCGCCAGGCCCACCACGTGGGGCACGGCCGCCCCCTCGGGGAAGACCGCGCGGGCGCCGCGCTCGAGCCGGTGCGCGCCCGCCTCGAGCCGCCGGGGCTGCCCGTCGACGACGACCTGCACCGGCTCGGCGACCACGAAGCGGACGTCCGCGTCGACCTGCACCGTCGTCTGCGCCCGGAACACCGGCCCGGCCGGCCCGGCCAGGTCGGGCCGGGCGTCCGCCTGCCACGCGAGCAGCAGGAACACGACCGGCACGGCGAGGGCGGTCAGCTTGAGCCAGTACTGGCAGGCCTGCACGAACGTCGCGCTGCGCATCCCGCCGCCGGCCACGTTGCCGGTGACCACGACGGCCACCAGCACGGCCCCGACCCACACCTTCGCCCCGGTCGTCGCCCGCAGCGCCAGCCCGGCGCCCTGCAGCTGCGGAACGAGGTAGAGCAGCCCGATGGCCAGCACCGCGAGGGCGCACAGCCGGCGCAGGCGGTCCGAGCCCAGCCGGACCTCCGCGAAGTCCGGCACGGTGTAGGCCCCCGAGCGCCGCAGCGGCGCGGCCACGAACAGCAGCAGCAGGAAGTAGCCGGCGACGAAGCCGACCGGGTACCAGAGCGCGTCGGCGCCGTACGCCAGGACCAGGCCGGCCACGCCGAGGAAGGATGCGGCGGACAGGTACTCCCCGCCGATGGCGGAGGCGTTCCACAGCGGCGAGACGGTGCGGGAGGCCACCAGGAAGTCGCTGGTGCTGCGGGCAAGGCGCAGGCCGCCGACGCCGATCCCGACGGTGGCGACCACGACCAGGGCGACGGCGAGCAGCGCCGACCCGGTGCCGCTCACGAGCGCTCCACCAGCTCGGCGAAGTCGCGCTCGTGCCGCTCGGCCAGGCGCAGGTGCACCAGACCGCCGAGCAGCATCGCCGGGTAGACCAGCACGCCGAGCACCAGCCAGGGCAGCGGCAGCCCCAGGACCTGCACGTCCCGGCTGGCGGGCACCAGTGCGAACAGCAGCGGCAGCCCGCCGAGCAGCACCGCCAGCACGGCCAGGACTCGCAGCGCCAGCAGCAGCTGGGCGCGCACCAGCGAGGCGACCAGGAGCTCGCCGACGACGTCCTGCTCGTCGAGCGCGCGCAGGGCCGAGCGGCCCGGCGGCCGGCGTACCGCGGAGGTGCGCGGGCTGGTGACGACCACCCGGCGGGGCGGCTCGCCGGGCCGGGTCACCGCTCGGCCTCCCGCCGGGCGCGCTGCACCAGGCGGTCCTTGAGGTCCCGGCTCAGCCGCCGGCTGACCGGCAGCACCACCGCCGAGCCGCCCTCGCCCACGCGTACGGAGTGGCCGCCGCCCGGCTCGACCCGAAGCTCGGAGATGTGTCCGGTCGAGACGAGGTAGGAGCGGTGCACCCGGACGAAGCCGGCGGCGGCCCAGCGCTCCTCGAGCGCGGCCAGCGGCACCCGGACGAGGTGGCTGCCGGTGGCGGTGTGCAGCCGGGCGTAGTCGCCCTGCGCCTCCACGTGCCGCACCTCCGCGACCTGCAGGAAGCGCGTGACCCCGCCCAGCTCCACCGCGATGGTGCCGGGGTCCGCGGGTGGCTGGCCGCCCCCGGCCGGCCCGGCCTGGGCTTCCGCCACCCGTGAGACGGCTTCCCGCAGCCGCTCGCCGCGCACCGGCTTGAGCAGGTAGTCGACGGCCCGCAGGGAGAAGGCCTCCACCGCGGCGTCGTCGTGCGCGGTCACGAACACCACCGGCGGGGGAGCGGCGAACCGGCCCAGCACCCGGGCCAGCTCGAGGCCGGACAGCCCGGGCATCCGGATGTCCAGGAAGACGCCGTCGACCGGTCCGGCCTCGAGCACCTTCAGCGCGGCCACGGCGTCGGCGGCGAGGTGCACGTGGCCGACCCGCGGGTCGGCGCGCAGCAGGTAGGCGAGCTCGTCGAGGGCCGGCGGCTCGTCGTCCACGGCGAGCAGGCTGAGCAGGCCGGCGACCGTCACGAGGCCCGCACGCCGGCGCTGTACTTCGGCACCCGCACGGTCACCTTGGTGCCCGCGCCGATCGCGGTCTCGACGACCAGGCCGTGGTCGTCGCCGTACGCCGCGCGCAGCCGGGCGTCGACGTTGCCCAGGCCGATTGAGGTGTGCCCGCCGGGCGACGGCGGCGCCGTGCCGGCCAGCGCCCGGCGCACCTGCTCGGGGTCGCCGCCGGCGCCGTCGTCCTCCACCGTGATCCGGCACTGGCCACCGTCGTCCTCGGCGACCACCGTCACCGTGCCGCTGCCGCCGCCGCGCTCCAGGCCGTGCTGCACGGCGTTCTCCACCAGCGGCTGCAGGCACAGGAAGGGCACCGCGACGGGCAGCACCTCCGGTGCGATCCGGAGCACCACGTGCAGGCGGTCGCCGAAGCGCGCCTTCTCCAGCAGCAGGTAGCGGTCGACCGACCGCAGCTCCTCGGCGAGAGTGGTGTACTCCCCGTGCGCGCGGCTGGAGTAGCGGGTGAAGTCGGCGAAGTCGAGCAGCAGCTCGCGGGCCCGCTCGGGGTCGGTGCGCACAAAGGACGCGATCGCGGTCAGCGCGTTGAAGATGAAGTGCGGGCTGATCTGCGCCCGCAGGGCGCGCACCTGCGCCTCCGCCAGGCGCGAGCGCGACTCGTCGAGCTCGGCCAGCTCCAGCTGTCCGGACACCCACCGCGCGACCTCGGCCACCGCCGACACCAGGCCGGGACTGGCCGTCGGCGCGTACGCGCCCAGCGTGCCCACGACCCGGTCGTCCAGCACGAGCGGGGCCACGACCACGGCGCGGACGGGGCAGTCCGGGTCGCCGCAGGTCAGCCCGGACACCACCGTCGGCCGCCCCGCGGTGAGCGCCTGGCCGGCCAGCCGCAGCGCGGACCGGGTGTGCACCTCGCCGTCGCCCTCCCAGGCGAGCAGCTCCTCGGTGTCGGTCAGGGACACCGCCGGCGTGCCGAGCAGGGCGCGCAGGTGCCGGGCGCTGCGGCCGGCGGACTCGGCGGTCAGCCCGGCGCGCAGGTGCGGCGACGCCATGCTCGCCTGGTGCAGGGCGGCGTACGTCGCGCGCTCCCCAACGGTGCCGAAGGCCCGGCGCCCCCGTACCGCCCGCCACAGCAGCAGGGCGGCCAGCAGCACGGCGACCGCGACGAGCCCGCCCTCTGCCATCGCCGGACGATAGGCCGCAACCGCGCACTAGCGTGTCCAGGTGCCCGCCGACCCGCTCGCCCTGCTGCTGGACCTGCCCGGCGTGGCCGACGCGGTGGCCGGGGCCCGGGCGTCGGTGGACGCGCTGCTGGGACACCGGGTGCTGCGCCGCCGGTCCGCCGAGGTGACCGCCGAGTCGGCACTGCGTGGTGCCCGCGCCTCGGCCCAGCTGGAGGGTGCGGGCATCGAGCTCGAGCGGCTGCGCGGGCAGCTGATGTCCGGGGGCGCCGTGCAGCCGCACGACCGCGACCCGCGCACCGGCGCCGTGGTGGAGGCCGCCGTGCGGCTGCACGCCGACCTGGGGCAGGTCCTCGGCGCCTGGCGTCGCTCGCCGGCGCAGGCGCTGGCCCGGCTGCACGTGATCGCCGCCGGGGACCTGGGGCTGGCGCAGGAGCGCCTGGGCCGGCCGCGGGACGCCGCCGCTCCCTACGAGGACCCGCTCGGGCTCGGCCCCGCGCCCGACCCGCTCGAGGTGTCCGCGCGGCTCGACGGCCTGTCCCGGGTGCTGCTCGCCACGACCGCGCCGGCCGTCGTCGTGGCCGGGGTCGTGCACGGCGAGCTCCTCGCGCTGCGCGCGTTCGGCGTGGCCGACGGGCTGGTGGCCCGCGCCGCCGCCCGGCTGGTCCTCGTCGACCGGGGCCTGGACCCGAAGGCGGTGTCCGCGCCGGAGGTCGGGCACGTCGAGCTCGGCCACGAGTACGAGCAGGCCGCCCGCGCGTACGTCCGGGGCGGCGCGGACGGCGTCGCCGAGTGGCTGCAGCACTGCGCCCGGGCGATCGGGCTGGGCGCGCTCGAGGGCCGCGCGGTCTGCGAGGCGCTGGTCCGGCAGACCCCCCGCGCCTGAGGCCGTCGGTGGCGCGCCGCGGCGGCGCGGCCCGGGCCGTGCGACGGCAGGGTGGCCGCCCCGGCCGACCCGCCTCGGCAGGTGGGTCGGGTGCGGCACGACGGCGGAACGGCGCCCCGCCTGCTGGCGGGACGCCGTCGCCATGCGCAGGAGCCCGAGTGACCAAGGCGTGCAGTCGCGTCGTCGCACCGGGTCCGGTGGGCCCGTTCGACGTGCCATCGCGTGGCCGGTCGCACGTGGGTGCTCGAGTTCTACGCACGGACCGCCGTCGGAGGGAACGTCGTCCGCCCGCGGGCGGTGGTCCGTGCTGTCCTTGGTACGCCCCCGCGTCGGCAGGGTCAAGAGCCGCGCGTGACGTTCATCACATCGGGCGGGGACGGGAGTGGGGCCGGGGACGGGTGGCCCACCAGGCCAGTCCGGCTGCGGCCAGCACGGCTCCGACGTAGGCCGCGGGCGACCCGGGCGGCGCCGGCACCTTGGGCAGCCGGCGCGCGCGCATCCGCACCGGCCGGCGGAACTCGCGCAGCCGCCAGCCCACCTCGGCGGCGTGCCGGCGCAGCGCCTTGTCGGGGTTGACCGCGACCGGGTTGCCGACCAGCTCCAGCATCGGCCGGTCGGTCCAGGAGTCGCTGTAGGCCCAGCACTGCGCGAGGTCATAGCCGCGCTCCTGCGCGAGCTCGCGGATCGCCGCCGACTTGCCCTCGCCGTACGCGTAGAAGTCGATCTCCCCGGTGTAGCGCCCGTCCTGCACCACCATCCGCGTGGCGATCACGTGGTCGACCCCCAGCATGTCGCCGATCGGGCCGACCACCTCCTCGCCGCTGCTGCTCACGATGACCACGTCCGCACCCGCCGCGTGGTGCTCGTCGAACAGCTGCACCGCCTCGGCGTAGACCATCGGGTCGATCAGCTCGTGCAGGGTCTCCGCGACGATCGCGTTGACCTGCTCGACCGGCCAGCCGGCGCACAGCGCCTTGAGGTAGTCCCGCATGCGGTCCATCGAGTCCGCGTCGGCGCCCTGCAGCAGGTAGACGAACTGGGCGATCGAGCTCTTGAGCACGGCGCGCCGGTTGACCAGTCCGCCCCGGTAGAACGGCTTGCCGAAGGCCAGCGTGCTCGACTTGGCGATCACGGTCTTGTCCAGGTCGAAGAACGCAGCAGCGGTCACGGAGGGGAACACTAGGTCGGCGACCGCGGCTGCGTCTGGTTCCACCCGTGCCTTCAGCGGGTGGCGACGACGGTCGACGGGTCCGGCACACCGGGGATGCGAGCGCGACGAGCGGGGACGACGCATGTGCCAGGACTGCAGTGCTCCGGCGGACCTCCGTGCGCGGGCCGACCTCAGTGCGTCGGCCGACGTCCGTGCTCCGGCCGACCTCTCTGCGCGGGCCGACCTCAATGCGTCGGCCGACGGCCCTGCGCCGGGCCTCGACCGGCGGGGGCTGCTCCGGGGGGTCGGTCTCGGCGGGCTTGCGCTGTTGGCCGGGGGCGTCGCGGTCGCCGCGCCCGCACCCGCGCTCGCGGACGGCCCGGACCCGGCGCTGCTCACGGCTTATCCGGTCATCCGCCCGAGGGTGGACTGGGCGGCCGGCTCCTGCCCGGTGCGGGGACCCCTCCCGGCGGAGCTCCCCGGCGACGTGCTGTTCCTGCTGGTGCACCACACGGCGGAGCCCGGCAACGACTACGCGGCCGACGCCGTACCAGGCCTGCTGCGCGGCATGTACGCCTTCCACACCGGCCCGGACAAGGGCTGGCCAGACCTGGCCTACAACTTCGTCGTCGACCGGTACGGCGGCATCTGGGAGGCCCGCGCCGGCAGCCGCGCGGCGCCGGTGGTCCCGTCCGCGACCGGGGGCACCCAGGGCTTCGACCAGCTGGGCTGCTTCCTCGGCAACCACGCGACCGAACCGCCGACCCCGCAAGCGCAGGCCTCCATGATCAGCCTGCTCGCCTGGCTGTCCCGCAGGTACGGCGTCGACCCCACCCCCGGCAGCACCGCGACGTTCGCCAGCCGGGGCAGCAACCGCTGGCCGGCCGGGACGCCGGTCACGACACCGACGATCGAGGGCCATCGGGCGATGTCGCTGACCACCTGTCCGGGCGACGCCGCGTACCCGCAGGTGCGGGGGCTGTTCCCGGCCGCGGTCACGCAGCTGCTCGGGCCGGTGAGCGCGATCGAGCAGCACTACCGCGCGCTCGGCGGGCCGGCCTCGTTCCTGGGTCGGCCGACCAGCCGTGAGCTGCGGGCCGGCGACCGCGTCGGGCGGCACGTCGACTACCAGCACGGAGAGATCTGGTGGAGCCCGGCGAGCGGGGCGCACGAGGTGCACGGGCGCATCCGGGCCCGTTGGGCCGCCCGCGGCGCGGAGCGGTCCTTCCTCGGCTACCCGACCACCGACGAGCTGGGCTGCCCTGACGGGCGCGGCCGCTACGGCGCCTTCCAGGGTGGCTCGGTCTACTGGACCCCGACCACCGGCGCGCACGAGGTGCGCGGGCGGATCCGCGACGCGTGGTTCGCCCTGGGCGCGGAGCGCAGCTGGCTGGGCTACCCGGTCAGCGACGAGCGGGCGGCGCCCGGTGGGCGGCTGTCCGCGTTCGAGGGCGGTCGGGCGGTCTACTCGGCGCGCACGGGAGCGGTCACCTTCCGGCGGCGCTGAAGCCAAGTCCCGGGTCAGGCGGTGGGCTCGCCACCGTGCCGGCGTCGCCAGGCGTCCTTGCGCTCCTGCTCCTCCCGCTCCAGCTCCTCGCGACGGCGACGGGCCGCCTCGCTGCGCTGCGCATCGGCCCGCTGGCGCAGCCCCTGCAGAAAGGCCTCGTCGTCGTCCGGGGAGGCGGCAGTGGCCCGGCCCGGTCGGTCGTACGCCGACGGCACGCCCTGGTTGCCCTTGTACGGCAGGGACGCCCGCGGTCCCTGGGGGCGGCCGACGAGCAGCCAGGCGATCCCGCCCACCAGCGGGAGCACGATCACCAGCACCAGCCAGAGGAGCTTGGGCAGGTGGCGGACCTCCGCCTCGGGGGTGGTGATGATGTTGAGCACGCAGTAGACGATGAGGCAGAGCTCCGCCAGGAACAGCGCTTCGCCAGCGAAGATCATGCGCAAAGCCTAGTGCCGGGGGCCCGGTCTGTGGGCAGAATCCGGGCGCCATCGTGACCGGCCGCGCACAGCCGGGGCCGGCCGCAGGGCGGTGCCGCAAGGAGCTCATGCGCCGACCCTGGGCGCCGCCCGGTTGGTCGGGCAACGGCACTGACGGGCTCTGTGGACAGCGCCGGGGCCTGTGGACAGCGGGCCGTGCCCGGGCCGCCGACCGCCCACGCTCTGCCTCCGGCGCCGCACCCGCGGCCCGAGCGTTCCTGGAGGCACCCGTGAGCACCGGCCCCGCCCGTCCCGACCCGTACGGGCCCCGGCCACCTCCGGTGCCGTCCCGCCCCCTGCTGGTCACCGCTGACGAGGAGGTGCTGGAGGAGCTGCTCCGGCTGGCCGCGTCCGGCGGCGCCGAGGTGGACGTGGCTCCCGACGCGTCCGCTGCCCGGGCGCGCTGGCTCGGTGCAGCCTGCGTCGTGGTGGCGGCGGACGCAGCCCGGGCCTGCGCCCGGGCCGGCCTGCCCCGGCGTCCCGGGGTGCTGCTGCTGGGGGACGACCTCGACGACGCCGGCGTCTGGCAGCTGGGCGTCGAGGTCGGCGCGGAGCGCGTGGTCTTCCTGCCCGAGGACGAGGCCGACCTCGTCGGCCGGCTGGCCGAGGCGACCACCGGCGGGAACGGGCCCGAGGGGGCGGTCCTCGCGGTGGTGGGCGGTCGCGGTGGTGCGGGGGCGACCACGCTGGCGTGCGCCCTCGCGCTGACCGCGGCCCGACATGGCCGCACCACGCTCCTGGTCGACGGCGACCCCCTCGGCGGGGGCGTCGACCTCGTGTTCGGCGGCGAGACGGACACCGGGCTGCGCTGGCGCGACCTCGGCGGCACCCAGGGGCGGGTGCCCCCGGCCGCGCTCGCGGACGCGCTGCCGCGGATGAGCGGGCTGTCGGTGCTGTCGTGGGACCGCGGCGCCGCCGCCGCCGTCCCCGCCGACGCGGTGACCGCGGTCCTGGAGGCCGGCCGCAGGTCGCACGACCTGGTCGTCGTCGACCTGCCCAGAGCGCTCGACGAGGGTTCGAGGGTGGTGCTCACCGCGGCGACCTGCGTGCTGCTCGTCGTGCCCGCGGAGGTGCGGGCTGCGGCCGCCGCGGGCCGGGTCGCCGCGTCCGTCGGGATGCTCTGCCGCGACCTCAGGGTGGTCGTCCGCGGCCCGGCGCCCTGCGGGCTGGCCGCGCGGACCATCGCCGGAGCCCTGGGGCTGCCGCTCGTCGGGCAGCTCCGCCAGGAGCCGGGCCTCGACGTGGACCTCGAGCGCGGCGACCCACCAGCCCGGCGCGGCCGCGGGCCCCTCGCGGACCTGTGCGGCCGGCTGGTCGCCGAGCTCGCCCCCGTGCAGGACCGCGCCGCGTGACCGGGCCCGACGCCGCGCTGCTCGACCGGGTCCGCCGCCGGGTCGCCGAGAGCGGCGCGCGGCCCACCGCGGCGGCGGTCGCTGCCGCCCTGCGGGAGGAGGGCGGAGCGCTGCGGGGCGACGCCCAGCTGCGGTCGGTCCTGCACGCGCTGCAGGACGAGATCGTCGGCGCGGGTGCGCTGGAGCCGCTGCTGCGCGACCCGCTCGTCACCGACGTGCTCGTCAACTCGCCGAGCGAGGTGTGGGTCGACCGGGGCGAGGGCCTCGAGCGGGTTCCGGTGCGCTTCGCCGACGAGGCGGCGGTGCGCCGGCTGGCCCAGCGGCTGGCGGCTCCCTCGGGCCGGCGCCTGGACGACGCCCAGCCATGGGTGGACGCCCGGCTGGCCGGCGGCGTCCGCCTGCATGCCGTCCTGCCCCCGGTGGCACCGGCCGGCACGTGCCTGTCCCTGCGCGTGCCGCGCCGGCGTGCGTTCACCCTGGACGAGCTGGTGGCCGCCGGGGCCGTGCCGGTGGACGGCGCCGCGCTGCTCGGCCGGCTGGTGCGCTCGCGCGCGGCGTTCCTGGTCACCGGCGGTACCGGTACCGGCAAGACGACCCTGCTGTCGGCCCTGCTCGGCCTGGTCGACCCCGGCGATCGCCTGCTGCTCGTGGAGGACGCCGGGGAGCTCGTCCCCGCGCACCCGCACGTCGTACGCCTCGAGGCCCGGCCCGCCAATGTCGAGGGGGCCGGGGCGGTGTCCCTGCGCGACCTGGTGCGCCAGGCGCTCCGGATGCGGCCCGACCGCGTCGTCGTCGGGGAGGTCCGCGGGGCGGAGGTCGTCGACCTGCTCGCGGCCCTCAACACCGGCCACGAGGGCGGCTGCGGGACGCTGCACGCCAACTCCGCGGCCGACGTTCCCGCGCGCCTGGAGGCCCTCGCCGCCGTCGCCGGGCTCGCTCGCGAAGCGCTGCACAGCCAGCTCGCCTCCGGGCTGCAGCTCGCCGTGCACCTTGCGCGGGCGCCCGGTGGCGGTCGGCGACGGGTCGCGGAGGTCGCTGTCCTGGCTCGTGGGGACGACGGGCTCGTCCGCGCCACCCGGGCCTGGACGTGGGACGGCGGCGCGGCGACCGGGCGAGCCGGGCCGGCAGCGGCCCGACTCGACGCGCTGCTCGCTCCGGGGGCGCCCGGCGAGGCACCGGCCGGCTGATGAGCGTGCTGCTGCCGGCCGTGCTCGCGGGCGCCGCCGTCGCAGCGATCGGGCTGCCGGGCGCGGCGGCCCTGCGCGTGCACGCCCTGTCGGCCGAGCACCGCGACGGCGCGGCGCAGGGGCGTCGTACGGCCGGTCATGGCCTCGCCTCGACGGCGCAGGCCGGGACCCGGAGCCCGGCGGCTGTCGACGGCTGGCTCCGGTCGGGTCGTTCGTCCGCCCTGTCCGCCGGGGCGTTGGGCGCCGTGGCAGGCCTCGGCCTGCTCGGACCGGTCGGCGCGGCGCTGGTGGCTGTCGCCGCCGCGGTCGCCGTACGGGTCGCCGCCGGCCGGGCGAAGGCGCGGGAGCGCGAACTCGAGCGCCGGCACGCCGTCGAGGCCTGCGCCGGGCTCGCCGCCGAGCTGCGCGCCGGACGCACCCCCCAGCAGGCGCTCGCCGTCGCAGCCGGGCTGGCCCGCGGCCCGTCCCGGGTCGTTCTCACCGCCGCCGCGGCGACCGCGGGCTGGGGTGGCTCCGTGCCCGCTGCCCTGCTGGTGGAGACCGTGCCGACGACCGCGGTGCCGGAGGTGCTGCGGGGGCTCGCCGCGTGCTGGGAGGTGTGCTCCCGGGCCGGCAGCGGGCTGGCCGCGTCGATCGAGCGGCTGGCCGACGGCCTGCGCGCCCGGCAGACCCAGGAGCGGGCGGTCGCGGCGGCGCTGGCCGGCCCGCGCGCCTCCGCCGCGCTGCTGGCGGCCCTGCCGCTGGCGGGGATCGCTCTGGCGGCCGGGCTCGGCGCCCACCCGCTGCACGTCCTGCTGCACACCCCGCTCGGCTCCGTCTGCCTTGTCGCAGGGGTAGCGCTCGACGGGCTCGGCCTGTGGTGGACGGCCCGGATCGTGGCCAGGGCCGCGCCGTGACCCCGGCACGCGTGAGGACGCCGGGACGGCTCCCGCCGGTACGCCGGTGCTGAGCGCCGCCCTGCCCGCCCTGCTGGCGGGACTTGCGGCTGCCGTCGCCCTCGCGCCACGTCCCGCACCCGTCCGCCTGACGACCCTCCTGCCGCCGCAGCGCGCGCCCGCCGCTCGACCCGGTCGGCGCCAGGTGGGGCCGGGGCCTGCGTGCGCGCTGGCGGGCATGGCCCTGGCCCTGTTGCTGGGTGGCGTCGCCGGGGTCGTGCTCGGGCTGGCGGTGGCCCTGGCCGGCCCGCCGGCGCTGTCCCGGCTGGAGCCGCGCGCGGTCCGCGAGGAGCGGGAACGACTGGCCGCGGACCTGCCGCTGGCCCTGGACCTGCTGGCGGCCTGCCTCGCCGGCGGAGCGGCCCTGCCGGCGGCGGTCCGAGCGGTCGCTGCAGCAGTGCCGGGGCCCTGCGGGCACCGGCTGGGCCGGGTCTGCGCCGCGCTGGAGGTGGGCAGCCCGGCCCGCGATGCCTGGGCGTGGCTGGCCGAGGGCGGGGACGAGCTCGCCGCCTCGGCGGTGCGCACGCTCGTGCGCTCCGAGGAGGGCGGTACGCCGGTGGCCGACGCCGTCGCCCGGCTCGCGCTCGAGGCCAGAGAGGCGGCCAAGGCGCGCGGCCAGGAGGGGGCGGAGCGGGCGGGGGTGCTCGCGGTGGGGCCGCTCGGCCTCTGTTTCCTGCCGGCCTTCGTGCTGCTCGGCGTCGTCCCGGTCGTCGCCGGGCTGGTCGGCCCCCTGCTCGCCGGGCTGTGATCGACCCCTGCGTGCCGGCCTGCGCAGCGCCCAGCCGGCGGGCACGGGCCGGGCCGCTGTCCACAGGCCCGAGCCCCGTCCACAACCTGGGCCGCGCCCCTGCCGGTCGGCGCTCCGCACCGGCAGCGTGGCCCGGGCCGGACAACCCGTCCGGCACCGCACGCCGGCTGCTGTCGGCGCCGTCCCGGAGGTCCCCATGCGCGCTCTAGAGTCCGCCCGCTCGCTTCCCGTCCGCCTGTCCGCCCGCATGCACGCCTCGGACAGCGAGGCGGGCATGAGCACCGCCGAGTACGCCGTCGGCACGGTGGCCGCCTGCGGGTTCGGTGGCGTCCTCTACAAGGTGATCACCAGTCCCGCGGTCGCCACGCTGTTGAAGACGGTGATCTCGAAGGCGTTCAAGCTGTCGTTCTGACCCCCGTCAACGCCCCGGACCGGCTGCCCTGCCGGTCCGGGGCCCGGCAGGGGGAGGACCCGTGTCGACACAGGGCGTAGGACCGACGACGAACGGCAGCCGCAGCAGGGCCGGTGAGGCGGGGTATGTGACCGCGGAGACCGCCGTGGTGCTCCCGGTGCTGCTGTTCGTGCTGGCGATGGCCGTCTGGGTGCTCGCTGCCGTGGGTGCCCAGCTGCGCTGCACCGACGCGGCGGGGGTGGCCGCCCGCGCCGCGGCCCGCGGCGATGCGGCGGCCGACGTGCAGGCGGCCGGGGCGAAGGCTGCCCCGGAGGGGGCCCTGATCGAGGTGACGGTGGGGCCCGAGACCGTGCAGGTGACGGTCGGCGCGCAGGTCCGCCCGCTCGGGGGCGTGCTCGGCCGGCTGCCGGGGCTGCCCGTCACCGGCCGGGCGGTGGCCGGTCGCGAGGACCGGCCGGCAGCGCCATGAGCCGCGCGCCCGCACCCCGGAGCCGCGCCCCCGCACCCCAGAGCCGCGCCCCCGCACCCCAGAGCCGCGCGCCCGCACCCCACCGGCGGGACGGTGCCGACCGCGGATCGGCGTCGGTCGTGGTGCTCTCCCTCGCGGCTGTGGTCGCGCTCGTGGCCGCTGTGCTCGTCGCGCTGGGAGCGGTGGCCGTGACCCGCCACCGCGCGGCCTCGGCCGCGGACCTGGCCGCCCTGGCAGCGGCCGGCCGGGTCGAGCAGGGAGCGGCGCGCGCGTGCGCCGGCGCCCGGGTCGTGGCGACCGCTGTCGGTGCGGTGCTGGTGGGCTGCGACCTCGTGGGCGACACCGTCGCCGTGCGCGTCGAGATCCGCCCAGAGGGCGCACTCGGCGCGCTCGGGGCCGCCACCGGGCGGGCCAGGGCCGGCCCGTCCGCCGCGCGCCCCTGACGCGTGCTGGCCCCGGACGCCGAGGGTGCGGCTACGAGCGCAGCCGACCCGGTCCGTCGTCGGCCACCGCGCCGCCGCCGGACCGGCCGGTCGACTGGCGCGAGAGCTCGTCGCGCAGCCGGGCGTTCTCCTGCTCCAGGGTCTCGGCCTGCCCGCGGGCGCTCTTCACCTCGCGCTTGCGCTCGACGCTCTTGTGCCGCTTGCGGGCACCCCCGCCGAGCACCAGGGACAGGGCGAACATCGCGACCGCCCCGGTGATGAGGCCGGTCATGAACAGGCCGCCGACGGAGACGTGGTCGATGCTGAGGTTCAGGATCTTGTAGTCGACGTCGGAACCGTTGAACACGGAGGCGAGGGTGAACAGGGCGGCGACGACGAGCAGTATTGCGCCGAGGACGATCACGTGGGACTCCGGGTGCTGGTGGGGACGGGTGCGTGGCGGGGACGCGTGCTGGCGGGGGCGATCACGGACTCCCCTACCCACCGAGCCCGCTGCTGAGCACAGCGTCCAGCAGGCGCACCGCGCCCGCCTTGTCCAGGGGTTCGTTGCCGTTGCCGCACTTGGGCGACTGCACGCAGGAGGGGCAGCCGGCGGCGCACTCGCAGGCCGCGATCGCGTCCCGGGTCGCCCGCAGCCAGGCCGGCCCGCGCTCGTAGCCGCGCTCGGCGAAGCCCGCGCCCCCGGGGTGGCCGTCGTAGACGAAGACCGTGCACTCGCCGGTGTCCTCGTGCAGGGCCGTCGACACCCCGCCGATGTCCCAGCGGTCGCAGGTCGCGAACAGCGGCAGCAGCCCGATCGCCGCGTGCTCCGCCGCGTGGGCGGCACCCGGCACGTCCGTCTCACCCAGGCCGGCGCGGGCGAGCACCTGCGCCGAGACCGTGTACACGACGGCCCGGGTGCGCAGCTGGCGCGCCGGCAGGTCCAGCGGCTGCTCCCCCAGCACCTCGCCGCTGCCGAGCCGCTTGCGCAGGAACGACACCACCTGGTTGGTCACGTCCACCGTGGCCAGCGCGAGGCGTACGCCGGCGAAGTCCCGGCCGCGCAGCTCCTCGACCAGGCGGATGTCGGTGATGTCGCGGGCGGACGTCGAGTAGTCGGGATCGGCACGGCGTACCAGCGCGACGGACTCGTCGAGGTCGAGCTGCTCGACCAGGTAGGTCTCGCCCTGGTGCAGGTACACCGCGCCGGTGTGCGCCTGGCTGTGCGAGGACGACGCGTCGACCGTGCCGAGCAGCCGGCCGGTGCCCACCTCGACCAGCCGTACGGGCGGACCGCCACCGCCGCGCAGGTCGGCGTCCGGACGCTCCCGGGAGGTCCAGAACCAGCCGGCCGGGCGCGAGCGCAGCAGGCCGCGGCGTACCAGGTCGGCCAGCAGCGCGCGCACCTGCTCCTGGCCGGCCGGCGACGGGTCGCCGAACAGCGCCAGGTCGGCCTCGGTCAGCGGCAGCTCGGCGGCGGCGCAGCACAGGTGCGGCGCGAGGACGTACGGGTTGGCGGGGTCGAGGACCGTGGCCTCGACCGACCGCCCGAACAGCGCCTCCGGATGGTGCACGAGGTAGGTGTCCAGCGGGTCGTCGCGGGCGACGAAGACCGCGAGCGCGCCCTGCCCGGCCCGGCCGGCCCGCCCCGCCTGCTGCCACACCGACGCCACCGTGCCGGGCCAGCCGGTCAGCACCACGGCGTCCAGGCCCGCGACGTCGACCCCGAGCTCGAGGGCGTTGGTCGCCGCGACGCCCAGCAGGTCGCCGCTCTGCAGCCGCCGCTCGAGCTCGCGCCGCTCCTCGGGCAGGTAGCCCGCCCGGTAGGCCGCCACCTGGCCGGCGAGCTCCGGCACGGCCTCGTGCACGGCCCGCCGGGCGGACAGCGCCACCGCCTCGGCGCCCCGGCGGGACCGGACGAAGGCCAGCGTCCGGGCGCCCTCCACCACGAGGTCGGCGAGCAGGTCGGCGGTCTCGGCGGTCGCCGACCGGCGTACCGGCGCCCCGTGCTCGCCGCCGCCCGGTCCCGGCTGCAGCGGCGGCTCCCAGAGCGCGAACTCCGTGGTCCCCCGGGGCGAGGCGTCCTCGCCGACCGCGAAGACGTCGAGACCGGTCAGCCGGGACGCCGAGCCGGCCGGGTCGGCGGAGGTGGCCGACGCCAGCACGAACACCGGGTCGGCGCCGTACCGGGCGCAGACCCGGCGCAGCCGGCGCAGCACCTGGGCGACGTGGGAGCCGAACACCCCGCGGTAACTGTGGCACTCGTCGACGACGACGTAGCGCAGCCCGCGCAGGAACGAGGCGAACTCGCTGTGCCGCGGCAGCACCCCCCGGTGCAGCATGTCCGGGTTGGTGAGGACCAGCCCGGCGTAGCGGCGCACCCAGTCGCGCTCCTCGCGCGGGGTGTCGCCGTCGTACGTCGCCCCGCGCACGGCCATCAGGTTGAGCGCGCGTACCGCCCGGAGCTGGTCGGTGGCCAGCGCCTTGGTCGGCGCCAGGTAGAGCGCGGTCGCCCGGTCGTCGCCCAGCAGCGACGACAGCACGGGCAGCAGGTACGCGAGGGACTTGCCGCTGGCCGTGCCGGTGGAGACCACCACCGACGTGCCGCCCCAGGCGAGGTCGGCGGCCACCGCCTGGTGCTCCCAGGGAGCCGCCACCCCGGCCAGCGCCAGGCGGTCGACCAGCAGCTGGGGCACCCAGCCGGGCCAGTCGACCGGCCGCCCTGCCCGGGCCGGCACGTGCTCCACGTGCGTGACCCGCGACGCCCGGGCCGGGTCCTGCAGCAGTCGCTGCAGCAGGGTCGCCGGGCGCTGGCCCACCAGGCCGCTCACGGGTGCTCCGGTCATCACGGCCCATGCTCCCAGACGCCGGGCAGGCGGGCCCCCGGGACGCGCGGCAGGTCGGAGCTGCCGGCGCGGTGCGGTTTGATCTGTAGCCGCCGGGTACGGCGCGGACGAGACCCTCCGTCGAGGGCTGCCGACGTATGCGCACCAGAGGAGATTCCGTGGACCTGTCCCTGTCGACGCGCACCGAGGGCGACCGCACCGTGGTCGTGGTGGGGGGCGAGATCGACGTCTACACCGCGCCCAAGCTCCGGGAGCAGCTCATCGACCTCGTGAGCAGCGGGCAGTACCACCTCGTGGTGGACATGGAGGGCGTCGAGTTCCTCGACTCCACCGGCCTCGGTGTGCTGGTGGGCGGGCTCAAGCGGGTCCGCGCGCACGAGGGCTCGCTGCGCCTGGTGTGCACCCAGGAGCGCATCCTGAAGATCTTCCGGATCACCGGTCTGACCAAGGTGTTCCCGATCCACTCGTCGGTCGACGAGGCCGTCGCGGCGACGGACTGAGGCGACGGGCACAGGCACCGGGTCCGCCATGGCCGTCGTCGAGCTGCAGCTGCCCGCCCTTCCCGCGCACGTCCGCACCGCCCGGATGGTGTGTGTCACCGCCGCCCGGCGCGCCGGGCTGCGTGACGAGTTCGTCGACGAGCTGCGGCTGGCGGTCGGCGAGGCCTGCGCCCGCGCGGTCGGCCTGCACGCGCAGCACGCCCCGGCGGAGCTCGTCACCGTCCGGGTCGTGGACGACATGCTCGGGCTGACGGTGACGGTGCACGACTGCGGTCCCGAGGCAGGGCCGGCCGTCGACGACGTGGCCGGCCAGCTCGGGGGCACCGACCACGCGGACGGCGAGGACACCCCCGACCCCGATGTCGCGCTGGCCGTGCTCGACGGCCTGGTCGACGAGGTCGAGGTCACCGCCACCGAGGGCGAGGGCACGACGGTCACCCTGCGCTGGCCGCTGCCGCGCCGGCTGACCGGCGGGACCCCCGGAACGGTGCTGTCCGCGGGATAGCCCGCCCGCGTGGCGGCGTCGTCCGGGTGACCTCCGCCACGCACTTTCTGGTTATGCTCCGGCCGCTCCCTACGGGGTGCGGCCGGAGGCGTTTCCACGCCCCTGGCCTGCCGGTCCGCGGTCGCGGCCGGCGTCGCGTGCCAGACCGGGAGGAACATGTCCGCGCTCGAGATCGTGGCGGTGGGCAGCGATGCCGCCGTCACCAGCGGCGACAAGGCACTGGTGGTGGGGGTCCTCGTCGTCTCCCTCGTCGCCCTCGGCTTCGCCGGCCTGTTCGCGCGCGAGGTGCTGGCGGAGGGCCAGGGCACCCCCAAGATGATCGAGATCGCCAAGGCGGTCCAGGAGGGAGCGGCGGCCTATCTGCGTCGCCAGTTCACGACCCTTCTGGTGTTCGCCGTCCTGATCTGTCTGCTGCTCCTGCTGCTGCCGGCCGACTCGGGGGGCGTACGC
>DASTLY010000154.1:0-42924 GCA_035714445.1 Mycobacteriales bacterium
CGCACCTGGCCGTCGCGGTCGCCAAGGCCGGTGCGTTCGCCTTTCTCGCCGGCGGCTACACGACGCCCGGTGTCCTGGCGGTCGCGATCAGCCAGGTCCGCTCGAGGAGCGACGCTTTCGGGGTGAACCTGTTCGCGCCCCACGTCAGCCCGATCAGCGAGGTCGAGTTCCGCCGGTACGCCCGCCGGCTGCAGCCTGAGGCGCAGCGGTGGGGCGTCGACCTGTCCCGGGCACCGCTGACCGAGGACGACGACGGATGGCAGGACAAGCTGGACCTGTTGCTGGCCGACCCGGTGCCGGTCGTGTCGGTGACGTTCGGCCTGCCCCGGCCGGCGGACGTCACGGCGCTGCGCCGCGCGGGCAGCCAGGTGTGGGTGACCGTCACCACGGTGCTCGAGGCTCGGGCCGCCGCCGACGCCGGCGCCGATGTCCTGGTGGTGCAGGGCAGCGCCGCCGGTGGCCACAGCGGTACGCACGACGCCCTGCGGCGCATCACCCCGATGCCGACGACGGAGCTCACGACGGCCGTCGTCGCGGCGACCGGACGTCCGGTCGTCGCCGCCGGCGGGGTCGACGGTCCGCGGCGCGTGGTGGAGCTGCTGCGTGCCGGCGCCCGTGCCGTCGCCGTCGGCACCCTGCTGCTGCGCACGGACGAGAGCGGGGCCTCGCAGACCCACAAGGACGCGCTGGCCCGTCCCGGCGGCGAGACGGTGCTGACCCGCGCCTTCACCGGGCGCCCCGCCCGCGCCCTGCGCAACGCGTTCATCGAGCGGCACGACCTGGCCGCACCGGCGGGCTATCCCGCCGTCCATCACCTCACCCGGCCGCTGCGGGCGGCGGCCGCGGCCGCCGGGGACCCGGACGGCCTGCACCTGTGGGCCGGCACCGGCTTCCGCTGCGCCACCACCGGACCGGCCCGCCAGGTCGTCGCCGAGCTCGCCCGGCTCCTGTGAGGACAGGCGCGTTCGAGCGCAGGCGCGGCTCAGTCGGGCGTGACCGCCAGCAAGGCGATGTCGTCGCGGGGAACACCGTGCTGGAACTCGAGGACGTCCTCGAGCACGGCCGACACGACCGCGGCCGAGCCTTGCGCCGTGTCGCCCGCCCGGGCGAGCAGGCGCTCCTCGCCGTACTCCTGCCCACTGCGACGCGCCTCGGTGACGCCGTCGGTGTAGAGCAGCAGCCGATCGCCGTGCGCGAGCTCCAGGACTGTCGCCGGCAGGTCCAGGGACGGCAGGACGCCGAGCAGGGAGCCCGGCTCGCCCACGAGCTGCGCCGGCCCGACTGCCGGCACGAGCAGCGGCAGCGGGTGCCCGGCAGCGCAGACGACGGCGGTCCACCGGCCGTCGCGCCGGCGCAGCCGTACGAGCAGCGCCGTGCAGAACCGCTCGGTGTCGTGGCTGCGGAGCACGTCGTTGGTGATGCGCAGAGCCGCCGCCGGGTCGGGCGAGGTCACCGCCGCTGCCCGCACCGCGTAGCGCAGCAGCGTCGTGATGACCGCGGCCTCGGGTCCCTTGCCGCACACGTCGCCCAGGACCGCGAACCAGTCGTCCTCGGCGAGCTGGAAGACGTCGTAGAAGTCCCCGCCGATCTGCGAGCCGGTGCCCGCCGGCCGGAAGGCAGCCGCCACGTCCAGACCGGGGACGTGCGGCGGCACGGGCGGGATCAACGTCTGCTGCAGGGTCCGGGCAAGGGCCGTCGCGTGCTTCTCGCTGGCCTCCGCGCGCTCCTTCGCGTGCAGCAGCTCCCGTTCGTACGCACGCCTGTCGGTGGCGTCGAAGACGGCGGCCCGGACCACCGACGGCGCGCCCGCCTCGTCGCGCTCGAGCACCGCGTTGACCAGGACGGGAAGCCGCTGGCCGTCCGCGCACACCAGGTCGAGGGCGATCTCGCGGGCGCTTCCCTGCATGCGCAGCATGGGCGCGTAGTGCGTCTCGTGGTAGATGCGACCGCCGCCCGTGAGCAGGTCGACGAAGCGGCGGCGGCCGACCAGCTGCCCGCCGGCGTAGCCGGTCAGCGTCTGGAACGTCCTGTTGACCTTGACGATCGTCCCGTCCGGAGTCATCGACAGGTATCCGCAGGGCGCCTTCTCGTACAGCTGCTCCGCGTCGTCGTCCAGCAGCGCGTCGACGAAGGCGCTGACCGCATCCTCACGCATGACTGGCTCCTGCCGGCAGCTGGGCGGACCGTACGCCGTGTTCATGACCTGACAAACGCGGCGATCGCCTCGACGGTCGCTTCGGGGGCGCTGAGGTTCGGGCAGTGTCCCGTGGCGTCCAGGAGCGCCAGCTGTGCACCCGGGATCGCGTCCCGGACGTACTCACCGACGGACACCGGCGCGATCACGTCGTCGGCAGACTGCAGCACCAGCGTCGGCGTGGTCACCCTGGGCAGGTCGGCGCGGTTGTCGGAGGTGAACGTGACGCGGGCGAAGCGCTTGGCGATGGCCGGGTCGGTACGGCAGAAACTCGCCGTGAGCTCCTCGCCCAACTCCGGGCGCGAGCTGTTCCCCATGATGGCCGGCGCCATCGCGGCGGACCAGCCCAGGTAGTTGCTGTCGAGGGACTCGAGCATCTCCTCGATGTCGGCGGCAGCGAAGCCGCCGACGTAGCCTTCGTCGTCGATGTAGCGCGGCGACGGGGCGACCAGCACGAGCTTGGCGAACCGCTCCGGCTCCTCCAGCGCCGCGAGCACGCCGATCATCGCGGACACCGAGTGGCCGACGAAGACGGTGTCGCGCAGGTCGAGGTCGCGGCAGATGTCGAGAACGTCGCGCGCGTACCCGCTCAGCGAGCCGTGGCGGTCGGGGTCGTAGGCCGCCGGGTCCGACCCGCCGGCGCCGGCGTGGTCGAACAGGACGACCCGGAAGTCGTTCTCGAAGGCAGGGGAGACGTGCCGCCACATGTGCTGGTCGCAGCCGTACCCGTGCGCGAACAGCATCGGCGGGCCCTCGGCCCGCCCTCGCACGACGACGTTGTACCGGGCCGCCACGTCCATGCGCGGACACTACCGGTGAGCACCCGCGCCGCGGAGGTCCGCACGAGCCGAGGAGCGCGGGCCGACCAGGACCTACAGCGCCGTGGCGATCCCCCGGCGTACGGGGGCGGTCGGGGTCAGCCAGACCCGGCCGACACCGGTGAAGCGGAACACCAGGCCCTCGCCGGAGCGGGCCGACGCGAGCAGGCCGGGCACGAGCGGCCGCAGCTCCAGGGTCAGCGACGCGGAGTACATGAGCATGAGGTCGCCGTCCACGACGAGCTCCTCACGGCCGTCCAGGACCACGACCTGGACGTCCTCGGCCGGCACCGGGGACTCCACCACGAACACGCCCTCCCCGACGAGCTTGGGCTGCAGGAGCCCGCTGCCCGACATCGCCCTGGAGATGTTCTTGTTGGCGTGGATGCCGAGGGCGATGCTCCCCTCGCAGGCGTAGAACGCCTTGTCGTCGAGAATGAGCGGGCCGTCGTCGGCGCTCATCCGTTCGACGAGGTAGTGGTCGTCGCTCGGCTCGGTCCAGACCTCCCCGATGCCGGTGTAGCGCGTGGCGAAGGCGCTCTCCCCGGTCCCGGCGCTGGTGATCTGCCGCTTGAGGAAGCCGCCGGCACCCTCGGCCTTCTGCACCTCGTACTGCAGCTGCCCGCGGGCCCACTGCAGCGCGCCGGCCTCGAGCAGCGCCGAGCCCTGGTTGAGCGCCAGCCGCACCTGCCGGACCGCGCGCAGGGTGGAGGCGGCAGCCTGCCGGAACGGGCGCATCGTGATCTCGTGCACCTCCAGCCGCACACCCCGCCCGTCGGCGGCCGCCACCACTTCGCGGTTGACCGTGCTCTCGCCCACTGCGCCTCCTGCTCCCCGCCGCGCCTGTGCCGCGACCCCGCCGGTGGACCCTCGCACACGGCAGCGGCAGTGCCGCCCGGCCGCGCCGGACGTCGGGGGAGTGGAGGCGCAGGTGTGACGCCGGCCAGGCTGCCGGCGTGCCGCGGCTGCCCGCACAGCTCGTCCATGCAGCGCTGGATGCCTGAACAGGCCGGTGCTAGGCGCCGGCCGGCAGGATGCGGCCTGCGGACTCGCCGCCGCGGGCACCCGCGGGCTCCGGCGACGCCGGGTGCGGATCGGTACGGACGGCCTGCAGGGCGTCGTCGAGCTCGCTCTGGCGCACCGGCTTGGGCAGGAAGGCGTCGATGCCGGCACTCATGCAGGCGGCGCGGTCCTCGGCCAGGGCGTTCGCGGTCAGCGCCAGGATGTAGGGCTGGCGCTCGCGTGGCAGCTCGGCGCGGATGCGCTCGGTCGCGGCGAGGCCGTCCAGCACCGGCATCTGCACGTCCATCAGCACCACGTCGTACCGGACCCGGTGGACGGCGTCGAGCGCTTCCTGGCCGTTGCTGACGGTGTCCACGTTGTGGCCGAGCCGGCGGATCATGAGCTGGGCGACCTTCTGGTTCACGATGTTGTCCTCCGCCAGCAGCACCCGTAGAACCGCGGGCACCCGGACGGCCGGACCGTCGCCGGCGCGATGCCCCCCGGCGGACTCGAGCGCACGAAGGCCCGGCTCGGGCGAGCCGAGAGCCGCCGCGAGGGCGTCGAACAGTGCCGCGGCGCGCACCGGCTTGGTCACGACGGCGCTGAACGCCGCCAGGTCAGGCGACTCCGACCGGGCCTGGAGGGCGGACAGCAGCACGAGCGGCAGGTCGCGCCCGGCGGGGTGGCCGCGCAGCGCCAGAGCCAGCTGCGGTCCGTCCATGCCGGGCATGGCCATGTCGAGCACGGCGACGTCGAAGGCGCCGCCGCCGGCCACGAGGGCGAGGACGTCGGCAGGTCCGGCGCATCCGGTGACGTTCATCCCCCAGTGCTGCAGGTGCTGCTGCAGCACCCGCCGGCTGCTGTCGTTGTCGTCGACGACGACAGCCGACCGGCCGGACAGGGCGTCGATGCCCTCGACCTCGGCGCGCAGCTCCGGTACGAGAGGGAACTCCGCGCACAGCGTGAACGTCGATCCGACGCCGGGCTCGCTCACGACGGCGAGGTCGCCCGACATCGCCTCCGCAAGCCGCCGGCTGATGGCCAGCCCGAGGCCGGTGCCGCCGTACTCCCGGGTGGTGGACGTGTCGACCTGGCTGAACGACTGGAACAGCGAGCTGATGCGGTCGGCCGGGATGCCGATGCCGGTGTCGGAGACCGCGACGTGCAACCGGACGAGCGGCCCCGTCGCAGAACGGCCGGAGGGTGGGATCGGCGTAGCCGTCACGGTGACCATGACCTCGCCGGCCGAGGTGAACTTCACCGCGTTGCCGAGCAGGTTGACGATCACCTGACGGAAGCGGGTGACGTCGCCGACCAGGAGCTCGGGGCATCCGGGGTGGACGTCGGCGACCAGTTCGAGGTGCTTGTCGTGTGCGGGCAACGCGACCAGGGTGACAGCGGACTCGATGCACTGGCGCAGCGAGAAGGGCTGCTTCTCCAGCGTGAGCTCACCGGCTTCGATCTTGGAGAAGTCGAGGATGTCGTTGATGATGTTGAGCAGCGCGTCGCCGCTGTTGCGCACGGTCTCGAGCAGGTCCCGCTGCTGGGCGTCGAGCGCGGAGTCCAGCAGCAGGCCGGTAAGGCCGATGACGGCGTTCATCGGGGTGCGGATCTCGTGGCTCATGGTGGCGAGGAACGAGCTCTTGGCAGCGGTGGCGGCCAGGGCGACGTCCCGGGCCTGGGTGAGCGCTTCCGCGACCCGTCTCGCCTCGGTCACGTCGAGGGAGATCCCGCAGGTCGCGTACAGCTGCCCGGCACCGTCGTAGAGCGGCAGCTTGACCGAGTCGTAGTGCTGGCGGCCCGCCGGCCCCTCGGACCACTCCGCGACGCGATGCTCGCCCTGTTGCGCGCGCAGGTCGTTGGCCCGCCACACCGGCGCGAGGGCCGGGTCCAGCCAGGTGTCGTCGTGGCCGAGCAGCTCGGTCTCGGTGACACCGAACGCCCTCTCGAACGGCTCGTTGGCCAGCAGGTACCGCCCCTGTAGATCCTTGACGTAGATGAGCGACTGGCTGTTCGCGAGAACCGACCGCAGCATCGTCAGGTGGGTGTCGCGCTCGATGCGGGTCTGCTGCTGCTCGGTGACGTCGATGATCTGGGTGGCGAAGTACAGCGGGGAGCCCTCAGGGCCGCGCAGCAGTGACGTGGACAGCTCCGCGTGCACCAGCGAGCCGTCCGGACGCAGGTAGCGCTTGGTCAGACGGAGTCCGTCACGCTCACCGGCCACCAGCTGCCGGAGGGCCTCAGAGCTCACGGGCATGTCGTCCGGGTGGAGACGTCCGCGAACGACATGCCCACCAGCTGCTCCCGGCTGTAGCCGAGCATCGTGGCCACGGTCTGGTTGACGCGCATGAACACGCCTTCCGGGGAGGTGAGGCACATGCCGACGATCGCGTCGTCAAAGGCGCTGCGGAACATCTCCTCGCTGCGCTGCAGCTCCGCCTGCCGCTGCAGCCGGGCGGTCGTGTCGCGCAGGAACGCGTGGAAGCGCCAGCTCGTACCCCAGCGCATCCGGGACAGGCTCAGCTCGACCGACACGCGGGTCCCGTCGGACCGCAGCGCCTGCAGCGGTACCGGGCCGTCAGGGAGTGTGGCGTGCCCGGTGTCCAGGAAGCGGCGCAGGCCAAGGTCGTGGCGGGCCCGTTGCTCGGGAGGGATGAGGAGCTCGCTGAGCCGGCTGCCGACCGCCTGCCCGGCGGGCCAGCCCAGCAGCGCCTCGGCGGCCGCGTTCCAGTCCAGGATCGTACCGTCCGCGTCCATGGCGATGTACGCGTCGTTGGCGGTGTCGAGCACGGCCCGACGCAGCGCCTCGCTGTCGGTCACGGCCTGACCGATGCGCAGCTGGCGCATCAGCGCGACGAGGGCGAACGTTCCCGTGAGGGCAAGGGCGAGCAGCGTGAACCACTTGACCGCCCGCCCCGGCCCGTTCAGCGGGGCGTACAGCTCCTGGGTGTCCACGCTGTAGACCAGCTGCCACGACGTGCCCTCGACGGCGCCCTGGCTCACGTAGTGCTCGCGGCCGCCGCGCTCGACGAACCCCGAGCGGCCCGCACGGCCGGCGAGCTCCGGGTACCTGACGGCGAGGTCGTCGCCTGCGCTGTCCCCGCTGCCGGCCACGATCCGTCCCGTCCCGTCGACGAGCAGCACCTCGCCGGTGCGGAACGGGGCGGCGTTGCGGACAAAGGCCGAGAGCGGGGTGTCCTTCACCTGGTAGGCGCCCGAGAACACCTGCGTGCCCCGCGTGGTCTGGAACGGTACGGCGAAGCCGATGACCGGCTCCTGGCGGCCGACGCTCGGCACCACGCCGGACACCGCCGGGATGCCGGCGGCGGCGCTGCGCAGGTGGTCGTAGCGGGCACGGACGTCCATGCCGAGCGCCGCAGGGTTCGCCGGCTCCGACGCCAGCACCCGTCCCTGCTCGTCGAGCAGTACGGCGGCCGCGAAGCCGTGGTCCTGGCTGATCGCCTCGAACGTCGCGGCGCTCACCGGTGCCGCCAGCGTTCTGCCGGCCAGGATGCGCTCGCGCTGGAAGACCTCGGCCACGTAGGACTCGACGAACGCCGCCGCGGTCACCCGCCGGGCGTCGACCCCGTCGACGGCCGCGTCCCGCTGAGCGTCCTCGGACCGGAACATGAGGCCGCCGGCGACCGCAACCACCACCACCAGCAGGCACGTCATCGCGGTCACGAGCAGGCCGGCGCTCGCGCGGCGGTCGGCACGTCGGCTCACGTGTTGTTGCTCGGCCGCAACGACGCGAAGTTGAGCGCGAGCGTCGGCGCACGGTCAGGCGCCGACGCTTCCCCGTGGTCGCACCCGACGCCGTACGGCAGGTCGGCCTCCCGCGGCCAGCCGCTGCGGGTGGGCTACTCGGCTGCCGCGAAGGTCGATCAGACGCGCTCGGCCGAGTCGTCCTCGCTCGGCGTCTGACCGGTCGCCGCCCCGCTTGTCGCCGCCCCGCCGGTCGCCGCCCCGACGATTGCCGTCCCGTCAGTTGCCGTCCCATCGGTCGCCGTCCCGTCCGGCGAGGACAGGGCGGTCCGGTCGACCCGACGGCTGCGGCCCGGCAGGTGCAGGCCCCGCGGCAGGGCCGAGCGGACCTTGTCGAGGCGTACGCGGGGGGCAGCCACGACCTGGTCCCCGCCCGGCTGCCCGACGTGCGGGCGCACCGGCGTGCCGCAGGCGAAGCAGAACTCCGCGCTGGGCGTGGTCGAGGTGCCGCAGTGCGGGCACCGCCGCAGGACCGGCCGCGACGCGACGGTGGCCACCTCGTCACGTACGGCCGCGGCGCTCGGGGTGCCCCACGGCTCCAGGACCAGGTGCCGGCGCAGGTACAGGTAGGTCTCGCGGGTGATCGCGGCGATCGGCAGCGCCACGATCGCCCCGACGATCCCCTCCAGGTGCCCCCCGATGAGCAGCACGGCGATCACGACCAGGGGGTTGATGCGCAGGGAGTGGCTGAAGATCTGCGGCGCGACGATGTGGCCCTCGATCTGCTGCAGGACCAGGAACAGCAGCGCCAGCCACAGCGCGGTCAGCGGCTCGCCCTGGAACAGCGCGACGAGGATGGCCGGCGCGCTGCCGAGCACCGGCCCGACGTACGGGATGAGCTCCATGACCCCGTAGAACACCCCGAAGAACACGGCGTAGGTCTGGCCGGCCGGGAAGATCCCGAGCGCGCCGAACACCCATAGCGACGCGCCGGCGCTCACCCCCATGACCAGGCTGAAGGTCAGCTGCCCGCGGACGTAGCCGAACACCGCCTTCTGGACCTGGATCGGGTAGTCGTCCTCCGGCGTCCCGTCCCCGGGCGGCATCACCCGCCGGATCAGCCCGCCGATCTGCCGGCCGTACAGCAGCATGTAGATGGCGATCACGAAGATCAGGATCAGGGCGAAGCCCGCCTCGACGAGCACCGTGACGAGCTCGCGGGCGAAGGCCAGGATGTCCCCGGAGCCCTCCAGCACGTTGCTGCGCAGCGTCTCCAGCGCGGTCTCGCCGCGGCGCGCGATCTGGATGTCGAGCCCCCGCCGGTCCAGGGACTGCTGCAGGTCCTCGAGGGAGCCGTTCGCGTTGTCGATGAGGTCCGGCAGGTCGTCCTGGAAGGCCTGGATCTGGTTGGTCACCGGGTTCACCAGCAGGGCGACGGTCCCGGCGGCCGCGCCGACGAAGCTCAGCAGCACGGCGACGATCGCGACGCCCCGCGGCAGGCCCACCCGCTGCAGCACCTTGACCAGGGGGTTGAGAATCAGCGCGATGACGCCGGCCACGATGAACAGCAGGAGCACCGGCCGCGACGCCCGCGCCAGGGCGGAGACCGCGAGCAGGACGGCGGTGACCGAGATGGCCTGGACCCAGCGGGGCACGACCACCGGCTCGGTGCCCTGCGCGGTCGGCTGGGACTCCGGGCCGGCCGGGTCGGGGTCCGCCGGCGACGGGTCTCCGGCGCCCGGGCTCTCGAGCTCCGGCAGGGCGGCGGCGTCGGCGCGCTCGCTGGTCACGGAGGGGGCTCCATGCCGGAAGTATGCGCGCTCGCCCGAGCAGTCGGGTGCCGCTGCGCCGCGCGTCCCGCGGGCGCCTCGGTGAGCGGCCTGTCACCCCGGCTGGCGGCCGTCGTGGCGGCGCTGCCGCTCACGCCTGACGCCCGGGTGCTCGAGATCGGCTGCGGTCCGGGGGCCGCGGCGCGGGCCGTGGCGGAGCGGCTCGTCACCGGGCACGTTGTCGCGATCGACCGGTCCGCGGCCGCCGTCGCCCAGGCCGCGGCTGCCGGCGCGGCACAGATCGCCGCGGGACGCCTGCGCGTGCGCCAGGTCCCGGCCGAGGACTTCGTCCCGCTCCCCGGCGAGGGACCGTTCGACATCTTCTTCGCCGTACGCGTGGGCGCTCTCGACGGCCGCCATCCGCAGGCGGGCGTACGGGTGCTGCACCGGCTCGCCGCCGCGGCCGCGCCGGGGGCCAGGCTGTTCGTCGACGGCGGGCCCCTGCGCGAGCTGTCCCTGCCGGGGTAGTCGCCGGCGGCGCCGGCCACCCGGCAGCCGCATCCCGACGGGGCGCAGGGGCTGCGGCTGCCGGCGACGCGGCGGTGCGGGGGCTCAGCTGTTGGGCGCCTCGGGGGAGGGGGTGGCCGCGGGGCCGCCCTTGCCGGGGCGGTCGGGCCGGGTGGAGTTGACCCGGTCGGTCACGCGCTCGGTCAGGTCGGCGAGGCGCTCGTCGGCCTGGGCCTGGGTGAGCCGGCCGGCGGTCACCTGCTCGGCGATGCGGGTCTTCTCCGCCTCGACGAGCGCGTTGACCAGCGTGTCGACGTCGACGCCCTTGTCGGCGGCCACCTGGGCGAGCGTCTTGCCGTCCTGCAGGGCGGTCCGCAGCTCGTCCTGGGTCACGCCGAGTGCGGTGGCCGCGGTCGCGAGGTCCCGGCCGCCACCCCGGCCGCCCGGCCCGCCGTGCCCGCCGGGACCGCGCAGGGCGTCCGAGGAGTCCAGCGTCGTCGCCACCTTGTCGGCCTGCGCCTGCGTGAGCGTGCCGTCGGTGACCAGGCCGGACAGCGCCTGCTGGAGGCGGTCGACCCGCGAGGTGACCGTCGCGGCGGCGTCGGTGGCGCCGACGGCGGCCAGCGCGGGGCCGGCGGCGGCCACCCCGGACAGTCCCAGGACACCGGCCGCGACGACGGTCAGGATCTTCTTGCGCACGAGAGCTCCTCGAGGTGGGGGATGTGCAGGTGCGACGAGCGTGGCCGCCCGGGCTGTGACACAGACGCCAACCACCTGTGACGTACCTGTGGCTCGGCCGCTCCTACAGCTCGCGGGCAGCCTCCGCATGGGGGACGCCGAGCTGGTCGGCGGCCTGCTGCAGCACGTCCTGGACGGCGAGGGTGTCGGCCAGCGGCATCACGTCGCTCTCCGTACGCCCGGCGCGCAGGCACTCGGTGACCTCGATCAGCTCGTGCGCGTAGCCGCCGCCGAGCTGCGGCCGCGTGATGACCTCGGGGTCGCTGCCCGCGCGGTGCAGCACGATCGTCTGCGGGTGGTGGAAGCGGGGCAGCACGTCGATCCAGCCCTGCGTGCCGAACACCCGCGCCTGCCCGGGCAGCGCGTGCCGCAGTGAGGTGAGCAGGGTTGCCGCGCGCCCGTCGGCGTAGCCGAGCAGCAGCGCCGCCTCGGCGTCCACCCCGGTGGGGAAGCGCGAACCGGTCGCTGTGACCGTGTCCGGTGCGCCGAGCAGCAGCTGGGCGAAGGAGACGACGTACACGCCGAGGTCCAGCAGCGCGCCACCGCCGAGCTCCAGGGCGTACAGCCGGTCCGCGGGGTCGAAGACGCCCGCGACCCCGAGGTCGGCCTGCACGGACCGGATCTCCCCGATCGCGCCGTCCGCGACGAGGTCGCGCAGCGCGACGACCGCCGGCTGGAACCGCGTCCACATCGCCTCCATCACGAAGGTGCCGGTGGACCGGGCCAGCTCCACCACCTCGACGGCCCCGGCGGCGGTCGCCGTGAACGACTTCTCCACCAGCAGCGCCTTGCCGGCCCGCAGCGCCGCCAGCGCCACCGGCAGGTGCTGCGGGTGCGGCGTCGCGACGTAGAGGACGTCGACGTCGGGGTCGGCCACGATCTCGGCGTACGAGCCGTGCGCCCGTTCCAGGCCGTGCCGACCGGCGAAGTCCTCCGCACGTTCCCGGGAGCGGGATGCGACGGCGACCGCCCGCGCGCCCGGTACGAGGGCGATGTCCCCGACCACCTTCTCGGCGATCCGGCCCGGCCCGACGATGCCCCAGCGGATCTCAGCGCTCACCGCCGCGAGGGTAGCGGGGTGCCGGTGGCATGCTGCGCACCGCAGGACAGGGAGGTGCGGTGACGTCGGTCGCTGTGCACGTCGCTCTGCTGGGCGGCTTCCGGGTCACGGTCGGGGGTGTCGAGCGCCCCGCCGGGCCGGGGCGTCGCGCCGCCGAGCTCGTGCAGCTGCTGGCACTTGCCGAGGCCCGGCGCCTGCACCGCGACGAGGTGGTGGAGGCGCTGTGGCCGCACCTGACGCCGGAGGCGGGCGCGGCCAACCTGCGCAAGGCCGCCCACCACGCCCGGCACGCGCTCGGGGACCCCGCCGCCGTGGTGCTGCGCGCCGGCCGGGTCGTGCTGTTCCCCGACGCCAGCATCGACACGGACGTGGCGGCGTACGAGGCGGCCGCCGCCACGGCTCTCGCCGGCGCCGACGCGGCGCGCTGCCTGCGGGTGGCGCGGACGTACTCCGGTGAGCTCCTGCCCGAGGCCAGGTACGAGGAGTGGACCCAGACCCGGCGGGCGCACCTGCACGCGCTGCAGGTCCGGCTCCTGCGGGCTGCGGGGGCCTGGGAGGCGCTGCTCGCGCTGGAGCCCGCCGACGAGCCGGCGCACTGCGCGCTGATGCGCCAGGCGCTCGAGCAGGGGCACCGGTCGGCGGCGGTCCGGTGGTACGGCCGGCTCTGCGTCGCGCTGGAGCGGGACCTCGGCGTACGGCCCGGGCGGGAGGCCCAGGCACTGCACGCCCGCTGCGTCGACGCCCTGGCCCGGCGCCCGGGGCTGGTGGGGCGGCACGACGAGCTCGCCCGGGCCGAGGGAGCGCTGCTCCGGGCCGCCCGGCTGGAGCTGTCGGCGCTGGTCGTGCGCGGGCCGGGCGGCATCGGCAAGTCGGCGCTGTGCGCCGCGTTCGGCGCGCGGGCCCGCGCGCTGGGCTGGGGAGTGGTGCCGGTGACGGCCGTCCAGGACGCCGGACCGTACGCCCCGCTCGTCGCGGCCGTGGAGCACGTCCTGCGCGATCGACCCGACCTGACTGCCGCCCTGCCGCCCCGGACCTGCAGCGTCCTCGCGGCGCTCACGCCGCTGGTCCAGGCGGGCCCGCTGGACGGGCCGCTGACCCGCCACCAGGTCATCGGCGCGGTGCGCCTGTTGCTGCAGGCGGCCGGCACCGGGTCCGGGCTCGTCCTGGTCGTCGACGACGCCCACCTGCTCGACGACGACGACGCCACCGCCCTGCTGCACCTCGCCGGCGCGAGCCCGACCCGGGGGCTGCTGCTGGTGCTCGCGCACCGCCCGGCGCCGGACCGCACCGCGCTCATCTCGGGTGTCGCGCGTCTGGAGCGGGCGGGGGTGGCGGCCCTGGTCGACCTCGGGCCGCTGGCGACCGCCGACGCGACGGCGCTGGTGACCGCGGCGCTCGGGGAGCAGGCCGAGACGCGGGCCGATGTGGTGGGTCGGGTCGTGGACCTGGCCGCCGGCAACCCGTTCTTCCTGCTGGAGCTGGCGGGCAGCGCGCACGACGCCGCGCTGCCGGCCGGGCCGGCGCGGCTGTGGGCCGCCGTGACCTCCCGGCTGGTTGACGTCGACGCGCCGGCCCTCGACGCGCTGCAGCGACTCGCCGTAGCCGGCGGCCAGGTGGACGCGGCGGACGTCGTCGCGGTGTCGGGGCTGTCCGAGCAGGAGGCCTTCCGGGTCCTCGACACGGCCCTCGCCGCGGAGGTGCTCGTCGTCCGGGGATCGCGGTACGCCTTCCGCCACGACCTCGTCCGGCAGGCGCTGCTCGCGCAGGTGCCGCCGCACCGGCGCGCGGGCGTCCACCGGGACGCCGCCCGCGGGCTCGAGCTCGCCGGCGGGGCGCCGGAGGCGGTGGCCCGGCACTGGTTGGCGGGCGAGCGACCGGCGCAGGCCCTGCCCTATCTGGCGGCAGCGGCCCGCCGGGCCCTGCGGTGGGGCGCCTACGCCGACGCCCTGGCCAGGCTGGACGTCCTGCTCGAGCACGCCCCGCAGGAGCCCGCCGCGCTGCTGCTGCGCGCCGAGGCCCTCGAGGCGCTCGGCGACCCGCGCGCGCCGGCGGCCTTTGCGGCCGCCGCGCGGGTGGCGCCGGCCGAGGGCCGCGACGACGTGCTGGCCCGCCAGGCGCTGGCGTCGGTGCGGGCCGGCGACCCTGCCGCAGCGGTCGTCGTGCTGCGCGGCGTCGAGGCGCGGACCCTCGAGGGGCGGCTCGCCCAGGCCCTCGCGTCGGCCGGTACGGCTGCGATGGGCCACGCCGACCCCGCGCAGAGCGCGGTCCGGGCGGTCGAGACCCGGCGGCTCGCCCTCGCGTCCGGCGACCCGTCCGCGGTCGTCATCGCCTCCTGGGCGGAGGCGGCCGCGGCGCACGCCGGAGGAGTCCTGCCCGACACGCTGCTGGCCGGCCTGCGGGAGACGTACGCCCTGCCGCAGCTGGCGATCACCACCTTCGACGGGCACCTGTGCGTCGCCGAGCGCCTGCTGTACGGCGGCCGGCCGTACGCCGACGTCCACACCTTCGCCGGGGCGCTGGAGGCGGAGGCTGAGCGGCTGGGCGCGCAGCGCGGCCGCGCCTTTGCGGTCACCCTGCGCGGCGAGGTGGAGCTGCTGACCGGCCGCCTGGGCGCGGCCGGCGCGGACCTCGAGCGCGGCGTGGAGCTGCACCGGGCGATCGGCGCCTCCGCCGGGCAGTCGCTGTCGCTGCAGCGGCTCGCCGAGGTCGCCCTGCACGCCGGCGACCGGGTGCGCGCCGGCAGGCTGCTCGACGAGTCCCTCGCGCTGGCCCGGGACTCCGGTCTGGGGTTCCACCTGTTCGACCGCATCTACGGCAGCCGCATCACCGCGGCCGCCGACCCGTCCGCGGCCCTGGCCGCGCTCGACGAGGCGGAGGACGCGGTCCACGGCGCCATGGAGACCTGCCCCGGCTGCCGCATCACGCTCGCGGTGCCGGCGGCGCTGGCCGCCGCTGCCGCCGGTGACGTGGAGCGGGCGCTGCGCCACGAGGCGACCGCCGAGAACCTCACCGAGCTGCTCATGCGCCTGCCCGGCTGGTACGCCTCGCTGGACGAGGTCCGCGGGCAGCGCGCCCTCGCGGAGGGCGACCGGGATGCGGCCGTACGACACCTGCGGGCCGCGGCCGAGCGGTTCCGCGCGGTCGGGCAACCGCTGGACCGCACGCGCTGCGAGCGGGACGCCGCGCTGCTCGGCTGAGCAGGAACGTTCCAGGAACACCCGGTGCGCAGGCTGGTCCCGTGCAGCAGCCGCTGCCGGACACCGGTCGAGAGGAACAGCCATGAAGTCGCTCGTGCGCGAGGACGTCCCCGTCGTGATCGAGGGGAACGGGGTCGAGGTGCGCCTGCAGGAGATCGGGGGCGGCATGTCGACGAGCTTCATCCGGCTCCCGCAGGGCGCCGACCTGGGGCCGGCGCTGGTCGGGCTGCCCGGCGACTCCTGCCAGTGCCCCCACTGGGGCTACCTGCTCAGCGGCCGGCTGCAGATGCGTACGCCCGACGGCGACCGAGTGTACGAGGCCGGCCAGGCCGTCTACTGGGCGCCCGGGCACGTGCCCGTCGCGCTCGAGAACACCGAGTACGTCGACTTCTCGCCCACCGAGGACTTCCAGGTGGTCATCGACCACCTCCGCGGCTGACCCGTGCGGCGCCGTGCGGCCCGACCGGCCGCACGGTCGCCCGGCTCGGCCTGCCGGGTCAGGCCAGGCCCCACACCGAGACGTGCTGGCGGCTGTCGCCGGTGAACGGCTCGCGCGCCCAGCCGCTCCACCGGTCGCGCAGCCGCAGGCCGGCGAGCCGGGCCATCAGGTCCAGCTCGGCCGGCCAGACGTAGCGGAACGGCACCGAGCTGACCTCGAGCACGCCGTTCTCGACCGCGTAGTGGTGCGAGACCAGGCCTTGGGTGGCGAGGTCGAACTCGTCGAAGCCGAGCCGGTCGGGGGTCACGGTGAACGGCCGGACCCGCTCGCCGGGCGGGAGCCGCTGCAGCTCCGGGACGGCCACCTCCACCACGAAGCAGCCGCCCGGCACGAGGTGGGCGGCGGCGTTCGCGAAGCACGCGACCTGCTCGTCCTGGGTGGTGAGGTTCATGATCGTGTTGAACACCAGGTAGGCGACGTCGAACGTGCCCGGCACCGTCGCGCGGGAAAAGTCCCCCTGCGACAGGGTGATCCGCTCCGCGCCGGGCTTGGCGCGAAGCCGGTCGAGCATCGCGGACGAGAGGTCGATGCCGTGGACGGCGACGCCCCGCGCGCTGAGCGGCAGCGCGAGGCGGCCCGTCCCGACGCCCAGCTCGAGCGCGGCGCCTCCACGGGCGAGCTCGGCCAGGAGGGCCACGGCCGGCTCGACGACCGCGGGGTCGTACATCTGCGCGACGTCGGCGTCGTAGCCCTCCGCGACGCGCTCACCGAAGTGGTCCTGGGGCATGCACCGCACTGTGCAGGCTCGCCTCCCCCGCTTCCACCGCTTTTCAGCCGCGGGCCACCAGCGGGGAGTACTTCGTGGAGTCGATGCTCGACAGACCGGCGGTCGCGATGCCCTGGAACCTCAGGCGGGCGGCGGCCTTCGGCAGGCACGACCGCGGGATCGTCACGGTCCTGCGGTTGAGCTCGGTCCGCCGGACGACCTTGAGGCCCGCGCACGGCACGGTCTGCGTCGGGGCTCCCGTACGCGCGTAGTAGCGCAGCTCGCGCAGGCCGGCGGACGGGCTGTTGAACACCTGGTACCGGGCTCCGGCGGTGCCCCAGGCCAGGTAGAAGCTCTCGTTCTGCGCGTCGGCGATGCTGGCGTACGTCATCGCCATCTGCACCTGGCTGGCGGCGTTGCTGTAGGCGAGCTTGAGGATGTCGGGGTAGTCGCCGCGCGGGTCGGTCAGCGAGCCGGACGCCGCCGAGGCGGGGGTCGCGGTCAGGGCCAGCCCGGCGGTGGCGAGCAGGACGGGGAGCAGGTGGCGACGTCGCACGGGACGGTCCCTTCGAGCGGGGGTCCGCCCGGCCGGACGGCGCTTGAACCTAGGGCGGGAACGCGGGGCGCCGACCGGCAACCGGAGTAGCCACCCGGATGAATGACCGTCCGTGACGGCGAGGGTTCAGGGCGCGAGCAGGGCCTCGACGAGGCGGGCGACGGCCTGCGGGCCGCCCTCGGGCAGGAACAGCGACGGCTCGACCAGCTCCACCTCGAGCACCCGGAACTGCCCGTCGTCGTCGCGCACCAGGTCGATGCGGGCGTACGTCGGCGCCCCGAACCGCCGCGTCACGACGGCCACCGCCGCCTCGGCGACCGCGCGCTGGTCCCCGCTCGCGTCGTGCGGCGCGGTCGCCTCGGGGGCGTACAGCTCCGACGTCGGGCGGCCCTCCGGCAGCGCCACCCGCTTGCTCGCCGCGTGGCTGTAGCGGCCGCCGAAGAACAGCAGCGGCCACTCGCCGTCCAGTGCCACGGACCGCAGCAGCGGCTGCACGAGCGCCGAGACCCCGGTCGCGTGCAGGCGCGCGACGTGCGCCGCCGCGTCCGTACGGCTGCCGTCCGGGCCGTACACGACGACGTCCCGGCTGCCGGCCCCGACCGCCGGCTTGACCACCACGCCGCCGCCCGGGAACCGCGGCTGCTGGCCCGGCTCGACGAACTCCGTCGGGATCACGGGCAGGCCGGCCTCCTGGAGCTCGGCGAGGTAGTGCTTGTCGGTGCTCCAGCGGACCATGTCCACCGGGTTGCGCAGGTCGGAGACCGCGGCCACCCCGTCGGCCCAGGCCAGGAACTCCGCCAGCCGGTCGTCGTAGTCCCACGGCGAGCGGAGCACGACCCGGTCGTAGCCGGCCCAGTCCGCCCGGGGGTCGTCCCACTCGACGACGTCCACCCGGGCACCGGCCGCGGCCAGCGCGGCCAGGGCCAGCGGCTCGTCGACGTCGGTGCCGCGCGCCTCACGGGCCGTGACCCAGGCGAGGCGGTGCATCCGCAGAGCCTAGGTCGGCCACCGCCCGCAGGTGGCAGGCTGGGCCCGGTGACGCTGTCGATGCGGGCCGGACTGGTGCTGGCGCTGGCGTCCGCCGCGACGTTCGGCACGTCGGGGACGCTCGGCGCCTCGCTGCTGGCGGCGGGCTGGTCACCAGGTGCGGCCGTCACGATCCGGATCGCGCTCGCCGCGGCCGTGCTCACGGTTCCCGCGCTCCTGCAGCTGCGCGGGGCGCGGGTGCCGGTGCGGCGCTCGCTCGGGCCGGTGGTGGCCTTCGGGGTGATGGCGGTGGCCGGCGCGCAGCTCTGCTACTTCAACGCCGTGGCGCACCTGTCGGTGGGCGTGGCGCTGCTGCTGGAGTACAGCGCGGCGCTGCTGGTCGTGGGCTGGCTGTGGCTGCGGCACGCGCAGCGCCCCCGCCCGCTGACCGCCGCCGGCGCGGTGCTCGCGGTGGGCGGCATGGTCCTCGTGCTCGACCTCAGCGGCGACGAGCGCCTCGACCCGGTCGGGGTCCTCTGGGGGCTGGGCGCGGCGGTCGGCCTCGCGGTCTACTTCGTGCTGTCGGCCCGCGCCGAGGAGCCGCTGCCGGCGCTGGTGCTGGCCTGGGGCGGGCTGGTCGTCGGGTCCCTGGTCCTGCTGGCGGCCGGCGCGGTCGGCGCCCTGCAGATGCGGGCGCCGCGGGTGCAGGTCACGCTGCTCGACGTCCGGATGAGCTGGCTGGTGCCGGTGCTCGGCCTCGCGCTGGTGGCCGCGGCGTTCGCGTACGTCGCCGGGATCGCCGCCGCGCAGGTGCTCGGCGCCCGCCTGGCGTCGTTCGTCGGGCTCACGGAGGTGCTGTTCGCCGTGCTGATCGCCTGGCTCCTGCTCGGGCAGGTGCCGGCGCCCGTCCAGCTCGCCGGCGGTGTGCTGGTGCTGGCCGGCATCGCCCTGGTGCGCCTGGACGAGCTCGCGGGGGAGCCGCCCCAGACGCCCACCAGCGTGGAGGGCGTCGGCCGCATCTCGTAGCTCCGTGGGTCGCTTAGCAGTGGTCAATCGCTCGCCAGCCTGTCGAGAGCGGCGCGGGCGCGCTCGGCCGCCTTCTGCGCCGCGCGCACCCCGTCGTGCGCCCGCTCCAGCTCCCGGGTGGCCCGGCGCAGCGCCTGCTCGCTGTCCTCGCGCTCCTGGCGGGCGTCGCGAAGCTGCTGCTCGGCGGCCAGCACCTGCCGGGCCGCGTGCTCGGTCGTCTCCTGGCGCGCGGCGCGGTCGGCCTCGGCCCGGCTCGCGGCCTGCACCGCGTCGTCGAGCGCGCCGGCCGCCTCCAGCGCGGCCCGCTGAGCTGCCGCGCGCCGGGCCTCGGCCTTGCGCCGGCGGTCCTGCTCGGCGGACGTCTGCGACGCGCTCGCGCCGGCGGTCGCCGTCGGGCCCTCGGGCGCTGCCGCACCCACCGCGCCGTCCAGGTCGACCTCGCCGAAGCCGGCGTACGACAGCGCCCGGACGAGCCGGCCGGAGCGGACCGCCTGCCCGGACGCCGGGTCGGCGAGCGCCGCCTCGAGTGTCGCGACGACCTCCGCACGTGGACCGGGGCCGAGGGCGCGCCCGGCCGCGACCTCGGCGCGCCCGGCCACCGCCTCGACCAGCGCCCGCCGCTGCTCGCCGAGCTCGCGCAGCTGCCCTGCGTCGCGCCCGCCCTGGGCCTGCGCCAGCGCCTGTCCCAGCTCGACCAGCTGCTCCAGCAGGACCGGCTCCTCGCGGACCAGTGCGTTCAGGGCGTAAGCCGACGCCGTGGGCCGGCGCAGGGCCGCCAGCTCGGCGGCCCGGGCGCGGTCCTTGGCCGCGCGGGCCGCCTTCACCTGCTCGTCGCGGACGCGGGTGAAGTCCTCCGGCGCCAGGGCGTACAGGTCCACGTCGGTCAGTGTCCGACACGCCCCCCGGTCCCGGTCGCCGCCGGTGGTCCTGGTGGGTCGCGACGCCGTTCCGGCTTCAGGGTGGCGCACCACGGCCGTCGCACCCCAACTCGCAGGTGCACGACGTACGGCTGCGGGTAGCCCCCGGTCCGCACCCCCCACGCGGACCTCAGGGAGAAGCACATGACGTCCAGGCAGCAGACGTACGCGTTGCTCGGTGTGCTCTTCGGCGCCGTGTGCGGGTGGTTCTTCTTCAGGGACAACAGCGGCAACGTCCTGTCCACCGTCCTGCCCGCCGCGATCCTCGCGATTGCGTTCGGCTTCGTCGGCTACTACCTCGCCCGCGACTCCAGCCGCTCCCGGCCCTAGTCCGCCCGGACCGGTGCGCGGCTGCCACACGAGCTCTGGGCTGGAGGGCACGTCGCAGGGCACGATGGGCGCATGCCCGGGTCCGGTCCGCTCGAGAGGGCCGCGTCGCCCGGCGGCTCACCCCCGCCTGAGGGTGCGGGCGGGTCAGGGCGCTGGTCGCGTGCGCTGTGGGCGGGGCTGCTGCTCGTCCTGCTCGGTCAGCAGGTCGTCGCCGGCGGACCGCTGGTGCGGCTGGACCGGGCGATCGAGACCGCGCTGGTCCCGCACCGCGACAACATCACCACCGAGCTGGCCAAGCTGCTGAGCCGGCTGGGCGACGCGGCCCTGGTCGTCCCGCTGCTGGTCGCGCTCGCGGTGGCGGTGGGCCTGCGGCACCGCTCCTGGCGGCTGCCGCTGCGCAGCGTCGCGCTCATCGTCGCCCTCACCGTGGCGGTCCTGCTGCTCAAGGACCTCGTCGGCCGGCCGGCGCCGCACGGGGCGACCACGCACGGCGGCGCCTGGCCGTCCGGCCACACGGCGACGGCCACCGTCGTCTGGGGGGCGGCGGCGCGGCTGCTGCACCTGCGCCGCCCCGCCCGGCTGTGGACAGCCGTGGGCATCCCGGTGCTGGTCGGCACCTGCCTGGTGCTCGCCGGCTACCACCAGGTCGGCGACGTGCTCGCCGGGTGGGCGCTCGGTGCGCTGCTGCTGGCGGTGTGGGACCTGTCGGACGGGTCCGACCGCCCGCTGCGTGTGGCGTCATCCGCCGGCACCCGCTGACCTTCGCCGGGGCTGACGACGTGGCGTACGGGCCGGGGTCAGACCTGGTCGACGGTGAAGGTGTGGGTCGGGGCGACGAGCTCGTCCTGGGCCGCGACGAGCAGGATCTCGCGGGAACCGGCGGCGGCCGTGCGGGCCAGCAGCCCGTACACCGAAGCGGCGGCGAGCCCCAGCGCCTGGTCGATCGAGCCGCTGCGCAGCCAGTGCGCGAAGAACAGCGCGGCGACGGCGTCACCGGCGCCGTTGACCTCGAGCCCGAGCCGGGGGGTCCGCACCCGGACGTGCCGGCCACCCGCCGAGGCGAGCAGGTCGACCGCGTCCGGGGGAGTGTCGTCGACCACCAGCGAGGTGGTCAGCACGACGGAGGGCCCGAGCTGCTGCACCGCCGCGACGGCGTCCTTGACCGCGGGCAGGGAGCGGGTGGACGTGCCGGCGAGCACGTCGAGCTCGAAGTGGTTGGGGGTGACGACGTCGGCGACCGGTACGGCGACGTCGCGCAGCAGCTCCAGGATGCCGGGGCGGACGAACACGCCGCGGCCGACGTCGCCGATGACCGGGTCGCAGCAGTAGGCCGCGCGCGGGTTGGCCGCCCGGACAGCGGCCACCGCGCCGACGACGGCGTGCCCGATGTCGGCCGATCCCAGGTAGCCGGACAGCACGGCGTCACAGCTGCCGAGCACACCGCGGTCGGCGATGCCCTGCACGACCTCGTCGATCGCCGGGCCGTCGAAGACCCGCCCCCGCCACTGCCCGTAGCCGGTGTGGTTGGAGAACTGGACGGTGTGCACCGGCCACACCTCGACGCCGAGCCGCTGCAGGGCGAACACCGCGGAGGAGTTGCCGACGTGGCCGTAGGCGACGTGCGACTGCACGGACAGGACGTTGAGCACGCGGACGACGTTCGCACGCCGTCCGGGCGGGCCCGCCTACGGGTCGCCGCCGCGTGGGACCGGCTCGTCGGGGCAGGTGCCCAGCACGCGCACCATCGCGTCGCGCTCGGCAGCCGTGACGGCCAGGGAGTAGCGGTGCTTCACCGCGACCTGCCGGGCGAGGTAGCGGCAGCGGTAGCCGGTGTCCGGGGGCAGCCAGGTCGCGGCATCGCTGTCGCCCTTGGTCTGGTTGGCCCGGCCGTCGGTCGCCAGCAGCACCAGCGGGTCGTTCGCGTACGCGCGGCGCTCGTCGGGGGACCACTGCGCCGCGCCCTTCTGCCAGGCGTCGGACAGGGCCACCACGTGGTCGATCTGCACCTCGCCGGCGGCCGCCTTGGAGAACCTGACCTCGAGGCCGGTGTAGGGCTCGCGGAAGCGACCGGACAGCACCACGCAGTCCCTCGTGCCCGCGCGGAAGGTCAGCTCGACGAGGTCGCGCGCGAGGATGTCGTTGCGGGTGTCGCAGCCGTTGCGGTCGGTGTCCGCCCAGGCCGGACCGAACTGCTCGCGGGTGTAACCGGTGCGCGGTCCCCGGCCGCGTACGGCGAGCGCGTCCACCAGCGCCAGCGCTGACCCCGCGCGGGGGGCGGTGTCGCGGGCCGGGCCGGGCGCGCCCGGGGGCAGCGATGACCAGGAGCACGCGGCGACGACCGCGACGACCAGGACGACCGCCAGCGCCCCCCGCACCCGCCGCGCGAGGCGCCGCGCCCCGCCGAGGGAGCTGCTGGCACGGGGAGGCATGCGGCGCACTGTGCCCGAAGGGTCCGACAAGGACGACGAGCACGACGGCACGACGCGCACGACAGCTCCGGCGCCGTCAGGTCCGCCGGGTGCGCCGCTGGAGGTGCAGGGCCGCGTCCGCCCGCCCCACGAGGTCGTGCGCGGAGTCCTCCGGCCGCAGCTCCGCGAGGCCGACCGACACCGTTGCCCCGGCGGCGCGCACCGCCAGCGTGGCGTCGACCAGCGTCAGCCGGCTGCGGGCCTCCTGCTGCGTGGCGCCCGGCAACGCGCAGACGAACTCCCCGCCGCCGTACCGCACGACCAGGTCGTACGGCCGAAGCACCGAGCGCAGCGCGGCGACCACCTCCCGGAGCAGCTGGTCGCCGGCGTCGTACCCGTCCGCGTCGTTCACGGCGGCGAGGCCGTCGACGTCGAGGAGGGCGACGACCAGGGGCTGGTCGGTACGCCGCGCGCGCTCCACCTCGCGCTGGAGCTCGACGGTGCCGGGTAGGCGCAGGTAGGCCCCGGTCAGCCCGTCCATCGAGGCGCTGCCCCGCTCGCGGGCGGCCGCATCGCGGTCGGCCGACGCGGTGTGCCGGTCGGCGTCGGCCCGGCTGCGTGCGCCGGCCCCCGCGTCGCGGTCGGCCACCGCCGTGTGCCGGTCGAGGTCGGCCTGGTCGCGCTCGCCCGCCCCGGCGCCCCGGTCGGCCAGCGCGATGCCCCGGTCGTGCTCGGCCTGGCCCCGCTCGTCGGCGCCGGCGCCCCGGTCGGCGAGCGCGACGTCCCGGTCCGCGACGGCCTGGCCGCGCTCGACCGCGCCGTCCTGCCGGTCCTGGGACGCCTGCTCACGGTCGGCCGCCGCGTCCCGCCGCGCCACCGCCGACTGGCGGAGCAGCGCCGCGGTGTCCCCCGCCCGCGTCAGGCCGTCGTCCCACCCGATCCGCAGGTCGCCGCGCTCGGCGGTCGCGTCGCGCTGGTCGGCGGCCTCGTCGCGGCGGTCGGCCGCCTGGTCACGCCGGTCGGCCGCCTGGTCGCGGCGGTCCGCGTCCTGGTCGCGGCGGCGACCCTCGCGGTCGCGCCGCTCGCCCACCTCGTCCCGCTCGTCGCCGGCCTGGTCCCGCCGGTCGCCGGCCAGGTCCCGCTGCGCGGCGACCGCGTCCCGGTGGTCGGCGACCTCGTCCCGCTGGTCCCCGGCGGTGTCGCGCTGGTCCCCGGCCTGGTCGCGCTGGGCGGCGGCGGAGTCGCGCTGCGTGCCGGCCCGGTCCCGTACGTCCGGGTCCGCCGCCGCGCGCAGCACGGTCAGCCGGGCCTCGCAGTCGACGATGAGGTCGGGGAGCTCCTCGGCCGGCACCGCGCGGCCGAACAGCCAGCCCTGCCCGAAGGTGCAGCCCAGCGCGAGCAGGGCCTCGTACTGGGCCGCGGTCTCGACGCCCTCGGCGATGCACGAGCCGCCGACCGCGCCGGCGAGCCCGATGACGCTGGCCACGATCGCGTCGTCGCGGGCGCTCACCCCCATGCCGGAGACAAAGGAGCGGTCCACCTTGAGGGCCTGGATCGGGTAGCGCTTGAGGTAGACCAGCGAGCTGTAGCCGGTCCCGAAGTCGTCGATCGCCAGCGACACCCCGTGATCGGCCAGCGCCAGCAGCACCGTGGCGGCGGCCTCGGCGTCCTCCATCACGGCGGACTCGGTGACCTCCAGCACCAGGCGCGCCGGGTCCAGGCCGGTCTCGCGCAGCACCCCGACCACCGTGCGCAGCAGGTCGGGGTGGGCCACCTGCCGCGCGGAGAGGTTGACGGCCATGTCCAGGTCCAGCCCGCTGTCGTGCCAGCGCGCGGCCTGCCCGCACGCCTGCTCCAGCACGCGCACCCCGAGAGCCACGATCAGCCCGCCGGACTCGGCAATGGGGATGAAGCAGTCCGGTCCGAGCAGCCCGTCGGTCGGGTGCTGCCAGCGCACGAGCGCCTCGACGCCGACGACCCTGCCGACGTCGAGGTCCACGACCGGCTGGTAGTGCACGACCAGCTCGCCGCGCCGCATCGCCTCGCGGAGGTTCGCCTCGGACCGCAGCACAGGAGGTGCCTCCGTCGGCGGGTGCGCCCAGGGTCGGCGCGGGCTGTGCAGGGCCGCGGTGGCGGCGAGCAGCAGCTCCTCGCCGGTCTGGGCCCACTCGTCCACGGCCAGCCCGAGCGTGGTGACCACCGCGACCGGCACGCCGAGGTCGACGTACGGCTCCGCCAGCGCCGACGTCAGCCGGGCCGCCAGAGTCTCGACCTCGGCCGCGGAGCCCAGGTCGCGCCACACCACGGCGAACCGGGTGTCCTCGACCTGCGCGACGGTGTCGCCGTCCCGGGCGCACGAGGTCAGCCGGTCCGCGACCTGCGCGAGCACGGCCTGCGTCGGGGGCCCCCACCCCTCGACCGCGCCCGCCACGGAACCGGCAGCCTCCTGCCGGGCGGCGGTCCCCTCGGTGGTGACGTCGACGAGCGCGACCGCGACGAGGTGCCCGAGCCGGCCGCCCTCGGCGAGGGCCTGGTCGAGGCGGTCGGCGAGCAGGACGGCGTTGGGCAGGCCGGTGGCCTCGTGGTGCAGCGTCGCGTGCTGCCGTTCGCGCTCGGCCTCGTGACGCCTGGTCACGTCGATGAGCGTGACCACGGCGCCGCCGGCGTCCGGCAGCGGGGTGATGCGTACGGAGAACCAGTGCTGCTCGTCCCGGGAGTGGCAGGCGTACTCGCGCTCGTAGCGGGGCAGCGTGCCGGCGAGCACGGCGCGCAGGCCGGCGCCGACCTCGGCCGCCGCCTCGCTGCGGTCCCCGGTCGCGCCGTCGCAGGCGGCCAGGTAGTCGGCGCCGACGCCGGAGGTGGCGGGGTCGCCGCCGTTGTCGGAGGCGTAGGCCAGCCAGGGTGCGTTGACGGAGATCACCCGGCCGCTGCTGTCCACGGCGCACGTCGAGCTCTCGGTCCCCTCCAGCAGGCTCGCGGCGTACCGCTCCCGGCGCTGCCGCACCGACTGGGCGCGGGTGCGCTGGACCGCGCGGCGGATCGCGGCCCCGAGCGAGGCGGCGTCGTGCTGCCGTTTGGCGAGGCAGTCGTCGGCCCCGGCGGCGATGGCCTGCAGGGTGTACGCCTCGTCCGGCTCGGTCACCAGCACCACGACCGCGACCTCGGGGCAGGCGGTCCGCAGGCCGGCGATCACCTCGAGGACGTCGAGCCCGGGCAAGCTGAGGTCGGCCACGACCAGGTCGGGCCGGTCGGCGAGGACCGGCCGGGCCGCGGCCATGCTGGTCGCGTGGTCGAACCGGGCGTCCGGGAGCACGTCGGCCACCTGCGCGCGCACGACGGCGGCGTACGACAGGTCGTCGGCCACGAGCAGCAGCCGCAGGGGGCTCGGCTCGTCCTGCGCCTCGCCCGCGTGCCCCACCGCCCACCTCCGACCCGTGCGCCCAGCCCGGGCGGTCGCCCGTCCTCGGCCCTATCGGCCGCGGCGGGCCCGGACCCAAGCGGTGACCGGGCCCGAGTTTGCCGACGTCGGGGGGCGGGGCGGGGGACGGCGAAGGGCCGCCCTGCTCGGCAGGGCGGCCCTTCTCAGCAGGGACGGTCAGTCGTCCCAGGGTCCGTCGTCGTCCACGGCAGTTCCCTTCTCCTGCGGCGTCCCGACGGGACGACCGCGTGACCGGCGCCCGACAACGGCGGGCGGCTCCGGGCAGCCGCTGTGCGGGCTGCTACCGGAGGACAACGCAGGTCCCGCCGTACGGCTTCCCGCGCCGGCCGCCTGGCCGGGGGCGTACGGCCGGGGGAGGATCCCTGCGTGCCGTCGGGCACGCGGAGGAGGCCCGGTGCGGCGCAGGACCCTGGCAGCGGTGGCGGCCGCTGCCGTCCTGCTGCTGGCCGGCGGGGCCGCGGTCACCGCGCTGACCGGGCCGCCCGAGGTCACGACGAGCGACGCCGAGGTCGAGGCCGGGCCCGAGCCGTCCGGTGAGGCGGTGCGGCTGGCGACGACCACCTTCCGCCCGGCCGGCCGCGGCGTCCTGCCGGCCGTGCTGCTCGCGCACGGCTTCGGCGGCAGCAAGGACAGCGTCGCGGGGGAGGCGCGGCGGCTGGCCGAGCAGGGCTTCCACGTCGTGACCTGGAGCGCCCGCGGCTTCGGCGGCTCCGGCGGCCGGATCCACCTCGACTCCCCGGACTACGAGGTCCGCGACGCGGCCGCGCTCGTCCAGCTGCTCAGCACCCTGCCGGACCGGGTGGCGCAGGACGGGCCGGGCGACCCCCGCGTGGGGGTGGTGGGGGCGTCGTACGGCGGCGCGCTGGCGCTGCTGCTCGCCGGCGCCGACCCGCGGGTCGACGCGATCGTGCCGATGATCACCTGGAACGAGCTCGGGCAGGCGCTGTTCCCGCAGTCGGCGACGCTGGACGAGCTCGCCGCGACGCCCGCCGGGGTGCGGCCGGCTGCCGACCCCGGGGTGTTCAAGAAGTCGTGGGCCGGCAACCTGTTCGCCGCGGCCGGCCGGGGCGGCGGCCCGCCGGGGTGCGGCCGCTTCGACCCGGCGGTCTGCGCGGCCTACCAGGCCAGCGCGGCGCAGGGCGCGCCGACCGCCGAGCTGACCGCGCTGATGGCCGCGTCGAGCCCCGCCCGGGTGCTCGACCGGGTGCGCGCCCCGACGCTGCTGGTGCAGGGCGAGAGCGACTCGCTGTTCCCGCTGCGCGAGGGCGACGCCAACGCGCGGGGGATCGCCGCCACGGGCACGCCGGTGCGCACGGTCTGGTACGGCGGGGGCCACGACGGCGGGCCCGGCGAGACCGACCGCCTGCGGGAGCTGACCGTCGACTGGCTGCGGACCTGGCTGCGGCCCGGTCCGGACCGCCCGGCCGCGACTCCCGCCCCGGCGTTCTCGGTCAGCGTCGTCACCCCGCGCAGCGACGGCGCTCCCGACGACATCGCCGTGCGCACCGCGCCCGGCCTGCCCGGGGCCTCCGGCGCACCGGCACCGGCCCGGACGGGGCTCCCGCTGCTCGGGCCGGCGCAGACGGTGGCGGCGCCGGCCGGGGGCACGCCCGCCACCGTCACCGGGCTGCCGGGCCTCGGCGCCCTCGCCCAGCTCGGAGCGGCGGCCACCGCCGCGACCAGCCCGCCGGGCGGGTCCGCGCTGTTCACGACCGCCCCGCTGCGGGCGCCGCTGCGCCTGGTCGGCTCGCCGACCGTCGAGCTGCGCGTGACGTCGACCGCGCCGGACCTCACCCTGTTCGCCAGCGTGTACGACGACCCCGGCGACGGCCGCAGCGCGGTGCTGCCGCAGCAGCTGGTGTCGCCGGTCCGGGTCGCGGTGCCGGCCGGCGGGCGCACGGTGCGCGTCGTGCTGCCGGCGGTGGTGCGCGACGTCGCGGCCGGGCACGCGCTGCGGCTGGTGATCAGCACCACCGACGCGGCGTACGCGCTGCCGAGCGACGCCCGGACGTACGAGGTCTCGCTGGCCGGCGACGCGGCGCTCTCGCTGCCGGTGGTGCCCACGGCCGCGACCGCGGGCCGGAGCTGGCTGCTGCCGGCCGCCGTCGGTGCCGGCGTGCTGCTGGCCGTCGTCCTCGCGCTGGTCGTGCTGCGACGCCGCCGGGCCGTGCCGCCGCCCGACCCGGCGCTGCTCGACGTGCCACTGGTGCTGCAGGGGCTCGGCAAGACGTACGCCAACGGCTTCCAGGCCGTGACGGACCTCAGCTTCCGGGTCGAGCGCGGGCAGGTGCTCGGGCTGCTCGGGCCCAACGGCGCCGGCAAGACCACGGCGCTGCGCATGGTGCTCGGCCTGCTGCAGCCCACCTCGGGCGCGGCCCGGGTGTTCGGCTTCGCCGTGCAGCCCGGCGCGCCGGTCCTGTCCCGGATCGGGGCGTTCGTCGAGGGACCCGGCCTGCTGCCGCACCTGTCCGGCCGGCAGAACCTCGAGCTGCACTGGCAGTCGACCGGGCGTCCCGCCGACCAGTCCTACCTGGCCGAGGCGCTGGAGGTCTCGGGGCTCGGCGACGACCTGGAGCGCCGGGTCGGGACCTACAGCCAGGGCATGCGGCAGCGGCTCGCGATCGCCCAGGCCATGCTCGGGCTGCCCGAGCTGCTGGTGCTCGACGAGCCGACGAACGGCCTGGACCCGCCGCAGATCCGGGAGATGCGTGAGGTCCTGCGGCGCTACGCCGACACCGGCCGCACCGTCCTCGTCTCCAGCCACCTGCTCGGCGAGGTCGAGCAGACCTGCACGCACGCGGTGGTCATGACCCGCGGCCGCCTGGTCGCGGGCGGACCCGTCGCCGGGCTGGTGGGCTCCGCGACCGCACTGGTGCTCGACGTCGACGACGTCGAGCTCGCGGTCCGGGTCCTGGACGACGTCCCGGGCGTCCAGGACGTACGCCGGACCGAGGCCGGGCTCACCCTGCGCCTGGTCGGCACGCCCCGCGCCGAGCTGGCGAGGGCGCTGGTCGGCGCGGGCGTCGGGATCGACCGGCTGGCCCCGCAGCGCGGGCTCGAGGAGGCCTTTCTGGCCCTGGTCGGGGAGGGCTGACATGCCGGAGCGCGGGACGCACCGCCAGCTGGGCGCGGTACCGCCGCCGTCCGCCCCGGACGCGCGCACCGGCGCCGCCGCCGGCTACCGGCCCGGGCGCACGCTGCGGCTGCGGGTGGAGCTGCGCCGCCAGCTGCTCCGGCGCCGTACGACGCTCGCCTTCGGCTTCCTGCTGCTCCTGCCGCTGCTGCTGGTGGGAGCGTTCTCGCTGGGCTCGGACAGCTCCGGGGGCAACGCCCCGGGGCTGGTCGACCTGGCCACGCGCGGCGCCCTCAACTTCACCCTGTTCACGCTGTTCGCCTCGACCGGCTTCCTGCTCGTGGTGATCGTGGCCCTGTTCGTCGGGGACACGGTCGCGGTCGAGGCCAGCTGGTCGAGCCTGCGCTACCAGCTCACCCTGCCCGTGCCCCGCTCCCGGCTGCTGCGCCAGAAGCTGCTGGTCGGGCTGGGCCTGAGCCTGCTGGCGGTGGTCCTGCTGCCGGCCGCGGCCTACCTGGCGGGCGGCATCTTCTTCGGCTGGGCGCCGGTGCAGCTGCCGCTGGGCGGCACGCTGTCGACCGGCACCGGCCTGGCCCGGCTGTGCGTGATCGTGGGCTACCTCGCCGTCACGCTGCTGTTCGTCGCCTCGCTCGGGTTCTTCCTCGGGGTGTGCACCGACGCGCCGCTCGGCGCGGTCGGCGGCGCGGTGCTGATCGTCATCCTGTCCAACATCCTGGACGCGGTGACGGCGCTGGGGTCGGTGCGCAACGCCCTGCCCACACACTGGTCGTACGCCTGGACCGACGCCCTCGCCGACCGGATCGTGTGGTCCGACATGGCCGCGGGCGCCGCCTGCTCGCTGTCCTACGCCGTCCTGCTGCTGGCCGCGGCCTGGCTACGGTTCGCCCGCAAGGACATCACCAGCTGAGGAGCTGCCCGTGCGACCCAGCCCCACCCGGACCTGCGCGCTCCTGTGCCTGCTGGCGCTGACCGGCTGCGGGGGCGGCTCCGACGACGAGCCGACCGCGACCGCCCTGCCGACGACCGGTCCCGCCCCCGCGCCGCCGTCGTCGGTTCCCCCGTCGGCGGTTCCCCCGTCGGCGGTTCCCCCGTCGTCGGTCGCGCCGGCGCCGCCCGGCCCGGCTGCCTCCACGCCGGCTCCCGGCCCGTCAGCTGCTGCGCCCGTGGCCACCGGCTGCGCGCCCTCCCGGCTCGCCGTGACCCTGCGGCCGGACGCCGGCGGCGCCCTGGGCGCACCCGGGAGCTACAGCGTCGTCGTCGTCAACTCGGGCACTGCCGCGTGCGCGCTGGAGGGGCACCCCGGGGTGTCGTACGTGGTGGGCGGGAGCACGCCGGTCGGCGCCGCTGCCGCGCGGGAGGGGGTGGCGGCGCCGGTCACCCTGGCGCCCGGCGGGTCGGCGGTCGCCGCGCTGCGCATCGCCGACCCGCAGGGCGTCGACCGCCAGGTCTGCCAGTCCTCGCCGGTGGACGGGCTGCGGGTCACGCCCCCCGGGTCGACGACGGCGACCGTGGTCCCCGCTCCGGGCAGCACCTGCGCGGACCCGGCGGTCGTCCTGCTCACGGTGGGTCCGCTCAGGGCCGGCTGAGCGTGGCAGTCAGCCGACCGTGGCCGTACGCCCCGCCCGGCCCGCCGACGAGGGCTCCGGCGGTCCGCCGGTGGCCCGGTAGCGCGGCGCCCGGCGTACCGTCGTCGCCTGCTCGTAGGCGTAGGCGTAGCCCAGCAGCGAGGGCTCGCTGTAGGCCGTGCCGAAGAAGCACAACCCGACCGGCAGCCCCTGGACGAAGCCCATCGGCACCGTCACGCCCGGGTAGCCGCTGATCGCGATCACCGTAGAGGTGTAGCCGGCGGCGTAGCTCTCGCCGCCGTCGAGGTTGATGCGGCCCGCCGGGCCCAGGGTCGGCGCCACGATGGCCTGCAGGTCGTGCCGCCGCAGCATCGCGTCCACGCCGTCGGCGCGACCGCGGCGGCGGGCCTCGGCCAGGGCCCGCCTGTAGACCGGGCTGTCGAGCCCGTCGGTGCGCTGCGACGCCAGGAACACCTCCTGGCCGAAGTACTTCAGCTCGGCGGCGGCGTGCTCCCGGTTGAACTCGATGAGGTCGGCGAGGTTGCGCGGGCAGCCCCGGCGGTGGGGCAGCGTGGCGAGGTAGGCGGCGACGTCCTGCTTGAACTCGTACAGCAGGACGGTGAACTCCGCGTCCGACTCCTGGAGCTCGTCGATGCCGGGGAACTCCGCGTCCACCAGGACCGCGCCGAGATCGCGCAACGTGCGCAGCGCCTGCTCGGTGACCGCGTCGGTGACGTCGTCGAAGCCCCAGAAGCCCTTGCGGGGTACGCCGATCCGGGCCCCCCTGAGTGCGCCGGGCCGCAGGAAGCGCGTGTAGTCGCGGAAGAATCTGCCCGCGCTCTCACCCGTCACCGGGTCGCGCGGGTCGGGGCCGACCAGCGCACCGAGCGTGATGGCCGCGTCGGTCACGGTGCGGGCCATCGGGCCCACCGTGTCCTGGCTGCGCGCGATCGGGATGACCCCGGCCCGGCTGGTGAGACCGACGGTGGGCTTGATGCCGACGAGCCCGCAGGCCGACGACGGGGACAGGATGGAGCCGTCGGTCTCGGTGCCGAGCGCGACGGCCGCGAGGCTGGCCGACACGGCTGCGCCCGAGCCCGAGCTGGAGCCCGACGCGCTGCGGTCCAGGATGTACGGGTTGTGCGTCAGGCCGCCGCGGGCGCTCCAGCCGCTCGAGGCGCCGTTGCCGCGGAAGTTCGCCCACTCCGAGAGGTTCGTCTTGCCGAGCAGGATCGCCCCGGCCTGCCGCAGCCGGGCGGCGACGGTGGCGTCCCGGTCGGGCTGGCAGCCCACCAGGGCCAGGGACCCGGCGGTGGTCTGCATCCGGTCGCCGGTGGCGATGTTGTCCTTGACCAGAACCGGGATCCCGTGCAGCGGCCCGCGCACCCGCCCGGCCGCCCGGTCTACGTCGAGCTCCTCGGCGATGGACAGCGCGTCCGGGTTGAGCTCGATGACGGAGTTGACCCGAGGCCCCGCGGCGTCGATCGCCGCGATGCGCTGCCGGTAGCCGCGCACCAGGGCGGCGGACGTCGTCCGGCCGCTGCGCAGCCGGTCGCGCAGCTCCGAGATCGAGGTCTCGATCAGCTGCGGGGCGACCGTCGCGCCGGGGACGGCGGCGGCGCCCTCCGCGGCGCTCCCGGCCGCGACGGCGGCGCGGGGGAGCGCGGCAACGCTGGCTGCGGCGCCGCCTAGTGCGAGCAGCGCCCGGCGGGTGAGCCCGCCGGCCGGCAGGGACGGGTCGTCGGGCATGGCTGGCCTCCGGGCTCGCGGTGGGCCTCGGAGCATGCCTGTCGACGCAGGCCCAGACAAGTCCGACTCGTGGGTATCGTGCCTGAAACGACTCCGGTGCGTCAGACGCCCAGCACGCAGTCGCCGGCCGCTGCGGAGATGCAGGTCTGGACCCGGTCGCCCTCGGTGTGCACGGTCCCGTTGCGCAGGTCGCGCACCGCGCCCGACACCAGCGGGACGACGCAGCTCTGGCAGATGCCCATCCGGCAGCCGAAGGGCATCTGCACCCCGGTCGCCTCGCCCGCCTCCAGCAGGGTCGTCGCGCCGTCGACCTCGGTCGTACGCCCCCCGATGCCGAACGTCACCGTGCCGCCCTCGCCGCCCGCGCCGTCGAGGGCGACGGAGAACCGCTCGACGTGCAGCCGGTCGGCGATATGCGCGTGCTTCCAGGTGCGCTCGGCGGCGTCGAGCATCGCCGGCGGCCCGCACGCCCAGGTCTGCCGCTGCGCCCAGTCCGGCACGACGTCGCCGATCCGGTCCAGGCCCAGCATGCCCATCTCGTCGGTGAGCTGCTCGTGCAGGCGCAGGGTCGGGTGCTCCTGCGCCATCGCGTGCAGCTCCCGACGGAACAGCACGTCCTGCGCCCTCGGCGCGCTGTGCACCAGCACCACGTCGGGCATGCTGCCGCGGCGGTGCAGCATCCGCAGCATTCCCATCACCGGAGTCAGCCCGCTGCCGGCGGTGAGGAACAGCAGCCGCTCCGGCGGCGGGTCGGGCAGCACGAAGTCGCCGCGGGGCGCGGCCAGCCGCACGATCGTGCCGGGCGGCAGGCCCTTCACCAGGTGCCCGGACAGGAAGCCCTCGGGCATCGCCTTGACGGTGATGCTGATCGTCCCGTCGCCCTGGGTGGGCACCGACGTCAGCGAGTACGACCGCCAGTGCCAGCGGCCGCCCACCTGGATCGCGATCCCGATGTACTGGCCGGCGCGGTAGTGCGGCGACCAGCCCCAGCCCGGCTTGATCACCAGGGTGGCGGCGTGCTCGGTCTCGGGGACCACCTCGACGACCGCGCCGCGCAGCTCGCGGGCGCTCCACAGCGGGTTGAGCAGGTGCAGGTAGTCGTCGGGCAGCAGCGGGGTGGTGACCCGGCTGACGATCCCGCGCAGCAGTCCTACGTCCGGGGGTGCCTGCTCCGCCCCCGCGGCGGTGGTCGGGTCGGGTCGTTGCGACACGGGCAGGACGTCGGTGGCCGGGGTGGCCAGCCGCTTGCGCAGCGCCGCGGCGCCGGCGAGCAGCCTCGCGGCGGGGGATCCGCGGCCGCCCGGGGGCGGGCCCTGCGCTGGCACGTGCACTGCTCCCGTCGACGGCGGTCAGGCGTCGGTCAACCTACCGGCGGCAGGACCGGCGGCCGTACGACGGGGGCCGGACCCCCGTCGTACGGCCGGGGAGGTCAGCGGAAGCGGACGGGGAGCTTGTCGCCGCTCTTGGCGACGGTGAAGGTGATCGTGAAGGCCGAGGTGCCTTTTCCGCAGATGGGCAGCACCTTGCCTGCGGGGATCCTGGCGCTCTTGCCCTGCGCCCGGATGGTCTGGGCCGAACCACTGGTGTTGACGACCCTGAGGCCGGCGTTCGCCCGGGTGCACGTGGCCGACCTCGGGGTGCGCTGGGTGGCGACCGACGCCTTGCTCCACCGGTTGCTCCGGGTGATGCTGACGCTCTGGGTGGTGACGGCGGCGAGGTCGGCCGAGGTGGCGACGTCGGTGGTGGTGGCCATGGTCACGGTGGGCGAGCTCGATGCGGACGCGGTGCCGGTCAGGGCGCCGGCCAGGACCAGCGGGGCGATGGTCAACGGGACGAGCAGGCGGCGGTGCAGCATGCGTTCTCCTCACGGGCCCGTGTGGGCCGACAGCGTGGGCCCCGTCTGGAGCCACGGAACGCTTTGTTCCACCTTCCCGCCTCCTGCGACGCCACGCGCGGGGCCACTGGGCCGACCGGGTGAACTCCAGGGTGCGCCGCAGCCGACTCCCGACCGTAGGGTGCGGGCAGTCCCCCTCGAGAGGCACGGGGGCGCAGGCTGAGGAGACGCCCTGTGCGGATCGCACTGTTCGTGACCTGTCTGGCCGACACGCTGTTCCCCGCGGTGCCGCGGGCGACCGTGACCGTCCTCGAGCGGCTCGGCCACGAGGTTGTGTTCCCGACGGGGCAGACCTGCTGCGGGCAGATGCACGTCAACACCGGCTACCAGCGCGAGGCGCTCCCGGTCGTCCGCCACCACGTCGACGTCTTCGAGCCGTACGACGTCGTGGTGGCCCCGTCCGGGTCCTGCGTGGGCTCGGTGCGCCACCAGCACGCGAAGGTCGCCCGCCGCGGCGGCGACGAGCCGCTGGCCCGCCGGGCGGAGGCGCTGGCCGCCCGCACCTACGAGCTGTCGGAGCTGCTCGTCGACGTGCTCGGGGTCGAGGACGTCGGCGCGTCCTACCCGCACCGGGTGACCTACCACCCGACCTGCCACTCGCTGCGGATGCTCGGCGTGGGGGACAAGCCGCTGCGGCTGCTGCGCCAGGTCCGCGGGATGAACCTCGTGGAGCTGCCGGCGGCGGACTCGTGCTGCGGGTTCGGCGGCACGTTCGCGCTCAAGAACGCGGACACCTCGACCGCGATGCTCGCGGACAAGATGCGGCATGTGGTCGGCACCGGCGCGGAGGTGTGCACGGCCGGCGACTCCTCCTGCCTGATGCACATCGGGGGCGGGCTGTCGCGCCTGCAGGCGGGGGTCCGGACGGTGCATCTCGCCGAGATCCTGGCCTCCACCGACGATCCGGGTGCTCCCGCCGCCGGCGTCAGCGTGCCCGCCGGGCTGGTCCGGTGACCACCTTCCTCGGCCTGCCCGCGGTGCACGCGCCCGCCGGCGTGGGGCACCTGCAGGGCAGTGACACGTTCCCGGTCGCGGCCCGCCGGGCGCTGGCCGACACCCAGCTTCGCGGCAACATCGGCCGGGCCACGACCACGATCCGCGGCAAGCGGGCGGCCGTCGTCGCCGAGGTGCCCGACTGGGAGGAGCTGCGCGAGGCCGGCCGGGCCCTGAAGGCGCAGACGATGGCCCGGCTGCCGGAGCTGCTCGAGCAGCTGGAGGAGCGGGTGACCGCGCGCGGCGGGGTGGTGCACTGGGCCCGCGACGCCGCCGAGGCCAACGCCATCGTGACCCGCCTGGTGCAGGCGACCGGCGCCGACGAGGTCGTCAAGGTCAAGTCCATGGCCACCCAGGAGATCGGGCTTAACGAGGCCCTCGAGGCTGCCGGGATCGCCGCCTGGGAGACCGACCTGGCCGAGCTGATCGTGCCGCTCGGCCACGACCTGCCCAGCCACATCCTGGTGCCGGCGATCCACCGCAACCGGGCGGAGATCCGCGAGATCTTCCGGCGGGAGATGCCGGGCCTGGGCACCGAGCTCGACCCCGACATGACCGACGACCCCCGGGTGCTGGCGATGACCGCGCGCCGGCACCTGCGCCGGACGTTCCTGCGGGCGAGGGTCGCCGTGTCGGGGGCGAACTTCGCCGTCGCCGAGAGCGGGACGCTGTCGGTGGTGGAGTCCGAGGGCAACGGGCGGATGTGCCTGACCCTGCCGCAGACGCTGATCACCGTGATGGGCATCGAGAAGCTGGTGCCGGCCTGGCAGGACCTCGAGGTGTTCCTGCAGCTGCTGCCGCGCTCGTCGACCGGCGAGCGGATGAACCCGTACACGTCGATGTGGACCGGCGTGACGCCGGGTGACGGGCCGCAGGAGTTCCACCTGGTGCTGCTCGACAACGGCCGTACGGCGGTGCTGGCCGACGAGGTGGGGCGCTCCGCGCTGCACTGCATCCGCTGCTCGGCGTGCCTCAACGTCTGCCCGGTCTACGAGCGCACCGGCGGCCACGCGTACGGCTCGGTCTATCCCGGCCCGATCGGCGCCATCCTGTCGCCGCAGCTCACCGGCGTGAAGGGCGACGGGGTCAACGACACCCTGCCGTACGCCTCCTCGCTGTGCGGCGCCTGCTACGACGTCTGCCCCGTCAAGATCGACATCCCCAGCATCCTGGTGGAGCTGCGCGCGCAGCACGTCGAGGCGCACGACGGCCCGACCGCCGAGGGGGTCGCCATGAAGGCGGCGGCCCTGGCGATGACCTCGCCGGCCCGCTGGCGGCTGGCGCAGCGGGCCAGCCGGCTCGGCCGGCTGCTCGGCCGGCGCGGCGACGGCGCGGACCGGCGGATCTCCTCGCTGCCACCGCCGCTGTCGGGCTGGACGGGCAGCCGCGACCTGCCGAGGCCGCCCGCACGCACCTTCCGTGAGCAGTGGGCGAAGGACCACCGGTGAGCTCGCCCGCCCGCACCGAGGTCCTCGCCCGGATCCGCTCCGCGCTGGGGCCGGACCCGCAGCCCGAGGTCGTGCCGCGCGACTACCGGTCCGCCGGCGAGCACCCGCCCGGCGACCCCGTCCTGCTCGACCTGCTCGCGGACCGGCTGGTCGACTACCGGGCCGGCGTGCGCCGCTGCACCCCGGCGGAGCTGCCGGGCGTGCTGGCCGACGTCCTCGCCACCCGCGCGCCGCAGGGCCGGCTCGTCGTACCGCCCGGGCTGCCGGCGCAGTGGACGGCCGGCCGGGACGTGCTGCGCGACGACGGCAGCGCGACCACCGCGCAGCTCGACGAGGTGGCCGGCGTGGTCACCGGCTGCGCCGTGGCCGTCGCCGAGACCGGCACCCTGGTGCTGGACGCCGGCCCCGAGCAGGGCCGGCGCGCCCTGACCCTGGTGCCGGACCTGCACGTCTGCGTCGTCCGGGCCGAGCAGGTCGTGCAGACCGTGCCGGAGGCGCTGCGCCGGCTGGAGCCGACCCGGCCGCTGACCTGGATCAGCGGGCCGTCCGCGACCAGTGACATCGAGCTGAACCGGGTGGAGGGTGTGCACGGACCGCGCACGCTCGAGGTCGTGCTCGTCCAGCCGTAGCCGACCCCGACGCGAGTGTCACCCGTCCGCGTCTGCGTGTCACGCTGCGGAACCGCCTCCTGCGTCCTACGCTCCTCGCACGACCTGCCGTCCCCACCCACTGCCCTCAGGAGTCGGCTTGTCCCGTCGCCGCCTGCTCGCCGTCGGACTGAGCTCCGTGCTGCTGTCCGGGCTCGCCGTCTCCGTCTCCCCTGGTGCGGCTGCCGTCCCGGCGCCCACCGCGAAGCAGCTCGCGGACGCGGCCCGGAAGGTCACCGAGGCGCAGCGCGGTCTGGCCGACGTGCAGGGCAAGGCCGAGATGGCCGCGGAGGCCTACAACGACGCGCAGGTGCAGGCCGAGGCGGCGGCGGCAGCGGCCGAGGTCGCGCGCGGTGCCGCGGTCCAGGCCCAGACGGTCGCGGACCGGGCGGCCGTGGACGCCGCGGCAGCCCAGGGGGTCGCCGACGAGGCGTCGACGGCGGCCCAGCTGGCGAGGCAGGCGCACGAGCGCGCCGTCGCGGCGGCCGTCGCCGCGCAGCAGGCGCTCGACGACATCGCCGCCGGGGCCTACCGCTCGGGCGGCAACATCGCGCTGCTGTCGACCATGCTGGCGGCCGACCCGATGGCCTTCGCGACCGGCCAGGCCATGATCAACCGGGCCGACGGGTACCAGAAGGACCGCGTCGACGCGCTCACCCGGGCCAAGGCCGACGCCGCGGCGACAGCGGCGTTCGCTGACCAGGCCGAGGTCACCGCCACGACGACGGCCCGGCAGGTGGCCGAGCGGGCCGCCGCCGCGGTGACGAGCGCCCAGGCGGCCACCAGGGCATCCGCGGACGCGTCCGCCGCGGCGGGCGTGGCGGTCGCGGCCGCGCAGCAGGCCGAGGCTGCCAAGCAGTACGCCCTCGTGCTGGTCGACGCCGCCGAGCGCGAGCTCGGGACGGCCAGCGCCAAGGCCGCATCGCTGGCCGCCCAGGCCGAGCAGGCGCGTCGGGAGGCGGCGGCCGCCCAGCGCGCTCTCCCGCCGAGCGCCGGCCCGGTCAGCGGCAGCGCGGCGGCGATCGCCATCGCGATGGCGTACAAGCAGATCGGGGTGCCGTACGCGTGGGGCGGCGGCACCGCGCGCGGCGCCAGCTACGGCTTCGCCCAGGGCGCCGGCACCCTCGGTTTCGACTGCTCCGGCCTAATGCTCTACGCCTGGTCGCACGCCGGCGTGCGGCTGGACCACTCCTCGCGCAGCCAGTACCACGCAGGCCGGCACGTGGGCTTCGAGCAGCTGATCCCGGGCGACCTCATCTTCTACGCCAACGACACCAGCGACCCGACCACGATCCACCACGTCACGATGTACCTCGGCGGCGGCAAGATGATCGAGGCGCCGCACACCGGAGCCGTGGTGCGCGTGGCGAACGTCTACCGGCGCGGCTTCATCGGCGGCACCCGCCTCACCGCCTGAGCCCTGGCCGGCCGGCGCGAACCCTGGGCAGAACGGGCTCCGATGCCGCATCCTGGGACGGGTCGGCGTTGTCGTCCCTCGACAGCGCCCGCTCTGCCGAGGGAGACCCCGTGCCGGCCCTGCTCGTGTACGCCGTGCTGGCGGTGACCCCCGCCCTCGCCCTGCTCGCCGCCGGTCACGCTCTGGAGCGGTGGTGCCACCGGCACCCGGCGTCCGGGCCGGCGCAGCCGACCGGCGACAGCCTGGAGCGGCTGGTGGCGGACCTGCGCCGCCTGGAGGCGGACTACCGGCGCATCGCCGGCTCCGACCTGCCCGGCCGGGTGTCCCGGATGCGCACGGTCGCGCGGGCGTACGACGAGCGGCTGCGCGACTGCTGCTACGCGGTCGGACTGCCCGAGCCGGGGGTGCCGTTGAGCTCGGTGGACCGGCTGCACACCGAGGCCGCGCTGGCCCAGCAGGGCGTCACCTGGTAGTCCGGGAGGAAGCCGGCCCGGCCGCTCCGTAGTGTCGCCGGGTGAGCACCGCCCCGCGCCGTGTGCCCCAGGTCCGTGTGCCCCAGGTCCCTGTGCCCCAGTTCCCTGTGCCCCAGGTCCCTGTGTCCCAGGCTCCTGGTCCCCGGGGCCGCGCTCGGCGCGCTCCTGCCCCCCGGCGGCTGCCTGTGCGCCGGCCGGCCGCGGCTCCCTCGCCCGCGGCGCTCGGGCTGGCAGCGGGCGTGCTGCTCGACGCGCTGCTGGGCGACCCCCGGCGCGGGCACCCGGTGGCGGTGTTCGGCCGGGCCGCGGGCGCGCTGGAGGCCCGGACCTACCGGGACACCCGGCTCGCCGGTGCCCTGCATGCCGGCTCGCTCGCCGCCGGCACGGCCCTGCTCGGCAGCGCGGTCGTGCGCACGGCACGCAGGCGGCCGACGGTGCTCGCCTCCCTCGTGGCCACGTCGACCTGGGCCGTGCTTGGCGGCACGACGCTGCGGCGCGAGGCCGCGGCTCTGCAGGCCCTGCTGAGCGCCGGGAACCTGCCCGGCGCCCGGGTCCGGCTGCGCTCGCTGTGCGGGCGTGACGCCGCCTCGCTCGACGCGGCTGGGATGGCCCGCGCGACCGTCGAGTCGCTGGCCGAGAACACCTCCGACGCCGTCGTGGCGCCGCTGCTGTGGGGGGCCGTGGCCGGCGTGCCCGGCCTGCTGGCGTACCGGGCCGTGAACACGCTGGACGCCATGGTCGGGCACCGCTCCCCGCGCTACGAGCGGTTCGGCTGGGCCGCGGCCCGGGCCGACGACGTCGCCAACGTGCTCCCGGCCCGGGTCACGGCCGCGCTGGCCGTCGCGCTGGCGCCGGTGGTGGGCGGCCGGCCGCGGGCGGCGCTGCGCACCTGGCGGCGCGACGGCGCCAAGCACCCGAGCCCGAACGCCGGTCCGGTCGAGGCGGCGTTCGCCGGCGCGCTGGGGCGCACGCTCGGTGGTCGGCTGGCGTACGCCGGGCGGGTGGAGGACCGGCCGCTGCTCGGTAACGGTCCCGCCCCGGCCGTCGGCGACATCGCGCGGGCGGCGCGGCTGTCGCTGGCCGTGCAGCTCGCGGCGGCGGTGCTGGCCGTCGGGCTGCGGAGCGCGCTCGAGGGGCGCCGGGAGGGCGTCAGCAGTGCCTAGCGGCGCTCAGTCGTCGGCGCGTCCCGGCAGCTCGGTGAGCGGCGCGCTGCTGGTCGCGGGGACGACGTCGGACGCCGGCAAGAGCGTGCTGACCGCCGGGCTGTGCCGGTGGCTGGCGCGGCAGGGCGTGCGGGTGGCCCCGTTCAAGGCGCAGAACATGTCGCTGAACAGCTTCGTCACCCGTGAGGGCGCAGAGATCGGGCGGGCCCAGGCCATGCAGGCCGCCGCGGCGGGCGTCGAGCCCGAGGGCGCCATGAACCCGGTGCTGCTCAAGCCGGGCAGCGACCAGACCAGCCAGGTCGTCGTGCTCGGCCGGCCGTACGCCGACGTGTCCGCGATGTCCTACCGCACGCACAAGGCAGCGTTGCTCGACGTCGCGGTCGGCTGCCTGGCGGACCTGCGCCGGCGCTACGACGTGGTGATCTGCGAGGGCGCGGGCAGCCCCGCCGAGATCAACCTGCGGGCCACCGACATCGCCAATCTGGGCCTGGCGCGCGCCGCCGGCCTGCCCGTGCTGGTGGTGGGCGACATCAATCCCGGCGGCGTCTTCGCGGCGCTGTTCGGCACGCTCGCGCTGCTGTCGCCGGCCGACCAGGCGCTGGTCTGCGGGTTCGTGGTCAACAAGTTCCGCGGCGACGTCGCGCTGCTCGCGCCCGGGCTCGAGATGCTGCGGGGGCTGACCGGCCGCCCGACGTACGGCGTCCTGCCCTGGACCGAGGGCCTCGAGCTCGACGTCGAGGACTCGCTCGGCCTGTCCGCTCCGGTGGCGCCGCTGCCGCCGGTCGGCAGCGACGTGCTGCGCGTGTCGGTGGTCCGGCTCCCGCGGCTGTCGAACTGGACCGACGTCGACGCCCTGCGCAGCGAGCCCGGGGTGCTGGTCCGGTTCGCCAGCACCCCCGCCGAGCTCGCCGACGCGGACCTGGTCGTGCTGCCCGGCACCCGGGCGACCGTGGCCGACCTGGCCTGGCTGCGCTCCCGGGGGCTGGACCGGGTGCTGGGGGAGCGGGCCGCCGCCGGCCGGCCGGTGCTGGGGATCTGCGGCGGCTACCAGATGCTCGGCCGGACCATCTGCGACGAGGTCGAGTCGGGCGCGGGCGAGACGGCCGGGCTCGGCCTGCTGCCCGTCCGCACCGTCTTCGGACGGGAGAAGGTGCTGGGTCGCCCGGTCGGGACGTACGGGCCGCACGCGGTGCACTCGGCGTACGAGATCCACCACGGCGTGCTGACCCGCGACGGCGGCGAGCCGCTGTTCGCGCCCGACGAGGGCTGCCGGCTGGCAGCGGTGCTCGGCACGGTGTGGCACGGCGCCCTCGAGTCCGACGGCGTCCGCCGGGCCCTGCTGGCGGAGGTGGCCGCGGCGACCGGGCGGGCCTGGCTGCCGGGCAGCGGCTCCTTTGCCGCGGTGCGGCAGGCCCGGCTGGACGCGCTCGGCGACCTCGTCGCGGACCACCTCGACACCGCCGCCGTGCTGGCCCTGCTCGCGGACGGCGCGCCCGCCGGGCTGCCGTTCGTGCCGCCGGGGGCACCGGTAGTTTCCGGGTCCTGAGCTCTCGCCAGCTCCGTCCGGCAGCGGCTCGACCGGTGGGAGCGGCTCGCGGACCGGAGGCTGATGTGCACTACGACGACGCCGTCGCGGCGTTCTTCCCGGCCCGCCCGGCCGGCACCCCCGTGCCCGCGGCGGTGCGCGACGGCTCGCCGGCCCGGCGGCTGCGCGACGCCGCCGAGCCGCTCGCGACCCACCCCATCTGGGCCCGGCGGATCAATGCGGCGCAGGCCGAGCTGGGCCTGGACTTCCTGTCCGGCTACGTCTGGGGCCGGGCGGCCGCACTGGGCAGCCCGACCCCGGGCGCCGCCGTCGCCGCCTTCGCCTGGTTCGAGCCCGACCTGGTCGCCGCGGTGCTGGCGGCCGGCCAGGCGGCCGCGTCGCGCGAGGACCTGCTGGCGGTCCGGGACCGGGAGAGCGCCGCCTCGGTGGAGGAGCTGCTGGCGGGCGAGGACCTCGACGCCGCCGCGGACCTGCTGACGGGCGCCGCCAGGGTGCTGCCGGCGGCCGGCCGCCCGCTGTACGCCGGTCTGCTCGAGCGAGCCCTGCCGGCGGGGCCGGCCGGTCGGGTGCAGCGGGCCTGCGAGCTGCTGCGCGAGGCGCGCGGCGACGCCCACGCCGCGGTGGCCGTGGCCGCGGGCCTCGGGCCGGTGGAGATGAACGTGCTCACCGAGCGCTGGCTCGGGATGCCGCCCGGCTCGTACGCCGGCTCCCGGGGCTGGTCGGAGCCGGCGCAGGCCGCCGCGGCAGGCCGGCTCCAGCAGCGCGGCTGGCTGGCCGGCGAGGAGCTGACCGACGACGGCCGGTCGGCGCGGGCGGCCCTCGAGGCGACGACCGACGCGGCGATGGCGCCGGTCGTCGACAGCCTCGGCGCCGACCTCGACCTGGTCGTCGGCCGGCTGGCCGCGTGGGGGGAGCGCTGTGTCGAGGCCGGCGCGTTCCCCGCGGACGTGCTCAAGCGGGCCGCCGGCTGAGCCGGCCCGGCGGGGGGGCGACCCCACCGCCGGGCCGGGTCGAGTCGGTCAGGCGGCCGCGGGGGCGTCCTTGAGGGCGCGGACGGCCTCCTCGCGGCTGACGCTCACGGTCGCGGCCAGGACCACC
>DASTLY010000155.1:0-22554 GCA_035714445.1 Mycobacteriales bacterium
CGAGGAAGCGCGACGGCTTGCGGCTGGCCCGGCCACCCGGCGAGCGCGCCAGCGCCCACGACAGCGAGAGGTGCTCACGGGCGCGGGTGACGCCGACGTAGAGCAGCCGCCGCTCCTCCTCGACGGCGGCCGGCGTCTCGGCGTGCACGAGCGGCAGGGTCCCGTCGACGAGGCCGACGAGGAAGACGGCGTCCCACTCCAGGCCCTTGGCGGCGTGCAGGGAGGCCAGCGTGACGCCGTCGACGGTCGGGGCGTGCTGGGCCGCGGCCCGCTCCTCGAGCTCGGCCGTCAGCTCGCGCAGGCCGGCCGCGGGGTCGGTCGCGGCGAGGTCGACGGCGAGCCGGTGCAGGGCCGCGAGGGACTCCCAGCGCTCCCGGGTCGCGCCCGCGCCGGGCGGCGGCGCCTCGGCCTGCCAGCCGAGGCCGCCGCGCAGCACGTCGGCCACGGCGTCGCCGAGCCCGGCCGGCGCGTCGGTGTCGGCTGCCCGGGCGGCGCCGCGCAGCAGCAGCAGGGCCTCCCGGACCTCCTTGCGCTCGAAGAACCGCTCGCCGCCGCGGACGAGGTAGGGCACGCCCGCGTCGGCGAGCGCCGTCTCGTAGGCCGCGGACTGGGCGTTGACGCGGTACAGCACGGCGATCTCGGCGGCCGGCGTGCCGGCGTCGACCAGCGCGCGGCAGCGGGCCGCCACCGCGGTCGCCTCGGCGGGCTCGTCCGGGTGCTCCGCGAGAGCGGGGGCCGGGCCGGGCGGCCGCTGCGCGACGAGCTCGAGCCGGGCGGCCCGCGCGGTGGCCCGGGCGATGACGGCGTTGGCCAGAGCGACGACCTGCGGCGTCGACCGGTAGTCGCGCACCAGCCGTACCTCCACCGCGTCCGGGAAGCGCGAGCGGAACCCGACGAGGAAGTCGGGGGTGGCCCCGGTGAAGGAGTAGATGGTCTGGTTCACGTCCCCCACGACGCACAGGTCGCGACGGTCGCCGAGCCAGGCGTCGAGCAGCCGCTGCTGGAGCGGCGTGACGTCCTGGTACTCGTCGACGACGAAACAGCGGTAGCGGGCGCGGAACTCCTCCGCCACGTCGGGGTGCTCCTCGAGCACAGCCGCGGTGTAGAGCAGCAGGTCGTCGAAGTCGGCCACGCCCTGGGCCTGCTTGAGGTCCTTGTACGCGTCGTACACCTGGGCCACGACGGCGGCGTCGTAGGGCGGCGTGCGCCCGGCCTTGTCCGCGGCGGCCGGGTAGTCGTCGGGGCCGACGAGGGTGCAGGTCGCCCACTCGAGCTCGGCGAGCAGGTCGCGGAGCTCGGAGGTGCCGGGGCGCAGCCGGGCGCGGGCGGCGGCGTTGGCCACCATCGCGAACTTGTTGGTGAGCAGCGTGGGCGGCGCCCCGCCCACGACCTTGGGCCAGAAGTAGCCGAGCTGCCTGCGGGCGGCGGAGTGGAAGGTGCGGGCCTGCACGCCGCCGACGCCGAGCCCCCGCAGCCGGGTGCGCATCTCGCCGGCGGCCCGCGCCGTGAACGTCACCGCCAGCACGGCGCCGGCCGGCACCGCACCGGAGGTCACGGCGTACGCCGCCCGGTGCGTGATCGTGCGGGTCTTGCCGGTGCCGGCACCGGCGAGGATGCAGACCGGGCCGCTCACGGCCCGGGCCGCCTCGCGCTGCTCCGGGTCGAGGGCGTCGAGCAGCTGGTCCGGTGTCACCGCCGCAGTCTTCCAGCCGCGGCGCCCGGGAAGGGCGCGGACCCGCCGCCTGTTGAGAAGAGCGCCGACCGTGCCACTCGGCCACCGGCCCGATGACCACCGACCAGGAGGCGCACGTGCCCGCCGACAGCTCCCCGACGCCCGGCCCCGGCGTGACCAGCTCGCCCATGACGATCTACAGCACGCCGTGGTGCGGCTACTGCCACCGGCTGATGAAGCAGCTGGACCGGGAGGGCGTGTCGTACGACGTCGTCGACATCGAGCAGGTGCCGTCGGCCGCGGAGTACGTCATGAGCGTCAACGGGGGCAACCAGACCGTGCCTACCGTGGTGTTCGCCGACGGAACGGCGATGACCAACCCCAGCCTGGCGCAGGTGAAGGCACGGCTCGCGGCCTGATCGGCCGCTACTGTTGCGCGCGGCGGTCCGCCGCCGGGTCCTGATCCGGCCGTCCACCTGAGAGCAGCTCCCGTGCCCAGCACCACCGACCTGTCGCACCCTGCGGTGGATGCCGTCCTGTCGACGGCGGCCAGCCTGCTCGGTATGGAGGTCGTCTTCGTCGGGGGCCTGACCGAGGACACGTTCACCTTCGAGCGGGTGCACGCGAGCTCCCCGTGGCCGGGTGTCGAGGAGGGCCGCGGGTCGCCGCGGGCAGACAGCCTCTGCGCCCGGATGCTCACCGGGGCGCCGCCGGCCACGGCCGACGCCGCGGTCGACCCCGGCTACGCCGACTCCCCCGTCCGGGCCGAGCTGGGCATCCGCTCCTACGTCGGCGTGCCGGTGCGCAACGCCCAGGGGACCGTCGTCGCGACGCTGTGCGGCATCGACCGCAGTAGCCGGGAGACCAACGCGCACGCCGTCGAGGTGCTCACCCAGCTCGCCGAGGTGGTCAGCGCACACCTCGGTCCGCTCACCGAGCAGGGCGTGGTCATCCGGCGCGGCTCCGGCGGTGCGTGGGAGGTCGGCGGGCAGCAGACCGGCGAGCTCACCAGCGCGATGGTGCTGGCCGACCTGCTGGCCGCCGAGGTGGGTCCCGGCAGCCGGCCGCGCCGTCCCGAGGAGCCGCTGGACGAGCTCGGGCAGCTGCGGCTGTCGGTCCTGCAGCTCGAGCACGCGCTGGCCGCGCGCGTCGTGGTCGAGCAGGCCATCGGCGTGCTGACCGAGCGTCAGCACCACACCCCCCGGGACGCGTTCGAGCGGCTCCGCCGGGTGGCCCGGTCCCGCGGCAGGAAGGTCCACGACCTGGCCCGCGAGGTCGTGATGTCGGCGAGCGACCCCGCGGTGCCGCTGCCGCCGGAGCTCGCCGGCCGGCGCTGAGCCCGACGACCAGCTTTCCCGTGCCGCCCCGCTTCGCGCCGCGCTCGCCGCAGGCCCTGGCGGCCGACCTGGTCGAGCTGGTCGCGCCGCTGCCCGCCCCGACGCGGGTGCTGCTCGACGGGGTCGGCGGTGACGAGCTCGCGGGCGCCATGGTGGACGGGCTGGCAGCCGCCGGGCGGGCGCCGCTGCGGGTGAGCGGGGCCGACTTCCAGCGGCCGGCGGGCGAGCGCTACGCGCGGGGACGCGAGGACGCCGACCAGTTCCGCGACGGCTGGCTCGACGTGGGCGCGCTGCGCCGCGAGGTGCTCGAGGCCTCCGGCACCTGGCTGCCCGCGCTGCGCGACGCCGCGCGCGACCGGTCCGCGCGGGTCGCCCGGCGCCCGCTGCCGCCGCGCGCGGTCCTGCTGGTGGACGGGCTGTTCCTGCTGGGCCTGGGGCTGCCGGCCGAGCTGGTCGTGCACGTGGCGCTGTCGCCGGGGGCGCTGTCCCGCCGGGGGGTGCCGGCGTGGCAGCTGCCCGCCTTCCGCTCGTACGAGGACCTGGTTCGTCCGGGTGAGCTCTGCGACGTGCTGGTGCGCGGTGAGGACCCACGGCGACCGGCTGTCCTGGTTCGTCAGGCGCCTCCACAGGCGTAGCGGGGCACAGCCCGGGCCGGGTCACCTGGTTCCTTCTCACCATATTCCAGCAACGTGATGACACAGAGCAACTGCATATGCACTCTGTGCACATGTATCCGATCGTCACCGAGGTGCCCGACCCGGTGCTGCTGGCGCAGGTCGTGGCCGTGCTGGCCCTCGCCGTCGTGAGCGAGGACCTCGACGGACGCATCACGTCGTGGAACGCCGCCGCCGCCGACCTGTTCGGCGCCCCGGCCGCGGCCGTCCTCGGCACCCGGAGCGACGCCCTGCTGCCCGAGGCCAACGCGGCTGCCCTGCACGACGTACGCGCCCGGGCACGGGCCGGTACGCCGGTCGGCGACGTCGACACGTTCCTGCAGCGCGTCGACGGCCAGCACGTGCTCGTCTCCCTGGCCGTCGCGCCGCTGCGTGACGCCGACGGCCGGGAGTCCGGGCTGGTGAGCAGCTGTGCCGACATCTCCGGCCGGACGCGCACCGACGCGGAGCTCGAGGACGCCCGCCGCACCCTGGACTGGTCCAACGACGCGCTGCGCAGGTCCAACCGCGACCTCGAGCAGTTCGCCTACGTCGCCTCCCACGACCTGTCCGAGCCGCTGCGGGTGATGACGGGCTACGTGCAGCTAATCGAGCAGCGGTACGCCGACCTGCTGGACGACCGGGGCCGGCGCTACGTCTTCCACGTCGTGGACGGGGCCGCCCGCATGCGCCGGCTGATCGACGACCTGCTGGAGTACTCCCGGTTCCTGCGCCGGGCGACCGACGCCGGCGTCGTGCAGTGCACCGCCGTGGCGCACGAGGTCGTCCGGCGCCTGCACGCCCAGATCAGCGCCGCCGACGCGCGGGTGACCGTCGCCGACGTACCGCCGGTGTGGTCCGACGAGTCCTCCGTGGCGGCCGTGCTGCAGAACCTGGTCAGCAACGCCCTCAAGTTCTCGGCGCCCGACACTCCCCCGGTGATCCGGGTGGGCGGGCACCGCGCGGGGAGCTCGGTCGTGCTGACCGTGGACGACGCCGGGATCGGGATCGACCCGGCGTACCGGGAACGGGTGTTCCGGATGTTCTCCCGGCTGCACCTGCGCGAGGAGTTCGACGGCACCGGCATCGGGCTGGCGATCGTGCAGCAGGTCGCGGAGTCGCACGGGGGCCGGGCGTGGGTCGAGGACAGCCCGCTCGGTGGCTGCCGGTTCTGCGTACAGCTGCCGGCGGCGCGGGGGGCGCGGGCATGACCAGCGCCGACCTGCTGCACGTGCTCCTGGTCGAGGACAGCCTCGCCGACGTCGAGCTGACGCTCGAGGCGCTCGCCGACTCCAAGCTCGCCAACGAGGTGTCGGTGGTGCGCGACGGCGCGGCCGCGCTGGACCGGCTGCGCGCGGGCGGTACGGCCGCCGCGCCCCACCCCGACCTGGTCATCCTGGACCTCAACCTGCCCAAGCTGAGCGGTCACGAGGTGCTGGCCGCGATGAAGGCCGACGCCGTCCTGCGGCGGATCCCGGTGGCGGTGCTCACCACCTCCGCCGCGGAGGCCGACGTCGTGCGCACCTACGACCTCGGGGCCAACTGCTACCTCACCAAGCCGGTCGACGTGGCGCAGTTCGTGCACGTCGTGCAGTCCATCGAGGACTTCTGGCTGGGGCTCGTCCGGCTGCCGAGCGGCCGGCAGCAGTGAACATGCTGGCCAGGACGACCCCGATGACCACGAGCCGGGCGACCGCGGCGCAGCCCGCTCGGCAGGCCGCGCTCCGGGTGCTGCTCATCGAGGACTCCGAGGCCGACGCAGACCTGGTCCTGGCACTGCTCGAGGACGACCTCAGCACCGCCACCGTCGACGTCTGCCGCACCCTCGAGCGGGCCCGGCTCCGGCTCGCGACGCCGTACGACGTGGTGCTTGCGGACCTGACCCTGCCCGACGCCGAGGGGCTCGCGGTCGTGCACGCCGTCCTGCAGCACGCGCCCCGGCCGGCCCTGCTGGTGCTCACCGGCCGCGACGACCGGGAGCTGGCGCTGACGGCCCTGGCCGCCGGCGCGCAGGACTACCTGGTCAAGGGCCAGTACGACGGCCAGCGGCTCGCCACCGCCATCCTGCACGCGGTGCAGCGCTGCCAGAGCGACCGTGCGGCGCGGCACTACGAGCGGCTCGCCGGCAGCCTGTTCGACGGGCTCGAGGCACCGACCTGCGCGGTCAACTCCTGCGGCGACATCGTGGCCGTCAACGCCGCGTGGCTGGCCTACGGGCAGGACAACGACGGCGACCCGGAGCGGTGCGGCACCTCGCGCAACTACCTGGACGCCTGCAGCGCCGGGGCCTGCGACGAGAACGGGATGATCGCCCGGGACATCGGGGAGGGGCTGCGGCAGGTGCTGGTCGGCGCCAGCCAGCGCTTCGTCCGCGACTACCCCTGCCACAGCCCGGCCGAGGAACGCTGGTACAGCGTGCGCATCGCCCCGCTCGAGCTCGACGACGGCCCCGGCGCGGTCGTGATGCACGTCGACGTGACAGACATGCACCAGGCGCAGGAGGCGCTGAGCCACCAGGCCCTGCACGACGGGCTGACCGGGCTGCCCAACCGCCTGCTGCTGGCCGACCGGCTGACGCAGGCCCTCAGCGACGCCTCCCGCCGGGCCACGCAGGTCGCCGTCGCCTTCCTCGACCTCGACCACTTCAAGCGGGTCAACGACAGCCTCGGGCACCCGTCCGGCGACCGGCTGCTCCAGCAGGTCGCCGCCCGGCTGACGTCGCAGCTGCGGGCGGGCGACACCCTGGCCCGGTTCTCGGGCGACGAGTTCGTGGTCGTCTGGCGGGACCTGACCGACGCCGGCCAGGGCGAGGTGCTCAGTCGCCGGCTGTCGGCGGCGCTGGCCGCGCCCTTCGACGTCGGGGACGCAACCGTTGCCGTGTCGGCCAGCATCGGCGTGGCCGTCGGGTCCAGCCCGCAGAGCGCCGACGAGCTGCTCCTGGCGGCGGACAGCGCCATGTACGACGCCAAGGACCGCGGCCGCGCCCGGGTGCGGGTCTTCAGCAGTGAGCTGCAGCACGAGGCGGCCGAGCGGTTGACGATCGAGGTCGGGCTGCGCAAGGCGATCGTGCGCAACGAGCTGGTGGTGCACTACCAGCCCGTCGTCGACCTGCAGAGCGGCCGGCCGGTGGCCGTCGAGGCGCTGGTGCGCTGGCAGCACCCGACCCGCGGGCTGGTCCCGCCGGACAGCTTCATCCCGGTGGCGGAGTCGAGCGGCCTGATCATCCCGCTGGGGCGGTGGGTGCTCGACCGGGCCTGCCGGGACGCCGCGGCGTGGACCGGCGAGCTCGCCGACCTCGACGTCGCCGTCAACCTCTCGGTGCGGCAGCTGACGCAGCCGGACGTGCTGATGCAGGTCCGGCAGGCGCTCGCGGAGAGCGGCCTGTCCGCGGACCGGCTGATGCTGGAGGTGACCGAGTCCGCGGTCATGGAGGACGCGGAAGCCGCGCGGATCGCGCTCGACGCGCTGACCGGTCTCGGCGTACGGGTGGCCATCGACGACTTCGGCACCGGCTACAGCTCGCTGCTGTACCTGCGCCGCTACCCGATCAACGCGCTCAAGGTGGACCGGGCGTTCGTGTCCGGTATCGGCATGAGCGGGGACGACACGGCGATCGTCAACAGCGTGGTCAGCCTGGCGCACGCGGTGGGCGCGACGTCGATCGCCGAGGGGGTCGAGACGACCGAGCAGTTCGCCGCGCTGCGCGAGATCGGCTGCCGGCAGGCCCAGGGCTACCTGTTCTCGCGTCCGGTGCCCCTCGACAAGCTGCCTGCGGCGCTGCTGGCGTGCCTGGAGCAGCAGTCGCCCGCGACCTCAGCCGCCGCCGTCCCGGTCCGGCCCGACACCACGTCGCGCATCTTCGAGCTGCACGCCCAGGGCGCGTCCCTGCACACGATCGCCGCGGCCCTCAACCGGGAGGGCGCCCCGCACCCGCAGCAGCTGCGCTGGCACTCCCGCAGCGTGGCCCGCGTCATCGGCGCGCACCCCGACTCGGGCCTGCTGAACGTGCAGCCGCTGCGCCGCCCGGCACCTCCGTGACCCAGTCGGTGATCAGCCGGTGCGCGATCGAGACCGGTGGCGGCAGCAGCACGGGGCCGGAGCCGCCCTGCCAGCCGCCGGCGTCGCGGAGCTCGTCGCGGGTGAACCAGCGGGCGTCCTCCAGCTCGCCGTCCTGCGGCACCGGCCGGGCGTCCGGCGCGCACACCGCCCGGTAGCCGAGCATCAGGCTGGCCGGGAAGGGCCAGGGCTGGCTGCCGCGGTAGACCACCTCGCGCACGTCGATCCCGGCCTCCTCGCCGACCTCGCGGACGACCGCCTGCTCGGCACTCTCCCCCGGCTCCACGAAGCCCGCCAGGGTCGAGTAGCGCCGCGGCGGCCAGGCCGGTGACCGGCCGAGGACCGCCCGGTCGGCGCCGTCGGTGATGAGCACGATCACGGCCGGGTCGGTACGCGGGAAGTGGGTGCTGCCGTCGGCCTCGCAGACGCGTACGGAGCCGCCCTTGGCACTCGCGGTCGCGGCCCCGCAGAGCGGGCAGCGCGGGTGCGCCGCGTGCCAGTTGGCCAGCCCCACCGCGTGGGTGAGCAGCCCGGCGTCGCGGTCGTCGAGAGCGGCCCCGACCTCGCGCAGCCCCTGCGCGGTGGTGCCCAGCCGGCGGGGCAGCGGACCGGGTACGGCGAAGTACGCCTGGCCGGCCTCGCTGCCGAGGTAGAAGCGGTCGCCGACCGGCGCGAGGTCGGGCTCGACGAGCACGAGGCGGGTGCCGTCGACGAGCGCCTTCCCGTCGTCGACCACGAGGACCAGCGCCCGCTCCCAGGCCCCGGCCAGCGCCGCGTCGTCCTCACGGGTGGCCGCGTCCCGGTCGACGGCCGAGCGGGACAGCGCCGGGCGCGCACTCACGCGTGGGTGACAGGGAGCAGCCGGGACACCGGGCCCTCGACCTGCTCCACGTCGCCGACCAGGACCGTGGTCAGCCGGGCCGGCGCCAGGTAGCGCGCGGCGGCCTCGAGCACCTGGTCGACCGTGACGCCGGCCAGCGCCTTGGGCGAGTCGCGCAGCCAGCTGACCCCGAGCCCGCTGGCGGTCAGCGCGGACAGCGTGCTCGCCAGCCCCGCCTGCGAGGCGGTGGACAGCGCCAGCGAGCCGACGGCGTAGCGGCGGGCCTGGTCCAGCTCGCCCTGGCCGACCGGCACGGTGACCATCCGGCCCAGCTCGTACCAGGTCTCGAGCAGTGCCGGCGCCGTGACGGCGGTGGCGACGTCGGTGGACAGGGTCACCCGCGAGCCGGCCGGCGGGTGGTCGACGCCGGAGTTGGGGCTGTAGGTGTAGCCCTTGTCCTCGCGGATGTTGGCCACCCAGCGCGAGGAGAAGTAGCCGCCGAAGACGAGGTTGGCCAGCGTGAACGCGGCGTGGTCGGGGTGCGTGCGGCTGGGAGCGCTGCCCGCCATCCGCACCGTCGTCTGCACCGCGCCCGGCCGGTCGACCAGCAGCGCGGGGCCCCCGGGCGGCTCGGGCAGCGGCGGCGCGACGGCCGCAGCGCCCTTCGCCGTCCAGCTCGACAGCGCGGCCTCGACCCGGTCGAGCGCCCGCGCCGGGGTCAGGTCGCCGACCAGCACCAGCACGCTGCCCTCCGGGGCGACCCGCTTGGCGTGCAGGCTGCGCAGCGCCGACGCCTTCACCGCCTGCACCGCCTCGCCGGTGGGCAGCTCCCGGGCGTACGGGTGGTTGCCGTACATCCGCGCGAGCAGGGCCTCGCGGGCCACCACCCCCGCCTGGCTGCGGTAGATGGCGAGCTCCTGCACGAGCCGCTCGCGCTCGCCCTGCACCTCGACCTTGGGGTAGGCCGCGCCGGTCAGCACCTCGCCGAGCAGCTCGAGCAGGCCGGGCAGCCCGGCGGTGAGCACCGAGCCGCCGAGGCCGAGCCGGTCGCTGTCGGTGCTGGCCGACAGCGAGGCGCCGAGCGCCTGCAGGTCGGCGGCGATCTGGGCCGCGCTGCGCCGGTCGGTGCCGGACAGCAGCGTGTCGCCGAGCAGCTGGGCCTTCGCGACGTGGTCGACGCCCTTGCCGGAGAACGGCACCCGCAGGCGCAGCTCCACCAGCGGCACCCCGGGGCGGCGTACGGCCAGCACCCGCAGGCCGGAGTCGAGGGTGCGCTCGGCGACGGTCGGCAGCTTTGGCGCCCGGGCCCGGCCGAGGGCGGGAACCGGGCGGGCAGCGGTCGGGGCAGCGGTCACGGGGCGTCTCCGGGCTGGATCTCGAGGACCGCGCGATCGCCGCGCAGCGTGGCGGCGGCGGCCTGGACCGCCTCGCGGCTGACCGCGTCGAGCAGGGTGGGCACCTCGTTGACCAGCTCGGCGCGGCCGCGCTGCTGCTCGAAGACGCTCATCACCTGCGCCCGGCCGAGGACCGGGTCGACCTCGCGCAGGTAGCGGGCGCGCATCCGCGCGACGGTGCGGGCGAGCTCGTCGCCCGTCAGCCCGTCGGTCGCGAGCCGGTCGATCTCCTCGTCGACGGTCGCCAGCACGCGCTCGACGCCGACCTCCGCCGGGTGGTGCACCTCCAGCAGCAGCGGCGTGGGGTCACGCGCGTCGAGCGGGTCGCCCATCACCCCCACGTAGCCGCCGATGCTGGTCGCGGTCCGGTCGCGCATGAGCAGCCGGTCCTGCAGGCGGCTGGCGTCGCCGTCGGTGAGCACCTCGGCGAGCACGACGTACGGCAGGTACGCGTCGAGGTCGGCCGGGTCGGGCACCCGCCAGCCGACGGCGACCGCCGGTGCGGGGGCGAGCCGGTCGACCTGCACCGCGCGCTGCTCCCCGCTCGGCGCCGGCTCGGCGAAGCTCGGTCGCTCGGGCACGGCCCGGGCCTCGATGTCGCCGTAGTGCTGCTCGGCCAGCCGGAGCACCTCGTCGGGGTCGACGTCTCCGGCCACGGTCAGCACCGCGTTGCCCGGCGCGTAGTAACGGTCGAAGAACGCCTGCGCGTCGGCCAGCGTCGCGTCCTCGAGGTCGACGAAGTCGCCGTAGCCGTTGTGGGCGTTGGCGAACGTCCGGTAGAGCACGGGCGGCAGCAGGATCCACGGGAAGCCGCCGTACGGCCGGTTCAGGACGTTGACGCGGATCTCGTTCTGGACGACGGCGACCTGGTTCTCGAGGTTCTCCTGCGTCAGCGCGACGCTGCGCATCCGGTCGGCCTCGAGGAACATCGCCAGCTCGGTCGCGCTGCTCGGCAGCACCTCGTAGTAGTTGGTGTAGTCCAGGTGCGTGGAGCCGTTGAGGGTGCCGCCGCTGCCCTGCACGTAGGTGAAGTGCTCGGTCTTGCCCAGGCTCGCCGAGCCCTGGAACATCAGGTGCTCGAACAGGTGCGCGAAGCCGGTCCGCCCCTCCGGCTCGCTGCGGATCCCGACGTCGTAGTAGACGGCGACGGCGACCACGGGGCTGCTGCTGTCGGGTGCGACCACCACCCGCAGGCCGTTGCCGAGCGTGGCGCGCTCGACCGGGTACGAGAGGTCCCTGGCACTCGGGCGCGGGACAGGACGGGAACGAGGCGGCACGGCTCGACGCTAGTACGGCAGGCCCCAGGCCGCGGCCGAGCGGCCCGGCACGCCGGGCAGGTCGGCAGGTCAGCCCGCCATCGGCAGGCGCATCCGGACGGCGGCGGGTGCGACCGACGTCAGGGCGTCGGCGCGCCGGGCCCGCTCGCCGCGCCGGCTGCCCGCGAACAGACACGCCAGCCCGGCCACGGTGACGAGGGCGAGCAGGAGCCAGGCGAGGGCGAGCGCGGCAACAGGCACGCGTTATCTCTACCTTGTCGATGGGGATGCCGCAACCCCGGGGAGGTCAGCGGGTCAGCCAGACGTCCGGGTCGGCCGCCAGGTCGCGCACGTGTGGCGGGAGCTCGCCGGCGGCGATGTCGGCGACGCTGACCTGCTCCAGGACCTGGCGGATGTTGGCCCGCACCGCCATCCACACGACCTGCAGGTCCGAGGCCACCCCGCCGTAGGTCACGGCCTCCGGGGGCCCGCCCCGCACCTCCGCCAGCGGGCCGTCCACGGCCCGGATCACGTCGGCCACGCTGATGTCGGCGGCCGGCCGGGCCAGCCAGTAGCCCCCCTCCGCGCCGCGGCGGCTCGCGACGATGCCGGCCTGCCGCAGGGCGCCCAGGATCGCCTCCAGGAACTTCGCCGGGATGTGCTGGTCGGCCGCGATCGTCTCGCCCTTGGTCGGCCCGCTGCCCGCGGCGGCCAGCACGACGACCGCGCGCACCGCGTAGTCGGACCGCGCGGAGATGTGCATCCTACGACCTTGCCAGGTGCGCGCCCGCCACGCAGGCGGCGCGGCCGATCGGGCCGGACGGTGGTCGGGCAGGCAGCGTGGTCAGCCCGGCAGGGCGCGGGCCAGCACGGCGGCCAGGTCGACGCCGGCCGGCAGCGTCCCGTACGCCAGGCCGCCCCCGCCGGCGAGCCGGGCGGCGCAGAAGGCGTCCGCGACGGCGGGGGGCGCGTACCGCACGAGCAGCCCGGCCTGCAGCACCAGCGCCATCCGCTCGACGAGCCACCGGGCGCGGAGCTCGGCGTCCGCGGGGTCGGCCAGCGCGGCGTGCAGCTGCCGGACAGCCTCGTCGAGCCGGCGGTCGGCGCCGGCGGCCAGGTCCAGCTCGGCGACGTACGCCGCCAGCGCGGCCGGCTCGCGGGTCACCGCCCGGAGCACGTCGAGGGCCTGCACGTTGCCCGAGCCCTCCCAGATGCCGTTCAGCGGCGCCTCGCGGTAGAGCCGCGGCAGCCCGGACTCCTCGACGTAGCCGTTGCCGCCGAGGCACTCGAGCGCCTCCGCCACGAGGCCGGGCTGCCGCTTGCACACCCAGTACTTGCCGACCGGGGTGGCCAGCCGCGCGAACGCCCGCTCCTGCTCGTCGCCTCGGGCGGCCCGGTCGACCGCGCCGGCGAGCCGGGTCATCAGCGTGGTGGCGGCCTCGGACTCGAGCGCCAGGTCGGCGAGGACGTTGCGCATCAGGGGCTTGTCGACCAGCCGGCCCCCGAAGGCGGACCGGTGCCGGGCGTGGTGGGCGGCCTGGACGAACGCCTGCCGCATCCCGGCGGCGCTGCCGACCACGCAGTCCAGGCGGGTCATCGCCACCATGTCGAGGATGGTGCGGATCCCGCGGCCCGGCTCGCCGACGAGCCAGGCCACCGTGCCGTCGAACTCCGGCTCGGCCGAGGCGTTGCTGCGGTTGCCGAGCTTGTCCTTGAGCCGCTGGATGTGGAAGGGGTTGCGGGTCCCGTCGGGCAGGACCCGCGGCAGCAGGAAGCAGGACAGTCCCTGCGGACCGGCCGGTGTGCCGGCCTGGGCGAGGACCAGGAACAGGTCGCACATCGGCGCGCTGGTGAACCACTTGTGCCCGCGCAGCAGCCAGGTCCCGTCGCCGGCCGGGGTGGCGGTGGTGGTCGTCGAGCGGACGTCGGAGCCGCCCTGCTTCTCGGTCATCCCCATCCCGGCCAGCAGCCCGCGCTTGGTGGCGGGCACCCGCAGGCCCGGGTCGTACACCCGGCTGGTGAGCAGCGGCTCGTACACCGCCGCGAGGTCGCCCTGGTGCCGGAGCGCCGGCACGACGGCGTACGTCATGGACACCGGGCAGCCGTGGCCGGCCTCGACCTGGCTCCAGGTGTAGAAGGTCGCGGCCCGAGCGACGTGGGCGCCGGCCCGCGGGTCGGCCCACGGCGCCCCGGCGGTGCCCTGGGCGACGGCGACCTCCAGCAGGGCGTGCCAGGCCGAGGTGAACTCGACCTCGTCGACGCGCACGCCGTACCGGTCGTGCGTGCGCAGCACCGGCAGGACGCGGTTCGCCTCCTCGGCCCAGCGCTGCGCCTGCTCGCCCCCGGCGCGCACGCCCACCCGGTGCACGTCACCCTGCGCCCAGCCGGCGCCCTCCCGGGCGAGCCCCTCCAGCAGCGCGGGGTCGTCGGCGACGTCGTGCCCGACCAGCGGCGGGACCTGGTTGGTCACCGCGTGCGTCGCGCCGGGTCCGGCCGTCGTCGGTGCCGGCCGCAGCGTCGTCATCCCCGCATGATGCGCCCCCCGACCGCTATGTACCCGAGATCAGCGCGGCCCGGAAGTCAGCGCGGCCCGGAAGTCAGCGCGGCGCGAGCACCGCGGTGTAGGTCGTCGGCGAGCCGGGCGTGCGCACCTCGTGCACACGGTCGCCGCCGTCGGACCAGCGGCGGAAGACGTGTGCCTGGCCGTCGATCCGCTGCGGGCTGGGCACGGCGAGCTGCAGCCTCCAGCCCGCCCACGACGTCAGCGTCCACGGCGCGCCGCGGCGTACGCCGTTCACCACGACGTCCCCGCCGCCCGGTGACGTGCGCACGGTGACGTCGACCAGCCGCGGCTGCAGCCGCCTGACCACCGTGGTCGTGAGGCCGCGGGAGTCGGTCGCGACGGCCGTGACCTCGAGGTAGCTCGTCCGCGTCGCCGCGAGGTCCTCGGGCTGGGGGAAGGTCAGCGAGATCGACCTCCCGGCCACCGGGCCCAGGAACGGGTGCGTGTGCGCGTCGTGGCGCTTGCGCACGGTCCACGTGATCGCGCTGCCCGGCAGGGCGCCGTCCTCCGGGTCCCGCGCGGCCGCCTCGACGGTGACCCGCTGGCCCACCGCGAAGCGGGCCTGGGCCGAGGGGCTGGTGATGCCGATCGTCGGCGGGTGCTCGCCCGCCAGCACCGGATGCCGCACGGGCACCGAGACCGCGCCCTTGGCGTCGACCACCCGCAGCGTCGCGGTGAACGTCCGGGAGCGGGCGTAGGTGTGGCTGGTCCGGGGCGTGCTGGTCGTGACGGTGGAGCCGTCGCCGAAGTCCCAGCGCCAGCTGCGCAGGCCGTCGCCGTCCGGGTCGGTGCTGGCGCTGCCGTCGAAGGTCACCGCGCGGCCGTCCGGCCGCGACGAGAAGGCGGCATCCGGCGCGGTGTTGCCACTGGTGCGCACGACCCGGTGGACCTGGCCGGCGTCGTAGCTGAGGTAGTACAGGGCCTGGGTGCCCCGGTAGGGCCCGAACTCCAGGTGGACCGGGCTGGCAAGGCCGGTCAGGAACGGCTCGGCGGTGAAGCCGCCGCCGTCCTTGGGCGCCAGCCGCCACACCTTGCCGCAGACGTAGTCGGCGAACAGGTACGACCCGGAGTACGGCGCGGGCCACAGCCCGGTCGGCACGAACGCGCCGCCGGTGATGGACACGCAGCCGTTGTCGTGCGGGTAGTCGAAGATCGGGTCCGCGAAGCGGGACGGCCCGCAGTCGGTCCGCGAGCCGGTCGCGCAGTGGCCCTCGCGCTCGTTCCAGCCGTAGTCCCGGCCCTTGGCGAGGACGTCGATCTCCTCCCAGGTGCCCTGGCCGACATCGTTGACGAAGAACGAGCTGGTGCCGGGGCGCTGGCCCATCCGGAAGGGGTTGCGCAGCCCGCTGGCGTAGGTCTCGGTGCAGGGGCCGGCGCCGGGCGACACGCCCGCCGGGTCCGTGCAGCGGCGGGCGCCGGCCGCGCCGACGTAGGGGTTCGCCGCCGGCACGCCCCCCGTGGGGGTCACCCGCAGGACCTTGCCGAGGGGGAGATCGAGCCGGCGGCTGTTGGGGTTCTCCGCCGCGCACCGGCCCGGGTCGCCGATCTTGCAGCCACCGTCGCCGACCGTGACGTAGAGCAGCCCGTCGGCGCCCATGTGCAGGTCGCCGCCGTTGTGGTTCGTCGCCGGCGACGGCAGGTGGTCGACGATCACGCGCTCGCTCGCCGGGTCCACCCGGTCGTCGTCGCCGAGGGTGTGGCGGGTCACCCGGTTCACCGGCGTCGTGGCCGGGTCGCCCTCCCCGCAGGAGTCGTGCGCGTTGTGCGTCCAGTACAGGTAGACCCAGTGGTTCGCGGCGAAGTCCGGGTCCACGAGCAGCCCGGCCAGGCCCCGCTCCCCGAACGTGCACAGCCGCGCCGACAGGTCCAGGGCCGGCTCGGGCAGCAGGGTCCCGCCACGGGCCACCCGCAGCTGCCCGCTGTCCTGCGTGAGCAGCATCCGGCCGTCGGGCGTCCAGTCCATGCTGGTCGGGGAGGCCAGCGACAGCACCGTCGTGTCGCTGAAGCCCGGCGGGGTGGCAGCAGCCGCCGGCCCCGTCGGCGCCAGGACGGCGAGCGACGGGGCCAGCAGCACCAGCAACAGGGCGAGAGCTCGGCGCACGGGAACCTCCGGAGCACAGACAGTGAGCAGATCGACAGCCTGCACCTGTCCGTGTCCTGCCGAGGCGTTACCGCTGAATGTCGGCCGCCGCGGCCGGCTCGTCGAGCTCCGGTGCCGGGTCCTCCTCGGGCTGCGGGCTGCGCAGGCTGAGGATGATGCTCCCGGTGAGCACCACGATGATCACGCCGAGGCTGACCAGCGACGGGATCTCGGGGATCGAGGTGCTGATGACCTTGTGGCCGGCCTGCAGGACGAGCTTCACGCCGATGAAGGCGAGGATGATGGCGAGCCCCTTGCTGAGGTAGTGGAACTTCGCCAGCAGGCCGGCCAGCAGGAAGTACAGCGCCCGCAGACCGAGGATCGCGAACGCGTTGCTGGAGTACACGATGAACGGGTCGTCGCTGACGGCGAGGACGGCGGGGACGCTGTCGACCGCGAACACCAGGTCGGCGGCCTCGATGGCCACCACGACCACGAGCAGCGGCGTCGCGACGCGCTTGCCCATCTGCTTCACGAAGAACTTCGTGCCGGCGTACTCGTCCTGGACCGGGACGAACTTGCGGACCATGCGGACGGCGACGCTGCTGCCGGGGTCATAGCTGTCGTCGTCGTCCTTGAGCAGCTTGTAGGCGCTGTACAGCAGGACGGCGGCGAACACGAACAGGACCGCGGTGAACTTCGTGACGATGGCGACGCCGGCGGCGAGGAAGATGCCTCGGAAGACCAGCGCGCCGAGAACGCCGTAGAACAGCACGCGGTGCTGGTACTCGCGCGGCACGTTGAAGTAGCCGAAGATCAGCGCGAACACGAACAGGTTGTCGACCGACAGGCTCTTCTCCAGCAGCCATGCGGTCGTGAACTCCACGCCGGCGTTCGCGCCGAGGGTCACCCCGACGACGACGGCGAAGACCAGCGACAGGGCGACCCAGCCCGCGCTCCACCACGCCGCTTCCTTGAAGCCGATGACGTGGGCGCCGCGGTGGGCCAGCAGGTCGACCAGCAGCATGACGAGGACCACGGCGGCGAAAGCCGCCCAGGCCCACAGGGGAACGTCGAGCACGGAGCACTCCTCGGGAGCAGGGACAGGCTGTCCGTACAAGGATGTCCGCTGATCGCGCAGCGTACGGGGTCTGGAGCCGGACGACTACAGGCCGCACGTTCTGCCGGGCCCCGGCAACGGCCGCTCAGATCCCGGTGTCCGGCACCGCCTGCCGGTCAGGCCAGCCGAGCGCCCGGGCGCCCAGCACGGCGGCCTGCAGCGCGAAGCGTTCGGCGGCGGCGGTCGGGTCGACGCCGAGCAGTGCCTCGACACGGGCCAGCCGGTAGGTGACCGCGCGCACCGACAGGTGCAGGCGCCGCGCGGCCTCCGTCGCGACCCCGCCGCAGGCGTAGTAGGCGTCGAGCGTCTCCAGCAGCGGGCCGGCGCCGCCCCGGGCACCCTGCAGCGGGCTCAGCCGGGCCCGGATGAGGTCGTCCAGGGCCTCCCGGTCGCGCAGCAGCAGCCGGTAGACGACCAGCTCGCCGGCGTCGACCACCTGGCCCGGCAGCCCGAGCCGCTCGGCCAGCTCCAGGGCGTCCCGGGCCTGCTCGTACGACGCGCGCACGCCGTCGGACCCCGAGCGGGGCCGCCCGAGGGCACCCCGCCACGCCGCTGTGCCCCCCGAGCCCTGCCCCGAGCCCTGTCCCGAGCCCGTGCCGGAGCGCATTCCCGAGCCGGTCCCGAGCACCTCGAGCACGCGGGTCCGCACCTGCGCGAGGGCGGCGTCGTCGGGGGCGGCGAACACGCAGACCAGCTCGCCGCCCTTGACCTCGAGCAGGACCGCGGCGTCGCCGTAGCGGCCCTGCAGCGCGCGTTGCAGCCGGCCCAGCAGTGCGGCCGACCGGTCGCCCTCGAAGCTGCCGACGGCGACCAGGACCGCGTGCGGCGCCGCGAGGTCGATCCCGAGGTCGGCCGCGCGGCCGAGGACCGCGACCGCCTCGCTGCCGCCGGCCAGCAGCGCGTCGAACACCTCGCGCCGGTCGGACTGCTGCCGGCGGGAGAGGTCACCGCGGGCCAGCTGAAAGCCCTCGGCGAGCGCCGCCACGCCGTCGTCCGCGGCACGCAGCACCGCCAGGCCGGCCGCCCGCACCTGCGCCGCGGAGCCGGCGTTGACGACCGGCAGCTCCTGCCACAGCCGCCAGCTCGCGGACAGGTACAGGTCGATCAGCGCGCGCAACGCGACACCGGCCTGCGCCGCCGCCGCGCCCCGCTCGCCGTAGCGCTCCAGCTCGGCGGGCCGCAGCCGGCGGCCGGTGTCGGCGGCGTCCACGACGGTGGGCAGGAAGTCGCCGAGCAGCGCCGGGTCGAGACCGCCGGCGTCCTGCGCTGCGCCGGTTGCCACGGCGGCCAGGTCCAACCGGCCCTGCGGGACTGGGCCACCCGGGTGAGCGTTGCCGGTCATCGGCAAAGACTACGGTCTGCGGCATGACGCAGATCGAGGTCGGCGACCTGGTGTTCGACGCGGTGCAGTTCGGCGAGCGGGACGGGGAGGTGACCCTCCTGCTGCACGGCTTCCCGCAGAGCTCGTGGTGCTGGCGGCACGTGTGGCCGTCGCTGGTGGAGGCCGGCTACCGGGTGGTCGCCCCCGACCAGCGGGGCTACTCCCCGGGCGCCCGGCCCGAGGGTGTGGCGTCGTACGCGATGAGCGAGCTGGTCGGCGACGTGCTCGGCATGCTCGACAGCCTCGGCGTCGAACGGGCGCACGTGGTCGGGCACGACTGGGGCGCCGCCGTCGCCTGGCAGGTCGCGGCCCGGCACCCCGACCGGGTGCGCACCCTCACGGCGGTGTCCGTGCCGCACCCGGTCGCCTTCAGCGAGGCGCTCGCGCACGACGAGGACCAGCGCACCCGGTCGCAGTACATGCGCCTGTTCCAGGTCGAGGGCAAGGCCGAACAGGTGCTGCTGCGGCCCGACGCCTCCGGCGTGCCGGACTCCGGCTTCCGCACGTTCTTCGGCGGAGCGGAGGCGTACGCCGACGTCGACCGCTACCTGGCCGAGATGCACGAGCCGGGCCGGCTGACCGCCTGCCTCAACTGGTACCGCGCGGCCAGCCGCGCCTCCGTCGACGGCTTCCCGCCGGTGACGGTGCCGACGATGTACGTCTGGTCGGACGGCGACCTGGCCCTCGGCCGGACCGCCGCCGAGGCCACCGCGGCGCACGTCGAGGGGCCGTACCGCTTCGTCGAGCTGACCGGCGTGACGCACTGGATCCCCGAGCAGGTGCCGGAGGTGCTGGCCGACCTGCTGCTGGAGCACCTGCGGCAGTAGCGCACCAGGGGGCAGGCGCCCGCGGCAGCGACGCACTAGCGTCCGGCTGTGCGCCTGGCGACGTGGAACGTGCTCAACGGCACGTCCCTGCTGGACGGGCTGGTCGACGCCGACCGCCTCGGCGCCGCCGCAGCCGGCCTCGGCGCGGACGTGCTGGGGCTGCAGGAGGTCGACCGCGGGCAGCCCCGCTCGCACGGGCTCGACCTCGTCGCCGAGGTCGCCCGGCGGACCGGCGCGGTCGACTGGCGGTTCGCGCCGGCCCTGATCGGCACCCCCGGCGGTGTCTGGCGCGCGGCGCACGACGGCGACGACGCGGGCGGGCCGGTCGCGTACGGCGTCGGGCTGGTGTCGGCGCACCCCGTGCGGGCGTGGCACACGCTGCGGCTGACCCCCGCGCGGGTGCGGTCGCCGATCGTGCTGCCGGGCAGCCGGCAGGTGATCTGGCTGCAGGACGAGCCGCGGGTCGCCGTCGCCGCGGTGCTGGACGGGCCGTACGGCGTGATGACGGCGGCGTCCACGCACCTGTCGTTCGTCCCGGGCTGGAACGCCGTGCAGCTGCGCCGGGTGGTCCGCTGGCTGCAGCTGCTGCCCGGGCCCCGGGTCCTGCTCGGCGACCTCAACCTGCCGGCCGGCCCGGCCGGCGCGATCTCCCGCTGGCGCGTGCTGGGGCGCGCCCGGACCTACCCGTCGCCGGAGCCCCGGGTGCAGCTGGACCACATCCTCGGCGCGGGGTCGCTGCCGCCGGTGCGCGCGGTCGAGACGCCGGTGCTGCCGGTGTCGGACCACCGGGCGCTGGTCGTCGAGCTGCGTTGACCCCCGGCGGTCGGGACAACTGCTGGTCAGGTCGACCCCTTCTCTGCCAGAGTGCGGCAGGAGGTGGCCGTGGCGGGGTACGCGCTCGAGCTGACCGAGGGTGAGGTGGAGCGCTACCGCTTCATGGCGGCCCAGGCGCGGGCGACGGAGGCGGAGGCGTGGCGGGCGGCGGGCATCGTGCCCGGAGCGCGCGTCGCCGACGTGGGCTGCGGACCGGGCGCCACGCTGCTCGAGATGGCCGACGTCGTGGGCCCCACCGGCTCGGTGACGGGGGTGGACGCCGACCCGGCTGCCGTAGCCACCGCCAACGAGCTGATCGCACGGCAGGGACTGGCGACGGCGAGCGCGGTCGTCGGCCAGGCCGAGGACACCGGGCTTGCACCGGCGAGCGTCGACGTCGCTGTGGTGCGCCACGTCCTTGCACACAACGGCGGCCGCGAGCAGGCGATCGTGACGCACCTGGCCGAGCTCGTCCGGCCGGGCGGCTGCGTCTACCTGGTCGACGTCGAGCTGACCGCAGGCCGGCTGCGCGGCGCGCCGCCCGACGCGGCGGACCTGATGGCGCGCTACGCGGAGTTCCACGCGCACCGCGGCAACGACCCGCGCATCGGGCTGCGGCTCGCCGAGCTGCTCGCCGCCGCGGGACTGGAGGTGCTCGAGCACCGCGGCACCTACACGGTGCTGGCCGCACCCGTCGGGATGCGCCCGCCCGCCTGGCACGCCAGGCACGCGATGGTCGCGGAGGGCTTCGCCACGACGGCCGACGTGGCCAGGTGGCAGGCCGCGCTGGAGGAGGCCGACCGCCAGGCCGACCGGCCGGTCATGTTCCTCCCGCTGTTCACGGCGATCGGCCGGCGGTCGTCCTGACCGGCGAGCGCACGCACCGGAGCCCGGCCGCCCGGCCTGGCTAGGGTCCACGCCGTGAACATCCGCCGCGCGAACAGCGCGGACCTCGACGCTGCGCTCGAGGTCTGGCGCGCGGCCGGCGCGGCGCAGGGCGTACGACCGTCGGCCGCCCGCACCGCCCGGATGCACGACAAGCTCGCCGCCCCCGACGCCCTGCTCGTGGTCGCCGAGCAGGGCGGGGCCGTGCGCGGCTACGCGCTCGGCGAGTGGGGGCGTGCGCAGGACGGGGCAGGCGCCCTCGAGCCCGGCCTGCTGCTGCTGGCCGCGCTGTCGGTGCACCCGGCCGTGCAGCGCACCGGCGTCGGCAGCGCGCTGGCGGAGGCGCTGGCCGACGCGGCGTACGTCAAGGGCGCGCGGCGGCTCCAGGCGTGGGCGGACACGGGCGCCGTCGCCGCGTTCCTCGTCGCGCTGGGGCTGGAGCCGACCGGCCGCAGCAAGGAGTCCGCGGGCGCGCAGTACGAGGGCGAGCTCGAGCCGCCGCTGCGCGAGCTGGCGGTCGCGTCCGGCGGGCTGCGGCTCGGGCAGCTGCTCAAGCTCGCCGGGCTGGTCGACACCGGCGCGGAGGCCAAGGCCCTGCTCGAGGCCGGCGGCGTCGAGGTCGACGGCGAGGTGGAGCACCGGCGCGGCCGGCAGCTGCAGGACGGCGAGGTCGTCGTCGCCCGCGAGCAGGCCGTGCGGGTGGTGCTGCCGCCCCCCGGCTGAGCGCTGGAGCATGCTGGGCGCGCGCCCGCGCACGTGGAGCGGGCTGCTCGCCTGGTCGGCCCGCCACGTCACGCGGTACGCCGACGTCGTCGACGCCGGAACGGTCCGGGTCGGCGACCCGGTGCTGCTCAGCTGATCGCACCGGTCGCTCCCGCGTCAGGGCGCACCGGCACACCGCGCACCGGCACACCGCGCACCAGCGCCCGCAGACCTTCGGCGTCGAGCAGGTCGGCCGGCCGCACCGTCTCACCGTCCGCGACGTAGTGGAAGGCGGCGCCGATCTGCTCCAGCGGGACGCCGGACAGCTGGTGCCACGCCAGCCGGTAGGCGGCGAGCTGCACGGCCGCGGCCTGGGCGTCGGGTCCGGCCGGCCGGCGGCCGGTCTTCCAGTCGACGACGTCGACGCGCACCGTGTCCGGCGACGCGCTGAGCAGGTCGAGCTGGCCGTGGGCACCGGCGTCGTAGACCTGCTCGACGAAGACGGCGTCCATCCGGCCGCGCACCAGCAGCCCCTCGACGTCCATCTCGAACGGGACCTCGATCTCGTACGGCCGGCGCCTCCACCAGGGTGAGCGCCGGAAGGCCTCCTGCAGGGCGGCCAGGCCCACGTCGGTCCGGTCGGCGTCGGCCGAGCCCGGCAGCTCGAGCGGGTCGAGCAGCTGCGGGGCGCCGAACACCGACCGCTCCAGCCAGGCGTGGAAGGCCGTGCCGCGGCGGGTGACCGGCGACGGGCGACGCGGCATCGGGCGCAGCAGCGACCGGGCGAGCGACTCCGGGTCCCGCTGCAGCTCGACCAGGGCGGTGACCGACAGGTGGGCCGGCAGGACGGCCTCCCCCCGGCGGGCCCGGCGGCGGCGGGCCTCCTCGGCCAGCTGGCGGAGGTCGTCGTCCCAGGCGGCAGCCCGGCGGGCCGCCTCGCTGCCCGCGGACGGCTCGTCGGGGGGGATCCCGTCCCGCAGCAGCGCGCGCACCCG
>DASTLY010000156.1:0-2353 GCA_035714445.1 Mycobacteriales bacterium
TCACCGTCTCGCCCTCGGTCTCGCTCCGGGGGCCCAGCCGCAGCAGCGTGGAGCCCCAGCCCGGGGCGAGGAAGCTGTCGCCGAGCGACTGGACGACGCCCTGGTGGCCGTCGTTGGTCTCCCACAGGACGCCCAGGTGCACGTCGGTGCTGCGGCGCAGTCCTGCCTGCAGGCTGCGCTGGTCGGTCGGCAGGGTGCTCCACGTCAGGTGCAGCCGCAGCGGTCCACTGGTCGACTGGCTCCCCGGGATCGTCACCGAGGGCCGCGACGACCGCAGCGTGAGCAGTCCTCGCAGCGGTGTGTCGCCGGCGACGGAGGCCGCGGCACCCGCCACGGCCGGAGCCGGCGCGGGCGCGGCGGCCGCCGCTGGCCTGGTCGAGGCGGGCCTGGTTGGAGCGGGCCTCGCTGCAGCGGGCGCGGGGGCGACCGGCGGCCGGGCCGGTGCCGCCGGCGCCACTCGACGGACCGGCGGTCGGCGGCGCAGCCAGCCGAGGTCGGGGGTCGCGGGCGGCGGCTCCGGTGGCCGGTGCGGCGGTCGCGGGTCCCCGGCCGGTGCGGCCGGCATCGTCGGCTGCTGCGGCACGGTCGGGGCCAGGTCGAGCAGCGACAGGGCCGGTGGCGCCTGGCCGGTGCCGGCCGTGGCGTGGCGTCGGCGCCGCAGGAAGCCCAGGTCGGGCCGCTCGGGGACGTCGCGCGAGCCGCTCACGTCAACCCGCGGAGACGCCGTAGTCGCGGGCGATGCCGCCCAGGCCGTCCGCCCACCCCTGGCCCACGGCGCGGAACTTCCAGTCCCCGCTGCGGTGGCGGTAGACCTCGCCGAACACCATCGCCGTCTCCGACGCGGCCCCCTCGTGCAGGTCGTACCGGGCGAGCTCGGCACCGGTGTCGAGGTTGGCGACCCGGATGTAGTGGCTGTCGACGTCGGCGAAGGTCTGGCGGCGCTCGCGGGCGCTGCGGATCGACGCTGCGAAGACGATCTTGGCGACGTAGCCGGGTACGGCCGCCAGCTCGAGCTCGACCTGCTCGACGTCACCGTCCACGGGACCGGTTCCCGGCCCGGTCGTCAGCGGTCGTCCTGCCGTCGAGGCGTCGGCGGCGGAGCCGGGCAGCTGGTCGTAGGACACGAAGTGCGCCGCGTTGGGCACCTTGCCGTCCCCGGCCACGAGGAGCACCGCGGCGTCCAGGTCGACGTCCTGGCCGCCGCGCGGCCGCGTGTGCCACCCCATCGAGACGAGGAGGCGGCGCAGGCCGGGGTCGGCCATGCTCAGGCTGACGTTCGCGCCCTTCGGCAGGTTGGTCGGCACGTTGCTCAGCTCCCCCGGTGCAGCGCCTGCGAATGCGCCGTCGACGCGGGACGCGTTGCCGCAGAACGCATCACAACGTGAGGTCCGAGCGCGCGAACTTGGTCTGCAGGAAGCGCCCCTGGTCGGAGAGCTCACGGGCGTCTCCGGCGTAGATGGCCGTCGCGTGCTCCTGCGTGGCGTCCCGCAGCAGCGCCAGCTGCTCGAGCAGCTCCTGCGCGGGCGTGCGGCCGTCCAGCGCCCGGTGGGTCGCCGCGAAGTCCCGCGGCAGCGTCAGGTACCGGTCGACCGTCGTGGGCAGGTAGTCGGTGACGACGGCGCGGACGGGGATCAGCTCGGCCTCCGTCGGAGGGTTCTGCTCCAGGTAGTCCAGCAGCGGGCGCAGGGCGTCCTCGACCTCGTGGACGGCCGGCACCCCTCCCTCCGGCATCGAGCCGCCGCCGGCGTTGACGCGGGCGACCACGTCGTCGAGGACACGACGGAGACCGGCGGGGGAGCCGTCGGCCCGCGATGGCCCGCCGGTCCTGCCGGGCGCCCCCGGCGGCGGGACGTCCTCCTGCCGGGTGCCGGCATCGGGCGGTGGGGGCGGCGCGGCTGGACGCGGCGGGTCGTCCCGACCGAACAGACCGGAGAGGAACCCCGACATGGCCGCAGGGTCAGCCGTTCTCGGAGCCGGCGCGCGAGCGCTCCAGGTAGGGGCGGGCCCGCTGCACCTGCTGCTCCAGTGCGCCCACCGTCGTCGCCATGCTCGTGACCGCCTGAGCCCGGAAGGTGTCGATGGCGTCCATCGTGGCGAAGACGTTGTCGAAGGCAGCCTGCAGCGCGTCGATGCTCACGGCCGAGCTCGCAGCCTGGTCGTGGATGGCTGTGCCCTGCTGGCGCAGCAGCACCGAGGTGGACTCGATCATCGCCGAGGTGGTCGAGTTCAGAGCAGTGACCTGGTCGAGCACCAGCTTCTGGTTCGCCAGCGCCTGGGCGACGACCACGGCGGTCCGCAGGGCGGCGACGGTCGTCGTCTGCGCGCGGTCCACGCCCTTGATCAGCTCGACGTT
>DASTLY010000157.1:0-23101 GCA_035714445.1 Mycobacteriales bacterium
AGCGCGATCAGCGGCCAGGCGTTCCCGATACCGCCGTTCACCGCGCGGCCCGCACGACGGTTCCGCTGGCCCGACGGCCCCCCGCCGGCACGACCGCTCCCGCCACGACCGCTCCCGCCACGACCGTCGCCGTCACGACCGCCGCCCGCGCAGGCCGAGCAGCGCCGCGGCGCTCGCGGCCACCACCGGCACCCCGACGGGGGCGACCGGCACCAGGGCCAGCGCGAGGGCGGCCCCGAGCAGAGCAGGCAGCCGGCGCGTGGGGTCGCGCAGCTCGCCGGCCAGCACCGCGAGGAAGAAGGTGGGGAACACCGCGTCCAGCCCGAGCGCCCGCTGGTCGACCCCCGCGCCGAGCACGCCGACCGCGGTGCCGACGACCCAGGCGACGTACTGCACCGCGGTGTGCCCGAACAGGTAGTGCCGGTCGAAGGTGCCGTCGCCCCGGGACGCCATCGCCCAGGACGAGTCGACGACGGCCTGACCCTCCAGGGCGCGCCGCAGCCGGCCGCCGCGCAGCGACGGGCCGAGCGCGAAGCCCATCGGCAGGAACCGCGAGTTGACGAGGGCTGCGGCGCCGACGGCCGCGGCCAGCCCGCCGCCGGCCGCCACGATGGCGAGAGCGGCGAACTGCGCGGCACCGGCGAACACCACGGCCGACATGACCACGGCCGCGATGGCCGGCACCCCGAGCCCGGTGGCCACGACGCCGAACGACACCGCCAGGACAAAGGAGGCCCCCGCGAACGGCGAGCCGTCCCGCAGCCCGGCCCGGAACCTGGCCCGCCCGTGCATCGGACCGGTCAGAGGGCGAGGTCGAGCGCGCGGGCGGCGGCCTGAACCACCAGCACGGTGAGCGGCCCGGCCAGCAGCAGCACGAGCAGCAGGGCGAGCGCGCGGACAGCGGCGTTGGGGGCGCCCCGTCCGTTCCGCATCTCCCGCAGCATGACGGCAAGGGTCGCACAGGCTGCGTCGAGCAATAACAATGAGCCGGGAAGGCTCAAGTTGCGTGGACGGTTGCAAGAAGGGCACGTAGCATGAGCGCCAAGCACTCAACCCATCAAGGAGAGCCCCACATGGCACGAGCGGTCGGCATCGACCTCGGCACCACCAACTCCTGTGTCGCCGTCCTCGAGGGCGGCGAGCCCGCCGTCATCGCCAACGCGGAGGGCGCGCGCACCACCCCCTCCATCGTCGCGTTCGCCAAGAACAGCGAGGTCCTCGTCGGCGAGGTCGCCAAGCGCCAGGCGGTCACCAACGTGGACCGCACGATCCGCTCGGTGAAGCGCCACATGGGCACCGACTGGAAGAAGGCCCTCGACGGCAAGGAGTTCACCCCCCAGCAGATCAGTGCGTTCGTCCTGCAGAAGCTCAAGCGGGACGCGGAGTCCTACCTGGGTGAGCCGGTCACCGACGCCGTGATCACCGTCCCGGCGTACTTCTCCGACGCCGAGCGGCAGGCCACCAAGGAGGCCGGCGACATCGCGGGCCTGAACGTGCTGCGCATCGTCAACGAGCCGACCGCCGCCGCGCTGGCGTACGGGCTCGACAAGGGCGAGAAGGAGCAGACCATCCTGGTCTTCGACCTCGGCGGCGGCACGTTCGACGTGTCCCTGCTGGAGATCGGCGACGGCGTCATCGAGGTCAAGGCGACCTCCGGTGACAACCGCCTCGGCGGGGACGACTGGGACCAGCGGGTGGTCGAGCACCTGGTCAAGCAGTTCCTGCTGAGCAACGGCGGGATCGACCTGTCCAAGGACAAGATGGCGATGCAGCGCCTGCGCGAGGCGGCCGAGAAGGCCAAGATCGAGCTGTCGGCGTCGCAGTCGACCACGATCAACCTGCCGTACATCACGGCGAGCCCGGAGGGCCCGCTGCACCTGGACGTCACGATGACCCGCGCGGAGTTCCAGCGGCTCACCCAGGACCTGCTCGACCGGACCAAGGGCCCGTTCCAGTCCGCGGTCAAGGACGCCGGCGTCAAGGTCGGCGCCATCGACCACGTCGTGCTCGTCGGCGGCTCCACCCGCATGCCGGCCGTGTCTGAGCTGGTGCGGGAGCTGACCGGTGGCAAGGAGCCCAACAAGGGCGTCAACCCGGACGAGGTCGTCGCCATCGGCGCTGCGCTGCAGGCCGGCGTGCTCAAGGGCGAGGTCAAGGACGTCCTGCTTCTCGACGTCACCCCGCTGTCCCTGGGCATCGAGACCAAGGGCGGCATCATGACCAAGCTCATCGAGCGCAACACCACCATCCCGACCAAGCGCTCCGAGGTCTTCACCACCGCGGACGACAACCAGCCGTCGGTGCAGATCCAGGTGTTCCAGGGCGAGCGCGAGATGGCCGCCTACAACAAGAAGCTCGGCATGTTCGAGCTGACCGGGCTGCCGCCGGCGCCCCGCGGCGTCCCGCAGATCGAGGTCACCTTCGACATCGACGCCAACGGCATCGTGCACGTCTCCGCCAAGGACCTGGGGACGGGCAAGGAGCAGCGCATGACCATCTCCGGGGGCAGCGCGCTGCCCAAGGACGAGGTCGAGCGGATGATGCGCGAGGCGGAGGAGTACGCCGAGGAGGACGCGAAGCGTCGCGACGAGGCCGAGACCCGCAACTCCGCGGAGGGCCTGGTCTTCCAGACCGAGAAGTTCCTCGGCGAGAACGGCGACAAGCTGCCCGCCGAGGGCAAGGCCGAGGCCGAGGAGGCGCTCACCGCGCTGCGCAGCGCCCTGGGCGGCAGCGACACCGCGGCCGTCAAGGCGGCGGCCGAGGAGCTGGCCGCGAAGAGCCAGGCGCTCGGCGGGGCCCTGTACGCCCAGCAGGCCGCCTCCGAGGGTGCCCCGGGTGCCGGGACGACGGCCGATGACGGCGTCGTCGACGCCGAGGTGGTCGACGAGGACGGCAAGTGAGCGACCAGCCGGACACGCACGACACCGGGAGCGAGTACGACCCGGAGCGGGTCGTCGTACGCGACAAGCGGCGGATCGACCCGGAGACCGGCGCCGCCCGCGAGGGGACGGCCCCCCAGCCGTCCCCTGCGGCGGAGCCCGAGCCCGAGTCGGTCGCCGACCCGGTGGCCGAGCTGACCGCCGACCTGCAGCGGCTGAGTGCGGAGTACGCCAACTACCGCAAGCGGGTGGCCCGCGACTCAGCCGCACTGCAGGAGCTGGTGACGGCGGACGTGGTCACCCGGCTGCTGCCGCTGCTGGACGACGTCGACCGGGCCCGCGAGCACGGCGACCTCGACGGGGCGTTCAAGGTGGTCGGCGACGGCCTCGAGGGCGTGGTGACCAAGCTCGGCGTGGAGCGGTACGGCGTCGCCGGCGACGCGTTCGACCCGCAGGTTCACGAGGCGGTCATGTCCGCCCCCGAGGACCCGACGGCGACCGTCCCCACCTGCGTGCAGGTGTTCAGCCCCGGCTACCGCACCGCGTCCGGCCGCATCCTGCGGGCGGCCAAGGTCGTGGTGGCCGAGCCGGGGTCGGTCGCTGAGCAGGCCCCGGTCCTCGAGGCCGAGATCGTCGCGGAGGCGTAACGGGTGAACGCGCGGGATTCGGTGGAGAAGGACCACTACGCGACGCTCGGGGTCGCGAAGGACGCCTCGGCCGGGGACATCAAGAAGGCCTACCGCAAGCTCGCGCGTGACCTGCACCCCGACACCAACCCGGGCGGCGAGGAGCGGTTCAAGGCCGTCTCCGAGGCCTACGACGTGCTCTCCGACGACGCCAAGCGCCGGGAGTACGACGAGCAGCGCTCGCTGTTCGGCTCGGGCCCGGGCCGCGGCGCCGGCGGCGTGCCCTTCGACCTGGGTGACCTGTTCGGCCGGGCCGGGGGCGGCGTCGGCGACGTCCTCGGCGGGCTGTTCGGCGGCGGCGGCGGGGGCCGGGCGACCACCCGTCCCCGCCGGGGCGCCGACGTGGAGGCGGCGGTCAACCTGTCGTTCCTGGACGCCCTGCACGGGGTCACCGTGCCGCTGCGGCTCACCACCACGGGGGCCTGCGAGACCTGCCGGGGCAGCGGGGCCGCGCCCGGCACCAGCCCGCGGGCCTGCGGGGTGTGCGGCGGGCAGGGCGTGACCAGCCGCAACCAGGGCGGGTTCGCGTTCGCGGAGCCGTGCACGGCCTGCCGGGGGACCGGCCAGGTCGTCGACACCCCGTGCCCGACCTGCGCGGGTGGCGGCTCGACCAGCCAGGAGCGCACCCTCACGGTGCGGATCCCGGCCGGGGTCGAGGAGGGCCAGCGTGTGCGGGTGGCCGGCCGCGGCGCTCCCGGCGAGCGTGGCGGCCCGGCGGGCGACCTGCTCGTGCTCGTGCACGTGGGGACACACCCGCTGTTCGGCCGCAAGGGCGACGCGGTCACGATGACCGTCCCGGTCACCTTCCCCGAGGCCGCGCTCGGCGCCGAGGTGAAGGTGCCGACGCCCGACGGTGCGGCGGTGACCCTGCGGCTGCCGCCCGGCACCGCGTCCGGGCGGACGTTCCGGGTGCGGGGCCGCGGGGTGCCCAAGAAGTCCGGGGCGGGCGACCTGCTCGTCACCGTGGAGGTGGCCGTGCCCGCGCGGCTCCCGCAGGCGGCGGCCGACGCGCTCAGGGCGTACGCCGAGGCCCTGCCGGACGATCCGCGGGCCGACCTGTTCCCGACGGGGGGTTAGCGCATGGACGACGACAGCCCGGTGTTCGTCATCTCGGTCGCGGCGGAGCTCGCGGGGATGCACCCGCAGACGCTGCGGCAGTACGACCGGCTCGGCCTGGTGACCCCGGGCCGGTCCGGCGGCGGCGGCCGCCGCTACTCGCCACGCGACGTCGCCCTGCTGCGCGAGGTGCAGCGCCTGTCGCAGGAGGAGGGCGTCAACCTCGCGGGCATCAAGCGCGTCATCGAGCTGGAGAACGCCGTCGACGCGCTGCGCACCCGGACGGCCGAGCTGATCGAGGAGCTCGCCGACGCCAGGGCCGCGGTCGCCGCCGCGCACGACACCGCTGTCGCGTCCCTGCGCCGCGACCTCGTCCCGCTGCGCAACAACGCCCTCGTGGTGTGGAAGCCGCGCACCTGACGCTCGCCGGCAGCCGAAGCTTGCGCCGGTGCTGTCTCGAGTTGAGCGGAACAGACTCAACCCTCGCCCGCGTTGCACAGGGCACTGACCCAGATCGGAGGAACGGATGGACCAGGACCGACTGACGACCAAGAGCCAGGAGGCGGTCGCCACCGCCGTACGCCGTGCCGCGACCGAGGGGCACCCCGAGGTCGCGCCGGTCCACCTGCTGCTCGCCCTGCTCGACCAGCCCGAGGGCATCGCCGTCTCGCTGCTGGCCGCCGTCGGCGCCGACGCGCAAACGGTGCGCACCCGTGCCGAGGCGCTGCTGCGGGCGCTGCCGGCGGCGTCCGGCTCCACGGTGGCCGCGCCGCAGCTCTCGCGCACGCTGCTGGCCTCGCTGGCCGTCGCGCAGAACAAGGCCAAGGAGGTCGGCGACGACTACGTCTCGACCGAGCACCTGCTGGTCGGCCTGGCCGACGCCGGCGGCGAGGTCGCGACCCTGCTGCGCGGCCAGCAGGCCCTGCCGAAGGCGCTCGTCGAGGCGTTCGCCAAGGTCCGCGGCGGGATGCGCCGGGTGACCTCGCAGGACCCCGAGGGCACCTACAAGGCGCTGGAGAAGTACGGCGTCGACCTCACCGACCGCGCCCGGCGCGGCGAGCTGGATCCGGTGATCGGCCGCGACACCGAGATCCGCCGGGTCGTGCAGGTGCTCTCCCGCCGTACGAAGAACAACCCGGTGCTGATCGGCGAGCCCGGCGTCGGCAAGACCGCCGTCGTCGAGGGGCTCGCGCAGCGCGTGGTCAGCGGCGACGTGCCGGAGAGCCTGAAGGGCAAGCGCATCGTCGCCCTCGACCTCGGCTCGATGATCGCGGGCTCGAAGTACCGCGGCGAGTTCGAGGAGCGGCTCAAGGCCGTCCTGGAGGAGATCCAGGGCGCTGACGGCCAGATCATCACGTTCATTGACGAGATGCACACGGTGGTCGGCGCCGGCAAGGCCGAGGGCTCGATGGACGCCGGCAACATGCTCAAGCCGATGCTGGCCCGCGGCGAGCTGCGGATGGTCGGCGCGACGACGCTGGACGAGTTCCGGCAGAACATCGAGAAGGACCCGGCGCTCGAGCGGCGCTTCCAGCAGGTGCTGGTCGGCGAGCCGAGCGCCGAGGACACGGTCGCGATCCTGCGCGGGCTCAAGGGCCGCTACGAGGCGCACCACAAGGTCGACATCTCCGACGCCGCCCTGGTGGCCGCCGCCACCCTGTCCGACCGCTACATCACCTCGCGCTTCCTGCCCGACAAGGCGATCGACCTCATCGACGAGGCGGCGTCCCGCCTGCGGATGGAGATCGACAGCCGGCCGGTCGAGATCGACGAGCTGCAGCGGGCCGTGGACCGGCTGCGCATGGAAGAGCTCGCGCTCGAGCGTGAGACCGACGAGGGCTCCGTGCAGCGCCTGGCCGAGCTGCGCCGCGACCGCGCCGACCGCGAGGAGGAGCTGCAGTCGCTGGTCTCCCGCTGGGAGCAGGAGAAGCAGGGCCTCAACCTGGTCGGTGAGCTCAAGGAGCGCCTCGACGCGCTGCAGACCGAGCTCGAGCGCTTCCAGCGCGACGGCGACCTCGAGTCCGCCTCCCGCCTGCAGTACGCCGAGATCCCGGCCGTGCAGAAGCAGCTGGAGGCGGCGTCCGAGACGACCGACCAGCGCGGCGCCATGGTCAAGGAGAAGGTCGGCCCTGACGACGTCGCCGACGTCGTCGCCGCCTGGACCGGCATCCCGGCCGGCCGCCTGCTCGAGGGCGAGACGGCCAAGCTGCTGCGGATGGAGGACGCGCTCGGCGACCGGGTCGTCGGCCAGGAGGCGGCCGTCCGCGCCGTGTCCGACGCGGTCCGCCGCGCGCGGGCCGGCATCAGCGACCCCGACCGACCGACCGGCTCGTTCCTGTTCCTCGGCCCCACCGGCGTCGGCAAGACCGAGCTGGCCAAGGCGCTGGCCGACTTCCTGTTCGACGACGAGCGCGCCGTCACCCGCATCGACATGAGCGAGTACGCCGAGAAGCACTCGGTGGCGCGCCTGGTCGGGGCGCCGCCCGGCTACATCGGCTACGACCAGGGCGGCCAGCTCACCGAGGCGGTGCGGCGCCGGCCGTACGCCGTGGTGCTGCTCGACGAGGTCGAGAAGGCGCACCCGGACGTGTTCGACGTGCTGCTGCAGGTGCTCGACGACGGCCGGCTCACCGACGGGCAGGGCCGCACGGTCGACTTCCGCAACACGATCCTGGTGCTGACGAGCAACCTCGGGTCGGCGTACGCCAGCGACCCGCTGCTGGACAACGAGCAGCGGCGCGACAAGGTGATGGACGTCGTGCGGCAGTCGTTCAAGCCGGAGTTCGTCAACCGGCTGGACGAGATCGTGGTGTTCGACGCGCTGTCGACCGAGCAGCTGGCCCGGATCGTCGACCTGCAGGTGCAGCTGCTCGCGGCCCGGCTGCGCGACCGGCGGCTGACGCTGACGGTCACCGACGCCGCCCGCGAGTGGCTGACGCTGACCGGCTACGACCCGGTGTACGGCGCCCGCCCGCTGCGCCGGGTCGTGCAGTCCGCGATCGGCGACGCCCTCGCCCGCAAGATCCTGTCTGGCGAGGTGCGCGACGGCGACGAGGTCGTGGTCGACCGCGAGGGCGACGCGCTGGTGGTCGGCCGGCGCGAGGTCGCGGCACTCTAGAGGCAGGCAAGCAGATGCCTGCATGCCTGCTAGTGTCACCGCCGTGAAGCAGATGACCTGGCGGGCGCCGGATGAGGTGCTCGACCGCGTCCGCGCGCAGGCGGCGGCGCACGGACGCAGCCTCAACGACTGGGTGACAACCGTGCTCGCCGCCGCGTCCGACCCGGCGGCGGCGGGTAGTGAAGCCGCCGAGCTGCGGGAGCGCATGTCGCGGGCCGGGCTGCTCGAGGAGCCCGCGCCGCGTCGCGTGCAGCGCCCGTCCCAGGAGGAGCTGCAGACCGCGCGGCGGGCTGCCGGTGAGGGACGACCGCTCTCCGACTTCGTGTCGGAGGGCCGTGGTTGACCGTCTTCGCGGACTCGTCCGCGCTCGTCAAGCTCTACGCCGACGAGGTGGGCGCCGCGCAGGTGCGGGCGATCGAGCTGTTCGCGGTCTCAGCGCTGGCCCGGGTCGAGGTGCCCGCCGCGCTGTGGCGCAAGGTCCGCACAGGTGCCCTGGCGCCCGCTCACGCTGAGCAGCTCGTGGCGGCGTTCGAGGGCGACTGGTACGCGGACCCGGTGACGGATCGGCGTCTGTACGCCGTACCGGCAGCCGGCGAGGTCCTCGCGGCCGCAGCCCGTGCTGCCGGCGTCCACGGGCTGCGGGCGTACGACTCCGTGCAGCTCGCCAGCGCTGCAGCACTGCGTGAGGCCGGTGTCGTCGTCGACGCGGTCGCCTGCTTCGACCACGACCTGCGCGCGGCCGCAGCGGCCGAGGGCTTCGCGCTGCTGCCGAGGGTCTGACCGCGCGGATCATGGGCCGGGGCGCTGGACACCCGGCCCCGGCAGGCGGAGCGTGGCCGCCATGACCACGCCGACGCAGGTCCGCCGCCACCTGTACGAGCAGTACGCCGGGACACCCCTGCGGGCGCTGCGGGCCCGGCGCCGCCTGCGCCGCCAGATCGCGCTGCTGGGACCGCCGCCGGGCGCCGGTCCCGGCGGCGCGGCCGGGGTCCGGGAGCCTCGCCGGCCGCTGCCGCCGCACGACCGGCCCGGGACGACGCTGCTGCCCTGACCGCGCCCTTCCTGCACAGATGTCCCGTCCGGTCTTGCCTGCGTGCTTTGGACCGGGCAGGGTGCCGCTGACGCGCGGCATCGGCGCCGGGCGGCGGGAGGAGACACGCGTGCGTACACGGATCCAGCCGGTAGGACGGGCGGCCAGGCTGCGCCGGACGGCCGTAGGAATAGCCGCGGCTGCCGGCCTGGTGCTCGGCCTCGGCACCCCGGCGGCGAGCGCCGCGCCGTCGTTCGGGATGACGGTCCAGACCGACAAGGGCGCGGTGCAGGGACGGGTGCTGGCCGGCTACCGGACCTTCGAGGGCATCCCGTACGCCGCCCCACCCGTCGGCCGGCTGCGCTTCCAGCCGCCCCAGCCCGCGCCGCGGATCCGCGGCACGCTGGACGCCACCGAGCCCCGCAGCCAGTGCGCGCAGCTGGTCCGCACCGGCAACCCCGAGACCTTCAGCGAGGACTGCCTCTACCTCAACGTCACCACGCCGGCGCGGCCGGGCCGTACCGGGCTGCCCGTGATGGTGTGGGTGCACGGCGGCTCGTTCGTCTACGGCACCGGCGCCAACTACGACGCCGCCAAGCTCGCGCAGCAGGGCGACGTCGTCGTGGTGACGATCAACTACCGCCTCGGCCCGCTCGGCTTCCTCGCCCACCCGGCGCTGTCCGGGGAGCGGCCGCAGCAGGGGTCGGGCAACCTGGCCCTGCAGGACCAGCAGGCGGCGTTGGCCTGGGTGAAGGCCAACGCCGCGGCGTTCGGCGGGAACCCGGGCAACGTCACGCTGTTCGGCGAGTCGGCCGGGGCCGCCTCCGTCTGCGCCAACCTGGTGTCACCGGCCTCGGCGGGGTTGTTCCAGCGGGGCATCGCCCAGAGCTACAGCTGCGCGGCCCCGCTGGCCACCCGCGCCGAGGCCGAGCAGGCCGGCCTGGACTTCGCCGCGGCGGTGGGCTGCGCCGACCCGGCGACGGCGGCGGCGTGCCTGCGGTCCCGCTCCTCCGAGCAGCTGCTGCGCGCCTGGACCACCGGCGCCTTTGTCGTCGGCGGCTCCCTGCTGCCGCTGCAGCCCGCCGAGGCGCTGCGCACCGGCCGCTACAACCGCGTGTCCGCCTTCATGCACGGCAACAGCCTGGACGACTACGGCCTGTTCACGCGCGTGTCCTACGGGACGTCGATCACCGCCGAGCGCTACCGGGAGATCGTCCGCGAGCTGTACGGCGACCGCGCGCCGGCGGTGTTCCGGCGCTACCCGGTCGCGGCCTACCCGTCCCCGATCGAGGCCCTGGCCCGGCTGCAGTCCGACGCGGGCACCCGGCTGTCGACCTGCGAGCACCTGGCGGCCGACGACCTGCTGTCGGCCGGCACCCGCACCTACGCCTACCAGTTCCAGGACCGGACCTCCTCCCCGCTGATCCCGGCCCTCGGGGCCAATCAGGGGGCCTCGCACGCCCAGGAGCTGCCGTTCCTGTTCCCGGGGCTGTTCGGTGCGCCGCTGACGGCGGAGCAGCAGGACCTGTCGAACACGATGGTGGCCTACTGGACCTCGTTCGCGAGGACCGGCAACCCGAACGCGCCGCTGACGCCCTCCTGGCAGACCTACCGGACGGGCTCGGGAGTGGTGCAGGCGCTGGACCTGGTGTCCAGCGGCGGCGTACGGCCGGTGGACGCCGGCGACGCCAGCAACTGCGCCTTCTTCGCCCGGCTCGCCGCCTGACGACCTGCCGGCGGTGCCTCAGGAGGGCACCGCCGGCAGGGTCGCGGCCACCACGGCGGAGCCGTCCGGTCCGACGATGCTGAGCTGCCGCGCGTCGGGGCGCAGCAGGGCGGCGTTCATCCGGCAGCGCACGGTGCCGGTCGTGGCGAGGAAGGAGCCCGCGTCGAGCGTCCGGCCGTCCGCGGACTCGAACGTGACCTGGTAGGTCTGGCCCGCCGTCAGTCCTGCGACGTCGAAGACGGCCTCGGTCCCCCAGGTGTGGGCGACGACGGCAGCGTCGATCGCGACCCCCGCCGCGGCCTGGACCGACAGCGGCTCGCGGGCGCCGAGGGTTCCGGGTGGGCCGCTGACCGCAACCACCGAGGGGGCATCCGCGCCGCCGGCGCTCAGCCGGCCCACCGCGATGCCGCTGCCCAGGAGCAGGACCCCCACGGTCGCGGCGGCGGCCCACCACCGCGAGCCCATGCCAGGACGGACCGACGGCGAGGGCGCCGACCCGGCGAGCGAGAGGTGCGCGGCGGGCTCCGACAACTGCAGCAGCACCCGGTCACGCAGCTGCGCGGAGGGCCGCTGGGCGCTGCCGTGCCGCAGTAGCAGCTCGACCGTGGCGCGCTGTTCCTCGAGCTCGGCGGCGGCGGAGGGGTCGGCCGCCAGCAGGGCGTCCAGCTCGCGCTGCTCGGCCGCGTCCAGGTCGCCGGAGACGGCGCCGCCGAGCAGCTCCGCCCGCCGGTCGTCCTCGGCCGAGTCAGATCTCGGCACGGTCCCTCGTCTCGTCAAGGGCCGCCCGCAGGGCGCGGAGACCGTAGAACAACCTGGTACGTACCGTTCCGACCGGGATGTCAAGCTCCCCGGCCACCTCCTGGCATGCCAAGCCCTGCAGGTGCACCCGCACCAGCACCTCGCGGTGCGCGACGCTGAGCCGCGCGAGCGCCTCGTGGACCGTGAGCGCGGCGGCCACCGCCTCGGCCACGTCCCCGCGCTCCGCCCGGTCGTGCCGGTCCTCCAGCGCGATCGGCACCACCCGTCGGCTGCGGGCACGGAGCGCGTCGATGACGACGTTGCGGGCGATGCCGAACAGCCACGTCCGTACGGACGCGCGCGCGGGGTCGTAGCCGGCCCGCGCCCGCCACGCCTTGACGAAGGTCTCCTGCACGGCGTCCTCAGCGGCGCCGCGGTCACCGAGAGCCGAGCAGGCAAAGGCGTACAGCGGCCCGCCGTGCTCGTCGTAGGCCCTCTCCAGGTCCCACGCCGCAGCCGAGCCGCCCGGGGAGGCGGGAGTCCCCATCACCCCCGCAGCCTGTCAGCCGGGCGCGGCGAGCGCACTGCCGGCGTGCGACCGCACTCCGGCACCGCGGCCGGCCGGGGGCCGGCGCGCGGGGCCGCAGTCAGGCGATCAGCCCTGGACGAGCCGCAGGGCGAAGTCGGTCGTGGTCTTGTCCCGCACCGAGCCGGCGCTGGTCGCCGCGCCGGACAGCAGGTCGATGCTGTACAGCGTGTCGTTGCTGACGGCGAAGGAGCGCAGCGCGCCGGCCTTGCCGTTGGTGAGCTTGGCGTAGATGTCGAAGCCGGTGACGACCCCGAAGTCGACGCCGAGCGCGCCGGTGGCCGCGGTGGTGCCGCCGTTGGCGGGCGCCTGGATGGTCACCTGGTCGCGGCTGGTGTCGATGTCGAACAGCGTGGTGCCGGTGGTCGTGTCGACGTCGTTGTTGGTGTAGGCCGCGGCCGTGAGGCCCAGCGCCGGCTCGGAGGTCGGCGGGTTGGTCGTCGGGACGACCGGGCGGGTCAGGGGGGTGTCGACGGTGGCGGCGCTGCCGGCGACGGCCAGGGGCAGCCGCAGGTTCTGGCCCTTGGCGCTGATCACGCGCAGCGCGTCGGCCGCCGGGTTGACGTCGATGCCGTACGCCACGCTGCCGTCGAGCGGCAGCGCCGGGTTGCTGGTGCGGGTCGCGGCGGCCGTCATGTCGTTGACGGTGTACACGCCGCCCTGGTTGCCGACGCCGTACAGCTTGCCGTCGAGGACGCGGTAGTCGATGCCCACCAGCTTGGTGTCACCGACCAGGCCGGTGATGCGCCCGATGCCGAAGTTCTGGCCCGGGGTGGCGGTGGAGAAGCCGATCAGGCGCTGTCCCTGGCCGGCGAGCGCGACGGCCTGCAGGCCGTCGCCGGGGGCGGCGGCGGCGGGCGCAGCGCTGACGAGGGTGCTGCCGAGCGCCGCGGCGGCGAGGACGCCGGCGCCGGCAGCGACGAGGGAACGGGCACGAGTACGCATGCGGATCTCCTTGGTCAGGGTCGATGTACCGGGGGATACGCCGGGATCGGCAGCGGCGTTCATCGGCGGGCAGGACGAGCGGTCCGCGCCTCCATTACCGTCGCCGGATGCCCACCGCTCTTGTCACCGGCGCGACCGCCGGCATCGGCGCCGCCTTTGCCCGACAGCTCGCCGACCGCGGCTACGACCTGGTGCTGGTCGCCCGCGACGGCGCCCGGCTGGCGGCCGTCGCCGACTCCCTGCCCGTCCCGGTGGAGGTGCTGGCGGTCGACCTGGCCACCGACGAGGGGTGCGCGCGCATCGAGTGGCGCCTGGGCGAGGGCGTCGACCTGCTCGTCAACAACGCCGGCGTGGGCTCGCCGGGGGCCTTCGACGCGTCCGACCGCGGCGCCGAGGAGCACCTGCTGCGGCTCAACGTGCGGGCGGTCCTGCGCCTGTCGCACGCGGCCCTGCCGCCGATGTTGGAGCGCGGGTCGGGCGCGATCATCCACGTCAGCAGCATGGCCGGCTTCGTGCCCGGGGCCCGCGGCGCGACCTACAGCGCCAGCAAGGCCTGGGTCACGAACTTCAGCCAGTCCCTGCACCTGCAGTACGCCGCGCGCGGGGTGCGCGTGCTCGCGAGCTGCCCCGGCTTCACCCGTACGGAGTTCCACGAGCGCGCGCAGATGGACGTCAGCGGCGTGCCCGCGGGGATGTGGCTCGAGGCGGACGACGTGGTCGCCGAGGCGCTGGCGGACCTGGCGAGGGGGCGGTCGCTGAGCATCCCGGGGGCGCGCTACAAGGCGCTGCTGACGGCCTCGAGGGTCGTGCCGCAGGGGCTGCAGCGACGCGTCGTCGCGGCCGTCCGGGGCCGGCTGCCGGGCAGGCAGGGGGCGACGGCGTGATGACCGACCGCGACCAGCTGCTGGCCCTCGTGAAGGCGCTGGCCATCGTGCGGGGGAAGGTGACCCTGTCCTCCGGCCGCGAGGCGGACTACTACGTCGACCTGCGCCGGGTGACCCTGTCCGGCGAGGCCGCGCCGCTGGTGGGCCGGGTGATGCGGGCGCTGACCTCGAACCTCGACTACGAGGCGGTGGGCGGGCTGACGATGGGCGCGGACCCGGTGGCGGCCGCCATGCTGCACGCCGCGGCGGCGCAGGGCATGCGGCTCGACGCGTTCGTGGTCCGCAAGCAGGCCAAGGCGCACGGGCTCCAGCGGCGGGTCGAGGGCCCGGAGATCGCGGGCCGGCGGGTGCTCGTGGTCGAGGACACCAGCACCACGGGCAGCTCCCCGCTGGCCGCGCTCGAGGCCGTACGGGAGGCGGGCGCGACCCCGGTGGCCGTCGCGACCATCGCGGACCGCGACACGGGGGCCGGCGCGGCGATCGAGGCGGCCGGCGTGCCCTACCTCTACGCCTACTCGCTGGCCGACCTGGGGCTCAGCGGCGGGCCTTCCGGCGGCTCTTGAGCAGCTCGATGGCGATGGGCAGGACCGAGATGCCCACGATGAGCAGCGCGAAGAACTCGAGGTTCTTGCCGATGAACTCGATGTTGCCGAGGAAGTAGCCCAGCAGTGTGACGCCGGTGCCCCAGAGCACCCCGCCGATGACGTTCCACTTGAAGAACTCCATCGGCGGCAGGTGGCCGGCGCCGACCAGCGGGTTGAGGAAGGTCCGCACGATCGGGATGAAGCGGGCCAGGATGATCGCCTTGCCGACGCCGTACCGCTCGACGACCTCCTCGGCCTTGGTCACGTACGACTTCTTGAACAGCCGGTTGTCCTCGCGGTCGAACAGCGCCGGACCGGCCTTGTCGCCGATGGTGAAGCCCACCTGCGCGCCGATGATCGCCACGATGCTCACCGAGACGCAGACCACGACGATGTTGGGGTGCAGCCCCTCGGCGAGGTTGCCGGTGGCGGCATAGCCTGCGGCGAACAGCAGCGAGTCGCCGGGCAGGAAGAAGCCGAGCAGCAGACCGGTCTCGGCGAAGATGGTGGCGAGCATGCCCGCCAGGCCGAAGGTCTCGACCAGGTGCTGGCCGTCGAGGAACGCGGGCAGCGCCAGAGTCGGGTCCATCGGCTCCAGGCTACCGGCGCGGTCCGGCCGGCGGCGGCTCCGGATGAGCGACATCCGTCTCGTCCGGGCTCCGGGCCCCGGCAGAGCGCCGCCGGTACGCCTTGACGGCGATGATCACGATCGTGCCCGCGACGAAGGCGACCGCGATGCCCTCCGCGCTCGCCCGCACCCCTGGGGCGTCGGCCGCGAGGTGCCCCAGCACGATCAGCCCCGCGCCCCAGGTGAGCGCCCCGACCACGTTCGCCACGAGGAACCGGCCGTACGGCATCCGGGCGACGCCGGCCAGGATCGGCGCGAAGGTGCGCACCCAGGGGATCCAGCGGGCGGCGATGACGGCGAACACCCCGTACTTCTCGTAGAAGGCCTGCGCCCGCAGGAGGTTGCGCTGGTTGAGCACGCGGCCGTCCTTGCGCTCCAGCAGCGGCGGCCCGGTCTTGCGGCCGAACCAGTAGCCGACGGCGTCGCCCGCGATCGCGCAGACGGTGACGATGGTCGCGAGCACGACGACGTTGACGCCGGAGTCCGGGTCGCCGGAGTACAGCCCGGCGGCGAACAGCACCGTGTCGCCCGGCAGGAAGAAGCCGATCAGCAGCCCCGACTCGGCGAACACGAGGGCACCCAGCAGGCCGTAGACCGCGAGGGCGCCGAGGGTGTCGATGTCGGGGAGCACAGGACGTACGTTCCCACCCATGGCAGCACAGCGGCTGGTCGTGATCGGCGGGGACGCGGCGGGGATGAGCGCGGCGGCGCAGGCCCGGCGGCGGCGCACCCGCGACGAGCTGTCGATCGTGGCGTTCGAGCGGGGCCGGGCGACGTCGTACTCGGCGTGCGGCATCCCGTACTGGATCGGCGGCCACGTCGAGAGCGAGCAGGCGCTGATCGCGCGCACCCCGGAGCAGCACCGCGCCGCCGGGCTCGACGTGCGGATGCGCACCGAGGTGACGGCGATCGACCTGGACCGCCGGGTGGTCCGGTGGCGGGACCTGGACGCCGGGACCGAGGGGGACGAGCCGTTCGACGCGCTGCACTACGCCGCCGGGTCGGTGCCGATGCGGCCGCCGGTGCCGGGCATCGACGCCGCCGGCGTGTACGGCGTGCAGGTCCTCGACGACGGGGTCGACCTGCGCTGCGAGCTGGACCGGGCCGAGGTGCGCCGGGTCGTCGTCGTCGGCGGCGGCTACATCGGGCTGGAGATCGCGGAGGCCTGCCAGCGGCGCGGCCTCGAGGTCACCGTCGTCGACCGGTCCCCGCAGCCGGTCGGCACCTTCGACCCGGACGTCGGGGCGTTCCTGGCGGACGCGGTGCGCGGGCTCGGCATCGAGCTGGTCCTCGACGACGGGGTGGCCGAGATCGGCGTGACCGGCGGCCGGGCCAGCTGCGTGGTGACGGCCAGCGGGCGCGAGCTGCCTGCGGACCTCGTGGTGCTCGGCCTCGGCGTGCGGCCGAACGTGCGGCTCGCGCAGGACGCGGGGATCCCGATCGGCGCCTCCGGCGGGCTGGTCGTCGACGCGCGGATGCGCACTCCGGTCGAGGGCGTGTGGGCGGCCGGCGACTGCGTGGAGAGCGTGCACCGCCTGTCCGGCCAGCGGGTGGTCGTCGCGCTGGGCACCCACGCGAACAAGCAGGGGCGGGTCGCCGGGATCAACCTCGGCGGTGGCTACGCGACCTTCCGGGGCGTGATCGGCACCGCCATCACCAAGGTCTGCGACGTCGAGGTGGCTCGCACCGGCCTGTCCAGCGCGGAGGCGGAGGCTGCCGGCTTCGCCTTCGTGACCGCCGTCGTCGACTCCACGACGACCGCCGGCTACATGCCCGACGCCCAGCCGGTACGCCTGAAGCTGCTCGCCGAGCGCCGCTCCGGCCGGCTGCTCGGCGCGCAGCTGGTGGGCCGGCAGGGCTCGGCCAAGCGGATCGACGTGCTCGCGGTGGCGGTCTGGAACGAGATGGCCGTCGACGAGCTGCTCGGCCTCGACCTGTCGTACGCCCCGCCGTTCTCCCCGGTCTGGGACCCGGTGCTCATCGCCGCGCGCAAGGCGCAGGAGGCGGTGGAGGCGGACCTGTCGTCCTGCTGATCTGTCCTCGATGTGGCGCGTCTGGCAGCATGCGCGCATGCCGATCGCGACTCCCGAGACTTACGCCCAGATGCTGGCCGCCGCGAAGGAGGGCCGCTTCGCCTACCCCGCCATCAACGTCACGAGCTCGCAGACGCTGAACGCGGCGCTGCGAGGCTTCGCCGAGGCGGAGAGCGACGGGATCGTGCAGATCTCGACCGGTGGCGCGGAGTACCTGTCCGGCAGCGCCAAGAACATGGTGCTCGGCGCCCAGTCGCTCGCGGAGTTCGCGCACCACGTCGCCAAGGCGTACGACGTGACCATCGCGCTGCACACCGACCACTGCCCCAAGGACAAGCTCGACAGCTACATGAAGCCGCTGGTCGCGATCAGCCAGGAGCGGGTCGACGCCGGGCGCGAGCCGCTGTTCCAGTCGCACATGTGGGACGGCTCGGCGGTCGAGCTCGAGGAGAACCTGTCGATCGCACGGGAGCTGCTCGAGGCCTGCCGGTCCGCGAAGATCGTCATGGAGATGGAGATCGGGGTCGTCGGCGGGGAGGAGGACGGCGTCGACAACTCCGGCGAGAACGAGAAGCTGTACACCACGCCCGGTGACGCGCTGCGCACCGCGGAGGTGCTCGGGACGACCGAGGGCTACCTGCTCGCGGCGACGTTCGGCAACGTGCACGGCGTCTACAAGCCGGGCAACGTCAAGCTCCGGCCGTCGATCCTGCGCGACATCCAGCAGGCCGTCGGCAAGGAGACCGGCTCGGACAAGCCCTTCGACCTGGTCTTCCACGGCGGCAGCGGCTCGCTGCTCGAGGAGATCCGCGAGACGCTGGACTACGGCGTCGTGAAGATGAACGTCGACACCGACACCCAGTACGCCTTCACCCGCCCGGTCGTCGACCACATGCTCAAGAACTATGACGGCGTGCTCAAGGTCGACGGCGAGGTCGGCACCAAGAAGCTCTACGACCCCCGGACCTGGGGCAAGTCGGCCGAGGCCGGCATGACTGCCCGCGTGGCGCACGCGTGCGAGGACCTGCGCTCGGCGGGAACCAAGCTCAGCTGAAGACTTGAACTCTTCAGGACTACGCGGTTGGATGGGCACGTGCCCGCCTCCGCCGACCTCGAGCGACTCCTGCGCGGCGCCGCGCTGCGGGTGACGGCTCCGCGCCGGGCGGTGCTGGGGGCCGTCCACGAGCACCCGCACTCGACCACCGAGACGCTGCTGGCGAGGACCCGGGAGCGCGTCGCGGTCTCCCACCAGGCGGTGTACGACGCGCTGCGCGTGCTCACCGACGCCGGCCTCGTGCGGCGGATCCAGCCCGCCGGATCGGTCGCCCTCTACGAGGCGCGGGTCGGCGACAACCACCACCACGTGGTCTGCCGGTCGTGCGGCGCCGTCGGCGACGTCGACTGCGCCGTCGGCGAGACGCCCTGCCTCACCGCCTCCGACGACGCCGGCTTCGAGATCGACGAGGCCGAGGTCGTCTACTGGGGCCGCTGCCCCGCGTGCGCGACGGCTCCCCCCGACTCCTCCACCTCCACCGCACGACAGCAGAGAGGTACGACGTGACCGAGACCGACCCCAAGCCCCGGGACACCAGCGCGAGCCCGCAGGGCACCGACACGACGGCGAGCACCAGCGAGTCCGAGAACCCGGCCATCCCGGGTCCGACGCTCCAGGTCACCAACCGGCCGCGGACCAACCGCGACTGGTGGCCCAACCAGGTCGACCTGGGGATCCTCAACCGGCCGGCGAAGAGCTCCGACCCGCTCGGCGAGGACTTCGACTACCGCACGGCCGTCCAGAGCCTGGACGTCGACGCCGTCAAGCGCGACCTCGCCGAGGTCATGCGGACCTCGCAGGAGTGGTGGCCGGCCGACTGGGGTCACTACGGCGGGCTGTTCATCCGGATGTCCTGGCACGCCGCGGGGACCTACCGCATCGCGGACGGCCGGGGCGGCGCCGGCAAGGGCGAGCAGCGCTTCGCGCCGCTGAACAGCTGGCCGGACAACGCCAACCTCGACAAGGCGCGCCGCCTGCTGCTGCCGGTCAAGCAGAAGTACGGCCGGTCGCTGTCCTGGGCCGACCTGCTCGTGCTCGCCGGCAACGTCGCGCACGACGACATGGGCCTGAAGACGTTCGGTTTCGCCTTCGGCCGCGAGGACACCTGGCAGCCCACCGAGGTCTTCTGGGGCCCGGAGGACACCTGGCTCGGCGACGAGCGCTACGCCGGTGAGGACGCCCCGCTCGACCTGTCCGAGGGCGACCTCGGCGCGGTGACGATGGGCCTGATCTACGTGAACCCCGAGGGCCCGCAGGGCCGCCCGGACCCGGTGCAGTCGGCGCACGACATCAAGGTCACGTTCAGCCGGATGGGCATGAACAGCGAGGAGACCGTCGCCCTCATCGCCGGCGGCCACACCTTCGGCAAGGCGCACGGCGGAGGCGATCCTTCGCTGGTGGGCCCCGAGCCCGAGGGCTGCCCGGTGCACTCCGGCGGCATCGGCTGGCGCAACGAGTTCGGCAAGGGCAAGGCCGAGGACACCATCACCTCCGGCCTCGAGGGCCCCTGGACCGTCAACCCCACGCAGTGGGACAACGGCTACTTCGACCTGCTGTTCAAGTACGAGTGGGAGCTGACCGAGAGCCCTGCCGGCGCCAAGCAGTGGAAGGCCAAGGGCGTCGCGCCGGAGGACCTCGCGGACGACGCGCATGTGCCGGGCAAGAAGGTCCCGACAATGATGGCGACCACCGACGTGGCGCTCGTCGCCGACCCGGAGTTCCGCGCCATCTCCGAGCGTTTCCACAGCGACCCCGACTACTTCGCGGACCAGTACGCGCGCGCCTGGTTCAAGCTGCTGCACCGCGACATGGGGCCGCGCAGCCGCTACCTCGGTCCGGACGTGCCGACCGAGGAGCTCGTCTGGCAGGACCCGGTGCCGGCGGTCCAGGGTGAGCTGGTCTCCGAGTCCGACGTCGCCGAGCTCAAGCGGCAGGTCCTCGCCTCCGGCCTGACCGTCTCCCAGCTGGTGCACACCGCCTGGTCGGCCGCCGCGTCCTACCGCGGCACCGACAAGCGAGGTGGCGCCAACGGCGCCCGCCTGCGCCTCGCCCCGCAGAAGGACTGGGCCGTCAACGCCGGGACGCAGGACGTGATCGCGAAGCTGGACGAGCTCCGCCAGGCCTCCGGCACGCAGATCTCGCTCGCCGACATGATCGTGCTCGGCGGCTGCGCGGCGGTCGAGAAGGCCGCGGCCGACGCGGGCGCGGAGGTGTCCGTGCCCTTCACCCCGGGGCGTACGGACGCGACGCAGGACCAGACCGACGTCGAGAACTTCAGCTGGCTCGAGCCGCGCGCCGACGGCTTCCGCAACTGGGTCAAGCCCGACGCGAAGCTGTCACCGGAGACGCTGCTCGTCGACCGCGCGTACCTGCTGGACCTCACCGCCAAGGAGATGACGGTGCTGGTCGGCGGGCTTCGCGTCCTCGGGGCCAACACGGGCGGTACCCAGCACGGCGTGTGGACCGACCGGCCCGGCGTGCTGACGCAGGACTTCTTCGGTCACCTGCTCGACCTGGGCGTGCAGTGGAGCACCAGCGTCGACACCGAGGGTGTCTACGAGGCCCGCGACGAGAGCGGCAACGTGGTGCGTACGGCTACCGCCGCCGACCTCGTCTTCGGCTCGAACGCGATCCTGCGCGGCATCGCGGAGGTGTACTCGTTCGACGACGCGAAGGAGAAGTTCGTCCGCGACTTCGTCGACGCGTGGGACAAGGTCATGATGCTGGACCGCTACGACGTGAAGTAGCGCCTGTCCCGCCCGGACGCCCCGGTAGCCGCCCTGCGGTCGCCGGGGCGTCCGGCTGTCCGGCGTTGACATGCGCTCAGGAGCTGGGATCGAGCGGCTTCAGGCGTCAGTCGTGCCGACGAGGGAGGGCCTGGGTGCCGCCCAGCCGTTCGTGCGTCCAATTCCTGTGTCGGCAGAACGTCCGGCGACACAGGAACTCCGGTCTTCGACAGGACACGCCGGACATTCCGGGCGGCCTCGATGGCCTTCCTGTGTCGGGCCGGCCGCCGGCGACACAGGAACGGCCCGGCGGGCAGACTGACCCCATGACTCTGGCTGGCAAGGACCTGCTCGGCGGCCCGCCGCCCACGCTGCTGCCCGTCGACCCGGCGGTCGCGCTGCTGTCGACCGACGACCCGGCGGCGGTCGCTGCGGCGCACCCGACCTCGAGCGCAGCGTGGGCGGCCCTGGCGGACGCGGCCTATGTTCGCGGCGCGGTGGTCGAGTCCTACGCGTATGCCCGCACCGGCTACCACCGCGGGCTCGACGCGCTGCGTCGCGCCGGCTGGAAGGGCTTCGGGCCGGTGCCGTGGTCGCACGCGCCCAATCAGGGCTTCCTGCGTGCTCTGCATGCTCTCGGCCGGGCCGCGGCCGACATCGGCGAGACCGCCGAGGCCGACCGCATCACGCAGTTCCTCGACGACAGCGACCCGGCCGCCGCCCAGGCCCTCCGCACCTGACGCACCCTCTCCGCTTGTCTGCCCGCAACGACGTCAGTCGGCCTGCATCAGGTGGCTGCGAGCAGACATGCGGAAGGAACGCGGCGCGCGAGCGGGGGGAGGTCAGCGGTCGTCGGGGTCGACGGTGACGACGCGGGGTGGCGGGCGGCGCCGGCCGAGCAGGGCCGCTGCGCCGGGCAGCCCGGCCAACGAGCGACCGGCGTCGTCGAGCAGCCCGGTGAGCCGGTCGGTCTGGCCGGCCACCGCGGCGACCCGCTCGGAGGTCTCCGCCAGGGTGCGCAGGACGGGCAGCAGGTCGGTGCGCACCTGCCGGAGCGTGTCCGGCAGCTCCTCGACCACCGGGTCGTCGAGGGTCTCCGCGAGCTTCCGCAGCTGCGGCGCGAGCGCCAGCAGCGGCCCCTCGAGCTCGGCGGTCACCCGGTCGGCGCGCTGCACGACGTCATGGGCGAGCGCGACCGTCTCGCGGGCCTGCCGCGCGGTCTCGCGCACGGAGGCGGCCGCCGTACGCAGCCGTGCGACCCAGGGCTCCACCGGGGGAGCGTACGTCCACCGCCCCGCCCGCTAGACTCGCCCCGCAAGAGGGCCCGCTGCGCACGCAGGGGCCCTTCCGCGCGTCCTGGGAGCGAACTGATGCCCGCACTCGTCCTCATCGGCGCCCAGTGGGGCGACGAGGGCAAGGGCAAGGCCACCGATCAGCTCAGCGGCCTCGTCGACCTCGTCGTGAAGTTCAACGGCGGCAACAACGCCGGGCACACCGTGGTGGTCGGTGACGAGACGTACGCCCTGCACCTGCTGCCCAGCGGCATCCTCAGCCCGGGCTGCACGCCGGTCATCGGCAACGGGGTGGTGGTCGACCTCGGTGTGCTGTTCGCCGAGATCGACGGCCTGGAGGCGCGGGGCGTCGACACCAGCCGGCTGGTGGTCAGCGCCGACGCGCACGTGATCGCCTCCTACAACTCCACCCTGGACCGGGTCGCCGAGCGTTTTCTCGGCAGCCGCAAGATCGGCACCACCGGCCGCGGCATCGGCCCGACCTACGCGGACAAGATGAACCGCCTCGGCATCCGGGTGCAGGACCTGCTCGACGAGAAGATCTTGCGGGCGAAGGTCGAGGCCGCGCTGACGCTGAAGAACCAGCTGCTGGTGAAGGTCTACAACCGCAGGGCGTTCACGGTGGAGCAGGTCGTCGAGGAGCTGCTGGCCTACCGCGACCGGCTGGCGCCGATGGTCCGCGACACCGGACTGCTGCTCAACGAGGCACTCGACGAGGGCCGGACGGTGCTTCTCGAGGGCGGCCAGGCGACGCTGCTGGACGTCGACCACGGCACCTACCCGTTCGTCACCAGCAGCTCGGCGACGGCCGGCGGTGCCTGCACCGGCTCCGGCATCGGGCCGCGCCGGGTCGACAAGGTGATCGGCATCGTCAAGGCGTACACGACGCGGGTCGGCGAGGGTCCCTTCCCCACGGAGCTGCTGGACGACGACGGCGAGCGGCTCCGGACCGACGGGCACGAGTACGGCACCACCACCGGCCGGCCCCGGCGCTGCGGCTGGTACGACGCCGTCATCGCCCGCTACGCCGCCCGGGTCAACGGGATCACCGACTTCGTGCTCACCAAGCTCGACGTGCTCAGCGGCTGGGACCGGATCCCGGTCTGCGTGGCGTACGAGGTCGACGGCAAGCGGCT
>DASTLY010000158.1:0-16450 GCA_035714445.1 Mycobacteriales bacterium
AGCGGCTGCTAGGCGTCAGGGCGGACGGCGGGTTCGGCCCGATCACGCTCGCGGCGGTGCTGCGCTTCCAGGCCGGCTCCAGGCTCGTCGTGGACGGTGTCGTCGGTCCCCGGACCTGGGCCGCCCTCGGCGGCTGACCGATCGCGAGGCCGGTCAGCCCAGGAAGTCCACGAGCACGTCGCCGACCACGTCCGGCGCCTCCTCGACCACGAAGTGCCCGGCGTTTGGGATCGTCGTCATCCGGGTGCGCGGCCCGAGGTCGCGCACCGCGGCCTCGCCGATGGACAGCGGCAGCACCGGGTCCAGCGCGCCCCACAGCACCATCACGTGCTCGAGATCGACCTCCGGCAGGGCCTGCGACAGCGCGCTGCCCGGGAGCAGCGCGCCGGGGCGCGGCCGCGCGGCGGCCCGGTAGTAGCCCAGGAACGCCTGCAGCCGGTCCCGCCCGGTGTAGGCGGCGGCGTACTCCGCGCGGCGCTCCTCGTCCAGCGGCGGCTCCGAGCGCCAGCCGAGGTCGAGCATGAGGTCGACCAGCCGGCGGCCGGCGAGCCGGAACGCCAGCTCCGGCAGCACCGGCAAGGCGAGCAGCGGGATGTGCACGGCCCGGTAGGGCGGCGGGCCCTGGCGGTAGGGCGCGTTGGCGACCACGAGCCGGCGGACCAGGTCCGGCCGCAGCCCGGCGAGGCCGATCGCGACGATGCCGCCCCAGTCGTGGCCGACGACGTCGACCGGCCCGGTGCCCTCCGCCTCCAGCAGCGCGGCGACCTGCGTGACCAGCGAGCGCACGTCGTACGGGCCGGGGTAGCTCGAACCGCCCAGGCCGGGCAGGTCCGGCGCCAGCACCCGGCGGCCGAGCGCCAGCCGGGGCACCAGGTCGCGCCAGCAGGAGGAGGTCTCCGGCGCCCCGTGCAGCAGCAGGACCGGCGTGCCCGTGCCGGCGCCGGCCGCCCCCTCCCGTAGCAGGAAGACGGTGTCGGCGGCCACGACCGTGCGCACGTCTGCCATGGCGCGACAATCTACGCAGTTCTGCCCGCTACCCGTAGAACAGCCGCTCGACGACGGTCCGGGCCCGGCGGGTCGCCCGGCGGTAGTCGTCCAGGAACTGGCCCTGCTCCCCGGCGGGGTAGCCCAGCAGCCGGGCGGTGGCGTCCAGCTCCCGGCCGCTGGACGGCAGCACCGTGGACGGCTTCGCGCGGACCAGCACCAGGGCGTCCCGGGTCCGCGCGACGAGGGTCCACGCGTGCTCGAGGACCGCGCCGTCGGCCGGGTCGAGCAGACCGGCGTCCTGGGCGGCGTGCAGCGCGCCGAGCGTGGAGGTGGTCCGCAGCCCCGGCACGGCGTACGCGTGCTGCAGCTGCAGCAGCTGCACGGTCCACTCGACGTCGGCCAGCGCGCCCCGGCCGAGCTTGAGGGCGAGCCCCGGGTCGACGCCGCGCGGCATCCGCTCGGTCTCGACCCGGGCCTTGATCCGCCGCACCTCGACGACCTGCTCGGCGCGGAGCCCGCCGTCGGGCCAGCGCACGGGTGCCACGGCCGCCAGGAACTCGGCCGCCACGTCCGGGTCGCCGGCCAGCGGCGCCGCGCGCAGCAGCGCCTGGGCCTCCCAGACCAGGGACCAGCGGGCGTAGTAGGCGGCGTACGACGCCAGGCTGCGGGTGAGCGGGCCCTGCCGGCCCTCCGGCCGGAGCCCGGCGTCGACCACCAGCGGCGGGTCCGGGGCCGGCAGCGCCAGCAGCCGCCGGGTCTCGTTGGCGATGTCGTGCGCGACTGCCGCGGCCTCGCCGTCGGCGGCGCCTTCGACGGGCTGGTGCACGAACAGCACGTCCGCGTCGCTGCCCCAGCTCTGCTCCAGGCCGCCGAGCCGGCCCATGGCGAGCACGGCCAGGCGTACGGGCAGCGGCCGGCGGCGCTCGGTCTCGACCTTGCGGCTCGCGGTGACGAGAGCGGCCTCGACGGTCGCGGCGGCGATGTCGGACAGCGCGACACCGCGGCCGGCGAGGTCGACCAGCCCGAGCAGGTCGCCGCAGGCCACCCGCAGCAGCTCCTGGCGCCGCAGCCCGCGGGCGGTGGCGACCGCGGACTCCCAGTCGTCACGGCGGCGGACTGCGGCGACGAAGCTGCCCACCAGGGCGTCCCGCGACCGGGGCTGCAGGGAGGCGTCGCCGGCGAGCAGGCGTACGCCGTCGGGCGCGCGCACGAGCAGGTCCGCCACGTAGCGGGACGTGCCGAGCAGCCGGGCGAGCCGCTCCGCGGACGCGCCCTCGTCGCGCAGCAGCCGCAGGTACCAGGGGGTGGTCCCGAGCGCGTCGCTGACCTGCCGGTAGCCCAGCAGGCCGCCGTCGGGATCGGGCGCCTCGGCGAACCAGCCCAGCATCGCGGGCAGCAGCGTCTGCTGGATCGCGGCCCGCCGGGACACCCCCGCGGTGAGCGCCTCCAGGTGGCGCAGCGCCGCGGCCGGGTCGGCGAAGCCGAGGGCCGCCAGCCGGGCGCCGGCGGCCCGCGGGCTGAGCCGTACGTCGGCGGTGGGCAGCCGGGCGACCGCGCCGAGCAGCGGCCGGTAGAACAGCTTCTCGTGCAGCCGGCGCACCTCGCGGCGGTAGCCCGCCCGCTCGCGGGAGAACAGCGCGACCGCGTCGGCCCGGTAGCCGGCGGCGCGGGCGACGCGGCGCAGCCCCGCCGCGTCCTCGTCGGCCGGCAGCAGGTGGGTGCGGCGCAGCCGGTGCAGCTGCAGCCGGTGCTCGACCATCCGCAGCCACCGGTAGGCCTCGGACAGGTGCCGCGCGTCCTCCCGGCCGACGTAGCCGCCCTCCGCGAGCTGCGCCAGCGCGGTGACGGTCGTCCCGCTGCGCACCGAGTCGTCGCCACGGCCGTGGACGAGCTGCAGCAGCTGTACGGCGAACTCCACGTCCCGCAGGCCGCCGCGGCCGAGCTTGACCTCGCGCTCGGCCCGGCTCGCGTCGAGGGTCTGCTCGACGCGGCGCCGCATCGCCTGGACGTCCTCGACGAAGCCGGGGCGGTCGGCGGAGGTCCACACCAGCGGGCTCAGGGCCTCCACGTAGCGCCGGCCGAGCGCCAGGTCGCCCGCGATCGGCCGCGCCTTCAGCAGCGCCTGGAACTCCCAGGTCTTGGCCCAGCGGCGGTAGTACGCCTCGTGGCTGGCCAGGGTGCGCACGAGCGGCCCGGCCCCGCCCTCGGGCCGCAGGCCGGCGTCCACCGGCCAGGCCACCTCCGCGCACACCTTCATCATCGCGCTGGCCACCTGCGTCGCGGTGCGCAGCGCCCGCTCCACAAGGGCACCGTCTGCCGGCCCGCCCGCGGCGTCCCCCACCGGCTCGCCGACGAAGACCACGTCGACGTCGCTGACGTAGTTGAGCTCCCGGCCGCCGGCCTTGCCCATGCCGATCACCGCCAGCCGCGCCGGCGCGGCGCCCGGCGCAAGGCCCGCGAGGGCGACGGCCAGGGCGGCGGTGAGCGTCGCGCCGGCCAGGTCGGCGAGCTCTCCTGCGACGTCCTCGACCAGCACGTCGCCGGCCAGGTCGCGGGCCGCGAGGCCGAGCAGGCAGCGCCGGTACGCCAGCCGCAGCGCCGTCACGACCTCCGGGCCGGTGCCCGCGGCCCGCGCGCCACCGCTGCCCCAGGGCAGCCCGGCGTCCGGGGTCGCGCCGACCGCGGCGAGCAGCTGCGTCTGCAGGCCGAGCAGACTCGGGCGCACCCGCGTCGCCTCGTCCTCGACGAGCACGTGCCAGTCGGCGGGGTGCGCGGCCAGGTGGTCGCCGAGCTCCGAGCTCACCCCGAGCACGCCCAGCAGCCGGTTCCGCTGGCCGGGTGCGGTGCGCAGGCCCGCCAGCAGGGCCGCGCGGTCACCCGCGGCCTCGGCGAGCCGGCCGAGCGCGGTCAGCGCCAGGTCCGGGTCGGCGGCGTCGGCGAGGCCGAGCAGCACCTGCTCGGCGCCCTCGTCGACCGGGCTGCCCTGCCACAGGCCGAGGCCGCTCAGCAGGCCCTCCGCGCCGGCCGGGTCGGTGAAGCCCAGCCGGGCCAGCCGGCCCAGCCCGTGGACCGGGCGCGCCCCGATGTCAGGACCGGCCACGCTCACACCAGCGGCAGAGCGGTCGGGCGGGGGTCCTCACCGCGTACGACGGCGGCGAACCGCTCGAGCACCGGCTGCCACAGCTCGGCCACCTCCGGCAGCTCGCCCAGCGTCCGCTCGAGCAGCAGGTCGGGGTCGGCCAGCAGCTCGTCGTCCTGCGCGGCCCAGTCGCGCACCATCTCCGCGGTGGCCTCGACGTGGAACTGCAGCCCCCAGGCCCGCTCCCCCAGCCGGAACATCTGGTGCGGGTAGCGGGTGCTGCTGGCCAGCAGCGTCGCGCCGGGTGGCAGCTCGGTGATGGCGTCCCCGTGCCACTGCACGCAGATCCAGCTCATCGGGGTGTCCCAGACCAGCGGGTCGGCGCCGGCGACGTCGCGCTTGGCGACCAGCCGGGCGCCGAGCTCCGGCCCGGAGTCGCCCGCCTCCACCACCCCGCCGGCGGCCTCCGCCAGCAGCTGGGCGCCGAGGCAGACCCCGAGCACCGGCACCCGGTCCGCGACCGCCGCGCGCAGCAGCGCCTTGGTCGCCGCGAGCCAGGGCGCCGAGGTGTCGTCGTACGCCTCGTACGGGCCGCCGAGCACGACCAGCGCGTCGGCGTCGACCCGCTCCGGGACCGGGTCGCCGTCGTACGGCCGGAGCACGTCGAGCTCGAGGCCGGCCGCGGGCAGCCAGTCCGCGAGCAGGCCGGGACCCTCGGCCGGGTGGTGCTGCACGACCAGGGCTCTCATGCGGTGAGGGCGACGATCATCCGGTCGAAGGGGTCACGATGGTGGAGCGGCAGGTGCCGCACCGCGCGTACGTGCCGGGCGTGGACGGCGAGGAGCTCGACCCCTTGTCCGACGAGCAGGTCGAGGTAGTCCTCCGGAAGCCCCTCGAGCTTGCCTGAACTCTGCTTGATCGCGACTTCCCTCAGGTAGACGTCGTTCGCTGAGTCTTCCACCACGGCTTGTACGGCGGGCGAGATGTTGATGCCCGCGAGCAGCCACAGCGCGACGTGCGTGTCGAGCAGCAGCGCCGTCACAGGTCCTCGAACTCGTCGGTGACGTCTTCCTCCCAGCCCACGTGGAACACGATCTGATCCTTCAACTGCCCGAACGCCCGCGGCGACCGCCGCTCGGGCACCGGGACGAGGCGGACCCGGGGCCTGCCGGACTTCGCGATCACGATGTCCTCCCGTTCGCCGCCGGCTCGACGAGGTCGGACAGCTTCGCCTTGGCCTCGTAGATGTTGACCTGCGTACTCATGCGTGCAGCGTGTCCGGTCTGACCAACCTGGTCAAACTAGAGCACCGGCAGGTAGCGGCCGAGCTCGAAGGGCGTGACCTCGCTGCGGTAGGCCCGCCACTCCTCGCGCTTGTTGCGCAGGAAGAAGTCGAAGACGTGCTCGCCCAGCGTCTCGGCGACCAGCTCGCTGCGCTCCATGGCGGCGATCGCCTCGGCCAGGCTGCCCGGCAGCGGCGTCATCCCCATCGCGTGCCGCTCCTGGTCTGACAGCGACCAGACGTCGTCCTCGGCGCCGGGCGGCAGCTCGTACTCCTGCTCGATCCCGCGCAGCCCGGCGGCGAGCAGCAGCGCGAAGCACAGGTACGGGTTGGTCGCGCTGTCCGGGCTGCGCACCTCGACCCGCGTGGAGCCGCTCTTGGCCGGCTTGTACATCGGGACGCGCACGAGCGCGCTGCGGTTGTTGGAGCCCCAGCAGATGTACGGCGGGGCCTCACCGCCCGAGATCAGCCGCTTGTAGGAGTTGACCCACTGGTTGGTCACCGCGGTGATCTCGCCGGCGTGCCGCAGCAGGCCGGCGATGAAGTGCTTGCCGACGGTGGACAGGTGGTTGGGGTCGTTGCTGTCGTGGAAGGCGTTGTTGTCGCCCTCGAACAGCGACAGGTGGGTGTGCATCCCGCTGCCCGGCTGGTCGCTGAACGGCTTGGGCATGAAGGTGGCGTAGACGCCCTGGCTGAGCGCCACCTCCTTGATGACGTGCCGGGTGGTGAGGATGTTGTCGGCCGTCGAGAGCGCGTCGGCGTAGCGCAGGTCGATCTCCTGCTGCCCCGGCGCGACCTCGTGGTGGGAGTACTCCACCGAGATCCCCATGCTCTCCAGCACGGTGATCGCCTGCCGGCGGAAGTCGTGCGTGACGTCGTGGGGCGTCAGGTCGAAGTAGCCGCCGGCGTCGACCGGCTCGGGCGCCGTGCCCTTGGGCGGCAGGGAGCGCAGCAGGAAGAACTCGATCTCGGGGTGCGTGTAGAAGGTGAACCCGGCGTCGGAGGCCTTGGACAGCGCCCGGCGCAGCACGTGCCGCGGGTCGGCCCAGCTCGGCGTGCCGTCGGGCATCGTGATGTCGCAGAACATCCGTGCGGTGCCGGGGGTGCTGCCCCTCCACGGCAGCACCTGGAAGGTCGCCGGGTCCGGCTTGGCGAGCATGTCGCTCTCGTGCACCCGGGCGAAGCCCTCGATCGCCGAGCCGTCGAAGCCGATTCCCTCCGCGAAGGCGCCCTCGAGCTCGGCGGGCGCGATCGCGACGGACTTGAGGGTGCCCAGCACGTCGGTGAACCACAGGCGGATGAAACGGATGTCGCGCTCCTCGAGCGTGCGGAGCACGAACTCCTGCTGCTTGTCCATGGCCGCCATCCTGACAGGCCCGGCCCGCGGCGCGGGTGCAGCCGCGCGTGCCGGCCGGCGACGAAGGGGCCGCGAGGGCATGACAACCGCACAGGATCAGGCACCATGTCCCCGACAGCGACCCGGGCAGCGCCGGGGCGACGGCCACAGGACTGGAGCGGGTACATGTCGAGACGACGCATGACAGCGGTTCTGGTGAGGAGCACGGTCCTCGCCGGGTTCGCGGCCGCCGCGGTCGCCGGCGGGGCGGCGCCGGCCGCGGTCGCCGCGGGCGGACCGGTGTCCACCAACCCGGCCAACTGGACCCCGCAGATGACCGGCCCCGACGGGCGCAACGGCAACATCGGCGTGGTCCGCCAGCTGGTCCCGTGCGGGGCCACCATGTACGCCGTGGGCCGGTTCACCGAGTTCACCAGCCCGGCCGACGGCGGCCGGGTGTTCAAGCGCAACAACGCGATCGCCTTCAACGGCAGCACCGGCAAGGTCAACAACTTCAACCCCAACACCAACGGCAAGATCAACTCGATCGCCTTCAACCCGTCGGACTGCGGCACGGCCTACATCGGCGGCACGTTCACCCAGGTTGGCGGCAAGCCGGCGCAGTACATCGCCGCGGTGGACACGTCCACCGGCGAGCTCAGGACCGGCTTCCGGCGCAACGCCTCCAAGGAGGTCAGCGCGCTGGTCTGGACGCACGGGCGGGTGCTCGCCGGCGGCTTCTTCAAGGAGATCAACGGCGCGGCCCGCTCCCGGCTGGCCAGCCTGAACCCGCGGACCGGCGTGCCGGACGGCTACCTGACGCTGCCGCTGTCCGGCCAGTACCCCGGGGTCAACGCCACCAAGGCCTACAACTTCACGCTGAACCACCGCGGCAACCAGATGCTCGTGACCGGCGTGTTCACGCACGTGGGCAACGCGCCGAGGCAGCAGGCCTTCCAGCTCGACCTGGGCCCGACCAAGGCCACGCTGGACGGCTGGACGACCCCGGACTTCACCATCCACTGCCAGAAGGGGACGCCGTTCTACGTCCAGGACGCGACGTACTCGACCGACGACCGGACCATCTTCGCGGCAACCACCGGCGGCGACATCCGAGGCGGCGGACCGCACACCGGCGTGTGCGACGCGGCCATCGCCTACCGCAACGCCCCCTCCTCGCAGAACCACCTGTGGGTCAACTACACCGGCTGCGACAGCCTGCTCTCGGTCGTGGCCGACGCCAGCACCGTCTACGTCGGCGGGCACCAGCGCTACCTCGACAACCCGAGGGGCTGCAACGAGCAGGGCCCCGGCGCGGTCTTCCGGCCGGGCCTCGGTGGCATCAACCCGACGACCGGGAAGGCCACCGCGTGGGACCCCGGCCGGTCCCGCGGGATCGGCGCCGGTGACCTCGTGCTCGCCTTCGGCGGGCTGTGGGTCGGCTCCGACAACCAGAACGGCGTGTCCTCCTGCGGACACGAGTACCACCCGGGGATCTGCTTCCTGCCCCGCTAGCAGCCAGCGCCCGCCCCCGTCGTGGGGGGGCGGGCGGGCGGCCGGAGCAGGTCAGCCCTTGGCCCGGGCACCGCCGCGCACCGCGTCGAGCGCACCGGCCCCGGCCGGGGGCGTCTGCCCCTTCTGCTTCTTGTTCTGCTCGGCCTTGGGCTTCTTGGCCTCGCGGCCACCCTTGTCCTTCGCCATGCCGGTCTCCTTCGCGCGCGCGCCTCGAGCGGCCGGGCCTGACCGCCGCTGTGCACCGTCCCACGGTTCACCGGGAAGTGGGGCCCGCCCCCGGGCCGCGTGCGGGTGGGACGGGCGGGTAGGGCCCAGCTGATCCCGCTCCCACCCGAGCAGCCCCACCCCTGATTCGCACACCCCCTGACCCGAGGAGCAGCGTGACCACGATCGACCCGCCCGTCACCCGGTCCGGCACCATCACGCTGGGCGGAGACCTGACCGTCCACCGGCTCGGCTACGGCGCGATGCGCCTCACCGGCAAGGGCATCTGGGGTCCGCCGGACGACCTGGACAACGCCCGCGCGGTTCTGCGCCGCGCCGTCGAGCTCGGCGTCGACTTCATCGACACCGCGGACAGCTACGGCCCGTACGTCAGCGAGGACCTCATCCGCGAGGCGCTGCACCCGTACGGCGAGGTCCGCATCGCGACCAAGGGCGGTCTCACGCGCACCGGCCCGGAGGTCTGGCCGCCGGTCGGCCGGCCGGAGTACCTGCGGCAGTGCGTCGAGATGAGCCTGCGCCGGCTCGCCGTCGAGCGGATCGACCTGTGGCAGCTGCACCGCATCGACGAGAAGGTGCTTGCCGAGGAGCAGTTCGGCTTCATGGCCGACATCCAGAAGGAGGGCAAGGTCCGCCACCTGGGCCTGTCCGAGGTCAGCGTCGAGCAGATCGAGGCGGCCCGCCGGCACTTCGAGGTCGCGAGCGTGCAGAACCTCTACAACCTGGCCAACCGCCAGTCGGAGGAGGTCCTGCAGTACTGCGAGCGCGAGGGCATCGCCTTCATCCCGTGGTTCCCGGTCGCCGCGGGCGACCTCGCCAAGCCCGGCGGCCTGCTCGACGAGATCGCCAAGGACCACCGGGCCACCCACGCGCAGCTGGCGCTGGCCTGGCTGCTGCGCCGCTCCCCCGTGATGGTGCCGATCCCGGGCACCGGCTCCCTCGCGCACCTGGAGGAGAACTGCGCCGCGGCCGAGGTCGAGCTGACCGACGCCGAGTACGACGCGCTGACCCGCGCCGGCGGGTAGCCCCTTCGGCGAGGCTCAGCTGCTCCGCGCCTCTCCGAGGCTCAGCTGCTCCGCGCCTCTCCGAGGCGACGACCCACGAGCAGCAGGCGCATCGTCTGCTCGGCAGAGGCGATCAGCGAGTGCTCCGCGTCCTCCAGCGCCTCGGCAAGGCTGCAGGGGCGGGTGAGGATCGAGGCCCAGGCGTCCAGGCCGGCGTCCACCGCCGCCTGCACGCCCTCCCCGATCGTCCCGGCCAGCGCGATCACCGGCAGGTCGAGCGCGGCGGCGCGGCGGGCGACCTCCGCGGGCACCTTGCCGCGCGGCGTCTGCCGGTCGATCGCGCCCTCCGCGGTGATCACCAGGTCGGTCTGCGCCAGCAGCTCGTCGAAGGCCAGATAGCGGAAGACGATGTCGAAGCGCGGGTGCAGGGTGGCGCCGAGCAGCGCGGACAGGCCCGCGCCAAGACCGCCGGACGCGCCGGAGCCGGGGGCCGTACGCACGTCGACCCCGGTCGCGTCGTCAACCACGTCCGCGTACCGCTCCAGCGCCGCCTCGAGCGTGGCGACGGTCGCCTCGTCGGCCCCCTTCTGCGGGCCGAAGACCCGGGCGACGCCGTGCGGACCGGTGAGCACGTTGTGCGGGTTGCACGCGACGTCGATCGTGGTCGCGGCGATTCGGGGGTCCAGCCCGCTCAGGTCGATCTTGGCCAGGTCGGCCAGCGCACCGCCGCCGCGCCGCAGCTCCTCGCCGTCGGCGTCGAGCAGCCGGGCCCCGAGGGCCTGCGCCATCCCGGCGCCGCCGTCGTTGGTGCCGGAGTCGCCGCAGCCGACCAGGATGCGCTGGGCGCCGAGGTCCAGCGCGGCGCGGACCAGCTCACCCACGCCGTACGTCGTGGTGACCAGCGGGTCGCGGGCGTCCGTCGGCACGAGCCGCAGGCCGGCAGCGGCGGCCATCTCCAGGACCGCCGTCGGGCCGTCCTCGGGGTCGCCGCCGAGCAGCCCGACGAAGGCCTCGACGGGCTGCCCGACCGGCCCGGTCACGGTGACCGGGTGCATCGTGCCCTCGGTGGCGTGCACCAGCGCCTGGGTGAAGCCCTCCCCGCCGTCAGCGAGCGGCGCCTTGCGGATGGCGGCGTCGGGGACGGCACGGCGTACGCCCGCCCGGATGCAGTCGGCCACCTGGTCGGCGTTGAGGCTCTCCTTGAAGCCGGACGGGGCGATGAGCACGCGCAGCCTCATGGTCGGCGCGCCTGGTGCAGCTGTGCGGACATGGTTGCCTCCGAAGACAGGGTCAGGGAAGGAGCGGCAGGCCCAGGACGGGCCAGACGACGAGCGAGAACAGCAGGACCAGCGCCGTGCTGAGCGGCGCCAGGAACATGGACAGCCGCAGCAGGTCGCGGGGGGCGTACGTCTGCGCGCCGTCGACCTTGGCGAAGATCGCGACCGGCTTGGCGGAGGACGGCAGGGTGTGGCAGAAGCCGGCCGCGGCGGTCGAGGCGAAGGCCGCCGCGGCCGGGTCGACGCCGACGGCGGGCGAGAGCGCCACCACGATGGGCACCAGCACGGAGGACCGGGCCGAGCGGCTCTGCACCACCAGGTGCGCGGCCGTGGACACCACGATCACCACGACGAGGAACAGCGTCGGCGAGCCGGTGCCCAGCCCGCCGAACAGCCCCTGGGCGAGGCGGTCGGCCGCGCCGGAGGTGGTGAGCGCCGTACCGAGGGCGAGGGTCGCCGCCATGAACAGCAGCAGCGACCAGGGAACGGTCGCCAGCGCCTTTTTCAGCGAGGTGGCGCCGTAGCGGGGCGAGGTCGCGACCAGGGCGCCGCCGAGCGCGACGATCGCCGGGTGCACCCCGTGCAGGGACTCGGTGCACCAGAGCATGACGACCGCGGCCAGCAGCAGGGCGGCGCGGGACTCGGCCACGGTGAGCGGCCCGGTGACCGGCGTCGGGCTGTCCACCTCGAGATCGGCGGCGAGCACCCGCAGCTCCCCCCGGCGCTGCTCGCGGTCGGTGAACAGCACCAGCACGAGCTCGGCGGCCAGGTGGCTGGACACCACGGCCAGCGGCAGCCCCAGCAGCAGCCAGGAGGCGAAGTCGAAGCCCGTCCCGGTCGCGGCCGCCACCACCTGGCTGGTCACGAGGTGGGCACCTGCGCCCAGCAGCGAGCCCACGGCCGACAGCAGGATGACGGTCGGGAAGATCAGGGCCAGCGCCGTCACCAGCCGGCGCCGGTCGGCGAGCACCCGGGCCAGTCCGAGGAAGACGGGCAGCGCCAGGGCCGCCCGGCCGGAGGTCGAGGGGACGGCGAACGCGGTCACCACCAGCGCGGCGGTCAGCAGGTGCACGAGCTGGCGGGGCGTACGCGCGCCGGCCACGATCCACGCCGCCGCCCGGGTGGCGAGACCCGAGCTGGTGACCCCGGCGGCGATCACGAAGGCCGCCAGCAGCAGCCACACCGTGTCGTCCCCGAGCGTCGCGAACAGCTCGTCGGTGCTGATCACCCCCGCCAGCACCAGCGCCGTCGCGGCCCCCAGCGCGACGTAGGTGTCGTCCACGTCGGTGAAGATCCAGGCCCAGACGGCGGCGACGAACACCACCAGCGTCGTACGGGCCGCGCCCGAGAAGCCCAGGTCGACGCCGAGGAGCAGGACGAGGGCGGCGACACCGATGACCCCGGCGACCAGCCGGCGCAGCGGCAGGGCCCGCGCCCGCAAGGCCAGCGCGGCGGTCGGCGCGGCGGCGGGCGTCTCGCGCACCGGTGGGCTGGTCGCGTAGACGACCTCGTCGCGGTCGTGCCCGGTCGGCAGACGGGTCGGGGAGGGGGCGCTCATCGCAGCCGGTACCCGGCGCCGCGCACCGTCTCGATGCGGGCCGCGCCGACCTTGGCGCGCAGCGTCCGGACGAGCACGTCGACGACGTTGGAGGAGGGGTCGAAGTCGTAGCCCCACACCTGCCCGAGCAGCTGCTCACGGGACAGGACCTGGCCGGGGTGCCGCAGGAAGACCTCGAGCAGGCTGAACTCCCGGGCCGACAGGTCGCGGCTGGTGCCGTCGACCTCGACCCGGCGGGTCCGCAGGTCGAGGGCCAGGTCGCCCTCGCGCAGCACCACGCCGCCGTGCGGGGCCGGCTCCTCCCGCAGCCGCAGGCGGATCCGGGCCAGGAGCTCGGCGAACTGGAAGGGCTTGGTCACGTAGTCGTTGGCGCCGCCCTCGAGCCCGGCGACCGTGTCGCCGACGCTGTCACGGGCCGTGAGCATGATGACGGGCGTACGCACCCCCTCGCCCCGCAGCCGGCGGAGCACGGCGAACCCGTCCAGCGCGGGCAGCCCGACGTCGAGCAGGACCAGGTCGAACGAGCCCGCGCGGGCCAGCATCAGCGCCGTCTCGCCGTCCTGGGCGTGCGTGGTCGCGTGCCCCGCCGCCCGCAGCCCCTTCTCCACGAACTGCGCGATGCGCACCTCGTCCTCGGCGATGAGGATCCGGCTCATCGCTCCACCCCCGCCGCCGGGACCGGCGCGGTCGTCGGGCCGGCGGGGTCGGGGTCGCGGTCCGGGTCGCTCTCGTCGTCGTCGAGCAGCTCCGCGTCCCGCCGGCCGCCCTTGGTGACCGGCAGCTCGATGCCGAAGGTGGCGCCCTCGCCCGGCCGGCTGCGCACGTACGCCGACCCGCCGTGCCCGTCGGCGATCGCCCGCACGATGGACAGGCCGAGACCCGCGCCGCTGCGGTTGCCCGCTGTCGGGGTGACCGACCCGTGCGCGAAGCGCTCGAAGATGGTCTCGGCCTCCCCCGGCTGCACTCCCGGCCCGGTGTCGGTGATCCAGAACGCCACCCCGTCCCCGCGGAAGTCGGAGCCGAGCCGGATCTCCTGGCCGGCGACGGTGTGCTGGACGGCGTTCTGCGCGAGCTGCAGCACGGCCTGCGTGACCCGCTGCTCGTCGAGCAGCGCCGTCCCGTCGGCGACCCGCTCGAGCCGCCAGCTGCGGTCGCCGAGCGACGCCAGCTTCGCGTCGATCTCGAGGGTGAGGGTCGCGACGTCGACCGGCGCCGGGCGGACGAAGTCGGGCCGGTCGGCCTTGGCCAGCACCAGCAGGTCGCTGACGATCCGGTTCATCCGGTCGAGCTCGGTCATCACGAGCGCCGCGGTCGCGGCCCGCTCCGCCGGGGCGCCGCTGAGCAGCTCGACGTGCCCCCGGATGATGGTGATCGGGGTGCGCAGCTCGTGGCTGGCGTCGTCGACGAACTGCCGTTGCGTGCGGAAGGCGTCCTCGAGGCGGTCCAGCATCCCGTTGAAGGTGGTCGCCAGCGCGGCGATGTCGTCCCGGCCGCGCACCGGGATCCGCCGGGTGAGGTCGCGCTCGCTGATCTCCGCGGCGGCCCGGCGCACCGTGCGTACCGGCGCCAGGATGACGCCGGCCACCACCCAGGCGATCGCTGCCGTCAGGGCGAGCCCGCCGAGGGCCACCAGGGCGACGAGGCGCACGGTCGCGTCCACCGCGGCCTTGGGCGCCGCGGTGAACTGGGCCACGACCAGCGACCCGCCCTGGTCCGCGCCCCCGGTCGACAGGTCCACCCGGCCCCAGCGCATCTCGCCCGCCGGCGTGGTCGTCACCCCGGACTGCGCGCCACTGTCCAGCAGCCGGCGCAGCACGGCGCTGCCGTCGGTCGCCAGGTCGTACGACGCCCGGAGGTCGGCGTCGGCCCGACGGCTGTACGCGAGGAAGCTCTCGCCCTGCGGCAGGTAGCCGACGAGCTGCTCGTTGGCGCTCGGGGACTGCCGGCTGAGGTACACGCTGAGCAGCCGCGCGGTCGAGGTGAAGGGCTGGGCCGTGTCCGGGTCGCGGGCGATGGGCGCGAACTCGCGGACCTCCTGGGTCTCCTGCACCACGTCCGCGTTCGCGTCGCGGGCCACCTGCGCCAGCAGCGAGCTGCGCACGGTGACGACCACCGCGGTCAGGCCGACGGCGGTCGTCAGCAGGATCCAGCCGATGATGCGGAGCCGGGCGGGGACGCTGGAGCCCCGCGGCCCGGCGTGCGCCTGCGCGGGTGCGGCCTGCACGGGGGCGGGCCCGGCCGGGCCCTCACCCGGGCGCTCGGTGCGGCCCTCAGTCATCCTCGCCGTCCTCCCCGCTGCTCTCGTCGCCGGCGTCGTCCCCGGAGTCGTCGCCGGAGTCGTCGCCGGAGTCGTCCCCGGAGTCGTCATCGGAGTCGTCATCGGTGCGGTCGGCCGGCGCCCGGGTGGCGGCCGGGGGCGCCGGCACCCGCGTCACGGTTCGCGGCGCGGGCCCCGGCGGTTCGGTCGAGGGCGGTACCGGCGCGGGCGGCGCCGGTGGCACGGGCGGCGGGACGACGTTCCCCGGGACATCGCCTGGGACAGTGCCTGGGACGGTGCCTGGGGCCTCGCCCGGCGCGGGAGCGGGCGGCACGGTGGCCGGTGGCGCCGGGACACCGCCGGGAACGGTCGGTACGACCGCCGCTGCCGAGTCTGACCCGACGCCTGCTGTAGGGACCGCTGACAGCGGGCGCAGGTCGGGCGGGCCCGGCTGCTGCGCGAGCTGCTGGCTGGCCAGCGCCAGCAGGAGCGGCACGGACAGCAGCGCCAGTACGGCGGCCACGCGGCGGAGCAGGTCCATGACCTCAGCCTGCGCCCTCGCCATGAGACTCCCGTGAGCGTCGGATGAGGTCGCTGTCATCTGCCGTCGGCGTCGTCCGCCCGGACGCGCGCCTGCCCCCCTCAGCCGGGGCGGTCAGAGCTCGGCCCGGGCGGTCAGAGGTCGGCCGGGGCGGTCAGAGCCGGCTGCACTGGCCCTCCTTGCCCTCCCCCGCCACGTTGCGGTCCCCGACCGGCGCGGGGCGGTTCTCCTTGCACTGCAGCGCACCGTCGATGCGGTTGCCGTACACCCGGACGCCCCCGGAGTTCTTCACGATCTGGATGTTGCCGCCGACGACGTTGGAGTTGGCCTTGAGCAGCCGGCTCATCTCGTCGTACTGCAGGTCGCCCTGGATCCGGGTGTTGAGCACCGCGGCGCCCTGGCCCTGCTTGACCTGCACGCTGCCGCCGACGGTCGAGCCCCGCAGCTGCACGGTGCGGGCGCCCTCGCCCTGGACGTTGCCGACGACCCGGATGGTGTTGGCGTACAGGGCGGCGCCGCGCTCGACGGTCACGCTGCCCTTCACCGTCGTCCGGTCGAGAGTGCAGGTGGCGCCGGACGGCACCTTGAGGTTGTCGACCGTGACGGCGCCGAGGCTGCCCCGGCAGGTGCGCTCCTCCGCGGCTGCCGGGCTGGCGGGGACGACGGCGAGGGCGGTGGCGGCCAGGCCGGTGACGGTGAGGGCGAGGGCGAGACGCATGGCGAGCTCCAGAAGTCAGGGTTCGGGTGGTTGGGCTCCCCGAGCGTCAGGGCCACGGATGAGCCGCGGGTGAGACGCGGATGAGAGCCCCCTCACGCGGCACGCTGCCTCGTCCGGGCACCTGTTATCGTCCAACCGACGAGAAGTGCTAGCGTGCGGGCATGGCGCAGCTCCGGATCGCACTGGCGCAGGTCGACAGCACCGTGGGGGACCTCGCCGGCAACGCCGACCTGGTGAGCCGGTGGACCGCGCGGGCCGGCGAGCAGGGCGCCGCCGTCGTGGTGTTCCCGGAGATGATGCTCACCGGCTACCCGCCCGAGGACCTGGTGCTGCGCGGCTCGTTCGTCCAGGCCTCCCTTGACGCGCTCGAGGCGCTGGCCGTCCGCCTGCAGGACGAGGGCGCCGGCGAGGTCGCCGTCGTGGTCGGCTACTGCGGGCGCACCGAGCACCCCGCCCCCGCGGTCGGCCGGCCGGCCGGCGAGCCGCAGAACAGCGCCGCGGTGCTGCACGGCGGGCGGGTGGTCGCGCGCTACGCGAAGCACCACCTGCCGAACTACGGCGTCTTCGACGAGTTCCGCTACTTCGTACGCGGCGACCGGCTGCCCGTCGTCCGCCTGCAGGACGAGGGCGCCGGCGAGGTCGCCGTCGTGGTCGGCTACTGCGGGCGCACCGAG
>DASTLY010000159.1:0-24289 GCA_035714445.1 Mycobacteriales bacterium
CGTCGAGCACCTCGTTCGCGAGCAGCAGGTCCGCGCCGAGGCCGGCCGCGGCCATTCCCTCCACCTCGCGGATCGTCGCGCAGGTGAAGCCGCGGGCGCCGGCGGCCGCCTGCCGCCGGGCCAGGGCCGTCGTCTTGTGGGCCTTGACGTGGGGTCGCAGCCGGGCCCCCGGCAGGGCCGCCGCCATCGTGCCCAGGTTGTGCTCGAACGCGGCCGCGTCCACCAGCAGGGCAGGTGTCGGCAGGTCGGTCACGTGCACCACGGCGGCTCCGTCCGGTCAGCGTCGCCGGAGCGTCGCACGCTCAGCCCGCCAGCTCCAGGACCACCGCGGACTCGCCGTCGATCTCCACCTGGCGGTCGCCGAAGACGAAGCCGGACGTGCTGGACAGCAGCAGCGCCTGCGGAGCGCCGGGCAGCGAGATCCGGTGCCGCTCCGCCGACAGGTTGGCGGCGACGACGACCCGGCCGCGGCGTACGACGACCCAGCGCGCGTCCTCGTCGTAGGTGACCTGCACCCGGTCGCGGCGGCCGTCGGTGAGCTCGGGCCGGGCCCGGCGCAGGGCCAGCAGGTCGCGGGTCCAGGCCAGCAGCGACTGCCCGCGCTCGCTGTCCCGCTCGGACCAGTCGAGCTGGCTCGCCCGGTAGGTCGACTCGGCCTGCGGGTCGGGGACGTCGGTGGTGGCCCAGCCGTGCGTGGCGAACTCCGCCCGCCGGCCCTTGCTGACGGCCTCCCCGAGCTCGGCGTCGTGGTCGGAGAAGAACTGCCAGGGCGTGCGCGCGCCCCACTCCTCGCCCATCCAGAGCATCGGCGTGAACGCGGACGTCAGCACCAGGGCCGCGCCGACCTTGAGCAGGCCGTCGGACAGGGTCGCCGAGATCCGGTCCCCGGTCGCCCGGTTGCCGACCTGGTCGTGGTCCTGCAGGTAGACCACGAAGCGCGAGCCGGGGATGGCCGTCGGCACCGGCCGGCCGTGCGCCCGGCCGCGGAAGCTCGACCAGGTGCCGTCGTGCACGAACGCGCCGGTCAGGGCCTTGGCCAGGGTGGGCAGGCTGCCGAAGTCGCCGTAGTAGCCGGCGCGTTCGCCGGTGAGCAGGGCGTGCAGGGCGTGGTGCACGTCGTCGGCCCACTGCCCGTCGAGGCCGTACCCGCCGGCCTCCCGCGACGCCACCACCTTCGCGTCGTTGAGGTCGCTCTCGGCCACCAGCCACAGCGGCTTCTTCAGCTGCGCGGCGAGACCGGACACCTCCAGCGCCAGCTCCTCGAGCAGGTGCACGGCGCGCTCGTCGACCAGCGCGTGCACGGCGTCCAGGCGCAGCCCGTCGACGTGGTAGTCGCGCAGCCAGGTCAGGGCGCTGTCGATGATGTAGCGGCGGACCTCCTCCGAGCCGGGCATGTCCAGGTTGACCGCCGAGCCCCAGGGCGTTGAGTGCGCCTCGGTGAGGTAGGGCCCGAACTCCGGCAGGTAGTTCCCGGCCGGTCCGAGGTGGTTGTAGACGGCGTCCATCACCACGCCGAGACCGCGCGCGTGCGCGGCGTCGACGAAGCGCTTGAGGCCGTCCGGGCCGCCGTACGGCTCGTGCACGGCGAACCACGCGACGCCGTCGTACCCCCAGCCCCAGCGGCCGGCAAAGGCGTTGACCGGCAGCAGCTCGACGGCGTCGACCCCGAGCTCCACCAGCGCGTCCAGCCTGTCGATGGCCGCGTCGAAGGTGCCTTCCGGGGTGAAGGTGCCGACGTGCATCTCGTACAGCACCGCGCCGGCCAGCGGCAGGCCGCGCCAGTGCGCGTCGGTCCAGCCGAAGTCGTCGTCCACCAGGCGGGACGGGCCGTGCACGCCGTGCGGCTGCCAGCGGCTGCGCGGGTCGGGCCGCGGCTCGCCGCCGTCCACCCGGAACGCGTAGTCCGTGCCCGGCCCGGCCGACGCGAGCTCGACGCTCCACCACCCGTCGGGCCGGCTGGTCATGCCGTACAGCTCCCCGGCCACCTCCGCCTCGACCCGGTCCTTGCCGGGCGCCCACACCCGCAGCTCAGTCATGGCGCATCAGCTCTGGTGCAGCTCAGTCATGGCCGGAGCCCTGCCCAGCCGCACCGGGCCCGAACGTGCCGCCGGACGCACCCGGAGCGGATTCGGCAGTCGGCACCGGGGCATTCCCCGCCGGCAGACACCCCCACAGAGGAGGCTCCCCATGGCCGATCAGCACAGCCCCGCCGACGACATCGTCTTCGACCTCGTCAGCGTCCAGTACCACGCCCTCAAGGCTGCACAGGCCTACGACGCGTACGTGGCCGACGCCGAGGGCCACGAGGACGTCAAGGCGTTCTTCGAGAAGTGCGCGCAGCAGGACGCGGAGCGGGCGACGACCTGCCACCAGCTGCTGGGCAGCCTGACCTCCCAGGGCGGCCTGTCCGGCACCTGACCCGCGTCGCCCCCTTAGGTGATCAACGCGCCTTCCGGCCGCGGAAGGGCTTGCCGACTCCTCGGTCGGAAGGCGCGAGGATCACGCGTCGCGGACCAGCAGCGCCGGACCGTCGGCCAGCAGGGTGCCCAGCGGCACGGTCCCGCTGTACGAGCCGCCGCCCAGCAGGTCGCGCCACGCGCCGTCCGGCAGGGTCACGGCGTCCTCGCCCCAGCCGCGCTCGGTGAGCAGCGCGCGGGTCGGGGCCACCGTGACGACCTCGCCGGAACGGCAGAACGCCACGGCCCGGGGCCCGGCGTCCAGCGGCTCGTACGTGGCGCCGGCCAGGAACCACTCCGGGTGCTCACGCCGCAGCCGAAGCGCGGTCGCGGTCAGCCGGAGCTTCGGCGGCGCGGAGGCCAGGTCGGCGAGCCCGGCGCGCCGGGCCTCGTAGTCGACGGGCCGGCGGTTGTCGGGGTCGACGAGGGACAGGTCGGGCAGCTCGGTGCCCTGGTAGGTGTCGGCGACGCCCGGCATTGTCAGCTGCACCAGCTTCTGCGCGAGCAGCGTGCTCTCCCACGCCGGCCGGAGCCGCTCGCAGAACGCCTCGAGCTCCGCGGTCAGCGCCGGGTCGCCGAGCACCCCGCGTACAAAGGCCTGGACGGCTTCGTCGAACTCGGGCACCGGGTCGACCCACGACGTGCGGGCCTTGGCCTCGCGGGTCGCCTTCTCGACGTACGCCACCGCCCGGTCGGCCGAGATCGGCCAGGCGCCCAGCAGGCTCTGCCAGACGAGCAGCTCCGTCGCCCGGTCCGGCCCGGCCGGCCGCCGGTGCCGCGCGGCGAGCGCCGACCAGCGCACGACCGCCTCGCCCCACTCCCGCGGGCACTGCGCGAGCAGCACCAGCCGGGCCCGGACGTCCTCGCTGCGCTTGGTGTCGTGGGTCGACAGGGTGGTCTGCGACACCGGCCAGTCGGCCTGCTGGACCCGGCACGCCTCGTGGAACTCCTGCACCGGCAGGCCGAACCGCCCCGGGTCGCCGCCGACCTCGTTGAGCGCGGCGAAGCGCAGGTAGCGGTAGAAGGCGGTGTCCTCGACCCCCTTGGCCATCACCGGTCCGCAGGTCTGCTGGAAGCGGGTGACGAACTGGGCAGCCGCCTCGCCGCCCGGTCCCTCCGCCAGGGCCAGCCGGGCCACCAGCGCGATCTCCGCCGCGCGGCGCGGCACCCGCACGGACGCCTGCTCGACGGCCTCGGCCAGGTGCGCCCGGGCCTGCGCATCGGCCGGCCCGGTCGGCGGCAGGTAGGCGCGGTAGACGCCGAACGAGGCGAGCAGCTCGACCAGCCCCTCGCGGAACGCTCGCCGGGTGGTGTCGCGCAGCACCGGGTCGGTGCGGCAGACCCGCAGCCCCAGCTCGGTCAGGCGGTTCACCTCCGCGACGAGCACCTGGTCCAGCACCAGGTGCTTGGTGGTGTCGACGACCTGCTCGTACGACGCGCGGCTGCCGGTCTGCTGGATCCACAGGTCGGTCAGCGGCTGCTCGCCGGCCGGGTCGACGAACAGGCCGAGCACCCGGTTGAGGGCGTCGTAGCCGGTCGTGCCGGCGCACAGCCACTGCTCGGGCAGGGCCTCACCGGGCTCGAGGATCTTCTCGACGACGACCCAGCCGTGCCCGGTGCCCTCGGCGAGCTGCCTGAGGTAGCCCTGCGGGTCCGCGAGGCCGTCGGGGTGGTCGATCCGCAGGCCGTCGAGCACGCCGTCGCGGACCTGCTGCAGGATCAGCCGGTGCGTCGCCTCGAAGACGTGCGGGTCCTCCACGCGTACGCCGGCGAGGGTCGTCACGTCGAAGAAGCGGCGGTAGTCGAGCTCCTCGACCGCGACGCGCCAGTGGCACAGCCGGTAGTGCTGCCTGTCCAGCGTGGCGAGCACGTCACCGTCGACCCGGGTGCCGGGGTCGATGGGCACCTCGTGCTCGTAGTAGCGGATGCGGTCCTCGAGCAGCTCCAGCTCGTCGACGACCTCACCGAGCGGTCCCCCGAGCACCGGCACGAGCACCTTGCCGGGGTTGTCGGCGGAGTTCCAGTCGATGTCAAACCAGTCGGCGTACGGCGAGAGCGGGCCGTCCCGGAGCACCGCCCACCACGCGGCGTTCTGCGACTCGGGCTCGGACACCGCCATGTGGTTGGGCACGACGTCGAGCACGATGCCGAGGCGGGCCTGCTTGCAGGCGGCGACCATGCGCTCGAACGCCGGGAGCCCGCCCAGCTCAGAGCTGACCCGGCTGTGGTCGACGACGTCGTAGCCGTGCTGGGACCCGGGGGCCGCCTGCAGGTAGGGCGAGCAGTAGAGGTGCGTCACGCCCAGGTCGGCGAGGTAGGGCACCGCGGCGGCCGCGTCGTCGAAGCCGAAGTCCGGGGTCAGCTGGATGCGGTAGGTCGAGACGGGCACCGGTCGGCCGGCAGCCGGCAGGTGCGCCACCTAGCCGCGCCCCATCTAGAACACCCGCCGCAGCACGAGCACGGAGCGGGGCTCGACCTCGGTGGCCTGCCCGGTCTTGATGGTGCGGGCCTCCGCGTCGTCCAGCAGCGGGGCGGCCGTGTCGACCACGACCTCCCAGCGCTCGCCGCCCACGTCCGGCAGCGTGAAGCCGATCGGCTCGTAGAACCCGTTGAACAGCAGGAAGAACTGGTCGTCCTTGACCCGCTCACCGCGTTCGTCGGGCTCGCGGATGGCCTCGCCGTTGAGGAACACCGACACCGACCGGGTGTGGCCGGAGTCCCAGTCCTCGTCGCTCATGGTCTCGCCGGCGGGGGTGAACCAGCCGATGTCCTCGATGGTGTTACCGGTGACGACCCGGCCGCGGAAGTGCCTGCGGCGGCGGAAGACCGGGTGCTCGGCACGGAGCCGGGCCAGCTTGGCGGTGAAGTCCGTGAGGACCTCGAAGTCCTTCGCCCGGTCCCAGTCGATCCAGGCCAGCTCGTTGTCCTGCGCGTACACGTTGTTGTTGCCCTGCTGGGTGCGTCCGAGCTCGTCGCCGTGCAGCAGCATCGGCACGCCCTGCGACAGGAACAGGGTGGTGAGGAAGTTGCGCTTCTGCTGCTCGCGCAGGGCGATGATCTCCAGGTCGTCGGTCTCGCCCTCCACACCGCAGTTCCAGGAGGAGTTGTGGCTCTCGCCGTCGTTGCCGCCCTCGCCGTTGGCCTCGTTGTGCTTGTCGTTGTAGGACACCAGGTCGTGCATCGTGAAGCCGTCGTGCGCGGTGACGAAGTTGATCGAGGCGTACGGCCGGCGCCCGTCCTCCTCGTACAGGTCGGCGGAGCCGGTGATCCGTGAGGCGAACTCGGCGAGCGTGGACGGCTCCCCGCGCCAGTAGTCGCGGACCGTGTCGCGGTACTTGCCGTTCCACTCCGTCCACAGCGGCGGGAAGCCGCCGACGTTGTAGCCGCCCTCGCCGACGTCCCACGGCTCGGCGATCAGCTTCACCTGGCTGATCACCGGGTCCTGCTGGACGAGGTCGAAGAAGGCCGACAGCCGGTCCACCTCGTGGAACTGCCGGGCCAGCGAGCTCGCCAGGTCGAAGCGGAAGCCGTCGACGTGCATCTCCGTGACCCAGTAGCGCAGCGAGTCCATGATCAGCTGCAGCACGTGCGGGTGCCTCATCAGCAGCGTGTTGCCGGTGCCGGTCGTGTCGTAGTAGTGCTTGGCGTCCCCGTCGACCAGGCGGTAGTAGGCGGCGTTGTCGATCCCGCGGAACGACAGCGTCGGACCGAGCTGGTTGCCCTCGGCGGTGTGGTTGTAGACGACGTCGAGGATGACCTCGAGGCCGGCCTCGTGCAGCGCCTTGACGGTGGCCTTGAACTCCTGCACCTGCTGGCCGTTCTGCCCGGCGGAGGAGTAGTCGCTGTGCGGGGCGAAGAAGCCGATCGTGTTGTAGCCCCAGTAGTTGCGCATCCCGCGGTCGGCGAGGTGGCTGTCGTGCACGAACTGGTGCACCGGCATGAGCTCCACCGCGGTGACGCCGAGCTTCTTGTAGTGCTCGATCATCAGCGGGTGGGACAGGGCGGCGTACGTGCCGCGGATGTCCTCAGGGATGCCCGGGTGCGTCTTGGTGAGGCCCTTGACGTGCGCCTCGTAGATGACCGTCTCGTTGTAGGGCGTGCGCGGGTGCCGGTCGTTGTCCCAGTTGAAGTACGGGCTGATGACGACGGACTTGCTCATGTGCGGGGCGCTGTCCTCGTCGTTGAACGAGTCCTCCTCGCCCCAGGTGTAGCTGAAGCAGGCCTGGTCCCAGTCGATGTCGCCCTCGATGGCCTTGGCGTACGGGTCCAGCAGCAGCTTCGCGGGGTTGCACCGGTGCCCGTGCGCCGGGTCGTACGGCCCGTGGACGCGGTAGCCGTAGCGCTGGCCGGGGCCGATGTGCGGCAGGTAGCCGTGCCAGACGAACGCGTCGCGCTCGGGCAGCGGCAGGCGGGTCTCGGTGCCGTCGGCCTCGAACAGGCACAGCTCGACCTTGGTAGCCACCTCGCTGAACAGGGCGAAGTTGGTGCCGGTCCCGTCGTAGGTGGCGCCGAGCGGGTAGGGCGTGCCGGGCCAGACGCGCTGGACCGCACTCACTGCTGGGCCGTAGCGGTGCCGAGGGAGTCGGCCCCGAGGGAGTCGGCGTAGCGCAGGACGGCGCCGACACCGCCGCGGGGAGCCGTCGCCAGCTCGTGGGGCACGAGCTGGACCTGCGCGCCGGTACCGAGCGCGGCGCGGATGAGGACGTCGATCATGGGGCCCTCCTTGGGGTCGTCGACCCCCAGCGCAGCCAGCTCGTCGGCAGTGGTGCCGATCTGGGCCGGCTCGGGGCCGAACAGCAGTGTGGAGTACGCGGCGGCGTCGGTGGTCAGCAGGAGCGTCTCCACCTGGGCCTTGCGCAGGGCCTCGACCACGTCCTGGACGCCGTCGGCGGCCCGCTTGCCCTGGCCGCGCTCCTGAGCGTAGCCGTCGAGCAGGTCCAGGCTCTTCTGCACGACGTGCAGCGACAGGGCGTCGGCGACCCGGCGGCGGACCAGGGCCTCGCTGCCGTCGGCGCCGCGGCCGCCGGCGACCACCAGGACCCGGTCCTGCAGGTGGGTGGGCAGGTGCTCGCGCACCAGCGTGACCTCGCGCTCGTCCCCGACCGCGACGATGACCTCGGCGCCGACCTTCTGCGCGAGGTCGACGACCGTGTCGACGATCTGCTTGGCGTTGGCGTGCCAGCCGTTCTCCGCCCGGTGCTGGTAGCGGAGCTGGGACCAGCCGCCGACCGGCACCTTGCGGATGTCCGGCGCGGAGCCCTTGACCGTGGCCTGCTCGGCCGGGGAGTCGGAGCTGTCGCCGTACGCCGAGACGTCCGCGCCGGTGCGGTCGGCGACCACCACGACGTGCGGGACCTGCGTGGTCACGTCGTCGACCAGCGGCAGCAGGTGCGGCAGGGCGGCGATGTCGACGAGCGGGCGGCGGGGCGGGCTGGCCAGGCTGACCGCGAGGCGGACCGTCCCGTCGGCGGGGGTGGCGACCACCAGCCGGCTCGCTCCCTGCGCGTGCGTCCCCTTCGCCGCCGCGATCGCCTCGCGGGTGCGCTCGTCCACGCCCTGGTCGCTGAGCTGCGCGAGGATGTCCTTCCACTCCAGCTCGTACTTGTCCTGCGCCTGCTCGACCGCGCTCTCGCTCTCCACGTGGATGGTGACGAACGGTCCGTCCGCGTTGAGAACGGTGCTGAGGTCGTGCAGGTCCACGGGGGCTCCTCGGAACAGCCCGGGCGACGTGCCCGGGCGAGACGGCGGCTGGCTCGCCACCCCCATACCCCCGCCCGTCGCCGATGTACGCGTGAGCGACGCGCGTCTCAACGCCTGGGCGAGCGGGTCAACCGCCGTCGCGGGGGACGAGCACGGCGGTGAACAGCCGGCTGAGCTCGTCGCAGATCGGCTCGAGCGGGGGGCGGGGCTCGGGGGCCGCGACCCAGTCGACCAGCACCTCGCTGACGGCGCCGGCCAGCGCCAGCGTCATGACCCGCCGCCGGTCGGGCTCGGTCGGCAGCACCGGGCCGTCGAGGTTGGTCTCCATCAGCTGGGCGAAGCCGAGCATGACCTCGTGCCGGTGCTGCTCCAGGCCGCCGACGGCGCGCACCTCCCGGTAGGCGACCTGGGCCCGGCGCGGGTCGTCGGTGACGTGCCGGAGGTAGGCGCCGACCCCGGCCGAGATCCGGTCGGCGAGCACCGGCCCCGCGGAGCCGAGGGCGGCCACCACGGCCAGGGTGGCGCCGCGCACCACCTCGTCGTACACCGCCTGGATGAGCGACTCGCGTCCCGGGAACTCCTCGTAGAACGACCGGGTGGCCACGGAGGCCCCGGCGCAGAGCCGCTCGATGGTCACCGCATGCCAGCCCTCGGTGCCGAACAGGTCGAGCCCGGCCTCGACCAGCCGGGCCCGCCGCGCCGCGCGGCGCTCGGGCTCGCTGAGACCGCCGTAGACGCGGCCCTTCGGCTCGCTCACCGGCCGGCTCCGACGGGCACCGGAGGACCGCAGGCAACGCCGGTCAGGACGCCGGCACCCACCGCGCCGGACGCTTGTCCAGGAAGGCCGCGATGCCCTCCTGACCCTCCTCCGAGGCGAAGTGCCGCGCCGACAGCTCCCCGGCCGCGGCGAGCGCGGCGGCGAACGACCCCGCCTCACCGGCGTCGAGCAGCAGCTTGGTCGCGGCCAGCGCGGACGGGCTGCCGAGGACCAGCATGCCGGTGTAGCGGGCGACCTCGGCGTCGAGGTCGGCGAGCGGTACGGCGCTGTTGAGCAGCCCGATCTCGACGGCCCGGGCCGCGCCGAAGACCTCGCCGGTGAGGAACAGCTCGTGGGCGGCGCGGGGGAGCAGGCGCGGCAGCACCGGCACCGAGATCACGGCCGGCACGATCCCGAGCCGGACCTCGGTGAAGGCGAAGCTCACGGTGTCGGCGGCCACCGCCAGGTCGCAGGCCGCGGCCAGCCCGACGCCACCGGCCCGCGCCGGCCCGGCCAGCCTCGCGACGACCGGCTTGGGAGAGGTCCAGAGCAGCTCGAGCAGCTCGGGGAAGTCGTTGATGCCCTGCTGGGACGGGTCGGCGCTGCGCGACTCCTTGAGGTCCATCCCCGCGCAGAACACCGGGCCGGTGTGGGTGAGCACGACGACGCGTACGGCCTCGTCGCGCAGCGCCGACTCCAGCCGGTCGCGGAGCTCGCTGCGCAGCTGCCGCGACAGGGCGTTGCGGTTGGCCGGCGAGTCGAGCGTGACGGTGGCGGTGCCGCCGGTCACCTCGAGGTGGACCAGCTCCTCGCCGGCCGGCGCCCCGGTCACGCCGCCGGCTCGTCCGCCAGCGCGACCGTCAGCTCGGCGCCGGTGGCCGTACGCACGTCGTCCACGCTGACCCCGGGGGCGGTCTCGCGGAGCACGAAGCCCTGCGGCCCGATGTCGATCACGGCGAGATCGGTGATGACCCGCTGGATGCAGGCCTTGCCGGTGAGCGGCAGCGAGCAGACCTCGACGAGCTTGTGCCCGCCGCCCCTGGCGACGTGCTCCATGAGCACGATCACCTTCTTGGCGCCGTGCACCAGGTCCATGGCGCCGCCCATCCCCTTGACCATCTTGCCGGGGATCATCCAGTTGGCCAGGTCGCCGCGGGCGCTGACCTGCATCGCGCCGAGCACCGCCACGTCGATGTGACCGCCGCGGATCATGCCGAACGACAGGGCGGAGTCGAAGAACGCCGCGCCCGCCTGGACCGTGACGGTCTCCTTGCTGGCGTTGATCAGGTCGGGGTCGACGTCGCCCTCCGCCGGGTACGCGCCGACGCCGAGGACCCCGTTCTCGCTGTGCAGCACGACGTGCACGCCCGGCGGCAGGTAGTTGGGGATCAGCGTCGGCAGGCCGATCCCGAGGTTGACGTACTGGCCGTCCTCGAGCTCGAGGGCGGCGCGCGCGGCCATCTGCTCCCGGGTGAAGCTCATGAGTCCTCCTGTGCCGGCCGGCGCACGGTCCGCTTCTCGATCTTCTTCTCGACGTCCGGCGCGAGCACCACGCGCTGCACGAAGATCCCCTGGGTGTGGACCTCGGCCGGGTCGAGCTCACCCGGCTCGACCAGCTCCTCGACCTGCGCGATGGTCACCGTGCCTGCCGCCGCGCACAGCGGGTTGAAGTTCATCGCCGTCTTGTTGTAGATCAGGTTGCCGTGCCGGTCGCCCTTCCACGCGTGCACCAGCGCGAAGTCGGTGCGGATCGCGCGCTCCAGGACGTACTCCCGGCCGTCGAACTCGCGGACCTCCTTGGGCTCGCTGGCCTGGGCCACCCCGCCGCTGCCGTCGAAGCGCAGCGGCAGGCCGCCGTCGGAGATCTGGGTGCCCACGCCGGCCGGGGTGAAGAACGCCGGGATGCCGGTCGCCCCGGCCCGCAGCCGCTCCGCGAGCGTGCCCTGCGGCACCAGCTCGACCTCGAGCTCACCGCCGAGGTACTGCCGCTCGAACTCCCGGTTCTCCCCGACGTACGACCCGGTGGTGCGGCGGATCCGCTTGGCCTTCAGCAGCGGGCCCAGGCCCCAGTCCTCGACGCCGGCGTTGTTGCTGACCGTCACCAGGTCGGTGACGCCCGACTCCAGCAGCGCGTCGATCAGCTGCTGCGGCACGCCGCAGAGCCCGAACCCCCCGACGGCCAGGGACGCGCCGGAGGGGATGTCGGCGACCGCATCAGCCGCACTGGCGAAGACCTTGTCCATGCCGCCAACCTCTCAGGTGTCGCAGGGTCCGGCGCGAGCGGGGTGCTAGAGACCCAGCTCGCGGGCGATGAGCATCAGCTGCACCTCGGTGGTGCCCTCGCCGACCTCGAGGATCTTGCTGTCCCGGTAGTGCCGGGCGACCGGGTACTCGTTCATGAAGCCGTAGCCGCCGTGGACCTGCGTCGCGTCCCGGGCGTTGTCCATGGCCGCCTCGCCCGCGACCAGCTTGGCGATCGCCGCCTCCTTCTTGAACGGCAACCCGGCCAGCATCTTCGCGGCCGCGTCGTAGTAGGCCGTACGGGCGCCGTGCGCGCGCGCCTCCATCCGGGCGATCTTGAACGCGATCGCCTGGTTCTGACCGATCGGCCGGCCGAAGGCCTCGCGCTCCCTGGCGTACTTCACGCTCTCGTCGACGCAGCCCTGGGCGGCGCCGGTCGCGAGGGCGGCGATGGCGATGCGGCCCTCGTCGAGGATGCGCAGGAAGTTGGCGTAGCCGCGGCCGCGCTGGCCGAGCAGGTTGGCCTCGGGCACGTGCACGTCGTCGAAGGTCAGCGGGTGCGTGTCGCTGGCGTGCCAGCCGACCTTGGAGTAGGCCTTCTCGGCGGTGAAGCCCGGCGTCGGCACCGGCACCAGGATCGAGCTGATCTCCTTCTTGCCTGACGCCATCTCGCCGGTCACTGCGGTGACGGTGACCAGCTGCGTGATGTCGGTGCCCGAGTTGGTGATGAACGCCTTGCTGCCGTTGATGACCCACTCGCCGCCCTCGAGCACGGCGGTCGTCCGGGTGCCGCCGGCGTCGCTGCCCGCGCCGGCCTCGGTGAGCCCGAACGCGCCGAGGGCCTCGCCGGTCACCAGCTGCGGCAGCCAGCGGTCCTTCTGCTCCTGCGTGCCGAAGCGGTAGACCGGCATGGCACCGAGCGACACCCCGGCCTCCAGGGTGATCGCGACGCTCTGGTCGACCCGGCCGAGCTCCTCCAGGGCCAGGCACAGTGCGAAGTAGTCGCCGCCCATGCCCCCGACCTCCTCGGGGAACGGCAGGCCGAACAGCCCTATCTCGCCCATCTGGCGCACGACGTCGTAGGGGAAGGTCTTGGTCTCGTCGTGGTGCGCGGCGACAGGGGCGACGACCTCCCGGGCGAACGCCTCGACGGTCTTGCGGAGCTGCTCCTGCTCCTCGGTGAGCCGGGTGTCGAGCATCAGGCGTCTCCTGTCAGTGCTTGCAAGGTTCGTGAGGGGGAGGGGCGGCCCAGCTGGCCGGCCATCCAGGTGCTGGCCGCCGTGAGGGCGGCCAGGTCGACGCCGGTCTCGATGCCGAGGCCGTGCAGCATCCAGACGAGGTCCTCCGTGGCGAGGTTGCCGGTGGCGCTGCCGGCATAGGGGCAGCCGCCCAGCCCGCCGGCGGAGGCGTCGACGACCGTCACACCGGCCTGCAGGGCGGCGAGGGTGTTGGCCAGCGCCTGGCCGTAGGTGTCGTGGAAGTGCACCGCGAGCCGGTCGACGCCGAGGCCGCGCTCGCCGAGCAGGCCGAGCAGCCGGACGACCTGGCCGGGGGTGCCGACGCCGATGGTGTCGCCGAGGCTGACCTCGGTGCAGCCCAGCTCCGCCAGCCGGCCCGCCACGCCCGCGACCTGCTCCAGGGGCACGTCGCCCTCCCAGGGGTCGCCGAAGCACATCGACACGTACCCGCGGACCGGCAGCCCGGCGCTGCGCGCCCGGTCGACGACCGGCGCGAACATCTCCAGGGACTCGGCGACCGTGCGGTTGAGGTTGCGCTTGGCGAACGTCTCGGTGGCGCTGGCGAACACCGCCACCTCGCGCGCCCCGCAGGCCAGCGCCCGCTCCAGGCCCTTGAGGTTCGGCACCAGGACCGGCGCGCGGGCCGGCTGCTCGGGGCCGAGCAGCGCCAGAAGCTCCTCGGCGTCGCCGAGCTGCGGGATCCACGCCTTGGGCACGAAGCTGGTCAGCTCGACCGTGCGCAGGCCGGCGGCCATCAGCCGGCGCACGAACTCCGCCTTGACCTGCACCGGGACGACGGCGGACTCGTTCTGCAGACCGTCGCGCGGCCCGACCTCGTAGACCTCCACGCGCGCGGGCAGCCCGGGCAGTCGCTCGCTCATCGCGCCTCCCACGTCATTACTGTGTCGCCGGCCGCGCGGCGCACACGGGAAGTGTCGCCGAGCAGGGGACTCTGGGGAAGGAAACGGACCCCACGCCCGACTTCCTGTGTCGGCAGCCCCGGCGACGACACAGGAATGCCCGTCACGGTTCCTGCTCCGCGTGGACGGTGGCGACGACCTGGTCGACGACGACCTGGTCGCCCACGCGCACCGCCACCTCGACGGTGCCCGCCAGCGGCGCGCGCAGCACGTGCTCCATCTTCATCGCCTCGACCGCGAGCAGCGCTGCGCCGGCGACCACGGCCGAGCCGGTGCTGACGTGCACCGCGACCACGGTGCCGGGCATCGGGCTGCGGACCTGTGCGTCGGTGTCCGCCTCGCTCTGGCGCACCCGCGCGGGCGGCGCCTCGACGACCGCCCAGGTGCCGCCGTCGAGGGCGACCCAGGTGGTCGCGCCGTCCACCGCTACGAGCACGGTCGTCGTCCGGCCGTCGAGGGTGAGCAGCAGCCCGTCCGGCGCGGTGCGTGCGCACGCCCGGTGGACGCGGTCCCCGACGTGCACCTGGTCGCCGACGACCTGCACCACCAGCCGCGCGCCGGAGGCGTCCAGGACGTCCCAGCGCAGCGGCGCCGGGCCGCCCGCCCGCCAGCCGGTCAGCGCGGTCCACGGGTCGGCCGGGTCCGGCAGGGCGAGCCGCCGGTGCAGGGCGGCCGCGACCAGCGCGGCGTCCGGGACGTCCTGCGCCGCAGCAGCCTTCAGCGTGTCGTCGAGCGAGCGCTCGAGCAGCCCGGTGTCGAGGCGGCCGGCACGGACGTCGGGGTGGGCCGCCAGTGCCCGCAGGAAGCCGAGGTTGGTGGTCGTGCCGAGCAGCACGGTGCCGGCCAGCGCCCGGTCGAGGCGGGCCAGGGCGGTCGCCCGGTCCGGTCCGGAGGCGATGACCTTGCTGAGCATCGGGTCGTAGGTCGTGCCGACCGGCTCGCCCTGCAGCAGCGAGCTGTCGACGCGCACGCCCTCGCCGGTCGGCTCGCGCAGCAGCAGCGCCCGGCCACCGGTCGGCAGGAAGCCCCGGGACGGGTCCTCGGCGTAGACGCGGGCCTCGATGGCGTGCCCGGTCAGGCGCACGTCGGCCTGCCCGAAGGCGAGCCGCTCGCCCGCGGCGACCCGCAGCTGCTGCTCGACCAGGTCGAGCCCGGTCACCAGCTCGGTCACGGGGTGCTCGACCTGCAGCCGGGTGTTCATCTCCATGAAGAACGGCTCGTCCGCGGCGTCGCCGGCGACGATGAACTCCACCGTGCCGACGCCGGTGTAGCCGACCGCCTCCGCGGTGGCGACCGCCAGCGCGCCGTACCGCTCGCGCTGCGCCGGCGTCAGCAGCGGCGACGGCGCCTCCTCGATGACCTTCTGGTGCCGGCGCTGCAGCGAGCACTCCCGCTCACCGAGGTGCACCGTCGTGCCGTGGTTGTCCGCGAGCACCTGCACCTCGAGGTGGCGGGGCCGCAGGACGTACCGCTCGAGGAACAGCGTGTCGTCGCCGAAGCTCGCCGCCGCCCCCCGCCGGGCGCTGACCAGTGCCGCCGGCAGGTCGGCCGGGTCCGCCACCAGGTGCATCCCCTTGCCGCCGCCACCCGCGGACGGCTTGACCAGCACCGGGTAGCCGACCTCGGCGGCGGCGTCGACCAGGTCGGCGTCGGTCATCGCGAGGTCGGTGCGGCCGGGGACCACAGGCACGCCGGCGGCGATCACCGCCTGCTTGGCCCGGATCTTGTCGCCCATCGCGTCGATCGCCGGCGGCGGCGGACCCACGAACACCAGACCCGCCTCGGCGACCGCTCGGGCGAACGCCGCTGACTCGGCCAGGAACCCGTAGCCGGGGTGGACGGCCTGCGCGCCGGTCTGGGCGGCCGCGTCCAGCAGCCGCTCCACCGACAGGTACGACTCACGAGCGGGCGCCGGCCCCAGCCGGACGGCGACGTCGGCCTCGCGCACGTGCAGCGCGCCGGCGTCCGCGTCGGAGTAGACGGCGACCGAGCGGATGCCGAGCCGGCGCAGCGTGCGGACCACCCGCACGGCGATCTCGCCGCGGTTGGCGATGAGGACGGTCTCGAACATGGTCACATCCTGAAGACGCCGTAGGAGACCGGCTCCAGCGGTGCCTGCGCGCACACCGACAGGGCCAGCCCGAGCGCGTCCCGGGTCACCAGCGGGTCCAGGACGCCGTCGTCCCACAGCCGCGCGGTCGAGTAGTAGGGGTTGCCCTGGTCCTCGTACTGCTGGCGGACCGAGTCCTGCATCGCGGCGGTGTCGGTGCCGGGCGCGGCGACCGCGGCGAGCACCTGCGCGGCCTGCTCGCCGCCCATCACCGAGATCCGGGCGCCCGGCCACATCCAGAGGAACCGGGGGGAGTAGGCCCGGCCGCACATCGAGTAGTTCCCGGCGCCGAAGCTGCCGCCGATCACGACCGTCAGCTTGGGGACCCGGGCGCACGCGACCGCGGTGACCATCTTGGCGCCGTGTTTGGCGATGCCGCCGGCCTCGTACTCGCGGCCGACCATGAAACCCGTGATGTTCTGCAGGAACAGCAGCGGGACCTCGCGCTTGTCACACAGCTCGATGAAGTGCGCGCCCTTGACGGCCGACTCGCCGAACAGCACGCCGTTGTTGGCGACGATGCCGACCGGATGGCCGTGGAGGTGCGCGAACCCGGTGACCAGCGTCGTGCCGTACTCGGCCTTGAACTCCTGGAACCGGCTGCCGTCGACCAGCCGGGCGATCACCTCGTGCACGTCGTACGGCGTCCGCGGGTCGGCCGGCAGCACGCCGTAGAGCTCGGCGGGGTCGACCGCGGGCGGCTCGGACGGCTGTACCTGCCAGGGCGTCGCCATGCGCGGGCCGAGCGTCGACACGATCGAGCGCACCCGGCGCAGGGCGTCCGCGTCGTCGTCGGCGAGGTGGTCGGTGACCCCGGAGACGCGGCTGTGCAGCGCGCCGCCGCCGAGGTCCTCCGCGGTCACGACCTCGCCGGTCGCGGCCTTCACCAGCGGTGGCCCACCGAGGAAGATCGTCCCCTGGTCCTTGACGATGACCGCCTCGTCGCTCATCGCCGGGACGTACGCCCCCCCGGCGGTGCACGAGCCGAGGACGGCGGCGACCTGCGCGATCCCGCGGGCGCTCAACGTCGCCTGGTTGAAGAAGATCCGGCCGAAGTGCTCGCGGTCGGGGAAGACCTCGTCCTGCCGCGGCAGGAACGCGCCGCCGCTGTCGACCAGGTAGACGCAGGGCAGCCGGTTCTGCAGCGCCACCTCCTGCGCCCGCAGGTGCTTCTTGACCGTCATGGGGTAGTAGGTGCCGCCCTTGACGGTGGCGTCGTTGGCGACGACCACGCACTCACGGCCGCTGACCCGGCCGATGCCGGTGATGACGCCGGCACCGGGGGCGTCGTCGCCGTACATGCCGCCGGCTGCCAGCGGGCTGAGCTCCAGGAAGGGGCTGCCCGGGTCGAGCAGGGTGTCGACCCGGTCGCGGGGCAGGAGCTTGCCGCGCTCGACGTGCCGCTGTCGCGAGCGCTCCGGGCCGCCGAGCGCCGCCGCCGCGAGCCGTTCGTGCAGCTCGGTCACGAGAGTGCGCTGCAGCTGCTCGTTGCGGGTGAACTCCACGCTGCGGGGGTCGGCCGCGGTGCCCAGCACCTGCACGAGGCCTCCCTCCGTTGGTTAGCGATCGGTAACCTGGCGGGACCGAGGTTAGGCTTCACTCACCGATGTGTCCAGCGTCGCGGGTCAAGGGGGTGCGCGTCATGGCGGCTCCCGCCACGCGCGACCGGGTCCTGCGCGAGGCGGCCCGGCTGTTCGCCCGCCGCGGCTTCCACGGCACGACGATCGAGGACCTCGGGGCGGCCTGCGGCATCAGCGGCCCCGCGCTCTACAAGCACTTCGCGAGCAAGGACGAGGTGCTCGCCAGGCTGCTGGTCGGCATCAGCGAGCAGCTGCTCGAGGGCGGCCGGGCGGTGGTGGCGAGCGCGCCGGACCCGGCGGCGGCGGTGCGGGGCCTGGTCGGCTTCCACGCCGACTTCGCCACCTCCGAGCCCGACCTCATCCGGGTGCAGGACCGTGACCTGGCCAACCTGTCGGCGCCGGCCGCCCGACGGGTGCGCTCGCTGCAACGGTCGTACGTCGAGGTCTGGGTCGAGGCGCTGCGCCGGGTGCGGCCGGACCTCGGCCCGGACCTGGCCAGGATCGAGGTGCACGCGTTGTTCGGCCTGCTCAACTCGACGCCGCACAGCGGCTCGACCGCCGTCACCCGCGAGCGCCTGGTCGCGATGGCGGCCCGGGCCGCCCTCGACACCGGCAGCCGGGCGGCCGGCTGACCGGCCCGGTCAGGTCGGGTCAGGCCGGCGACAGCATCCGGTCCGCCGCCGCTCGGGTGAACGCCTCCGCCGGCAGCGCGTCCGGCCCCACGAGCTCGGCGGCGAGGGGCAGCCGGAGGGACGGGTCGACGGCGAACCGGTCGAAGGCCGCGATCCGTCGGCGCCGCCCGGCCGGCGTGTAGTCGCCGAGCAGCCGGGTCATGGCGTCGGCCGTGGCCCGCAGGCGGCGCATCCGCTCCGCCCGCTCGGTGGCGTACGCGTCGAACAGCCGGTCGTCCCAGGGGGCGCTGCCGAGCAGGGCGTCGGCGACGAGCCGGGCGTCGCGGACGGCGACGCTCAGGCCCTGGCCGAGGAAGGGGTCGCTGTAGCCGGCCGCGTCACCGATCAGCACGGCACCCGGCACGCCCGGCCGCTCGGACCAGGTGTCCTCGAGGGGAAAGCTGGCCCAGCCCGGCCGGGCCCGCGCGTGCGCGAAGGCCGAGGAGTCGGGAAAGCACGGCAGGCTGCGCATGCGCTGCACCATGCGCCCGCCGGCTCCGGCACCGGTGAACCGGCCGGGACTGTTCCGGTCGAACGCCAGGTAGACCCGGGCGCAGCCGCTCTGCCGCGGGAACAGGAAGTACGTGACGTCCTCGCAGGTCCCGGTCGCGTTCACCTCGTCGGCCCAGCCGCTGACGCCGTCGACGAGCACGCCCGCGATGGAGGTGCGCGCACCCGTGGTCGACCAGGTCACGCCCAGCTGCCGCCGGACCACCGAGCCGCGGCCGTCCGCCCCCACGAGCAGCCCGGCCTGCACCCGGTGCTCCCGGTTGTCCCGCACGAAGCTCACGCGGGGGCGCCGACCGGCCTCGACGCGTACGCCGTGCACGCCGCGGACGACCCGGGCGCCGTGCTCCGCGGCCTCGTCGAGCAGCTCGCGGCAGGCATCCGGATGGCTCAGGTTGAGCATCCCGGGCGCGCCGGGAACCAGGCCCGCGGCGTCCGTGGCACGGGCCTGGGCGAGGTCCGGCGACATGGCGTCGCCGTAGGGCACCAGGTGACGGGTGACCCGGCCCTCCGCCCGCATCACCACGTCCAGCAGGTCCGCGCGGACCAGCTCGAGGTAGCCCCACGGCGGCATGTACTCGCCGCGCACCCGGTCCCGGAACTGCCGGGACTGCTCCAGGACGGTGACCCGTACACCGCCGCGGGCGAGCTGGACGGCCAGGGCGCCGCCGGCGATCCCCCCGCCGACGACGACCACGTCGGTCGCGGGCAGCCCGGTCACGTGCCCGGTCGCCAGGTCCGCAGGTCCCGGCTGACTGTCCTGCACCCGGCGGCCCCCTCTGCCGGCGGCGACGATCCTCCCGACGCCGGGCGGGCGCAAGGGGCTGAGCGTCAGGACGCCGGCCAGAGCCCGCGCCCGGCCAGCACCCGGCGCAGCACCGCGGGGCGGTCGGTCATGATCCCGTCCACGCCGAGCTCGAGCGCGGCCGTCATCTCCGCCGGCTCGTCGACCGTCCAGACATGCACCGCGAGACCCCGCCGGTGCGCGGTACGCACGACTCGCGCGGGCAGCCGGCGGCCGCCGGGCAGCACCCAGGGCAGCTGGGCCACGGCCGCCGGGCCCACCGGACCGCCGGCCAGCAGCAGCGCCACACCCCCGACGCCGAGCCCCGTGCAGACCGCCGGGCCCACCGCCCGGCGCACCGCCCGGACCCGGCGCTCGGCGAACGACGTCAGGCAGACCCGTGGCGCGGCGGCGGTTCGCGCCAGCACCTGGGGCACGGAGCGCACGCTGCCCGCGTCCTTGAGGTCGAGGTTGAAGCGCAGCCCGGGAAAGCCGTCCAGCGCCTGCTCGAGGGTGGCGATCCGCTCGCCGCCCTGCAGGGAGAGAGCAGTGACGTCGGCGAGCGGGAGGTCGGCGATCCGGGCCGGGGAGCCGGTCAGGCGCGAGGTGTCCTCGTCGTGGAAGACCACGGGTACGCCGTCGGCGGTGGTGCGCACGTCGGTCTCGACGTAGCGGTAGCCCAGCGCCTGCACGGCTGCGAAACTCGACAGGGCGTTCTCGACACCGTCCCCCGCCCCGCCCCGGTGGGCGAACGCGATCGGCCAGGGAGCGTCGAGATAGGCGTACGACGGGCGCCGGCCCGCGGCTGACGGGGTCAGTGCCGGGCGGCCGCCCGCAGCCGCAGGGCCTGGGCGAGGTAGTCGAGCCCGGTCACGACGGTGGCCACGACGGCCAGCACGAGCACCGGCCCGCGCGCCGCGGCGAGGGCGCCGGTGAGCGGCAGCAGGTAGAGCGCGACCGCCACGTTCTGGGTGAGCGCCTTGAGCTTGCCGCCGCGGCTGGCCGGGATCAGGCCGTGCCGGGCGACCCACATCCGCAGCAGCGTGACGGCGAGCTCACGGCCGAGCACGACCAGCGTCGCGACCCAGCTGACCTCGGACAGCAGCGACAGGCCGACCAGCGCCGTCCCGACCAGCGCCTTGTCGGCGATGGGGTCGGCCATGATGCCGAAGCCGGTCACCTGGCCCCGGCTGCGGGCCAGCCGGCCGTCCAGCACGTCGGTGAGGCAGGCCAGCGTGAACAGCCCCCAGAGCAGGACCCGGACGTCGGCGTCGTTGCCCGCCGTCAGCAGGAGCACGGCGAACACGGGGACGACCAGCAGTCGCCCCATCGTCAGGCTGTTGGGGAGGTTGAGCACCGGGACGGTGCTGAGCCGCAGCGCGGTGCTGCGGCGGCCCGACAGGGTGGGCGGCGCGGTCACCGGAGTGGCGGTCACGACACCCCCGCGAGCAGCTGCCAGGTCGGACCGGTGGCGAGCCAGCCGTGGATGAGCTCGGCCGTGCGCTCCGGCACCTCGATCTGCGGCACGTGCCCGACGCCGTCGAGCACCTCGACGCGCCACCCGGGCTGCAGCGCGGCCAGCTGCCGGACGCCGGACGCCGGCACCAGCCGGTCCAGCGCGCCCTGCAGGACGAGGGCGGGCGCGCGCACCGACGCGATGGTGGCCCGGAAGGCCGCCCCGCGCGCCAGCAGCAGCCCCAGCGAGCGGGCCGCCTCGAGGAACGCGGCCTCGGTGTCCGGCCCCGCCGCACGGCAGTCGAGCAGCTCGACGGCGAGCGCCCGCATGCCGTCCGACACCCGGCTGGCGTCGGCCGTCGTGAGCGCCAGCGTCTCGCGGATCAGGCCCTCGGCACCCAGCCGCTCGCGGCGACGGACCAGCACCCGCTCGCCGATCCGCGGCACCGCGCAGATCGCGACCTGCCGGGCGACCGCCGGGGCGGGCCGGGCCTTGCGCATGCGTGGCAGCGCGGGCCCGATCAGCACGAGCCCGGCGACGCCCTCGGGCGCGGCAGCGGCCTCGAGCAGCGCGATCGTCGCGCCCATGGAGTTGCCGACCAGCACCGCCGGCTCGCGCACGACCTCGTCGAGGAAGCGGTGCAGCAGCAGCCGGTTGGCGCGCACGGACGACGACCGGCCCGCCCGGGGGGTGCGGCCGTGCCCGGCCAGGTCGACGGCGAGCACGCGCGCGCGTGAGGTGAGCAGCGGGGCGAGGTCGTGCCAGTTGGCGTGCGAGCCGCCGAGCCCGTGCAGGCAGACCAGCACGGGTCCGTCCGCCGGCCCGCCGTGATCGACGTAGTGCACCGGCCCGTCCAGATCGACGGTGCGCGCGACCGCTGTGCTCATTCGTGCTCCTGACTGCAGACCCGCCCGGGGGCCGCCTCGTAAGAGGCGATTATGGGCTCCCGGGTGCCGGGCAAACCTGACTGTTGCGTGGCTGCTTCGGGCACGTGTCCGGCTAGCCGACCCGGGCGAGGGCGCGGCGGAGCACGTCTGCCTGGTAGTCGCGTATCGACTGCCCGTTCGGCGCCGCACCGTAACCCGTGACGAGTATGACGTACCGCCCGGAGACCGCGATCGTCCTCACGTCCCCGCTCACCACCTCGGGCGTCGTCAGCCGGTAGTGCGAGGCCGTCGCGCCCGCGGGCACCTCGACCTCGGCGAGGTCCTCGACGGCGAAGGACCTGCCCTGCGCCTGGTACGCCCTGCAGGCGCGCGCGTCGGCCACCGCCTTGTCGTACGCCGCCCGGGCGCCGGCAGGATCGGTGTAGACCGACAGCACCTGGAAGACCTGGACCTGTCCCGCCTGCCCGTTCTGCGCCAGGACGTTGGCGGTCGCGTGCGGCGCGGTCGGTGCGGCCTCCTGGCACAGCGCCAGCTGGGGCGGCGGCTGCGTGCTCAGCTCCGGGCTCGCGAACTCCCGCCGCCGGGGCAGGTCGGGGAGGTCGTCCGGCTGCAGGAGCAGCTCCAGCAGCTGCTCCTTCGACAGGTCGCCGGCGGGGCCGCTGCTGGTCGAGGGCGCCGGGAACAGCGGGCCGGCCGCCGTGCTGTCGCCGGACGAGCAGCCGGTCAGGAGCAGGCCCACCGGCAGCAGGAGGGCCAAGGCAGAGGGAGGCAGGCGCACCCGCTGATCCTGCCCCGGCCGGACCGGCTGCGCGTCCGGGCCGCCGGAGACGGCGGCCGGCTCCGGGGCGTACGCGCCACAAGCCGCCCACGCGGACCTAGATCGTGAGAACGTCGATCGTGACCCTGCCGACGCGGACCCCACCGACACGGCCCCCGCCGACACGGGCCGACCCGTCGGGCAGCCTGCGCGCTCCAGGGACACGGGCCGTCGTGCCGCGTCAGCGGCCACCGACCGACCCCGCCGCGCCGGCCCGCCGGCCACCGGCGGCCGGGCGCCGCCTCGAGCCCTGGCGTGACTGCCTGCTGCTCGGCCTGCTCAACCACGGGGTCCTGCTGGCTGCGGCCGTGCTGCAGCCCGGCGCGCTGGGGCTCGTGCTGCTCGCCGTACCGCTCTCGGTCGGGCTCGGCACCGGGACCCTGACCGTGCTGCACGACGCGGGGCACCGGATGTTCGCCAGGCGCGCGTGGCCCAACGTGCTGGCCGTGGCCCTGGCGGTCCCGGCCGGGCTCTGGGTCGGGCACTGGACGATCAAGCACCGGGTGCACCACCGGCTGACGCAGGTCTACCCGCTCGACGAGGCCACCCGCTCCTCCGGCCTGCTGCGGCTGCACCGCGAGGCCGACTGGAAGCCGGTGCACCGCGGCCAGCAGTACTACGCCTGGGGCCTGTACAGCCTGGCCTGGGCCGGCGAGCTGAAGAGCCAGCTCACCTACCTGGTCACCGGCGTCGTCTCAGGAGCCGACACGCCCGGCACGCGGGCCCGGGTCGGGTCCTTCCTGGTCGAGAAGGCGCTCTGGGTCGCCGTGCTCCTGCCGTACGTCCGGGCGATCGGGCTCGGCCGGATGCTGCTCCTGCTGCTCGTGGCCGAGACCCTGGCGAGCCTGATCGCGGCGGTCTCCACGGTGGTCGGCCACGTCAACGTCGGGCTCGAGCCGGAGCCCGGTCCGCCCGGGCAGCAGTGGGCGGCGCACATCGTGCGCACCACGGCCTCGTTCAGCACCGGCAGCGTCCTGGTCCGGTTCTGGACCGGTGGGCTGACCCACCACCTCGCGCACCACCTGCGGCCGGTCGCGCTGCGCTCCGAGCTGCCCGGTCTGCACCGCACCGCCGTCCCCGACGTCGTCGCGGCCACCGGGGTGCCGAGCGCGGAGTTCCCGACGTTCACCGCCGCGGTCGCGGCGCACTTCCGGCGGCTGCGGGCGCTCGGCCGGCCCGCTGCCTCGTCGTGACCCGGCCGCACACCGCGGCATAGGGCGCGGTCAGGGTGCCACGATGCCGTAGTCGTGGATCTTGCGGTAGATGGTGGCCCGCGACACCCCGAGGGCGCGCGCGGCGTCGGCCTTGTTGCCCCGGGCGTCGATGAGTGCCCGCACGATCGCGTCGCGCTCCATGGACTCCAGGGGCGTGAGCCGGCGCCGGCTGACCACCCCGATCTCCGGCGGTAGGTCGGCCGGCGTGATCGCCCCGGTACGGCGCAGCCGCCCCACCCCCCGCAGCACCCCCAGCAGCTGCTCGACGTTGCCCGGCCACTGCGCCCGCAGCAGCAGCTGCATCGCCTCCGGGGAGCAGCTGAGCTGGCCGTGGCCGAGGCGCCGGAGCAGGAACGGCACGAGCTGCTGGACGTCCTCGACGTGGTGGCGCAGCGGCGGCACCTGGACGGTGCTGGGGAACGCCTGGAGCAGCTGCGCGAGGTCGGCGCCGGGCTCGGCCTCCCGTACGCAGGCGGCGACCCAGACCCGGCGGCCCTCGCCGTCTGCCCCGCCCGGAGGCTCGGCGGCCGACCGGAGCGCGTCGGCCAGCGCCCGCAGCGTCACCGCGTCGACGTCGTCGAGGTGCCGGAGGACGACCGCGCCGCCCCCTGGGGCGGACAGGACCTCGCGCGCCTGCGTCAGCCAGCCGCGCTCCCCGCTCGCGGCGCCGTCGAGCACCGAGAAGTGGCCGGCCGGGTCGACCCGCTGGTGCACGGCACGCAGCACGGCGAGCTTGCCGGCGCCCGGCTCGCCCTGCACGACGAGCCACTCCTGGGAGCGGTAGACCGCCTCGGCCTCGACGCAGGCCCGACGCCACAGCGCTCCGGACCCGATCAGGCCCGGCAGCATCATCCGGAGCCCGCCGCCGTGCTCGTCCGGGGCGGGCGCCGCCTCGACGACCTTGACGTCGACGACACCGCCGGCGAGGCCGGCGTCCCCGCGTACGGGATG
>DASTLY010000160.1:0-18740 GCA_035714445.1 Mycobacteriales bacterium
CTCGGCCGCGCGGGCCCGCCAGGCACCGGCCGCGACCAGGCCGAGGACCACGACCGCGTACGCCGTGCCCCCGACCGGCCCCAGCAGGGCCCACGCGAGCAGCCCGAGGATCACGAGCACCCCGAGCAGGGACAGCAGGAACAGCACCTGCAGGCGGCGCGTCCTCATCGGACCTCCGGGTCGACGTCGAGCGCGAGCAGGTCGTCCTCGGTCTCCCGGCGGACGATCACGTGGGAGCGGCCGCCCGAGACCGCGACGACGGGCGGCCGGCCGACGTGGTTGTAGTTGCTGGCCATGGAGCGGTGGTAGGCGCCGCTCGCGGGCACCGCGACGAGGTCACCCGGGGCGAGGTCGCTCGGCAGCGGGACGTCGTGCGCCACGATGTCCCCGCTCTCGCAGTGCTTGCCGCAGAGCGTCACGGCGTGCGCCGGCGCGGACGACGCGCGGCCGGCCAGCACGACGGTGTAGCGCGCGTCGTAGAGGGCGGTGCGGATGTTGTCGCTCATGCCGCCGTCCACGCTCACGTAGGTGCGCAGCCCGGGCAGCTCCTTGACGGTGCCCACCTCGTACAGGGTGACGGTCGTGGGGCCGCTGACCGCCCGCCCCGGCTCGACGGCCAGCCGGGGCTCGGGCAGCCCGGCCGCCGCGCACTCCCGGCGCACGATCGCGCGCAGCCCGTCGGCGTAGTCGCCCACGTCCATCGGGTCGTCCGCGGACGTGTAGGCGATGCCCTGCCCGCCGCCGAGGTCGAGCTCGGGCAGGACGACGCCGTGCTCGGCACGGACGGCCGCGAGCAGGCCGACCATGCGGTGGGCGGCGAGGGTGAAGCCGTGCACGTCGAAGATGTGCGAGCCGATGTGGCAGTGCAGGCCGACCAGCTCGAGCGCCGGCTCGGCGAGCACCCGGCGGACCGCCTCCGCGGCGGTGCCGGCCGCGAGCGAGAAGCCGAACTTCTGGTCCTCCTGGCCGGTCTGCACGAACTCGTGGGTGTGCGCCTCGACGCCCGGGGTGACCCGGACGTAGACCCGCTGCCGCACGCCGGCCCCGGCCGCCACCCGGGCCAGCCGGCCGACCTCCTCGAAGGAGTCCACGACGATCCGGCCGACCCCGACCTCGACGGCCCGGGTCAGCTCCGCCACCGACTTGTTGTTGCCGTGGAACAGCAGCCGGTCGGGCGGGAAGCCGGCCCGTACGGCGACCGCCAGCTCGCCGCCGGTGCAGACGTCGAGCGAGAGCCCCTCCTGCGCGACCCAGCGGGCCACCGCGGTGCACAGGAAGGCCTTGCCGGCGTAGTAGACGTCGCCGGAGTCGACGGGGAAGGCCGAGCGCCAGGCGCGGCAGCGGGCCCGGAAGTCGTCCTCGTCCAGGACGTAGGCCGGGGTGCCGTGCTCGGCCGCGAGAGCGCGCACGTCGACGCCGCCCAGCGTCAGCACACCGTCGACGCGCCGGGCGGTGGCCGGCCACACCACCGGGTCGAGGTCGGTGTCAGCCTCCACCTGAGACTGCGGCAGGGTCGCCGTCACATCCGCTCCGGTGCGGCGACGCCCAGCAGGGCGAGGCCGTTCTCGAGCACCGTGCGCGTCGCGCGCCACAGCAGCAGCCGGGGCGCGGTGGTCGCCGCGACCTCGTCGTCGCCCTTGGGCAGGACGTTGCACTCGTCCCAGAACCGCTGCGCCGACTTCGCGACCTTCTCCTCCAGGTAGCGGGCGACCCGGTGCGGCTCGCGCAGCTCGGCCGCGGACGCCACCACCTGGGGGAACTCCGCCAGCGCGAGCAGCAGCTCGGCCTCGCGCGGGTGGGTCAGCAGAGCCAGGTCGACCCGGGCGGGATCGGGCTCGGCGATGCCGAGCTCGGCCGCGTTGCGCAGCACGGACGCCGCGCGGGTCGCCGCGTACTGCACGTAGAAGACCGGGTTGTCCGACGTCCGCCTCGACCACAGGTCGAGGTCGAGGTCGATGGTCGCGTCCATGCTGGAGCGCACCAGTGCGTACCGCGCGGCGTCGACACCGACGGCGTCGACCAGGTCCTCCAGCGTGATCACGGTGCCGGCCCGCTTGCTCATGCGCAGCGGCTCGCCGCCCCGCACCAGGTTGACGAGCTGCCCGATGATGATCTCGAGGTTGCGGCCCGGCACGTCGCCGAAGGCCGCGCACATGGCCATCATCCGGCCGACGTAGCCGGAGTGGTCGGCACCCAGGATGATCACGACCCGGTCGAAGCCCCGCTCGCGCTTGTCCAGGTAGTAGGCCAGGTCGCCCGAGATGTACGCCGGCTGGCCGTCGCTCTTGACGACCACGCGGTCCTTGTCGTCGCCGAACTCGGTCGTGCGCAGCCACAGCGCTCCGTCGGCGTCGTACATCCGGCCGGCCGAGCGCAGCCGGTCGATCGCCCGCTGCACCGCCCCCGACTCGTGCAGGGAGTTCTCGTGGAAGTAGGTGTCGAAGTCGACCCCGAAGTCGTGCAGCTGCGCCTTGATCTCGCTGAACATGAGGTCGACACCCTCGCGGCGGAAGACCTCCTGCGGATCGTCCTGCGACAGCGCGTCGGGCGCCTTCGCCAGCACCTGCTCGGCGATCTCGCCGATGTAGGCGCCGCCGTAGCCGTCCTCCGGCGCCGGCTGACCGGTCGCCGCGGCCAGCAGGGAGCGGGCGAACCGGTCGATCTGGGCGCCGTGGTCGTTGAAGTAGTACTCGCGGCTGACCTTGGCCCCGCTGGCCTCGAGCAGCCGGGCCAGGGCGTCGCCGACCGCTGCCCAGCGGACCCCGCCGATGTGGACGGGCCCGGTCGGGTTGGCGCTGACGAACTCGAGGTTGACGACCTCCCCCGCGGCAGCGTCGCCCCGGCCGTACGCCGGGCCGAACCGCACCACCTCGACGGCGACCCGCCCGAGCGCCGCCTCGGCGAGGGTGAGGTTGAGGAAGCCGGGCCCGGCGATCTCTACGCCGGCGATCCCGTCGGTCGCCCGCAGCCGCACGGCCAGCAGCTCGGCGACGGCCCGCGGCGGTCGGCCGGCCGGCTTGGCCAGCTGCAGCGCGACGCTCGTGGCGTAGTCCCCGTGCGCCTTCTGTCGGGGCCGCTCGACGACGACCTCCGCCGGCACGGGCACATCGAGCTCGCCGGCCTCGACGGCGGCGGCGACGGCAGCCCGCACGGCGGCGCCGAGCTGGGAGGGAGTCACCTGTCGAGGCTATCGCCTGGACCGACCTACACTTTCCGCAGACAGCCCGCACCGGGCCGGGCCCGGTCGGGCCGGCGCGCCCGCGGTCGTGCCCGCCCCCGGAACGCCGCTTCCGCCCCGCTCGTCCTTTCTCTACGCCACCACGCTCTACGCCACCACCCGCACCCTCCAGGACGGACCCCGCATGGCCCAGCGCACCCCAGGCACCTCCGGCGGTCCGGCGAAGCGACCCGGCGGTCGCGGTCAGGGTGGGCGGGCAGACGTCGGCAAGGCCGCCGTCGGGCAGGCGCGTCGGGCCTCGACCAAGGTGCAGATCAAGAAGTCCTTCCCCTGGGGCTTCGTCGCTGGCGCCACGGTGCTGGTGCTCGTCCTGGGAGGGATCCTCGGCTACGCGATCTTCAATCGTGGCTCCGGGTTCCAGACGGCCGCCGACAGGCTGGACAAGACCTTCTCCGGCCTGCAGGTCACGGAGAACCCGTCCTCGAACCACGTCGCGACGCGGGTGGACTACCCGAACGTGGCGACCGAGGCCCCCGACGGCGGCAACCACAACGGGATCTGGCAGAACTGCGCCATCTACACCGCGCCGATCGTCAACGAGCACGCGGTGCACAGCCTGGAGCACGGCGCGGTCTGGATCACCTACCGCCCGGACCTGCCCGCGGACCAGATCGCGGTGCTGACGCAGCTGGTCGAGGCGAGCCCCGGCTACCGGATGCTGAGCCCCTACGAAGGGCAGACCTCGCCGGTCGCCCTCCAGGCCTGGGGACGGCGCCTGGACGTGTCGTCGGCCACCGACCCCCGGGTCGCCCGCTTCGCCGACGGCTACACCGAGGGACCGCAGACCCGCGAGCCGGGCGCCTCCTGCTCCGGAGGCGTCGACCAGCCCGGCACGACCCCGTTCGTGCAGGGCCCGGACGGCACGCTCGTGCCCGGCGACGCCACGCAGGAGGTCCCCGGCGAGGGTGCGGTGCCGAGCGGTGCCCCCGGCAGCGCCGCCCCCGGCGCGCCCGCGCCCTCGGCCTCGCCCTGACGACGCGGGCCGACGTGCTCGGGCCGGCTCGCTCAGACCTGCCTCGTGTCAGGCCTGCTCGGGCAGCCCGGCGAGCCGGCGGACGGTCGCGATGAGCTCGTCGGGGTCGAAGGGCTTGGTGAGGTACGCGTCGACGCCGATGCGGTCGCCGCGGCGCAGGTCGGCCTCCTGGGCCCGGGCCGAGAGCAGGACGACCTTCACGCCGGCGGTCTCGGGGTCGTCGCGCAGCCGGCTGGCAGCCTCCCAGCCGTCGAGCCTGGGCATCATCACATCGAGGGTCACGACCAGCGGGTCGACCGACTTGACCTTGTCGAGGCAGTCCTGCCCGTCCACCGCGGTCGTCACCTCGAAGCCCTCGAGCTCGAGGTTCACGCTGATGAGCTGCCGGATGACGTCGTCGTCGTCCACCACCAGGACCCGACCGAGGCTCGTCACAGCGGCACGGTAGCCGTGCTCCCCCGAGTTCGCGTAGCAGCGTGCGCGCCCACCCCCGGCTGGTAGCGTCTGCGCTCGCCCCGAGCCCCCGTAGCTCAGGGGATAGAGCGCTACCCTCCGGAGGTAGAAGCGCAGGTTCGAATCCTGCCGGGGGCACCCCAACACTCGTCCGGCCAGGACGACGCGCTCAGCACCGGGCGGGAGCGGGCGCCCGGCCGGTCACGAGGTAGTCACCCACCGGCTCGGTGATGCACGCGGGCGCGCCGACCCGGTAGACGGTGTGGCCGTCACCGACGTGGGTGAGCAGCACGCCGCGGTCGAGCTGACCGGCGAGGGCGACCGACCAGGCGTACGGCGTGGCCGGGTCGTTCGTGGTGCCGATGACGACCACCGGTGGCCCGCCGGCCCCGGGCACGAGGGCCGGCACCGACACCGGCGGCGTCGGCCAGCTCGCGCAGGGCAGCCCGGACAGCGCGATCGCGGGCCCGAAGCGGGGTGCGTCGCGGGCGAGCACCGCCGCCAGGTCGAGGTAGGCCTGCGTCTCCCGCGGCCAGGGCCGGTCGACGCAGGTGACCGCGAGGTTGGACTCGGTGACCGGGGCGTAGCCCGCGGGCGTGCGGTCGAGGTAGGCGTCGGACAGGGCCAGCAGCGGCCCGCCGTCCCCGCCCTGTGCCGCGGCCAGCGCTTCGGCGACGGCCGGCCAGCCGTACGTCCGGCTGTAGAGGCCCTGCCCGACGCCCAGGCTGAGCTCGCCTGGGCCCAGCAGCCGGCCGGCGCTGCCCGGCAGCGGGGTCTGCTCCACCCGCGCCGCCAGCGCGTCGTAGGCGGCTGCGAGGTCCCCGGACACGACCCCCCGGAAGGCGCAGCGGGTGCGTTCGCAATCTGCGAGCAGCGCCTCCAGGGCGCGGTCGAAGCCGCGGCCCTGGTCGCCGAGCAGGGCGTCCCACGTCAGCGTCGGGTCGAGCGCCCCGTCGAGCACCATCGCGCGGACGCGGGTGGGGTACGCGGCGAGATAGGCCGCGCCGATCGCGGTGCCGTACGAGTAGCCGAGGTAGGTGAGCTGCTCGTCGCCAAGGGCGGCCCTCAGCACGTCGAGGTCCTCCGCGGCCCGACGGGTCGAGACCTGCGACAGCAGGGGCCCGGAACGCTCGGCGCAGCCCTGCGCCAGGGCGCGGCTGCCCTGCTCCAGGGCCGTCAGCTCTGCCGGCGTGTCCGGCGACGGGTCGAGCGCCAGGTAGCGGTCGAGGTCGGCCGTCGTCGCGCACCGGACGGCGCCGCTGCGCCCGACGCCGCGTGGGTCGACGGCGACCAGGTCGAAGCGGTCGCGCAGCAGCGGCGGCAGCGAGCCCGCCGACGCCTGGAGGCTGTCGACCGCGCTCACCCCCGGACCGCCGGGATTGACCACCAGCGACCCGATCCGGGCGCCGGTCGCCCGCCGGCGGGTGACCGCCAGACCCGGGTCGGCCTGCGGGACCCTCAGCGTGGCGCACTCGAAGCCGCGCTCGCAGGGCGACCACGACAGGGCGGCGGGCGCCGGAGTGGGGAGCGAGCCGGCCGGGGTGGAGCTGGCGGGAGCGGAGGCGGCCGGGGTCGGCCCGCCCGCCTGCTGACCGGTGCAGCCCGACGTCAGTGCGAGCGCGAGAACGAGCGCCGCCGCGCCGGTCCGCGATCGCCTCGGCACGGTGGCGAGCTCACCGCTGCGACGCGCCGGCCGCCGTACCGGCCACCGCCGACGCCGCCCTGGGCTCCCAGGTGAAGGTGTAGTTGACGGCGACGCCGTCGTCGTTGCGGGTCACCCGTGGTTCGACGTTGGTCGTCAGGTGCCCGAGCGGTGTCCCCGAGAGGACCTGGTGGTTCACCGGGTTGCTGACGCTGACGGGGTTGCGGCGTTGCTCGGCGACGAAGCGGGCGACCTCGGCCCGGTCCAGGCCGAGCTGGTCGACGGCGGCGTTCAGCTCGACCAGCAACGCGTCGAGATCGACGACCCGTGCGTTGACCGTCACCGAGTTCAGCAGGCCGCCGGGCTCGTCGGGGATGAAGACGCCAACCCTGGACGCCCTGGACGTGACGAACTCCCGTCCCCCGGGCAGCACGAGGGTCACCGTCCAGTACTCCGAGCCGTCCCGGTCGAACAGGGCGCTGGTGTAGCCCGCTGCCACGCCGAGCTCCTGAGCGGTCCGCGGCACGGTGAGGTCGTAGCGGACGGCCAGGTCCTTGCGGAAGCGCTGCAGGGTCTGTTGCTCCGACGCGCTGGTCGGAGCCGAGGGGCTGGACACGGTGCACGCTCCGGTGAGAAGGGTGGTGGCGACGGCCAGGACGAGGGCGGGGGGCCGCGTGCGCATCACCGCACCACCGGACGCCAGCGGGCAGGATCCAGCTGTCGCAGGATGTCGTCGAGACGCTGCAGGATCCGCTGTTCGGCGAGGCTCGCCTCCAGGTCGTCCGCCGTGAGCTCCTCCACCTGCCCCTGCTCGTCGAGCAGGCGGAGGTAGGCGGGCAGCGTGTCCGCCATGAAGTAGCGCCAACGCGCGTCGTCGTAGGAAACGTTGAAGTCGGGCAGCGTCGTCTGCACGGCCACCTGAGGCACGTCGATCCGCTCCGGAACGTCGACGAACGGCAGGCCCGGCACGCCCGGCAGGTCCGGTGGCAGCAGGATCTCGTCGGGGCTCACCGGCACGACGAGCGGGAAGACGTCGCCCGGCGGGCGGGCGCCCGGGATCGAGGGCGTGCCGACCATCGTCATGAGGTACGTGATGGCCAGCCCGGCCGGGTCGTGGTTGCGCATCTGGTCCCAGTCGTCACCGATGATCGTGAACTGCTCGCGGCGGGCGAGGCCGGTGGCACCCTGGTCGAGCAGGTGCCGGTCTCCGGAGCGGTGGCCCAGGTCGATCTGCTGCCAGGCCCGGACGTCCTCATCGGTCAGCAGTCCGGCCGCGCGCAGCTCCCTGATCGCCGGCAGCCCGCCGGCCAGGTAGGCCTCGTGAGACGCGGACATGTCGAGGAAGATCTCCTGCTGCATGGTGAGGAACCGCTCCTCGTACCACGCGAGCTCGGCGTCGGTCAGCCGCGCGAGCGCGCGCATGGACTCGACGGGGGCGGCACCAGGCGGCAGGTCCTCGACCGCCCGGGCGGCGTCGCGCATCTGCGCCAGGTCGAAGAAGGCGGCCGCGAAGCCGGGCCCGACGAGGTTGGCCATCCCGGCCCACTCCAGCTCCGGGTGCGCGCGGAACAGCTCGCCGTAGTAGCGGTAGACCGCGAGCACGGTGTCCCGGTTGGCGTCGGTGCCCAGCTCGGGCCGCCACGTGGTGAGGTCGATGCCCGCGGCCTCCAGGCCGCGGGCCTGCCAGAAGGCCTCCAGGACCTTGGCGAAGCGCGTCGGCGGAAGCCCAGCCGCGCGGGCCGTGTCGAGCAGCCGCCCGAGGCTCGCGCTGTCGTCAGGCAGGGGCCCGTTGAGCGCGGCCTCCAGCGCCGTCAGCGGCAGGGCCACCGGCGCCCCGGTCAGCGACAACCAGTCCACGATGCCGTGCGACCAGCCGGCGGCCCCGTAGAACGCGGCGAGCGCGGACGGCACCGGTACGGCGGTGGCCTCAGCGAGCCCGGCGGCAGCTCGGCGGGTGCGCTCGCGCAGCTCGCGGTGCAGGTCGGCGAACTCCTCCTCCAGCCGCCGCACGGCCGCGGCCAGGTCGGCGTCGCAGTCGCCCACGGTGCGGCCGGTCAGCGGCGGCAGCGCAGGCGCGAGCGGGTCCGCCGTCGCCTCCTCGCGCCGTCGCTGCCCCTCCTGGGCCTGCCGGTCCTCGACGTCGCGCCGGTGCGAGCTGTGCGCCAGGTCCCACGCCGCGTTGAGCCGGCGCAGGTCGTCCTCGACAGCCCCCTCGTACGCGTCGGCGAGGTCGCGCAGCGCCGCGGTCGCGTTGTCGACGTGCCCGGGCACGGCCTGCAGCAGCGAGCGCAGCGAGGCGGTCTCGGCGGTCAGCGCCGATGCCGCCGCGCCCTGCCAGCTGGCCGTCAGCTGCGGCTGCGTGGCCCCCAGCAGGTCGTCAGCGCGCTGCACGTCCGTCTGGAGGGCGCGCAGCGCCGAGACAGCCGTGCGCACCCCCGTCGGGTCGACGTCCAGGGCGAAGCGGGTCACCGGGGCGCGTCGAGGCTGCTGGCCGCGTCGGCGTCGAGCGTGTCCAGCTGCAGGGCGGAGGCACCGACGTTGCCGGCGAGCAGGGAGCAGCACTCGGCGTACGAGTGGAGGGCCGCCATCCAGGACAGCGCGAAGACCGCCGCGCCGTGCTGGAGGTCACCCGCGAACTCGCCCGCGCCCTCGACCGCCGCGTCGCTGCGCGCCCGTAGCGGTTCGGGCAGGGCGCCGACCCTCTCACCCGCGCTCGACAGCTGGCCCGCCAGGACGATCAGGCCCGCGGTGTCGACGACGATCGGCACCGGGCTCATGCGGACATACTGCCCGTCAGCAGCCGCAGCGCGACCCCGGCGACGCCTGCCCGGCAAGGATCACCCGTACGGCCCAGTGCCGGCGGGCGGCATGCTCACCGTGGACCTGGCCACCGGCGACGCGGCGTGGACGCCGCGGGCAACCGGTCCGGAGCCGGCGGGTGCCGGAGCGGGGCCAGGGTAGGCCGCCGGCATGAGCGAGCAGCCGACCGGCGACGGGCCCGACCCCAGAGACCACACCGAGCCCAGAGACCACACCGAGCCCAGCGACCACACCGAGCCCAGCGACCACACCGAGCCGGTGGACTCGCTCCAGCGCCGGCTGGTGGAGTCGGTGGCCGCGTACGAGGTGGACCCGCCTGCTCCCGAGCGGGCCCGGCCCGACCCGGGCCCCGCCGGCTGACACGTCTGCGAGAGCCGGCTGCAACGCCGGAGACGCTCGGCTGCGGAGTATCCTCCGGGACCGGGCGAGCAGCCCCACGACGGGAAGAGGCGGGTCGCGTGTCGACGCCGGGACAGCAGACGGACTTCGGCGCCAACGAGTGGTTGGTGTACGAGATCTACCAGCAGTACCTCAAGGACCCCGACAGCGTGGCCCCGCAGTGGCGGGAGTTCCTGTCGGACTACCAGCCGGACAACAACGGCAGCTCCAAGGGCAGCACCCCGAAGGCCGGCTCCAGCGGCGCGGCCCCCGACGCGAGCGACGCCAACGGCCACTCGCCGGCGGCTGCGACGCCGCCGACCGCGACACCGCCGACCGCGGCCCCTGCGCCCCCGACCCCCGCGCCTGCCGCAACGAAGCCTTCGCCGCCCGCGGACGACAGGCCGGCCACGCCGCTGCCGCCCGCCGCGACCCCGGCGCCGTCGCCCTCCCCCGCCGCGGTGATCGAGCCGGCGGCCGGCGCCAAGCGCCCCGCAGCCGCTGCACCCGAGCCGGCCCCCGCTCCGGACGGCCCGGCGACCACCCCGCTCAAGGGCGCCGCCTCGCGCGTGGTCGCCAACATGAACGCCTCGCTGACCGTCCCGACCGCCACGTCCGTGCGCGCCGTCCCGGCGAAGCTGCTCGCCGACAACCGCACCGTCATCAACAACCACCTGCGCCGCGCCCGCGGCGGCAAGGTGTCGTTCACCCACCTCATCGGCTACGCGCTCGTGCGCGCCGTCGCCGACGTCCCGGTGATGAACAACGCCTTCGGCGAGGTGGACGGCAAGCCCGTCCTCATCACCCCCGAGCACGTGGGCCTCGGCCTGGCGATCGACCTGCAGAACGCCAACGGCAGCCGGTCGCTGGTCGTCGCGGCGATCCGCGGCGCCGACCGGATGGACTTCTCGCAGTTCCTGGCCGCCTACGAGGACATCGTGCGACGGGCCCGGCAGGGCAAGCTCGGCACCGAGGACTTCCAGGGCACCACGATCAGCCTGACCAACCCCGGCGGCATCGGCACCGTGCACTCGGTGCCGCGGCTCATGCAGGGCGCGGGCGCCATCATTGGCGTGGGCGCGATGGAGTACCCCGCGGAGTTCTCCGGCGCCTCGGAGGAGACGCTGTCCCACCTGGGCATCAGCAAGACGATCACGCTGACCAGCACGTACGACCACCGGGTCATCCAGGGCGCACAGTCCGGTGAGTTCCTGCGCCGGATGCACCAGCTGCTGCTGGGCGAGGACGGGTTCTACGACGACATCTTCGCCGCGCTCCACATCCCGTACGAGCCGGTGCGCTGGGTGCCGGACGTGCAGACCAGCCACGAGGGGGACCTCGACAAGGCCACCCGGGTCATGGAGCTGATCCACGCCTACCGGGTGCGCGGGCACCTGATGGCCGACACCGACCCGCTCGAGTTCAAGGTGCGCACGCACCCCGACCTCGACGTGGTCAACCACGGGCTGACGCTGTGGGACCTCGACCGCGAGTTCCCGGTCGGCGGCTTCGCCGGCCAGCGGGTGATGAAGCTGCGCGACGTGCTCGGCGTGCTGCGCGACGCGTACTGCCGCAACGTCGGCATCGAGTACATGCACATTCAGGACCCGGACCAGCGCCGCTGGATCCAGGAGCACGTCGAGAAGAAGGCCGAGCAGCCCGACCGGGCCCTGCAGCTGCACGTGCTGGAGCGGCTCAACGCCGCGGAGGCGTTCGAGAACTTCCTGCAGACCAAGTTCGTCGGGCAGAAGCGCTTCTCGCTCGAGGGCGGCGAGTCGCTGATCCCGGTCCTCGACGCCGCGCTGACCGGCGCCGCCGAGCGCGGGCTCGACGAGGTCGTCATCGGCATGCCGCACCGCGGGCGGCTCAACGTCCTGGCCAACATCGTGGGCAAGAGCTACGCCCAGATCTTCCGTGAGTTCGAGGGCAACATCGACCCGCGTACGGTGCACGGCTCGGGCGACGTGAAGTACCACCTCGGCGCGGAAGGCACGTTCACCGCGGCCGACGGCTCGACCACCCGGGTGTCGCTCACCAGCAACCCCTCGCACCTGGAGGCCGTCGACCCGGTGCTCGAGGGCATCGTGCGGGCCAAGCAGGACATCATCGACAAGGGCGCGACGGGGTTCACCGTCATGCCGGTGATGCTGCACGGCGACGCGGCGTTCGCCGGCCAGGGCGTCGTCGCCGAGACGCTGCAGATGGGCCAGCTGCGCGGCTACCGGACCGGCGGCACGTTCCACGTCGTCATCAACAACCAGGTCGGCTTCACCACGGCGCCCGAGCAGTCGCGCTCCAGCACCTACTCGACCGACGTGGCGCGCACGGTCCAGGCGCCGATCTTCCACGTCAACGGCGACGACCCCGAGGCCTGCGTACGGGTGGCGCAGCTGGCCCTGGACTTCCTGCAGACGTTCAAGAAGGACGTCGTCATCGACCTGGTCTGCTACCGCCGGCGCGGTCACAACGAGGGCGACGACCCCTCGATGACCCAGCCGCTGATGTACGACGTGATCGACGGCAAGCGCTCGGTGCGCAAGGTCTACACCGAGCAGCTGGTCGGCCGCGGCGACATCACGCTGCAGGAGGCCGAGGAGGCGCTCAAGAACTACCAGAGCCAGCTCGAGCGGGTGTTCGCGGAGACCCGCGAGGTCACCTCGCAAGCGGGGGCGGGCGAGCCGTCGATGGACGACACCCACGACCTCTCCGCCATCGACACCGCGGTGTCCCAGGACGTGCTCGACAGGGTCGGGAAGGCGCACGTCCAGCTGCCGGAGGACTTCACGCCGCACCCCAAGCTCGCGCCGCTCATGCAGCGCCGCGCCGCGATGGTCACCGAGGGCGGCATCGACTGGGCGATGGGCGAGCTGCTCGCGCTCGGCTCGGTGCTCCTCGAGGGCCGGGCCATCCGGATGGCCGGCCAGGACACCCGCCGCGGCACCTTTGTGCAGCGGCACAGCGTGCTCATCGACCGCAAGACCGGCGCGGAGCACACCCCGCTGCGCCACCTCGGGGACGGCGCCGGGCCGTTCAACATCTACGACTCACTGCTGAGCGAGTACGCCGCCCTCGGCTTCGAGTACGGCTACTCGGTCGCCCGGCCGGATGCCCTCGTCATGTGGGAGGCGCAGTTCGGGGACTTCGTCAACGGCGCCATGACCATCGTCGACGAGTTCATCGCCTCCGGCGAGGCCAAGTGGGGCCAGCGCAGCGGCGTCACGCTGCTGCTCCCGCACGGCTACGAGGGCCAGGGCCCCGACCACAGCTCCATGCGGATCGAGCGCTTCCTGCAGCTGTGCGCCGAGGACAACATGACGGTCGCCTACCCCTCGACGCCCGCGCAGCACTTCCACCTGCTGCGCGCTCAGTCGCTGGCCGAGGTCCACCGACCCCTGGTGGTCGTGACGCCCAAGTCCATGCTGCGCCTCAAGGCCGCAGTCAGCGCGCCGGCCGACTTCACCTCCGGCCGCTGGCAGCCGGTGCTCGACGACCCCGACGGGCTCGACCCCGCCGGCGTGCGGCGGGTGGTGCTCTGCGCCGGGAAGGTCTTCTACGACCTGCTGGCCGCTCGCCGCAAGGCCGAGGCCACCGACGTGGCCCTGGTCCGGGTGGAGCAGCTCTACCCGCTGCCGGCCGAGGAGCTCGAGGACACCCTCGCGCGCTACAGCGCCGCCACCGACCTGGTCTGGGCCCAGGAGGAGCCGGGCAACCAGGGCGCGTGGTCGCACATCGCGCTGACGCTGCCCGACCACCTGCCGGAGCACCTGCGCCTGCGGCGGGTGTCCCGCAGGCCGGCCGCCTCCCCGGCCGCCGGCTCGCACAAGGTCCACGAGGCGGAGCAGGCGGCGCTGGTGCGGGCCGCCGTCTCGGACTGAGCCGGGGTGTACAGCACCGACCGCGGGATCGAGGAGCTGGCCGGGCGGCGGGGCGAGGAGACCGTCGCCCTGGAGTGGCTGGCCGGCCGCATGGTCGAGTTCGTCGACCTTCACCCGGAGTTCGAGGTCGCCGTCGACCGGCTGGCCACCTGGCTGGCCCGGCTCGACGACGAGGACTGACCGCCGGCTCCAGGGCCCCCCACGTACCGCCGATCATGGAGTTGCTGCGGTTCGGCGCGCTCGGCGAGCTGCACCAACTCCATGATCAGCGAGGGGGGCGTCAGAGCGGGGCGGGGCGGGGTAGGGGGCGTCAGAGCGGGCGGCGGGCGTACGGGCCGAAGCGGGGGTCGGCGATCCGCCGGTCGCGGCCCGAGCCGCGCAGGGGCAGCACCAGCAGCGCACCGACGACGAACCCCACCGCGTGCGCGACGTAGGCCACCCCGCCGCCGGTCGCGTCGGTGATGCCCGCGCCGGCGGAGTAGAGGGCCTGCAGCAGGAACCAGCTGCCCAGCACCAGCCACGCGGGCAGGCGTACCGGCAGGAAGAAGAAGAACGTCAGCAGCGACCAGACCCGGGCTTTCGGGAACAGCACGAGATAGCCGCCGAGCACGCCGGCGATGGCCCCGGACGCACCCACCAGGGGCGCGGTCGAGGATGGGTCGAGCGCCGAGAAGCCGTACGTCGCCGCGAAGCCGCAGAGCAGGTAGAAGCCGAGATAGCGCAGCCTGCCGAGCCGGTCCTCGACGTTGTCGCCGAACACGTACAGGAACAGCAGGTTGCCGAGCAGGTGCAGCCAGCCGCCGTGCATGAACATCGCCGTGAGCACCGACAGCGCGGCGTTCTTCTCGTACGGCGGCGGCGACTGCTCGACGCAGCCCACCCGCCCGGCCGGGTCGACGCCGACCTGGCCGGTGGCGACGGCGGTCGGCTGGTCGTTGCCGATGACCTCGTCGGGCTTGGCCGCGTGGTGATCCAGGTAGGCCAGCTGCCGGCACTGCGCCGCGGCGCTGCCGCTGCCGGTCAGGGTCGCCGCGAGCGGGCTGAGCAGGAAGACGACGACGTTGACAGCGATGAGCGCGTACGTGACGTACGGGGTGCGCCGGTGCGGGTTGACGTCGTGGATCGGCAGCACCACGGGGAGGGGCTCCTGCGGTAGGGGTCGACCTAGGTCGTGAGGACGAGCTTGCCGAACAGGTCCCCCGCATCGAGGCGTTCGAAGCCCGCGCGGGCCTGCGCCATCGGCAGGACCCGGTCGACCAGCGGGCGCACGCCGGTGGTCTCGCAGAACGCCAGCAGCTTCTCCAGCTCCGGGCGCGTGCCCATGGTCGAGCCGACCACCCGCAGCTGGAGGAAGAACAGCCGGTTGAGGTCGGCGCCGGGGTCGGCGCCGGAGGTGGCGCCGGACACGACGAGCGTGCCGCCGGGACGCAGCGCCCGCATGGAGTGCGACCAGGTCGCCTTGCCGACCGTCTCGATCACCGCGTCGACCTTGCCGGGCAGCCGAGCGCCGGTCTCGAAGGCCTCGTGCGCGCCGATCTCGACAGCCCGGATCCGCTTGGTCTCGTCGCGGCTGGTGGCCCACACCCGCAGGCCGGCGGCCCGGGCGAGCGTGATCGCGGCGGTGGCCACCCCGCCGCCGGCGCCCTGCACGAGCACCCGGTCGCCCGGCTGCAGCCCGGCCTGGGTGAACAGCATCCGGTACGCGGTCAGCCACGCGGTCGGCAGGCACGCGGCCTGCTCGAAGGACAGCCCGGCAGGCTTGGGCACCAGGTTGCGGCGCGGCACGACGACCTGCTCGGCGAGGGCGCCCTGGTAGACCTCGGACAGGATACTGCGCCGGGGGTCCAGCGTCTCGTCGCCGATCCAGTCCGGGTCGCCGACGAGTGCGTGCACGACCACCTCGGCGCCGTCGTCGGTGACCCCGGCGGCGTCGCAGCCGAGCACCATCGGGAGCCGGTCCGCCGGCAGGCCGACGCCCTTGAGCGACCAGAGGTCGTGGTGGTTGAGCGAGGCGGCCCGCACGTGCACCCGGACCCAGCCGTCCGGGACGTCCGGGTCGGGGCGCTCGCCGACCTCGAGGCCGCTCAGCGGGTCGTCGGCGGACTGGGACACACAGGTGACAGCGAGCATGCCGGCACCCTGGCACATCGCCGTCAGAGCCGGGCGACGCCCCCCTCGCGCGCGGCGGCCGCGACCGCCTCCGCCACGGCGGGGGCGACCCGCGGGTCGAAGACGGAGGGGATCACCAGCTCCTCCGACAGGTCGTCGCCGACGACGTCGGCGAGGGCGTCGGCGGCGGCCACCTTCATCGCCTCGGTGATGCACGTGGCCCGCACCTGCATCGCCCCCTTGAAGACGCCCGGGAAGGCCAGCACGTTGTTGATCTGGTTGGGGAAGTCGCTGCGGCCGGTGGCCACCACCCGGGCGCCGGCCGCGTGCGCGACCGCGGGGAGCACCTCGGGAAGCGGGTTGGCCATGGCGAAGACGATCGAGTCCCGGGCCATCGTCGCCACCGCCTCGGCGGGCACCGTGCCGCCGGACAGGCCCAGCAGCACGTCCGCACCGGCCAGCGCCTCGAGGAAGGACCCGGTGCGCCCCGCCCGGTTGCTCTCCAGCGCGAAGGCCCGCTTGGAGTCGTTGAGGTCGGTGCGGCCGGGGTGCAGCAGGCCCTGCCGGTCGGCGACGGCCAGGTCGCCGACCCCGGCATCCAGCAGCATCCGGCAGACCGCGATCCCGGCCGCCCCGGCGCCGCTGCAGACCACCCGCAGGTCCGCGAGCGTGCGCCCGGTCAGCCGCGCGGCGTTGCGCAGAGCCGCCAGCACCACGATCGCGGTGCCGTGCTGGTCGTCGTGGAACACCGGGATGTCCAGCCGCTCCTGCAGCCGGCGCTCGATCTCGAAGCACCGGGGTGCGCTGATGTCCTCGAGGTTGATCCCCCCGAAGGCGGGCGCCAGCCGTACGACGGTCTCGACGAGGTCGTCGACGTCGGTGCAGTCCAGGCAGATCGGGACGGCGTCGATGTCCCCGAAGTGCTTGAACAGCAGGGCCTTCCCCTCCATGACGGGCAGCGCCGCCACGGGGCCGATGTCGCCGAGGCCCAGCACCGCCGTGCCGTCGGTGACCACCGCGACCGTGTGCGCCTTCCAGGTGTAGTCGTAGGCCAGGGCCGGGTCGGCCGCGATCGCCGTGCAGACCCGGGCCACGCCCGGCGTGTACGCCAGGGACAGGTCCTCACGGCTGCGCAGCGGCACGCTCGACACGATTTCGACCTTGCCGCCCCGGTGCAGGGCGAAGACCGGGTCCGCGTCGAGTCCCGCGGCCGGGCCCGTCCCGACGGCTGCTCCTGTGCTCACGACGTCTCCTGCTTGCTGGCGATCCTGCATGTGGGCGATCGGGTGCTGGACACCCCCCGACGGGGGCGGCTGCGGCGGCGCCGGGGGTGACCCGGGGCATGCAGCCTGCCACGTTCCCGGGCCTCCCGGGCAGACCGGCGGCGGCGTGCGTCAGCCGCGTCCGGTCCGCAGGCGGCGGGGCGGCAGCGGCCAGTAGCGGGCGAGCACGACGGCCTCGACCGTCCCGGGGCCGGACACCGCGCCGGGAGCGGTGTCGTTGTCCGACGCGAGCAGCCACCCTCCGGGCACCGGGCGGACGGCACGCTTGACCACGAGCAGGCCGGGCCGGTGGTGGAAGCGGCCCACCACGACGTCCCCCGGCCGGACCGGTGCCCCGCGCCGCACCAGCAGGCAGTCCCCGCCGCGCAGGGCAGGCAGCATCGACGGCCCGCGGACCAGCACGGTGCCGAGCGGCGCCGCCCTGAGCGTCACGGGGCCTCCAGACGACGCCCGGCGCCGCGGCTGGCGGGACCGCCCGGCAGGACTAGGTTGAGGCAACAGCATCCACCTGACGAAGGGACTCCCCCGTGCGGCTCCCCCGCTTCCTGACCCCCTCGACCGTCGTCTCGGCCCACTGCGACCTCCCGTGCGGCGTCTACGACCCCGCGCAGGCCCGCATCGAGGCCCAGTCCGTCAAGGCCATGCAGGAGAAGTACCAGGCCAACGAGGACCCGGTCTTCCGCACCCGCGCCATCATCATCATCGGTGAGCGGGCGGAGATCGCGAAGCGCCACCTCGCCGTGCTCTGGCACGACTACTTCAAGGCCGAGCACTTCGAGAAGTACCCCCAGCTCCACATGCTCATCAACGACACCATCAAGAAGGCCAGCGGGACCGGCGCGAAGCAGAACGTCGACCCGGCGAGCGGCCAGGCCCTGCTCGACGGCATCGACGAGATCGCCGCGATCTTCTGGGAGACCAAGGGCAAGGACTACGTCAAGCCGCTGTCGGCCTGACCCGACCGGCTGCCCGTCGGGGCCCGGCTCCGCACGGAGCCGGGCCTCTGGCAGCCTGACGGCATGGGAGATCTCCTGCTCGTCCGGCACGGCCAGACCGAGTGGTCGCGCACGCACATGCACACCGGGCGCACCGACGTCCCGCTGACCGCGTACGGGGAGCGGCAGGCGGCCTCGCTGGCCCCGCTGCTTCAGGCCCGCGACCTCGCCGCGGTCTGGACCTCGCCGCTGCAGCGCGCCCGTCGTACGGCGGAGCTGGCCGGGGCGACCCCGCGCGTCGACGAGGACCTGATCGAGTGGGACAACGGCGAGTACGAAGGCCGCAGCACCGCGCAGATCCGCGAGGACCGCGCCGGGTGGTGGCTGTGGACGGACGGCGCGCCGGGCGGCGAGGACTGGCAGCAGGTCGGCGCGCGCTGCGCGCGCACCCTCGAGCGGGTCGCGCCCGACCTCGAGCGGGGCGACGTCGCGTTGTTCGGCCACGGGCACTCGCTCCGCGCGCTGGCGGCGGTCTGGGTCGGGCTCGAGGCCCACGCGGGCGGGCTGTTCACCCTGGACGAGGCGTCCCTGTCGGTGCTCGGCCACTACCGGGGGCACCGGGTCGTCAAGGGCTGGAACGACGTGACCGTGCACCCGCCCGAGCACGGATGACCCGCGTCCGCCCCGCAGAGCCCGGCGACGTCCCGGTCCTGCTGCAGCTGGTGCAGGAGCTCGCGGACTACGAGCGGGAGGGCGACGCCGTACGCGCCGGTACGGACGACCTGCACCGGGCGCTGTTCGACGAGGGCACCTGCTCGGCCCACGTGGCACTGGAGCAGGGCGAGGTCGTCGGCTTCGCCCTCTGGTACCCCACGTACTCGACGTGGACGGGCCGGCCCGGCCTGTGGCTCGAGGACCTGTTCGTCCGGCCGCAGGCCCGCGGCTCGGGGCTCGGCCGCGAGCTGCTCCAGACGCTGGCCGCGGTCTGCGTCGACCGTGGCTGGGCGCGCTTCGAGTGGTGGGTGCTCGACTGG